>CAZTTH010000057.1:0-20536 GCA_964615975.1 uncultured Lentisphaerales bacterium | reverse complement strand
CCCATTTCAAAAATCCCATGAATTTCACCCGCAGTCAAATCGGTGGTATAAAGGATAAACTCATCAATATATCCGGTAAATTCACCACTGTTATCCAGGTAGGCTCCGATCCGAAAACTGACATTGTCAAGTGTGTCAATAACAACGCTATCCGCATGGGTTGGAGCTGGAGAGCCACCGAATTGAGCATCAAGTCGACCATCAACATAAAGCAATGTATCTTGGAGATTGGCAGATCCATCATCGTTGAAGACTGAGGCCACATGGTGCCATTCGCCGTCATTTATTACTCGATTGCCTTCAATTCGTCCCCCATCACATGACTGCATGATTCTTCCTGTGTTTGACACCGCCAGCGCCCAGGCATTGCCCGGGGAGGCTTGTCCCCAGGAGCAAATATATTGCGTTGCGACTGAGGTTGTTTTGATCCAGGTTGTAATCGCTCGGGGAAGAGATCTTAATATGCCCTTGAAGTTACTGCAGACAACCCGATCACTTGTACCATCAAAATATAGGGTGGTCTTGCCATACCAACGACCGCCATTGGTAACCCAGGTGGCGCCGGCAATTGTACCTTTATATTGCTCGACCAGTTGCGCGGTCAACATGGGATTGCCAACAGCTTGATTTTCCATGACGGTTTCACCGGTAGTCACCAGATTAAATAACAATATGACATCTGTATTAGATCTCAGATCATGGGTGAATCCTTGCCAACGACTGAATCGGGCGGATGAACGGGCTTTGCTGACCCCGGGCATCAGCATCGCTGTCAGGACTGCGATAATGCTGATGACAACCAAGAGCTCGATGAGAGAAAAATGGCTAAGTGTTGGTTTCCGTTTACTTTTTATAACTTTCATAATTCCTCCACGGGATATGCAGGGTTTTGTGATTATATGAATAATTCAGGATGATCTTTTTTTATTTGTTCCCAATTATCCGGATTGATCAAGAGGAAGTTATTAACAAATATATCTTTTAAGTCTTTGGGGATTTTGGTGTTTTCATCAAATCTGCCGACTGAGGGATTTCCCACAATGGCAGCCATCAGGAGCTTGGATTTGATCAAAGGGTCGATGGCTGCCAAATCCGGTTCAACAAGTGCGAACATGGGGGCTGACGAGCGATTTAATTGTTTGATTTTTTGGTTTAAAAATACAAATGCCTCCATGGGCAATGAAAAGTTTGTAACCACCAGTTTGCAATCAGGATTCTCGATGATGATGGCTACTATGGAGACCGCGAGTGGACTGGGCAGTGGTGCTTCATCGTTATCTGATGATGGAGGAGACGGAATTTCATTGGGGGCGGATTTTAATCGCAAGCCGGCAACATCAATTTTTTTCACCTCAACGGTATAAATCAGTGCGTTGAGCCCCTGGGATAACCCTTTCATGAATAAATCAGCATCGGCCGCATCACTACTTTCATCAATTAGCACCAGCACATTGGATCGCACTTTATTTTCCAGGTAAACCCCTAATCCATACCCCCCCGATAGAGCCACTTGATTGATGTATTCCTCTGGAATCTGGGTGCTGACATGCGCGGGTTTTTTAAGTTTCCCGACGGTATAGGTTAAGGCTGCGGCAATACCAATTATGCCACTTATAAACGCTATGGGCTTGGGCCATAATGATTTCTTTTTCCGCCCGGATAAAAACGCGAAAATCATCATCACTAATGAGATATAAATCAGGGCATTCAATAACCCAAAACCAATGACAACACTGATAAAAAATACGATCCCAGCGCTGATCCCGGCGATTAAACCATTTGAGGAATTGACCTTGAGGTTGAAGGCAAATCCCACAAGCATGATGATCAGCGAGCACCATATCAGGAGATTGATAATGGATTCCATCAAACTATGGTCCTTTATGATAAAAGATTTGATTATTGCAATTGATTATAATTATCCCTGCGGTGGGATGTCACGCCATTTGAAGTCAATCATGATCAATATCATCGCCAATCTGAAAAGGTAACAATTTCAATTTATAATTTGGTATGGCAATCAATTATAACAAGTTTTATGTGAATACCAAAATTAGCGCTGGAATACCATGATTGATTCCCATCTGGTTATATCGCCACCCTTATATTATATAAAACGATACAATATTCAGGTCTTGGTTAAGCGCCTTTCACAATCGGGGAGATGGTCACTCTGACTCCTTTACAAGTAGGTAGACATGCTTGCCCGCTGAAGTCCATTACCAGAGAATATCTATGCCCAGGGGTCACTGGCTTTGAGAATTCGTGTTTTGGCACGTTCCGCAGTCACAATGGCTGAAATAGTGGCAATGGTATCAGTCAGATTTTGATTGATAATCAGGTAGTCATATCGTCGCCATTGGGCAAGCTCATTGCGAGCAGTAGTCAAGCGCCGCTGTATGACTTCGGCAGTATCGGTTTTTCGTTCATGCAGACGTTTCGCCAGTTCTTGATAAGAAGGTGGCGCCAGAAGTATATAACTGTAGTTGATCACCGATCGCATGGTGCTGGCCGATTGCTCGATCTTGCGAAGATTAATGGCTCCCTGGACATCGATATCCAATATTACATCTTGGCCAATTTCGATAAATCGGTCGACTTCGGATCGCAGTGTCCCATAGCGGTGACCATGAACCTCTGCGTGTTCAATAAATTCCTGGCGCTCAATACGTTCTTGAAACTCATCGCTGCTGATAAAATAATAATCCTTGCCATGATGTTCTCCAGGGCGTTGTGACCGGGTGGTGCAGGATATTGAAAAATGAAGATAGGGATCGGTTTCCATCAACATGTTGCAGACGGAACTTTTGCCCGCGCCGCTCGGACCGGAAATAACGAAAACAATGCCAAATCGATGTGATTGTGTTGACGCATTCATAAGCAGTTAACCAGTCCCGATTTCGTGAATCAGCAGTGTTTTAATACTAAAAAATTAGTAAAATAATTGGCAATCAATCCACTCATTGCCTTTCAGCGGATGTCAAGAGGTATGATCTGCCGGCATGTACACCTTCTCCAAATTTTCGTATTGATTTACCAATTGCGTTTAATTGAATACGACCGATACGATTTTGTGATATTGCGGCGTCGATCAAATATTTTCAAGTGCGTCCAAAATTATTTGTGGCGTGAGGATCTGAGGTAAAATTATGGGATCAGCTTGAGAGGTCTTGGCTGGATAGAGCACATAAAGCGGTACACCGGAACGACCATAACGTGCCAGCGCCAGGGCAATCTCAAGATTATTGTGGGTAAAATCCGCCTTGAACAAGGTTACGCCCAATTCCTCAAAACGGTGCATGACATTGGGGCGAAAGGCGATGCTTTCATTGACCTTGCAGGTCAGGCACCAATCGGCAGTGAAGTCGATAAAAACCGGTTTTCCCGCAGCGACGAGTTCGGCAACGCGCGTCTGCGAATATGGTTGCCAAATTGTTGGGTGAAGGGTGGCGGTTTTGTTCCCCGCTTTCATCCTTATCTCAGGTGGCGTATAGCGATAGACATAAGCCATTGAACTGACAAGTAACAATGTGGCTAAGATTCGTGCCATTATTCTGGAGATGCGGCTGCGGACCGGAGTTGCCCACCGTCCGAGAATCCAGCCACTCATGCCGATAATAACCAATGCCAATAACATCCGACCTAATCCGTTATTGCCGATGAGTGAGCCGAGCACCCATAATAGCCAGACCACAGTAATTGCCAGGAGAAAGCCCATGAATTGCTTGAACGACTCCATCCACTCGCCGGGCTTGGGGAGATATCTTAACAATGGCGGATAAGCCACCAGCACAAGATAGGGCATTGCCAAGCCCAAACCAAGAAAGGTAAAAATAAGCAGCGCGATCACGGGTGATTGTGCCAGGGCAAAAGGGATTGCCGCTCCCATATAGGGCGCGGTACAGGGTGAGGCGACAATGACTGCCAGGATGCCGGTATTGAATGAAGCCCAGTATTCATTGCGGTTGGAGTAACCAGCGCCAATGCCAATCAATGAAGTGCCAATCTCAAAAACACCGAATAAGCTTAATGCCATTAAAAACAACAAGGCAATGATCGTGATCAGAAAGGCTGGCGATTGCAATTGAAATCCCCACCCAACTGCTTTTCCTCCTGCTTTTAATGCCAAAAGAATTCCTGCCAATATCCAAAAGGAAAGCAACACCCCGGCAGTATATGTGGCGCCATGGCGCAGGAGCGTGGCTCTGGCGCCACCAGCTTTTTTCACCAAACCAAGTACCTTGATGGATAAAATCGGCAATACACAGGGCATGAGGTTGAGTATCAGCCCGCCCGCAAATGCAAAAAGACACATGATGAGATACGCACGAATTGAAGGTGGAGATTGGGCCGGAATGATCGCAGGTTGGAGCTCCGCGGGGATGTCTTTGGGATCATGGTGTGAATTCAATGGCAATGTGATTTCCCAGGCGCGGCGGTGATCCGGCCCCCCCCAATCCGGCTCGGCAATGAGCAGTCCCGCAAGCAACTCTGGGGGGGAGTTCTCTGGTGTCAGATTTAACGGCAGGGAAAGTGTTAATACATAATTATCTCCTTGTTTATCCAGGAGTTGATCCATGGAATCAGCGATTTGATTTTTAGTGGCGGGGATGAAGCTGATGTGTGTCACTGAAATCGCCGGCGGCGGTGTCAACAATAATCGGATCTTATCTCTTTCAATATTTGCCGTTGATTGCCAGGCGGTAGAGATGAAAGGGAGATTGTTCCTGGCGCTATCAAATAGTGTCGTCCAACGTTCATCCAGCTCCGGGCTGGTGTGATCAATGGGCAGAGTCAGCTCGATCTCAGCGGAGCCGGGAATACACATGGTCTCGCAGACTAACCATTTGATATTGGCTTTCACGGTCACAGTCGGTGAATTGTATGCCATGGTGCCAGGAGGGGTAATGTCCGTTAACAGGAGCACCTCATTTTCATAGCCATAACTGACCAGTGGCGGTTCACCTTCAATGAGATCATCGACAATTTTCTCGGGATATGGCCATTGAATCGGTCCGGCAATGAATCCTGTCGGCAATGCCCACTCGATCGTAGTCGGATAACCGACATCGCCACCGGGATTTTGCCAATAGGTATGCCAATTCTCGGCAATCTCCAGCCGAACCGCAACGGTGAAGGGTTTGCCCGGTTGAATGGATTTAACTTCAGCGATAACGCTGGCGGTCACTGGATGATCGGCGGCCAATGTTCCCAATACTGGAGCCAGGATGACCCCGACGATAAAAAACTTAAGAAACCGCATAGACATAACCACCCTGATGATCCTTTTGCACATTAAAATTATTACTGAGATGTTAACGTTACTCTTTTTCCCGATTTATTCATTTAGAATTATGACAATGAGTTACCGGGAAGAGTTATTTCAACATATCGCCATGAAAATTCTCCGGGGATTGAATTTCACTCCTTGAATTTTTGCTTAATTCATACCAAAATGGTAGAGAATTTTAACGGTATAAACTGTATTGTCAGTATTTTATCTGACCGCGTAAAAGTTTGACACTGCTTTTGGCGTGTGGTTTGCCATATTTACCGAATTAAATGTAGATCAAAATAAGATAATGAATGGATTTTGAGCGACACACGCTTAAATTGCCCAAATTCTAATGCTGATCAGGTGCCAATCTCTCGCTGTAAACATATATATCATCGGCCATGCCAAAAAGCTCAATCAATCTGTATTCCGACACCCGAATATTAATCGTTGATGACGATCCGGAAAATCGCGCCTTATTAAAAAAGTTTCTCACTTTGGTGAAATACGATCTTGGCGAGGTCAATTCCATGCTGGAGGCGGAATCCCTTTTGGAACGGGAGAATTATCAATTATTGCTCTTATCTATTGAGAAATCGGACCAATCAAGTTGCATAGAATTTATTCAGCGCTTAAAGAAAAGATCCCCTCCTTTGCAGGTAATCATCATAACCAGTAAAAAACGCTTTGACGCTTTTATCGAATGCAGTGAGATCGGCGGGGACGATTATCTTACCTATCCCCTGGAATTTACCAATGTGGTTAACATCGTTAATCGCACGGTCGAATTACGCAAAAAGGAAGAGCAGGCCATCCCGCCGGAAAAATGCAATCCCAATGCCCGTTATATCGCGCAATATGAAGTCAAAGGAGTCTTGGGAAGTGGCAGCATGGGAATCGTTTACCTTGCCCACAAGGTGATTGATGGTGTGCCCAAAAACTATGCATTAAAAATACTCTCCAAACCAGAGAGTTTTAATGAGGAAAGTGTTCGCGAATTATTAGAGCGATTTCTCCGTGAAGCCGAAGCCGCGGCAGGCTTGCGTCATCCCAAAATCGTGGGGATTGTCGATTATGGCATCTCCGAAGACGATCACACCCCGTATATCGTCATGGATTTGGTGCGCGGTCGTTCCTTGCGATATTACATCAATAACCCGATCCAATTGGGGTACACGGAAAAAGTCCGCATCATTCGCGAAGTAGCCCATGGACTGACGGTAATTCACCTCCATGGCATCTGTCATCGTGATATCAAACCGGAAAACATCATGCTCGATGAGAATCTCAATGTCAAAATTACTGATTTCGGAATCGCGCGGATGCCGAATTCGGATTTAACCCAGACCATGAAAGTCCTGGGAACCCCCGCCTACATGGCGCCCGAAGCATTCAGTTCATCGAAAATCGAAGCGACTGCTGATATCTTTTCGCTGGGAGTGGTCGCATATGAGCTTTTTCTTGGGATGAGACCATTTCAAGGCGATTCAATTGATGCGTTGCGCAACGCGATTCGTAAAGAGCGCCCCTTACATCCCCACAAGATCGACATCGATTTTCCCGACAATCTGATCCATTTATTGGTAAAAATGTTGCGGAAAAAACCCGCGGAGCGTTATCAATCCGCCGGTGATATCGTGGTTGAACTCGATGATTATTGGCAACTCCGTACGAATCCGGGGAGAACAGAGAAAGCAGCGATCAAGGAGGATGGTCAAAAATCTCCCCTGGTGGAACTGCCCACACCCGATAATGGCGACTCATGGAAATAAGTTATAATTAACAATATTGACGATACTTGAAAGCGATGATATGATGGTGCTAGTTGAAAAGATCACAGGACATTGGCTGCAAATAAACTCCTCTCATTTTGATTCCTGGCTGGCAATGGAACTCGCAGGCAGAATTACAATACCAACCCGAAAGTAAGAATCATGAATTCACGCTCTGATAATCGAATATTAATTGTGGAAGATGATGAAGCCAATGCTCAGGTAATGGAGCTCATATTAAATCAATATAATTACACCAATATTGATAAAGTTCATTCTGGCAAGGAGACATTGGCATATCTGGGAGTGTCAATGTCTCCCCATGACACTGGGGGAGAAACACCCAAGCGTACAGATGTCGCGCTGGTTATTCTTGATGTCGTATTGCCGGATATGAGTGGCTTCAAAATATGTGAGCGGATCAAGCAGGTGTATTTCCGCTCAGTTGCTGTGATTCTGATTACCGGCTATGATATCTCGGAATACATCGCTCAAGGAATAGAAGTCGGCGCCGATGATTTTCTCTCCAAACCGTTTTTATCCGAGGAATTGGTGGGCCGAGTCAATATCGCGATGCATCGACGGGATAAATCCTTGGATGAAGATAACAAGGCCAGATCATCGGGTAATTTGACCAAAAGCCGGATGCGATTCAAGGATTTGCAATCTCAGGATCGCATCGGTCATTTCGATATAATCAACATGATTTCCTGGAGCGCATCGAACATGATTTATATCGTTGTCGATCGCCGTGATCAGAAACGCTATGTTTTAAAACGACTACTGAAACAGGTCATGGAATTTCCCGATGTGATCCACCGCTTCAACCGTGAAATCGAGATCATGAAATCGATCAACCACCATAATGTCTGCCGCATTTACAGCAATGGGCTCACCGATGATGGCTGCCATTTTTGCGTGATGGAATATATCGAGGGTCAGGATTTGGAAACCATTGTCAATGAGAAACTAATTATTGATTTGCCGACAATTTATCGCATTGCGGAAGGATTGGCGCATGCCCTGGATTGTATCCATGCGATGGGAATCATTCATCGCGATATTAAATTGAACAATATTTATCTTACCCATGATGGTATTGTCAAAGTCGGTGACTTCGGAGTCGCGATAAAAATGGGAGAAACCCGACTTACGCAACACGGTTATGCCATCGGGACTCCTGTTTACATGTCCCCGGAACAATTTGAAAACGAAGTTGTCACCGCTGCCGCTGATATCTATTCCTATGGTGCGACACTGTATCATTTAGTCGCCGGGCGACCGCCATTTACCGCTGATAATGTTCTCCAATTGATGCGCAAACATCATTCTGAAACCCCTGTCCCACTCACCGACCTCCGTCCCGAACTTCCCTCTGGCTGGAATGACTTGATTGTCCATCAATGTCTGGCGAAAAACCCGGAATCTCGCCCTCTATCACTGGTCCAAATTGTCAGTGACTTATTACCGGAGACCAGGGAATGCAGGCAGTAACCCTTGCGAATGGAGATATACAATTCCGCACGGTCCTGCTAATTGTTGGATTCAGAGCTGTGCCAAATAACGATTTGAAAGCTGATTTCATCATCTCCGATAGGAATCAAGATAGTGAATGAACAACCGGTAATTGCCCCTGAACTGTCCATTCTCATTCCCGTCTACAATGAGGCAGCAAGCCTGGAACCGCTTTATCGTGAAATTATTCAGGTGATTGACGTGTTGGGCAGCGTTTGCGAAATCATTTTTATCGATGATGGCAGCGCTGATGAGAGCTTTTCCGTGATTACTCAACTGCATGAAAAGGATGACCGCGTGCGAGGCATTCAGTTACTCCGCAATTTTGGCAAAAGCGCGGTCTATACGACAGGATTTCAGGAAGCTCAAGGCCGCGTTATCATTACCCTGGATGCCGATCTTCAGGATGATCCCATGGAAATACCCAAATTGTTGGCGGCTCTCGATACCGGACTTGATGTGGTGGTGGGGTGGAAATATCCCCGTCACGATCCCTGGTCGAAGACGATTCCCAGTCGTGTCATTAATACCCTTACCAGCGTGATGACCGGTTTGCGCCTGCATGATATGAATTGCGGCTTCAAAGTGTATCGGCAGGCAGCGGCAAAAAGCTTGTCACTCTATGGCGAGCAATACCGCTTTATCCCGGCAATTACGCATGAGCGCGGATTTAGAGTCGGCGAAGTTCAGGTCCACCATCGACCCCGGAAATTCGGCAGGAGTAAATATGGCATCAAACGGTATTTCACCGGTTTTCTGGATTTGATAACGATTCTCTTTATCACGCGTTTTTTTCGCAAACCGCTCCATCTCTTTGGTTTTATTGGAGCGCTGCAATTCATCATTGGCACTGGAATCGTCACTTACCTGCTTGTTGTGCGCCTCATCCACGGCAGCATTCTTAACCGTCATCCCTTATTAATCGGAGCCGTGATGCTCTCGCTCATGGGCTTACAATTCATTACCACGGGTTTATTGGCGGAAATGATTACTTTATTGAGTCAGAGTCGGGAGCGCTATGGCGATTTGATTCGCTGTCAACTGCATAACCGACACGATAAATAGTATTCTCATTGATTCCTCTCCCATTAGGTAAATTCAGCGTTGTTTTAGTGTCTGATGCCTAAGGTTATGAAATAATGGTGGTTCCGCCAGTGACCAGTTCAACGATGGTGGGACGATTGATGAAGTCATGGGGAAATCCCAATTGAATTTCGCTGACTTGATCTAGTTTCTGACGCTGATCAGCACTGAGTTCTATTTTTAGACAATCAAGATTTTCCTGGAGCTGGCTGAGCTTTCTCGCTCCGATAATTACGCTGTTGATTTCTGGTTTATCCACAAGCCATCGCAATGCTACTTGTGCGGGCTTGTAGCCCCCTTCTTTGGCAATCGCGATGACGGTTTCGGCGATGGCGATATTCCGTTCTGTTAATCGCTTGACAATCGGGCGGCTTCCTGGTTCGGCGCTGAATCCTTCCGGATCGGATTGGGCTTTTTTCAGATCCCGGCGGGTATACTTGCCGGTGAGCAACGCCGCTCCCAAGGGCGCCCAAGGCATGATTCCTATACCCAATTCCTCCGCCATGGGAATCAAATCTCGCTCCGCGGTGCGTTCAATCAGACTGTACTCACATTGGAGTCCGACAAAACGGGACCAGCCGCGACATTCAGACAAGATATTTGCCTGGGCGATTTTCCATGCCGGGGTATCGGATATACCCAGGTAAAGAATTTTCCCGGCGCGCACCAGATCATCGAGGGCGCGCATGACTTCGTCTATCGGGGTGAGGCGATCCCAGATATGCATCCAATACAGATCGATGTGATCGGTATGCAAGCGTCGCAGACTGTCTTCGACTGATTGGCGCAGGTTTTTACGCTGATTGCCACCGGCATTGGGATCACCCTTGCGCATATTCAGAGAATATTTCGTGCCAATAACAACTTCATTCCGATAGTCCTTGAGAAAATCTCCCAGCATCGTTTCACTGGTGCTATTGGTGTAATAATTGGCGGTGTCAATGAAATTACCGCCAGCCTCTATATAGCGTTCCAGAATACGGCGGCTTTCAAGTTTATCGGCGCCCCAGCCCCATTCCGTTCCGAATGTCATAGTTCCCAGACATAGGGGTGATATTCTCAATCCACTGTGACCCAATAAGCGAAAATCAGTTAACGACTTGATGGCAGTCATGTAGCAGTCTCCTAGTTATTTTTCCGGTATTGCAATTTCAAATAGATAAGCCTAATTTTAGCGCTGTGACAGATTCCTCCACTGGTATGAGTGTTATCTGCCATGGGCTTAAACTTACCATAATGAACGATTATCCTGAAAGAAACAAAGTTCCAATGAAAATATTCATAAAATTTATGCTGACCGTTTTGATTGGCTTCATTACCATGTCTTTTTTCTCCCATGCTTCTCCCAAGGATAATTCCGTCGCTGCTTATGAAAAATTCAAGCAGGAAGCTGATCAGGAAGTAAACAAAACCATATCGGAAGAGTTTGCGATAAAAGAAGAAAATATCAAAAAGCTTTCCCAGCCCATCAAAATCGGGGAAGAGGTAACCATTTCATTGATCCAGGGTGATCGACAACGAGTGGTTACCGGAAAATTTAAAGGATTAAACGGCCAATATGCCGATGTCGACGGGCGTAACATCCTTCTCTCTGACATCGAGGCTATCGATCAACAACGTCTGATGTATGCCGATCAAGCCGCCGTTTTGCAGTTGAAATTGAATCAATTGAACAAGGAAATGGAGGAAGATAAAGGACGGCGCCGGGAAATTTTATTGGAGGCCAAATATAAACAGGCGGGTTATACCAAGAAATACTTTGATAACACGGTGCAGTTGGCCGATCGTTTTTGGGAGATGGAGGCATTGGGTGACAACGCCCTGGCTTTCCAGATTAGCACTGCTTCTACCAATGATTTGGTGCGCGTTGAATTGCAGAATAAACATTCCGATCCTTTATCAATGGTCTTGTTCTTCGATAAAAAACCAATATACGCGAAGATCGCCAGGAGCGAAGACAAAGTTTCCGGGGATGAACGAAACAAATCTTTAACCCCGGTATTCATCTTGAATAAGGAATTAGGGGAAAATTTTTGGGCTGAGCTCAAATCCAATCTGCGTTTGTGGGTGGTAAAACCTGAAGTCGGCAATTGGTATCTCCAGCCCACAGCCGAGTCAGAACCTCAATCTGTAACCGCGGATAAAGTCCTGTGCAAGGAGTGCTATGGCAGCAAAACCAGTGTTACACCGGATCATGAAAGCATCGAATGTCCTACCTGTCGGGGCAATGGAATGGTCTCCGGCAAGGAAGACCAAAAAGTTGCCACTTATCGCTTTCGGATCTTAAAATCCACCATTAAAACCTATTCTCAGGCTAATTTGCGTGAATTCGCCAAATTCGAACAGGACATACAGCCCTTATATCAACAAGTCGAAGATTATATCAACGATACCAAAACCAAGGTCAGACTGGCACGAGAAGAAAATGAGCAAAGTGAAAGAGAGAAAGCAGATAAATTAAAACAGGAAGCGGAAGAAAAAGCACGAAATCTGGCCATGCTGGAGCAGGTCGAACAAAATTACCTGTGGCTTACCGCGGCAACCGCTATTCGACGTAATGTTGACCCCATCCCAAGCTTCAAGGTGAAATCAACAAATGAGTTGGATGATTACAATTTTCCCGCGACATTTGATGGGAAATCTGTCACGCAATTCACGGATTGGATCAAAATTTCTTCTAAATCTCGTGATCTGGTTGGGCAAAAATACCGGTTGATCAAAGTTGGCAAGCCCAGCGCCAACCCCAAGTACATCATTCAGTATCAACTTTCTTTTGTTAATACCGGGGGAACCCCGATGGACTTTAACACGGATGTGACCGTCAAATTCGTCAATGGTGAAGAGCAAAACTGGAGCGATTCATTCACCAGCATACTTCCCTCCTGGTCTGGATATATATTCGGCGCCCATGAGTTGACCATCGATAACCTTCTCCATGCCATTGACACCGTTTCAATCACGGCGAAGAATTAACCTGGTGGCGAACGGACGTTTAAATCCGCCAGCATTTCTCGACGTAAAATCAAAGCGCGACGCCGACAACAAATCCACTAGCCCAAGCCCATTGGAAATTGAATCCGCCGATCCGGCCATCGACATCACAGATCTCGCCACAAAGATATAAACCCGGACATAGCCGCGATTCCATTCGATCAAGATACAATTGATTCAATGGAACCCCGCCGGCTGTCACTTCAGCAAAGTTATATCCACGATTACCGGTTATTGGAAGAACCTGTCGGGTGACCGTTGCGACCAGCAGCAAACGCTGAGAACGTGATAATTGATCTCCGGTGATGGTGGGAGCGGCGCCGGCCATTGCGCATAAGCTTTGTGCCAGTCGATCAGGAATCAAAGAGCTCAAATACCGGCCAATTGTTTTTCGTTGTAACTGTTGCAGTGATATGGCAAAACTCTCGGCGAATTCTTCTGTTAACCAATTGCAGACAAGCTGGACATTGGCATCACGATGATGTTCATCAAGATAATAACGGCTGATGTCCAAAATACTGGGGCCGGATAGTCCAAAGTGAGTGCATAAGGTTGAATTGGTAAAACGAACCACCTCTTTATTGCCAATTCCAGCACGAATTTCCAATGTCGCGGGAACACTAATACCGCTTAATAAGGTCAATGGATGTCCCGGCGGCAATGTCAATGGAACCAATGACGGAAAGATCGTTGGGGTGAGCGTATGTCCCAGCCCCATTGCGAATTCATAGCCCCTTCCATCAGAACCGGTTTTGGGCAGACTTTTCCCGCCGGTTGCCAGGACAATCTTGGCGGCGGTCATCTCTCCCCAGGGGCCACCGACAATAAATAACTCCCCCTCTTTTTTCACCCATTCAACCCGATGTTTTCGTTTGATCTCAACTTTTTCCTTCTCTGCGGCATTTACTAACGCATCAAGAACCGTGTGAGCTTTATTGGATACCGGAAACAACTTTCCGGTATCCTCTTCTTTCAATGCCACACCCAGATCATGAAAGAAGGCGATGGTTTGCTCTACCGCGAAGCGATTCAGTACCTTGGCGATCGCCGGTCGGGTCGATCCCGCAAAGGCAGTTGCATCCACATGGGAGTGCGTGACATTGCACCGTCCGCCGCCAGCCACCAGGATTTTAGCCCCCAGCTTCGCGGCGCTGTCAAGGATAACGATTTTCCGGTTCATTTGTTTGCGTCCAGCCCATATCCCGGCCATCAATCCTGCTGCCCCGCCCCCAATGATGATGATATCATTTTTTTCCATCAAATAGCGACTCTCAATAAAGATAAATTTTCATGATAATTAATTACTATTTGCTTCGTGATTACTCCCGCTTGAATGACAACCAATTGATGAGCAGATAAATTTGATTATTTGTGTACGATTATCAGCCTGATCGAAACGGCAGCTTTCAAAAGTTCGACTGCGTGTATTCTAATCTGTAGTTTTTTTATAAAAAATATATATCAACTTAAATTACAAGCATTTATAAAATATTAATATTCGCTTACTGGTTACATTGCCATGGGTTTCATAGTTTTACGCCCAGCAGATCCAGGGCGCGTTGTTGTTGGGAGGTGGGCTGAGTTATTTTAGTAAATGATGGAGCTCCTTGAATTTGAGGTTGAATGACATTGAGACAGATGGTGGCCAAGTCCTTAAGCATGGTCTGAAAACTGTGGACGACATAACCGTCATCGGGGTGTTGGCTGGCGGCTTTATCCAGCGCCTTTTCGGATCGTTGGGCAGGTGCCACAATCGAAGTCCGAGCTGCATCGGCAGTTGCTTTGTCATCGTCGTCTAAGAGGAGGGGGACAAGTTCTTGGCGCATGTGCCATTCGACATAATAGGCGATCATACAAATGAAAACGTGAGCGCGTACCCGTTTTTCCAAGTGATGAGGAATCGGGCCGACATGCAAGTCGACGGTTTTCATGGAACGGAAGGCGCGTTCGGCACGCGATAAGCTTTTATAAGCGCCGACGGTTTTTTCGGGGCTCAACTCATCGGCGGGCACGTTGGTACGAATCACATAGATGCCGTCAAGGGCGGCTTCTTCCTGGATCTGAAGAGAGCGGCGATGATAGGTAAAGGTGGTGTCGGTGATTTCACACTCGAAATGTTTTCCCATATGATAATGATCGATGTGCTTACCCACCCGCATTCCAATCTGATCCTTTCCTTGCAACCGGCTTCGTTTACTTTGGGTGGCGACGACGATTTTCTGGAGTTCACGCTCGGTAGCCTGGAGTAACTCTTCGCGTTTTCGCCGCCATTCTTCGGCGAGCAGGGGATTGCGGCAGACAATGAGGCGTTCTCCCGGAAAATCGGGAGAAGTGATTTCCGCCAGGTCAGTATGATCGAAGAAGGTGGTCTGAATGTATTTCTGCTCCGCCAGCTTCTTGATCGTCGGTGCTTTGAGCGCTGTGATCCAGCACAGCCAGGCACGTTCGGGGGCAAGTTCCTCTTCGATCCTGGCCGCTGTCAGCATCCCGCGATACCCGGCAAGAATGACGCGGTCGATGGCAAAACGCTGTTTGAATTTCTCGATTTGCGTTGCAACCGTGCTGGGATCGCTGGTATTTCCGGGAAACACCTCGACGGCGATCGGGCGCCCCTCGCCATCGCAAATCAATCCGAAATTGATCTGGAGCGTATCGGATTTTCCATCCCGGTTGTGACCATTGACTGCCAATGGACAAGAGTGTCCCTCATACCAAGTGCTGGTCAAGTCGTAAAGAGCCAGGCGGCCTCCCCCCAAATGTCGTTGTGCCAATTTGGTTTCGATACGTTGTTGCTGTTTTTCCAGCCAATCCATGGCGGTATATAACTCTTCGACAGTGACGGTGCCCAAGTCCAATTGCTCAGCCAGGGAGCTCCAAGCGGTCTCATCGGCCCATCCGCGTGCCGTCGCCAGTTTTGAAGCCGGATCGAGAATCCGCGCCACAATCATTGCCATAACAATTGCCCGTTCTCGGTTTGGCGTGGGGGAAATCAAGGCGGGCAGTCCGAGTTTTTTGAGGCAATGCATGACCGCGGCGACATGACCATGAGGCAGAGTGCGGATGATGGTAAATCCTTCCTGATTGGGAGCAATGACTTTGCCGCCATTGAGGAGAGCTTTGAGGCCGTCAACGATAGCTGCGGGCCAATGAGTGAGATTGGCGAGAGTTCGCTTATGGGTTTTACCCTGAGCCCGATAAGACTCTCGAAGGAGAAGGCATCCTGGAGAGTTGCGATTTTTTACATATTCAATATACATGAACACATCATTTAATCGCAATAGTGAGTTATCAATGCTTGAAATAAAATTTTAATAAAAATTATACATGGGTACATAATTGAGAAAAAAATATACGCAGTTCTTAGCTGAATTGTTATAAAACTTCGGGTTGGTTGGTTGCGAGCAAGTATCCCTATTGAAGCAAACCGAGATTGACTGCGCTTAAGCTTTGCTAATCGTCATCACGGGTATTTTTCAGATATTCAATACTGACCGGAGAGAATGAAGGATGATCGCTTTCCGAGAATAGCATGTTTGTCCTGCTGAAATAAAATAACAGGACACGAGATGACCTGTGACACCGACCACACTGATATCACTGCTTTCAAGAATAGGTCTCATTCACCGCCATTCATGCTTTGGATAACGTCGCATCAGGTCTTTCTTAATTTGGGGATAAAGAATCTGCCAGAAGCCGGCCAGGTCATCGGTAATCTGAACCGGGCGAAAATTTGGACCGAGAATTTCGAGCAGTACTTTCTGCCGGCCTCCAGCGACAGTTGGGGTTGTTGCCAGCCCATATAAATCCTGAATTTTCGCATTACCCTTAGGGAGTTGCCCCTCTTGATATTTCAGTTTCAGTGAACGCCCACTCGGCAACTTGATAAATTCAGGCGCCATGGCGGCGATAAATTGCTGAACGTCGTATGACAAACGGTTTTGCACCAAGTGCAGACATGATTTCTGTTGCACGGCCGCCAGTCGTGTCTCCCCATAACATAATTCTTCCATCAGGGCGCTCATGACCGCTTCGTCATAGCACAATAAATGTCGTTCCGGGAACTGCTCCGCCACCCAATGAACCCGGGTAATGTATTGATTCACTTCCTTATTCCATCCTGTTAAAGCAATATTCTTTTCGCGAATCGTTTGAGAAAGCAAACGCCCGGCAACTTCGGGGTCAATATCTTCTGTGATTTTTTCATTAATGATCAATCCCAGACAACGATCGAGCGATCGTTTTTCCAATCCTTTTTTGACATCATTCCAGGTAATCACATGTTCAAACTCCCAGGCATCCGGATAGAGATCGATCAGCCATTCTTCTTGCATTTCGCTGATCAGGGAAAATTTAATTTTTGCGGCGCCCTGATGATTCCCGATTTCGCGAATTTCGAGCGCGAGCAGAAGATTGGTTTTTATATCTTCACAGGTTCGGGTTAACTCTCCACGCTTGCCATCGCGGAGGAAACATATTCGACTACTAAAATCCCGTCGTCTGATCAAATGATCAGGAAATCCGACCAGCAATGATTGCAATAGGTCGGTCGCATCAGTTGCAGAAATTTCATTCGTGTCAAGGGAAACTCCGTTCATCATTTTCCGATAATAATCAGCGGTCCGCCACACTTGACGCGCGCCCGCGGCATGCATCCCGACCAAGTTGCACTGGGCATAATCAAAATCGATTTGGCGCGCATAATCCAACGCCTTCAAGATGGCAAACAAATCCGATCGTGGATAATCGCCATTGGCAGTGGTTCGTTTGCCAATGCCGCGATCCTCGAAGCGGGTGAAAAAGCGGTCTTGAGCAGCCGGCTCCGATAGTAAGATTGTACGTTCTGAAATTATGCCCGCAATCATCGCGGCCGGAATCACACATTGCCGTGACTGAGCTTCAAGCAACAGCCGGGATAGGCGCGGATGAGCAGGCAATTCCGCCATCGCTTTTCCCAGTGGAGTCAATCCGGAATCATCTTGTCGGATCGCGCCCAGTTGGTGAAGGAGCTCCCAAGCCTTATTCACCGTGATGGCAGATGGCGGTGTCAACCAGGGAAAAGAGCGCTCCGGCTGCTTAAACCCCAAATACAGAAGAGTCAACAGCGGTTCCGCCAAATCAATCCGTTTAATTTCCGGATCATGGAAATCCGGACGGCGCGCCTGCTCTTTTTCGGTCCACAGACGAATACAAATGCCTGCGTCAATCCGTCCCGCACGGCCACTTCGTTGTTGTGTCGAATCCTTGCTGATCGGTTCGATCAGCAAGGCATTCAGTCCTCTTCCAGGTTCATAGCGATTGACGCGCGCCAGGCCGGAATCGATCACATGCCGCACCCCGGGAATGGTCAGGGAGGTTTCAGCGATATTGGTGGCAACAATCACTTTACGATTCTGGCACGGCGCCATGACTTCATCCTGTTGGTCAGCGGAAAGCTCACCATAGAGTGGAAAAAAACTAATTTTTTCACCGGTTTTTACTGCCTTGCAGCGCTCAATTGTCTTGCGAATTTCATAAACTCCCGGCATAAAGATGAGAACATCTCCTTCATGATTGCCGCTCAATAATTGTGTTAATCCATTCGCGGCCGCATCCCATACCGGGGTGGATGTTCTGCTTGCCTCATAACGTATCGTCACTGGATACTGGCGCTGCGGGCATTCCACCAGATGATGCGCCCCCAAATAAGCCCCCAACTCATTGCGGTCTATCGTCGCGGACATGATCGTTACAATCAAATCTGGCCGCAACTGATCCTGCAAATTTCGTATCATTCCAATGCCCATGTCCGAATGGATTGAACGTTCGTGGAACTCATCAAATACAATAGCGGAAAAATCAGTCAACGCCGGGTTTTTCATTATCAGTCGCGGCAATATTCCTTCCGTGATAAAAAAGAGTCTGGTGTTATTGGTGTGGCGCGCGTCGAACCGGGTCATATAACCGACTTCACTTCCCAATGGGCATTGACGTTCCATCGCCACCCGTGATGCCAGCATACGTGCGGCCAGGCGGCGGGGTTGCAACACCAGTATGTTTCCGGAAAGAGAACAGGAATCCAACAACATTTGTGGAATTTGTGTCGATTTTCCGGTGCCGGTCGGCGCCGAGATCACGATGCGATGGTAATTTTCAACCGCGTGAATAAATTCATTTTTAACTTTTAGAATTGGTAATGGCGACATATATCGTGGCATGAGCAACTCTGCTCATCTACATGCTAATGTTATATTTTTCACGGTTATAAACTGCACTTTTCAGTCGTCCCAATGGGACTTATGGATTCCTGCATCTCGGACCAGCCAATCAATGGGACGCTGCGCTGCTATCCTTTCGGGATAGCTCGTCTCATTCGCCGAGGCGAATTCTGCTGGCGGGCTAATGTCTATCATCCCATTTGGGATGAACTGAAAATTCAATAATCGTATCGGGATGATGTCATCCCATCAAAATGTGAAGTTTATGACTGCGTGAAGTATGATTTTAGTATTCGTGCTGGCGCATAATTCAACAATATAATAACCCCATACAAGAATCGCTCCTGATGAATGAATCAACACGCATTTTCTCCCAGAGACTACCCTGGCAGAGTGAACAAAATCAGATCTCCACATTATTGGAAAAGAAAAAAAATCTGGGCCATGAAATCATTGATTTAACCCAATCCAATCCCCTGAAAATCGATCTCAATTATCCCCTGAGAGAGATCTTGTATCACCTCTCTTCCGTTGCCGTCATGGATTATAATCCCAATCCCCAAGGATTGGGTGAGGCGCGTCAGGCGATCGCTGATTATTATCGGGAACGCGGCGCCCGGATAACTTGTGAGCAAATACTTCTGACCGCCAGCACCAGTGAAGCCTACGCGCATTTATTCCGTTTATTGGCGAATCCGGGCGACCATGTTTTGATCCCGCATCCATGTTATCCGCTTTTTGATTTTTTGGCAGCACTCGAATCGGTGCAGGTTAGGCCTTATTCCTGGAGTTATCACCAAGGCTGGCATATCGACATCGATTCCTTGGCAAATGCCATTACCCCCCAAACCCGCGCCCTCATCATCGTCAATCCCAATAATCCCACCGGTTCCTATCTGAAACAAGACGAATGGGAACTCATCAAGAAGCTCTGCAGTGAAAAACAATTGCCCGTGATCATCGACGAGGTATTTCTTGATTACTACCTCTTGCGATCCGAATCCTCAGCTTTGACTTCGGTTTCCGGGGATGCGGAAATTCTGATCTTTGTTCTGAGCGGGTTGTCAAAAATATGCTGCCTGCCGCAAATGAAGATCGGCTGGATTGTGGTCAATGGCCCGCAATCACTTCGCCAGGAAGCCATGGACAAGCTCGAGTTGCTCAATGACATGTTTTTATCCGTGTCACTTCCAGTGCAAGTCGCCTGTCCTCACTTCCTTGCCCAACGTCAGGCAATTCAAAGCCCGCTGATCGCCAGGATCAAAGATAATCTTGGATTTCTCAACCAGTTCCTCGCCGGAACGCCCGCGCACGTCCTGGATGTCGAAGGGGGATGGAACGCGATTATCCGCATGCCTGTTGATCGCACTGACGAAGAATGGGTTATTCATCTGCTTGAACGATACAATACCCTCTTCCATCCCGGTTTTTTTTACGATTTCCAGGAAGAATCCCATTTGGTATGCTCTCTGATTACTCCCATGCGCTATTTCCAGCAGGGTATCACCTGCCTGAAACGTTCTTTATGACCCGGAAGCGAAATAAAAGCCCATTTAAGACATGGCATTTTCCCGAAACTCTCACATATTACTTAACTTTCCTCATTCATCCTTCTTCATTACTGATGGCGTGGTAGCCAAGTGGTAAGGCAGAGGTCTGCAAAACCTTTATTCATCGGTTCGAATCCGATCCACGCCTCCATATTT
>CAZTTH010000056.1:0-21189 GCA_964615975.1 uncultured Lentisphaerales bacterium | reverse complement strand
CAATTTTATATCACCGATCATCAGCTCCGCAATACCTCGTCTAAAGTTTTCAAGAGCGTCTCCGCAGTATAAGGCTTGAGGAGAAATTGTCTGACCCCAAATTTAAGGGCGGTTGATTGATTCGAGCTCAGGCCGCTGACCCCGATAATTCGCAATTGTGGGTTCATTCTCTGCAGTACCTGGATGGTCTTTGGCCCATCCATCACCGGCATCATCATATCGGTGATCACCGCATCGATCTCATTCTTGTGTTTGGCGAAAATAGCGATTGCCGCGGCGCCGTCTTCTGCGAGCAGGGTGCGATAGCCGTAGGTTTCAAGGGTCTTCTGAGTGATGTTGCGCACTGCGGTTTCGTCGTCGACAACCAGGATGAGTTCACCCTTGCCATGGGGTAATGCCGTGGAATCCGACACTTCCTGGTCTGTTGTCACCTGGGTATGAGCGGGAATATAAATCCGGAAGGTGGTGCCTTTTCCCAATTCGCTATTAACCCTCATGAATCCGCCATGCCCCTTGATGATTGCCAGGGATGTAGACAGCCCGAGACCGGTTCCCTTGCCCAGTTCCTTGGTCGTAAAGAAGGGATCAAAAATTTTGTCCATGATATCGGCAGGAATCCCATTGCCGGAATCACGGACCTGTATGATTACATGTGGACCGGGTTTGGCATCAATGTTCATCGCGACATAGTGATCGTCCAAAAACTGGTTTTCCGCGGTGAGATTAATAACTCCCCCATTGGGCATGGCGTCGCGGGCATTGACGCAAAGATTCAGCAATACCTGGTGCAATTGTGTGGGATCACCAATAATGGTCCATGGTTCTCCCACTATTTCCGTCCGCACCTGAATATTTTTCAGCATGGTATCATTGATGATTTTTTCGATCTCCCGCAACAGATGGCGAACCTGCACATTCATTCGCCGGCCTTCCACGCCGCGGGCATAGGATAATACCTGGTTGACCATGTCGGCGCCTCGTTTGGCGCTCGATTCCATCATCTCTATCATGGTCAGGCGCTTGGCGTCCTTTTCCCCCATCTTCAGGAGTTGAATACCCATTAATATCGGCGACAACATATTGTTGAGATCATGGGCAATACCGCCGGCGAGAGTGCCAATGCTTTCCATCCGCTGGGCGCGGAGAAACTGTTGTTCAAGTTTTTTGCGTTCAGTAATATTGGTATTGATTGCCAGTACTGATTGTGGTTGGCCGGTATCGTCACAAACCAGGGTCCAGCGGCATTCAACAATAATGTCGCGTCCCGCGCGATCCACTTGATTGAGCTCCCCAAACCATTCGCCCTGTTTACGCAACTGCTTCATGGCCATGTCGAATCCGGCATTGTCGTGATACAACAAATCACGAATGGATTGTCCCAAAACCTCTTCCTTGCTCCAACCATAAAGTTTTGCCGCGCTGTCATTCCAATAGGTTATGCGATTATCGAGATCGCGTACCAGGATGACATCCTGAGCTTTATCCAGCAGTGAAGCCTGCTCGCGTAATGTGGTCTCCACTTTCTCGCGCTCCAGTTCATTGACGGCAAGAGCGGCATAGATTTTGAGCGTTGAAGTTAAAAATTCCGATGGGGTAATGGAATGGCGATAGAGCGCGAAGATTAAACCGATGCAGGCTCCGGTTGAATCCACCAGGAGGGTGCTCATACAGGCATCATTACCACTCTCCGCCAACTGTTTAGATTGTGGATAGATTTTCCGCAAATCTTTTGTAACGATATGGATCTGATTGGCGTCATGATTGTTACCGGGATATTCCGTGAAGGGAAAGATAAAATCCGGGGCGCTATAACCATCAACAACCGCGCTTAATATTTCGATGTCTTCGGGCTTCATGGTAGCGCATTTGGCGATAAAGCCAACGTCGCAACCGAGCGCCTTGACCATACTGTAGGTGAGACTTTCGAAATAATCAGTGCCGGTGGAGGCTGAAACCCCCTGGGCCATGTCGATCATGGCTTCGTGAGTGCGGCGTTGGTTTTCATGGGTTCGCGTGGTGCTGATCCCAAACGCGATGTTATCAGCCAATTCTTTGAGTAATCGTATCTCTTCTGGTAAAACCTCTTTTTCCTGGGCATAATAGAGAGTGAAGAGTCCCAGCAAATGGTTTTTTATGATCAGTGGCAGACAAATGACGCCATGGTATCCGCGCCCGATTGCCGCGTTGATCCAATAAAACCCGGAATCAGCTTGGGTGATATCCGGAATATTAACCGGCTCTCGGGTGCGTATCGCCTGACCTGCCGGCCCCATACCGATGATATCGTCGGCGGCCCAGGTGAGTCTGATTTCACTCAGGTATCCGTCCTCCCGGCCGGCCCAAGCCTGCGGGATAATACTCTTGTTGTCATCATCGATCGCATATCCGATCCAGCTCATCAGGAAACCCCCGATATCGATTGCAATCTGACAGATTCCGCTCAGCAACATGTATTCGTTGTCGGCGCGTATCAACGCTTCATTGCAAAGGGTCAACATCTGAAACGCCCGGTTGATCTGTGCCGCTTCACGTTGGGTTCGGACGCGCTCACTGATATCATGGGCCAGTATCAGCCATGCCGGGATGCCGGCAAACATCATCTTATTGGCAGCGATATCGACATCGATGAGGGATGAATCTTTGCGGCGATGCCGCCATGGGCTGATGGATTGCTCATTGGTGTCAGACGTTTCAATAACATTTAACAGGGCAGCGATATCTTCGGATGGATGGAGGTCTTTGATCGTCATCGCCAGGAATTCCGCTGTGCTATAGCCATAGTGGGCGCTGGCGGCGGCATTAACCGCGAGGAAGCGCAAACTTTGTTTGTCGACCACCCACATGGGCAGGGGATTGGCCGCGAAAAGCAGTTGGTAATGACCCTCGGAAGCAGGCACTTCTTCGGCGTTTTGCCGGTCCTGGATAACCGTGTTCCGCGATTGGTCTTGGACGGTATTGATACACCGGTATATCATTCCGATATGATTACCCTTTTGGTCCCGCAAAGGCATGGCGGTTGCGCTAGCTGGAAGTGTGTTTCCATCATGGCATTTGATCAGGACTTCACCCTTCCAGGTGTTCTCCGATGCCAATACTCCCAGGATGTCTTTCGGTGCTGTGCCGGAGGAGGGTATCAGAATGATTTCCGTGATGTTTTTGTCCAGTAGTATGTTTTCATCCCACCCATAAAGTTCCTGGCTGCAGCGGTTGACAAAAGTAATCCGGCCGCTGTTGTCAGTCGCGATCAAGGCATGACCAATGTGGTCCAGAATGCAGGATAGGAATCGGTTGGATTCCTCCACGTGGTGCAATGCTGTCGCGAGGTCGAGTGAGTGATTGCCTGAATGATCCGAGTTATTCATAGTTATGTTGCCGGGCGGAAGCAGGATGAAGTTTAACTGTTTAAACCATCTCGAGAAGCAATGGCGGCGTTGCGGCATGAAACTCTAGAGATCAAACGCCTTGGGATTATCATCAGACTCCTAAGAATTCATAGCTTCAAATTGCTAAATAACAAGTGACGATCAAGGAGAAAGTATTAATCAATCAACGCCCACGTTGAGTTGAATATTTTGAAGTTGCATTTACATTGGGAATGCCGACACGGTAATATTTTTTCTCATCTGAATGCAAAGGTGAATTACCGGCCAGATTGCAAAATCCTGCGCCATGGCAGTGTTTCCAATTTGAGATAACCACATGTTATAACCAGCGAAGCACAAATGAGTATGGAAAATCCAATTAATGATCCCGGTATTCACACCATGTTGGTGAATGAAATCCCCGACGCTCTGATCGTCACCTCCCCGGAAGGCAAAGTGCGTTTTTGGAATCGCGGCGCGGAAACAACCTTTGGTTATTCCCATGAAGAAGCGCTGGGTCAATTAATCGAGGATTTGATTATGCCGTCAGATCGGATCGCGGAAGCACAGGCGATTCGCGCGGCCGCGATCCGGGATGGGGTCGCCACCTCTGAATCGATCCGCATAACCAAAGCGAAGTTACTGATCTACATCAGTATCTCAACCCGCCCCATTTATGATGCTCAGGGGGTGTTGCAATATTTCATCACCATAAAAAAAGATATCACCAAACTCAAGGTATTGCGTGATTCGAAGTTGATCGAAGCGCGTTATCGCGACCTGTTGGAATTCACTCCCGATGCCATTGTGATCATCAATGTCACCGGCCGCATTGTCCTGGTCAACAGCCAGGCGGAGCAGGTTTTTGGATATACCCGCGAGGAATTGGTAGGCAAATCGATTGAGATCCTGTTGCCGGAACGCTTTCATCGCGATCATGTCCGTCATCGCGCCCATTATTTCACTCAACCCCGCACGCGTTCGATGGGCGCTGGTCTCGAACTCTATGGATTGCATAAAAATGGGAATGAGTTTCCGGTGGAGATCAGTCTCAGCCCGCTGACTACTGAAGAAGGCATCCTGGCCATGAGCGCGATCCGGGATATCTCGGATCGCTTCAAGGCGGAAAATAAATTTCGCAGTTTACTCGAATCGGCGCCTGACGCGATGGTGATCGTCAATGTCGCAGGGAAAATCGTGTTGGTCAATTCACAAACCGAAAATCTCTTCAGTTATAACCGCGGAGAATTGCTTGGTCAATCCATTGAATTGCTGGTCCCGGATCGCTTCAAACTCAAACATCCCTATCACCGCACGGAGTATTTTGCTGATCCGAAGGTGCGTCCGATGGGAGCGGGATTGGAACTTTATGGCCGCCGCAAGGATGGCACGGAATTTCCGGTGGAGATCAGCCTCAGTCCCCTGGAGACCGAGGAGGGCATGCTGGTCAGCAGCTCAATTCGTGATATTACTGAGCGCAAACGTTTCGAAGGCGCCTTAAGAGAGAAGAATATTGAATTGGAAAAAGCCAGCCAGGCTAAGGATCGCTTCCTGGCAACCATGAGTCATGAGTTGCGCACGCCATTAAACGCGATCATCGGCTTTACCGGCACGTTGTTGATGAAGCTGCCCGGTCCCCTTAATACCGATCAGGAAAAACAATTACGCACCGTGCAAAGCAGCGCCAAACATCTGCTTTCTCTGATTAACGATCTGCTCGATCTGGCAAAAATTGAATCCGGCAAGGTGGAACTGACATTGGAGCCCATCATCTGCCAGTCAGTCATACAGGATGTGGTAATGACACTGCGACCGTTGGCAATTGACAAGGGATTGGATTTCCAAGTCATGGTTCCACCCGAAGAGATGACCTTGGTGACAGATCGCCGCTCTCTGAGTCAGATTCTGATGAATCTCACCAACAATGCCATCAAATACACAGAAACCGGAAAGGTCGGCATCTCGTTGAGTCAACACCAGGCGGCGGATCGGATTGAGACTGAAATCAGTGTGTTCGACACCGGCATTGGCATTCGTCCAGAAGATCAAAGCAGATTGTTCCAGGAATTCATTCGGTTGTCGCCCAGCCGGCAGCATCCCAAGGAGGGCACTGGTCTGGGCTTATATCTTTCCCAAAAACTGGCGGACTTGATCGGCGGTAAAATCATTCTCGAAAGTGAAGTGGGGCGCGGCAGTCGATTCACCCTGGTATTCAAGGAGAAATAATTCATGTCGGCACGAATATTAATCATCGAAGACAATCCCGCAAACCTGGAATTGATGAGTTATCTCCTGAATGTTTATGGGTATACCTTGATGATCGCCTTATCCGCTGAGGAGGGGTTGGAGCTCATCTATGATGAACTGCCTGATCTCATTGTCTGTGATATTCAATTACCGGGCATGGATGGGTATGTTTTCGCATCCATGATCAAGGCAGAAAAAGAATTTCAGGCTATTCCGCTGGTGGCGGTTACCGCAGTGGCCATGGTCGGCGACCGTGATCGCATCCTCGCCGCCGGATTTAACGGTTATATTTCAAAACCGATCGATCCAGAAACGTTTGTGCCCCAAATCGAAGCGTTTTTAAGTGCGAAAACGCGGACGCGAGATATCGGTTTGAGAAACCCCAGTGCAACGCCATCCAGGGCGCCGACAAACCATCTGACCATCCTGGTGGTGGACGACCGACCTGTAAATCTGATCCTGAAACGCAGCATATTCGAACCCTTGGGGTATACGGTCATAACGGCCGAATCCATGACCGAAGCGCTGGCGCACCTCCGTCTGAACCTGCCCGATCTGATCATCTCCGATATCGAAATGGCTGATGGCGATGGTTTTGAGTTTCTCGCTCACCTCAAGGGGGACGCAAAGCTGAAAGAAATACCGTTTATCTTTATCACCTCAACTCATTGCACTGAAGAGGCGCGAACGCGCGGATTGGCATTGGGCGCGGCGCGCTTTCTTTTTCGTCCCATCGAACCGGAAGAGTTACTCAGGGAAATCGCAACGTGTCTGATCAATCAGGAGGGCGGGTAATCATGGCCAATGTACTGGTAGTAGATGATGATCCGGCGGCGCGTGATCTCGTGGTCACCGTTTTGGGATATTGCAATCATCAGATGAGTCAGGCCGTTGATGGCGCTGAAGCCCTGATCGCCGTGCAGAAACAGCAACCGGAATTGATTATCGCCGATTTGTTGATGCCGACCATGGATGGCTTTGAATTTGTCCGTCGACTCCGTGAATTACCTCAATTCCAGCAAACTCCGGTGATTTTTTATACCGCATCCTATATCGAAAGCGAAGTGCGTAATTTGTCCCGTGCCTGTGGGGTATCGCACATTATTTCCAAACCCGCCGAACCCGAGGTTATCATCAATACTGTCAATACCGTCCTGGGCGTGGTTCAAGCGCTGATGCTGCCGCCGGCGATCGGAGAGTTTCAACGCGAACATTTGAGTTTGTTGACCTCCAAATTAGCGCAAAAAGCGGATTTGGCTATACCCCGGCTCAGCGCCATGATTGAATTGGGATTGAAATTTGCCACGGAACCGGATCCGGAACAATTGCTGCGTAATTTTACCATTGATACCCGGAAAATAATCGGAGCCAAATATTCAGTGGTCTGTGTGCTGGACTTAAAGACGCGCCAGGTTCGTTATTGGTTTGCCAACGGCTTGAGTCCGGAAATTGTATCCCAACTGAAAAATCAGGATATTCATACTCCGATCTACGATCAGGTGCTGAAAACCAAGCTCCCCTGCCGCTTGCGCAATGAGTCCGGTCGTCCAATGGATATTGGGTTCCCGGCAGCCTATCCGTCAGTGTTTTCGCTGTTATGCGCCCCCATCCTGTCTCTGGTCAATGTCTTTGGTTGGATCTGTCTGGTGGACAAATTGGGCGCGGCTGAATTTAATGAAGAAGATGAAGGACTCTCCCGGATACTCGCCTCTCAGGTCGGGAGAATCTTCGAAAACGGATCGTTGTATGAGGACGTCAAAATTCATGCCCGCAAGCTTGAGCAGGAAATAATTGAGCGACAACGGGTTGAAGCAAAGCTTGTGGAAAGCGAAGACCGCTATCGTCGTCTGGTGGAATTTTCGCCGGATGGGATTGTCATTGTATGCGATGAACATTTTGTCTTTTGTAACCAGACGGCGCTCGAACTCTTTGGTGTGAAAGACAACGCTGATTTGTTGGGGAAATCGATTTATGATTTCATCCATCCTGATTATCAGCCGATGGTCAGGGATCGTCTGCGTTTGCTCGATTCACGCGAATCCAATACGCCGATGGAACAGATGTTGATACAGAAAGATGGCACACCATTTTCCGCTGAAGTGATTTCGACACGGTTTAAATATCTCGATCATGATGGTGTCCTGGCGGTGATCCGTGATATTAGCGTCCGCAAAGCGGTGGAGGACGAACTCACAAAGAGCGATGAACGGTATCGTGAACTCATCGAAACCGCCCGCGATATTATTTTTACCATCAGCTTGGATCAGGTCATTCAATCCCTGAATCCCATATTCGAGACGATCACCGGATTTCCGCGCGACGCCTGGATCGGACGTGAATTCCCCGCCCTCATCCATCCCGATGATCTCGCCCATGCCATGGAGATATTCAACCGGGTGATTCAGGGGGAACGTCCGCCCTCGTTTGAGCTGCGCTTGCAAACTGCTTCCCATGAATTTGTCAACATCGAATTTACCGTGACCCCGCAGAACAATCATCAATCCATCATCGGGGTCATGGGGATCGGCCGCGATGTAACCGATCGCAAACAGCTCGAAATCGAGTTGCGGCAGGCACAGAAAATGGAATCGATCGGACAGCTCGCTGCGGGGGTGGCACATGACTTCAACAACCTGCTGACCATCATCATCGGCAACACCACATTGTTGATGACCAAAACACGGGGCTACGATACTTTCAGCAGTTTCTTAAAAGAAATCAATAATGCCGCCGACCGGGCCGCCAATCTCACCCGGCAATTGCTGTTATTCAGCCGCAAACAGGCGCCGCAACTCAAGAATCTCAACCTTAACGAGTTGATCGCAAATCTGGCTAAAATGCTGCATCGCATCGTCGGCGAAGATATTGAAATGGAATTCATATATGGGAGTGATTTGCCCTTAATCCGTGCCGATCCCGGAATGATCGAGCAAATAGTGATGAATTTGATCGTCAATGCCCGTGATGCCATGTCGGATGGGGGCAAATTGATCATCGCGACCTCATTCAGCAAGATTACGAGTATCCGGGATACACATCATAAGCATGGTTTTGAATCCTATAATGGTGATTTTATTAAATTAACCGTGAGAGATTCTGGCTGTGGTATCGCGCCTGAAATTCTCCCGCGAATTTTCGACCCCTTTTACACCACCAAGGAAGTCGGCAAAGGCACCGGCCTGGGGTTGGCAACTGTTTATGGCATTGTCCGCCAACATCGTGGCTGGATCGAGGTGTCCAGCAAGATTGGGGAAGGCACGACCTTTATAATTTATCTGCCAGCCAGCGAAGAATCCTCGCCCGCCCAAAAAGCTCAATTCAATCTTATGGGAGATGATCTTGCACTGGTCGGGCATGAAACCATCTTGATGGTGGAAGATGATCCCGGTTTATCGGTAATGGTGAAAATGGTGCTGGAGGAGCAGGGTTATGAGGTATTGGCCGCCCGCACTGGCAATGAGGCATTGGATGTCTGGAAGAGCCATTCCGGTCGCATCGATCTGTTATTAACTGATATTGTCATGCCGGGTGGGATGAATGGTTATGATTTGGCTAAAAAACTGCAATCCGAAAATCCCCATTTACGTATAATCCTTTGCAGCGGCTATAATCTCGGCATTCGCGACGGTATTCCTTCATTACAGGAAGGGTATGACTTCTTGCAGAAGCCCTATACCCCGGGACATTTGTTGCAAACCCTCCGGTTACGCTTGGATGAAGACCAATCAAAAGGCTTAGCGTAACGGCAATCCTGACGTCTTTGATGCCCGATATCGGATCATGATTCATAATCATAACCCCCTACTGTTTCGATCCCGACAATGTTCTCCTCATGATTTTAATACTGCCCGGGAAATCCCTTTCCGGTCCATCTTCGTCGCTCCGGATAACAGACTGCCTTATGGCAATGAACCTGACCCTGTATGCTTCCGGTATGCCGTCTCGCATCAGCTAAACTAGGCATCCTTGCAGATGAAGATTTGTTCATGCATATTGATAAATGACTGCTTTACTCGATGATGAGGTGGTCTGCTGATTATTTTTTACCTAAAAAAGAGATGCAGGTTACAATGTTTGCGCTCAAAAGAATAATTTCCGGTGGTCAGACCGGGGTCGATCAGGCGGCTTTGCGGGCTGCGCGCGTGATGGGATTGGAAACCGGTGGTTGGTGTCCGCCGGGACAAAAAGATATTGCTGGGGTGATAGCCGCGACATTCGGTTTACAGGAAACACCGGTTGAATGCAGCCCCGACGCCCCGCATATTCCGCGCTCACAACGTACGGAATGGAATGTCCGCGATGCGGACGCGACCCTGGTTTTGGCGCCAAAAGCGTTGCTCATTCCCGATCCGGGGACGGCATGGACGATGAGCTGCACGCGGCGATTGGGTCGGCCCTTGCTGGTATCTGCCCTCGAATCATCTACCGCTCGGGAAAGGATCAGGAAATGGTTGAGAGACCATGACATTGAGACCCTCAATGTCGCCGGTCCGAGCGCCACCGTGATCCCGTGGATTGAGGAAGTGGCATATGCGTTTTTGCAAGAAGTTTTGATTGCCAGGCTATGAAGATATTATTGGTCATCACCGAGTTGCATGAGGGGGGCGCGGAAAACGCTCTGGGAGAGGTGGCGATTCGCTTGCAACAACGCGGTGATGATGTGCATGTGGCATGCTGCTTTGGCAGCGATGGGGATGTGGCCACTCGTTTGGCCAGTCATGGGATCCCGGTGCAGGATATCGCACTGCGCAATTGGTGGCGCCTCCACCGTCTCGGATCATTGCGCCGGATGATCGCGAAACTCCAGCCGGATATCATTCATTCATGGCTGTTCCATGCCAATTTCTTTGTCCGTTTGGCTGCTCCACGCTCCATTCCGTTGGTATCCAGCTTGCGAGTTGTGGAGCCCCGCTGGTCCCATGTTCTTCTCGATCGCTGGACTGGCAGCCGGGCGGCACATTTCTTGTGTGTTTCGAGTGAAGTCATGCAGTTTGCCTGCGGCCGCCTGGGTGTACCCCAGCGAAAATGCACCATAATCGAAAACGGGGTGGATTTCAATTTTTTCAATCAGGCGGACCATAGGCGCGATTTTCACCATCTCAAAGGATTGACAATTGGCCGGATCACCAGGCAAAAGGGCATCGATATCCTATTGCGGACACTGGCATTGCTTCCTGCCGAGATTCCCTGGCGCTGGCAATTCGCCGGCGCGGCGCCGGACCAGCAATACCAGGATGCCTTGTTTCAACTAGCGCGAGATTTGCAAATCGATGATCGGGTCGAGTGGCTCGGTTTTATCAAACGCCGGGATATGGTCGCGTGTTATCGCGACGCAAACATTTTTGTCCTGCCTTCCCGCTGGGAAGGACAGGCCAATGTGATACTGGAGGCGATGTGCGCGGGACTGCCGGTCTTCACAGCGAAAACTGATGGTATTGGCGATCTGATCCGGCAACACCCTCAATGCCTCGCCATTGTCGATCCCAATCTCCCGGACAACTGGGTGAATGCCCTCACCGCATTCTGGCGCGACCCGCATTCTGCTCCATCCCTGGCGGCTGGCATTGACGTCGCGCTTTCCCGCACCTGGGAACAGGTGGCGCAGAGGCATTTCCAGGTTTATGATCAAATTCTCAACGGCAGAACCGACTGATGAAGGGTGCAATGTTGCCATCGGTAATTCAGCGCCCGCCCTTGGTTATGGTTATATCCCTATTATCATCAAGTTTTCGAAAATAGATCGCTGGTATGCTTGAGGAGCAGACGTTCGTAGTCAGCCACGACTAGTGGCGTTCTTATGCGTGCATGCCCAGTCGCTCACGGCACTGGTCGTGCCTTACTACCAACTTCCCATCAATGGCGAATTTCGAAAACTCGATGACGATGAGTATAATCGGTGATAACAACTTTGTTTCCTCAAGCAATGAGGATAGAGGAGAATGGTTCACTTGCAAATTGAATCCGCTTACCGTTTGCGCCAGAAGAGATAGAGTCCGGAAATCTGGAAAATGATGTTGGGCAGCCAGATGAGGTATTCCCAGTAAGGGATGGGATTATTCCCCCAGGTTTCGAACAAGGAATAGAAGGTGTAATAGGCAAATGGCGCCAGCACGCAAACCACCAGATGGCTGTACGAATCGCGCCGTTGTGCCTTGATCCCAAGCGGCAATGCCAGCAGCACAAATGAGAACGGACTGAGGGATATCGCCGCCCGATGCAGGATTTCGAAGTATAAAGGAGTGGTTTCGATCCCGCGCTCAGTTAAAATCTGCAGGTGCGCCAGGATCTGGGACAGGCGCATTTCACTGATCCGCCGGATGACGGATTTGCGGTTGATTTGATTGCTGTAATCCAATGGGATGGTGAGGGTTTCGCCTTGAATCCGCTTGTTTTTAGTCGCATCGGCGGGATGATTCGGATCGCTGGTTTCAATGGTTGCCTGAGACAGGGTCAATTCAAGCTTTTGCAGCTCCTCTTTAACGACCATCCGGCCATGATGAGCATTGATCTTTTCCTGGATCCGATTCTGTTCATCCAGGACATAAAGATGAATATCGGAGAGCATATCGTTTTCCTTGCTGCCGACATAAACGATATAGCCGGTGAAAATTTCGACGAACTGTCCCGCTTCGATCAACAATTGCGGATTTTTAACTCCTTCATGCCGAATTTGGGTTTTGGCCAGGTAGTTGCAGTTGGGCGCCCAGTCGATCTGCAGCTTGACACAGAGCAGGCTCAGGATCAATCCCAAAAACAAGACCGGGGCTGAAATTTGCAATAAATTCAGACCGCTGGCACGCAGGGCCAGGATTTCATTTTCCTCAGAAAGGCGATTGAATACAAAAACGGTGGAAATGAAGAGCCCGATCGGAATGGTATAACATAAAGTTTGGGGCAGGCGCAAGACGATATAGCTCAACAATGCCATCAAGGGCGCACCCCGCGACACCATATCGAAAACCCGGGCGAATTGTCCAATCAACAGAACAAAGGTGGCCACCCCCATGGTGATGAGGAAGGCGATGACGACGTGCTTGAAGATATGCCAACAGATAATTTTCATTGTTCTTTCTGCCTGTCAGTTCTTTCCCAGCGCAGGGAAACCGTGCCGCTGATGAATCGTTGTTGTTTTCCGGATGGCAATACAATGACCAGGCTGCCATCTTTTTCCAAGTCGATCACGGTTCCAACGATGTCGCCATCATGGAGATCGTGTAAGCGCACCGTTTTGCCCAATAGCCGGCTGCTTTGTTTCCAGCGGCGCTGGATTTCTTCTTCCCCATCATCCTGTGCCGCCAGATAACCAAATTCATCGAAGAAGGCAAGAATCTGCTGGAGAAATTCAAGCGGACAAATCGTGGTTTGGGTTTCACTGAACACGGAAGTGGCGGGTTGATCAATGGCGGTCATTTGCTCCGCGGTCAAATTCAAATTCACTCCGAAGCCGACAATCAATGTCTCTTCGCCATGAGGCAGGGATGTTTGTTCGCAGAGCAATCCCGCTAATTTGCGATCCGCGACCATGATGTCATTGGGCCATTTTATCCAGCAGTTATTAACCCCGATTTCATTGACTGCCGCATGGATCGCCAGAGCCATCAGGCGGGGAACCAGAGTAAAATCAAGCGCGCAGGCGTGTGACTTCAAAATCAGTGAAGCGTAGAGATTGCCGCCGGGCGGTGAGTGCCAGGAGCGGCCATGCCGGCCCCGTCCCTGTGATTGGCGGTCGGCAACAATCACCGTGCCGGAAGCCAGCACCGCGATTTCGCGCCGGGCATGGAGATTGGTCGAATCGATTTCAGGAAAATGAATGAGATTGAAAGTCAGAACGGTGGACATGATGGTGGGGAGCGCATAACGCTCAGTCTTTGGTTTTCTTGGTTATCAGGCCGTTCTCACGATCGAAATCCAACCAGCCCAGGCGATAAAAAAAGAAGAGCATTCCACCTCCTGAAATCAGGGTGATTATCCAGAAGATCAGATAGCCATGCTGCCACTCCAGTTCCGGCATATACTTAAAATTCATGCCAAAAATTCCGGCCAGAAACGACAGCGGAATAAATACCGTGGAGATAATGGTAAGAACTTTCATGACTTCATTCAGTTTCTTGCTCATGCTCGACATGTAGACTTCGATAAAACTGCCGCAGGTTTCCCGGTAAGTCTCCAGCACATCGATTAACTGCACACAATGATCGTAACAATCGCGAAGATAAATCCGAGTCGCTTTTTTGATCAGTTTGCTTTCGTCACGGATCAGGACCGTGAGAAACTCACGTTTCGGCCAGATTGAGCGCCGCAAGGTCATTAATTCGCGTTTGACATTGTATACCGCTCTCAAGGTGTTCTTATCCGGATCGCTGATGATTTTTTCTTCGAGTTCTTCGAGATACTCTCCCAGTTCCTCAACCACCGGATAGTACCCATCGATAATGGCGTCGGTAATTGCATAAGCGAGATAATCACTGCCATGGTGGCGCATGGGACCGCGGCCATGGTGAATGCGTTCGCGTACCGGATCCATGACATCGCCGGTAAAGTTTTCCTGAAAGGTCAGGACAAAATTGGCGCCCAACACAATGCTGACCTGTTCGGTATTCACAATCGGCATCTTCATCATCGTCACCATGATGGTAATAATCAGGAGATAATCGGCATGATCCTCCGCTTTTGGGCGTGAAGGAACATTGACAATGTCTGCCATGGTCAGGGGATGTAATTCGAAAATCTCACTGATACGCTTGAGGATGGCGGCGTCGCCCAAACCCTGCACGTCCACCCAGGTCACACTTTTTGCCGCTTTGAATTTGACCAGCTCCTCCACGTCATTGATCTCGGTTTGCTGGACTCCATCAGCGGTGTAATCAATGACGCAAATTCTCGGTTTGACTCCGGTTGCGTCAACCACCAACGTTCCGGGAATCGAGCCCACCACCGGCGTTCGTTTCTTAAACATGATTATTTCCCTTTAATTATCTTCATCACTGTGAAAATATGACGACCTGGTTCTGCTGACCGACGTGTCAATCTGTCACAAAACGATTGAATTTCGCGCCCGAATAATAATTATAATTTATTGTAATTAAATTAGATATGAATTTTGCTTCAGAGACTGGCATGGTCAGAGCTCATCAAAAATCAAGAAAAATATGATTGGGTGAAAAATACCAATCAAAACGCCATAACAACACTCATAAATAATAATAATCATAACAGGAGGTGTCATCATGTATTGGCCAACCACAACCTTATACTCACAATTATCAAACCTGGGACGGCTTTTTGACGAACTGAATCTGGGAGTGCAAACAGAATCCCAGCGTCGGGTAAGTTCAAATGTTTATCCCAAAATCAATCTGTGGTCAAATCGCGAGGGCTTGATTGTCACCAGCGAATTGCCAGGCGTCGAACCCGGTGAATTGCAAATCAATGTGCATAATTCCAAGCTCACCATCGCGGGGGAAATCCCCAGTCGGGCGAAGACGGAAAACGAAGCCTATCAACGGAGTGAAAGATTCAGCGGCAAGTTCAGTCGCGAAATCAATCTTCCTTATCGCATCGATGCCAACAAGGTCATCGCGGAATATAAGAATGGAATATTGAAAATCACCCTGGCCCGAGCTGAAGAGGACAAACCGAAATCGATCAAGGTTAAAGGCTGAGTCAGGTCAATAAACAATTATCTGAGCGCAATAATCTAATTAAATAAAAGGAGATCAAGCAATGAAAAATACCGCAATACAAAAAAGTGAAACCACGGCCACCGCGACTCCGGTTAACCAGTTCACTTTCACCCCGAAAGTCGACATCTGGGAAACCGAGGAAGAATATAATTTAGCGGTGGAAATGCCGGGCGTAGACGAAAATGGCGTCGACGTTAAACTTGAAGACGGAGTTTTGACCATCCTGGGCAGAGTGCAGAGCGAAACCTTTTCCGGTTACGATCGTTCGTATGCCGAATACGAAGTCGGGAACTTTGAACGGGAATTCGAAGTCGCCAATGTCGTGGATGAAAACAAGATTCAAGCCCGGATTAAAAATGGCATACTCCAACTGACGCTGCCGAAGCGCGAGGCGGCCAAACCCAAACGCATCGCGGTAAAAGTGGGGTAAGGAATAACCCAATCATCATGCGAGGCAATAACCAAGCGAGGTCATCGCCGGGGGTGGCAATTAAACTCATAACCATATAATCGCCACCAGGCGATGACCTTGATCAAGTGACAAAAGAGAAAGGAGGGCAGTAAAATGAAACTGAAAGATTTAATCCCATTTAATTGGAAAAAAGATGCGGTTGTACAAAAAACATCCAATCAATTAATTCCTGATCAGAATCCGGAAAAATCTGTATCTTGCGATCCTTTCGAGCGTTTTTTTGAACGGCATTTCAATGACTGGTCGGGATTGACTTCATTAAATTGGGATTTTCCCACCATGACCACCAAGGTAAATATCAGCGAAACAGAGGACGAAATACATATTGAAGCGGAAATGCCGGGAATGGATGAAAAGGATATTCAGGTGACCGCGGAAGAAGGACGATTGATATTGCGAGGGGAAAAGCGACAGGAACACCGGAGCGAAAAAGATAAGGTGCATCGGATCGAAAGCACATATGGCAGTTTCTCTCGTGTAATCGCGTTACCTGATGATGTGAAGCTTGATAAAACCAAAGCGGTGTATAAGAACGGCATCCTGAAAATTACCGTGCCCAAAGATGCCAAACGAATGGTCAAAGGCAAAGCCATTCCGGTGTTATCCGGGTAATTAATCAATGAATGGGGCAGGGTTTTTCTTAATCCAGGCGGCGTGATGCCGCCTTTTTTGTTCCTCACTTATGGCGAACCGGCAGATAATAAGGTATAATGCTCATCATGAAGTGATGAGTATATACAAACAATCAAGATGGAATTTGGGATTGTCTGATTTTTCATAATCAATCCATCCGCTATTGCATATTTTGATCCAATCCCAATTGCCTAAGTTATCTTTTCAAGGAGAATTCATTCATGGGTAAATCAACCACCGGTTACGCTGGAACCAAGTCGACATTAACCACCCCTCACGGCACGTATGCTTTTTACAGTCTGGCGGCGCTGGCGAAACAGGGCTTCAATACCGTCGCGCAACTGCCATTTTCACTCAAGGTATTGCTTGAAAGCGCGCTCCGGCATCACGACGATTATATCGTCAGTGAGTCGGATATCGCGAAACTGGCCAATTGGAATCCCCGCGTCTCCGTGGCCGATGAAATCCCTTTTAAACCTGCCCGCGTCATTCTTCAGGATTTTACCGGGGTTCCCTGTGTTGTTGATCTTGCCGCCATGCGCTCAGCGATGAACCGCATGGGGGGTAACCCGCAAAAAATCAATCCCATCGTCCCGGTTCATCTGGTCATCGACCACTCGGTGCAGGTCGATCTCTTTGGTCAATCAATGGCATTGGAGCGAAACTCTGAAATCGAGTTCGAACGCAATCAGGAACGGTATGAATTTCTCCGTTGGGGCCAGCAGTCATTCGCTAACTTCAGCGTCGTGCCGCCGGCAAGCGGCATCGTCCATCAGGTTAATCTTGAATATATCGCCAGGGCAGTGTGGTCACAGACCGTGAATGGTGAAACCGTCGTCTATCCGGACAGCCTGGTGGGCACCGACAGTCATACCACCATGATCAATGGATTGGGGATTGTCGGTTGGGGGGTCGGCGGGATCGAGGCCGAAGCCGTGATGCTGGGGCAGCCGCTTTATATGTTGATTCCCAAGGTCGTCGGTTTCAAGGTGACCGGGCGGCTGCGTGAAGGGGTGACGGCCACTGACCTGACCTTGACGGTGACGCAAATCCTGCGCAAAAAAGGGGTGGTCGATAAATTCGTCGAATTCTTCGGGCCGGGATTAAGTCAAATGACCCTGCCTGATCGCGCCACCATCGCTAACATGGCGCCGGAATATGGCGCCACCATGGGCTTTTTCCCGATCGACCATGAAACGCTGAATTATCTCCGCCGCACCGGACGGACAGAGGCGACGGTTAGCCTGGTGGAAGCGTATTGCAAGGAACAGGGATTGTTCCGCACTGACACGACTCCGGATCCAGGGTTCAGCGATATCATCACTCTCGATTTAAACACCATCGAACCCTGTCTGGCCGGACCGAAACGGCCCCAGGATCGCCTGGCCTTATCCGAGGTGGGGCCAAACTTGAAAAAAGCGTTAAAAATTTCGCTCAAGGAAGGTGGTTATGGTCTCGACGATGACGCTCTGGATCGCCATGGAAAGATCGCCGGCAACGGCCATCCTGACGCCTCGATCACCCATGGCGCGGTGGTCCTGGCGGCGATTACCTCCTGCACGAACACGAGCAATCCTTCGGTGATGATCGGCGCTGGTTTGTTGGCGAAAAAAGCCGTCGAACGCGGGTTGAAGGTGCAGTCATTCGTCAAAACCAGCATGGCGCCTGGTTCCAAGGTGGTTACTCAGTATTTGAATAATGCCGGGTTGACTCCATACTTGGAAAAATTGGGATTTTACACCGTGGGTTATGGGTGTACGACCTGTATCGGCAACAGCGGTCCATTGCCGGAAAAAGTGGTTGAGGCAATTAAAGGCGCTGACCTGGTGGTCTCCGGAGTGCTGAGTGGCAACCGCAATTTCGAAGGCCGCATCCATCCCCACATCAAGGCCAACTATCTGGCATCACCGCCTTTGGTGGTCGCCTATGCCCTGGCCGGCACCACGGATATTGACCTGACGACCGACCCTGTGGGCACAGACAACAACGGCCGACCGGTGTATCTCAAGGAAATCTGGCCGTCACAGGAAGAAATCGCCGGAATTTACGATCAGGCATTGAAGCCTGAATTGTTCAATAAGGAATATCAGGGAATCGAAAAGAGCAATGCCAAATGGAACGCGATTCCGATCGCCAAAAGCGCGCTTTATCCCTGGAATGAAAAATCCACCTACATTCAGGAGCCGCCGTTTTTCATTGACTTGAGTGCGGATGCGGCAGCAATCCAACCGATCGTCAATGCTCGAGTATTGGTCAAGGTGGGCAATTCCGTGACCACCGATCATATTTCACCGGCCGGAGTTATCCCGTCGAAGATGCCGGCCGGACAATATCTTATCGCGCAAGGGGTTGAACGAAAAGATTTCAATTCCTTCGGCGCCCGTCGCGGCAACGACCGGGTGATGACGCGGGGGACGTTTGGCAATATCCGTCTGCGCAATCAGTTGGCTCCGGGAACGGAAGGCGGTTGGACCATGTATTTTCCGGATGATCAGGTTGAAACAATTTATGACGCCAGTATGAAATACCAGGAAAGCGGAACGCCATTGATGGTGCTGGCGGGAAAAGAATATGGCACCGGCTCGAGTCGGGACTGGGCTGCGAAAGGCACTTATTTATTGGGAGTGCGCGCCGTATTGGCGGAAAGTTTCGAACGGATTCACCGCAGTAATCTGGTGGGTATGGGAGTATTGCCATTACAATATAAGTCTGGTGACAATGCTGAATCACTGAACCTGACGGGACGTGAATACTACTCGATTCAAATCGACGACCAGCTCAAACCCCGGCAGGAAGTAAAAATCGACATACTGGATGATACTGACAAGGCCCGCGCGATTTCTGTGATTTGTCGTATCGATACGCCAGTGGAGGTCGAATATTACCGCAATGGCGGAATTCTCCAGACGGTGATGCGCAAGTTCCTGAAGGATAACTAAAGCGGCATAACTGCAACCCCATTGAATTCTTTTTGCTGACCTGCTGGCTTGTTTTTTTTATATACTCATCGTCTTCGAGTTTTCGAAAATTCAACATTGAAAAGTAGTTGGTAGTAAGGCACGATCAGTGCCGTGAGCGACAATGCATGCACGCCTAAGAACGCCACTAATCGTGGCTTACTACGAACGTCTACTCTCAAAATTATGAGATGATCGTTTTTCGAAATCTCAATGATAAAAGGTATAAACTCCGGCCTATAAGAGCCTGATATCCATTGCCTGATGTTTGATAATAGCGATGAATGAACGCGTCAAAAAAGGTTTGATTTTTACTGTCATGACAATCTTTGTCCTGACAGCAGGATTGACATTGTTTGATCAATTGCAGCGGATGAAATTGGAATTGACCGCTGCCGAAGGTATCACGGTCATGACCATGCCTTCTCCTCTGACCACGGTGTTAAATTCGCATCCTATTGCACCGTCAGCTACGACGGATCCGATTGCTCCAACCAACGCTATCCCGTCTTCCGCAGCGCATGTGCCGACATTGTGGAGGAATGAATCCAGCCCCCGTTGGCAAAAAAAATGGCAGCAGATAAACGAGACATTGCAACGCGATCAGACCCTGGCGGGAAAAGGCGCCTTGATGTATGATATACCGGTTGCGTCAGGATTGAAAATGATACAGAGTGATGGCTTAAGCTGGATGATCAAGGAACCAGGGGCGCCCAATGGATGTTACATGTACCCCGCGGATCAATCCGCGATCATGATGATCATATTCTCGGATGGCAGCAAACCATATCAATTTGAATGGACGCCGAAAGCCGGTCAGGTCGATTTATTGGAATGTTTATAGACGGCGAAGCTGTGAGCATTTGAACACCCGTTATACCTGATTCGGAAATGAAATGGATTGGCGATAATTCCCAAGGATTTTTCGCTCCTTCAGAGCTTTCTAACTATCATTCGCAAACTTCGCAAACCTGATGATGGATGGTATCTCTCGGTCCTTGAATATCACACTGGCACATTTTATTTTTGACCTTCTGCACGCAGGAAAATACTTCCGTTAATCAACAATCACAATAGGCGCATTGGTGTTCGCGCAGTTCAAATTCGATGGTGGCATGCTGAATCGAAAGAGCGGTTAGTTCCTGCCGGATCTTTTCTTTAATGAATTCGCTGCCGGCAATGGTGAGATCCGTTTCCAGAATCACATGCACAGTCATGATATTGAAATTGCCATCAAGAGACCAGACATGGATATCATGGAGGTCCCTGATCTCAGGGATTGCCGTCAATTTACTTTTAATCAGCGCTTCCGTGAGGTGCGCGGGCGTGCCCTGCAGGACAATTTTCATCGCTCCGCGAATATGCCGGTAGACATTGAAGAGAATAAAGGTCGCGATGCCGAGAGATAGCAGCGGATCGAGCCGGGGCATATCGGCAACCAGCATGACACCGGCGCCGATCAGGATCGCCACCCACCCCAAAACGTCTTCGAGGAAATGCAGGGATATCACCCGTTCATTAAGAGATTTCCCGGCCTGCAACCGCCACATGGCCACCCCATTGACCGCGATTCCAAACACAGCGAGAACCGCCATCCCGCGAGCATCCGCCGGTTGGGGATTAATCAGCCGGTGTATCGCTTCCTGGATGATGACCAGCGAGCCGACGGTCAAGACCATGGCATTGACAAAGGCGCCCAGCAGTGAAAAACGTTTGTAGCCATAGGTATAGGCTGCGTCCCGTCCCTGTTGAGAGCGCCGCTGGAAATACCACGCCGTTCCGAGCGATAAGCTGTCACCAAAATCATGGAGAGCATCCGAAAGGATTGCCATACT
>CAZTTH010000055.1:0-22429 GCA_964615975.1 uncultured Lentisphaerales bacterium | reverse complement strand
ATCTTAAAGGTAACCGGATGTGCACCTCCGCCTGAAAGCCGGAACCATACCAGACCAGAGCGTCGCCCTGGGGTAGAAATGATCAATCACCCCAAGCCCTGAGCAGAACCAGCAGAATGAGACGGCAAGCCGACGATATCGGATCAGCGTCAGCGGCAATGGGCAATGCAAAAGCGCGGATGATGTCCGCGAGCAATAGAGAATGATCTCGTTCAGGGAAGTAGCGTCAAGCCGGAAGGGATGATACAATTACCCAGCGGTATTATCAACAAATCTATCAACCAAAACAATTGAAAGGGGAAATTAAGCGATGTTAAGTCACGAAGTCGATTATGAGATTATAGGGGATGACATGCAGATGGTGGAAATCGAACTGGATCCTGGTGAAACAGTGATTGCCGAAGCCGGCGCCATGAATTATATGGAGGAACATATCCAATTTGATACCCGCATGGGCGATGGTTCCAATCCCGATGCCGGGATTTTGGGCACATTATTAAGCGCCGGCAAACGGGTGCTTACCGGAGAGTCAATCTTTATGACTCATTTCACCAACACGGGTAGGAGCAAGAACCGGGTCGCATTCGCGGCGCCCTACCCCGGAAAAATTGTGCCCTTGAATTTAACCGAATTTTATGGTGAAATCTTGTGTCAGAAAGATTCATTTTTATGCGCGGCATTCGGCACCGAAGTTGGCATAGCCTTCACGAAACGATTTGGAACCGGCTTTTTTGGCGGTGAAGGTTTTATATTGGAACGGCTCAGAGGCGATGGAATGGCTTTTATCCATGGCTGCGGCACGATTGTCCGCAAAGAACTAAAAAACGGGATATTGTTCATCGACACCGGATGCATCATGGCCTTTACCCCGGGGTTGGATTACTCAATTGAACGGGCCGGGGGATTAAAATCGATGTTCTTTGGCGGTGAAGGGATATTCCTGGCAACCTTGCGCGGCACCGGCACGGTGTGGCTGCAAAGCCTGCCTTTTTCCCGACTGGCTGATCGCATCATTGCCAGCGCGCCGCGGATGGGCGGGAAGCAGCAGGACGAGGGCTCTGTTCTTGGCGGTTTGGGCAACTTGTTTGAGATTAAATGATAGGTTGGCCGGTCACCAAACAAACGTGAACCGGCCATCCGCAATTGGGGTCTAAGCAACCATCCCGGGAATATCTTTAATCTTCCTGCGCCGGAGAATTGCCAGCGCCGCCAGTGTCAGCGTGTACATTCCCCACACTTCCGGTTCGGGGATGACATTCCAGCCAATGACATCGAATGCCAATAAATCCAACGAGGTAAAGATTAACAATTCACCCGCGGACGCGGTGGGATCCATGATGCCCAATCCCAAACTATCCCGCCAATGACTGGCCTGACGCCCCTGGCTGCCATTATATTCGCCGTTAGCAAATTGACCGAGGCTGGTGATGCCGCCATCCAGGGAAAAATATGGTGTTCCGCCCACCGCCATATCGAGCAAATTCGGATCAGCACTGGTAAAACTGGATTGCCGATAAAGATCCAGCACTGAGAGAACCGGGAAACCGTTTAAGTCGAATGGCGCTCCTGGACCATTGGGAAGGGAGTAATAATCTACGTCATCAACCCCGCTGACAAATCCCAGGGCATGACCAATTTCATGGATGGCTATGCCAATGAAATCCAAATGATTCGCGGTAATTCCATCCTGACGATCAAAATCAAAATTGAAATTACTGTTGAAAGTTATATAGGCATCAATGGTGCTGCCATCATCACCAAGAAGCCCCAAAGCCTTGCCATTGGCGCGGGTCAACGCCAGCGTCAGGTTATTGACGGAATTATCATTGTCGATGACAATATTTCCATTCGAATCGGTAGTACGAAATGATAACGAATTGCCTGCGGGTAAATGGTTGAAAGCAAAAAAATCATCGGTACTGGTGGCATCAAGTGAGAGAGCCAATTTTATATTTTCGTAATCGATAAAACCATAGCCGCTGCCCGCCTGAGCCAATACTCCCGGATCCAAAACGTCAAAATCGACATCCAAACGCACAATGGTGGTGTCCTTAAACAACGATTCAAAATAATTTGCCGCGGCAGTAAACCCGGCGATTGATGAAGCGGTGTTTCCGGCGCCGAAATTCAACACAATCTCAAATCCATAGGCACGAAACGTCAAGAGGGTCATTGCCATAATTCCGGTAATAAGGCAACGGCTGATTTGGTAAAGGTTTGTTAACATTAAAAAAATGTGCTCCTATATTCGATTATGATTTGTTTTTGAACTGCCTCAAGGTTAATCTTGTGAATCCCCCCCCAAGTGGAAATCTTAATGGTTGATAGAAGATGATCTGATTCACTATTTTATTCAAGTAACAACATTATGAAAATTAAATTTGAACTTGCTTCAGTTTGTATAGTTCTGATATGCTTAATTTATCCCGATGGTTTGGCTATGGCACAACCACCTGTAACTCCTCAATCCCCATTGCATATCACCAGCACTGCCTTCAAACACCATCAATCAATCCCGAAAATTCATACCTGCCAGGGAAGCGATATCAATCCGCCATTGACAATCACAAATATCCCGGCTGAAACACAAAGTTTGGCCCTGATTGTTGAAGATCCCGACGCCCCGGTCGGCATCTGGATTCATTGGCTGGTATTTAATATTCCCCCCACTGGTGATCGTTTATCCGTCAAAGAAAACAGCATGCCGGGAATTCCGGGAAAAAACAGCTGGAATCACAGTGCGTATGGGGGGCCTTGTCCCCCGACCGGGACCCATCGTTACTTTTTCAGGATTTACGCGTTGGATAAAGAACTGGACATCAAGGAGGGATGCACCAAAATTGCCTTGTTGGACGCGATGAAAAATCATATTCTGGCGCAGGGAGAACTGATGGGATTGTATCAAAAGCATTGAGACGCCGGGTCTGCTACTCCCGCTTAGCGGCGGGAAGTGACATCATTGGCATCGCCACGCAGCGCGGTATAGATCGTGTCACATGCCTGGCTGAAACGCGCCCACAAGCGATCCGCTTCTCCTTTGGAGGTCACCATCCCGGTTTTTTTCCATTCCTGCTGGCAGCGCTTTACCTTGTCAATAACTGACTGGGGATTTTCGTTGGCAGCCAAGGCCTCCACCTGCTCACACAAGCGTAGCTTGATCTCCCGGTTGCGGTTGAATTCTTCCCCCTGGTCGAATCGTTTATTTTTCGGTTTATGGGTATAAAAATTATCGAGGGCGCGGCGGAATCGTTCATCGAGCGATGAGTCATTGAAATCCGGCTGCACCATCAATGCGGCCCAGGAATGTTCAATTTTCTTCACCTCATCAAGCGCGACATGCCATTGTTGCATCGGGTCTTCCCGCTGGGAATTGGCGACAATGAAATTCGCTTCAAAAGCGAGCTTCAATTGATCCGCGATCGGCAAAATCAAATTGTCATTTGAATTGGTGGAACTGCCTTTTTTCACCAGTAACTCAAGCCGTACGCAGAGTTCTTCCTTTTTGCGTATCAAGTTCATTTGTTCCTTGCGCAGTTCGCCGAAATTCATTTTTTTTCTTAAAAAGAACTGATCATGGGCGGCCTGATAACGCGACTGCAAGTTTGGTTCTGAAGACATCGACAAACATCCGATTTCCTGCCATTCACGATCAATCTGGTTGATGATCTCCTCGCTGTTCTGCCAATCGCTGGAGTCACTCAGCGATTCGATCTGATCGAGTAATTGTTGTTTTCTCTTCAAGGCAAGATCTCGATCAGCGTGCAACTCATGGGTGAATTGGCGGCGAAAATTAAAAAATTCATCGCCGGCATGCTGAAAACCTGCCCATAAAATTTTTTCTTCATCACGAGACGCCAGACCGATGTCACGCCATTGACGCTGCAATTCCATTACCTGTTCATTGGCCTCGGCCAGTTGGGCTTCAGTCACTGCCGGTGAGTTCCGCAGTTTTGCTGTGATCTCTTTGATCTCCGTGATCACCGCATCCTTGCGCGCTTTATTTTCTGGTTTTAGCGAATGCAGTTTTTCAAAATACTGGTCACAAAGCTGGGAAAACTCTCCCCAAAGCGCGGATTCCTTCTTCCATGAAGCCATTCCGGTTTTTTTCCACTGTGCCTGCAAACCTTTCATTTCATCGACAAAGCGATCCCAGTCAGGCGATTGGACTATTTTCTCAGCCTGAATGCATAATTCCTTTTTTGCCTGGGCGTTGCGATCCTGTTCCTCATGCAATTGGCGAAAATATTCTCGCCGATTGGTGAAATAAAGAGTACACACCGTGCGGAACTTCTCCTCAATGGATTTGACATCTTCCTTGCGAACCGGTCCTAGTTTGCGCCATTCATCCTGGATTGCTTTGATTTCCTCAGACGATGGATTGAAGGTCTGTCCGGCTGCCAATTTTTCGACTTTAAGACATATTTCTTCCTTTAATTGTAAATTTTTCAATCGTTGCCGGTCCAATTCCGCAAAGAAAACCTGGGTGCGTTCGTATTCGCGATCGCATAAGGATTTGAATAACTGCCAAATGGCATCGGCCTTGTCACGGGGAATAGGCCCAATTTTCTTCCACTCTTGCTGCGCCTCCTTGATTTTCTTGATGAGCACATGACCATCATTTTCTTGAGCCAACGCGTCAACGGCAGCGCAGAGTTCTTCCTTCAAAACCAGATTCGCCCATTCTTCCCAGCCTTTTTGTTCCTGAAATTCATGTTGTTTTTTGTAAAACGTGTCGCAGCCTTTGCGAAAGCGACGAATCAGCTTGCCAACCAAGGGATCATGGGAATCGGCAATGTTTACCACTGCCGTCAATTCCTGTTGTGACTCGCGGACGATGCGCACCGTCTGGGTATGATCTGTGGCGGTGATTTGCGCTTCAACCAATTCGCATAATTGTTCCAAGCGATCTCTGGCTTGTTGCCGCTGAAGATGTTGCTTTTCTGCCCAGGCCTTGGCACGACTTTCCACCTGCTCCAGAGTGGCGGAAAAACGCGCGGCGAGGGGCTCAATGTTTGGCATTGCTTTGCTGGCATGCCGCCAGCGGTGATCCAAGTCACCGGCCACGTTTTTAACTGGTTCACTCTCCGGATGCGCGAGTAATTCTTCTGCTTCGACACATAATTGTTCCAATTCCCTCATCCGGGCCTGACGCTGGGCATTGATTTCAGCCTGGTGGCGTCGCTTATCCTGAAATCTCTGGCAGGAATCGGTGAATTGTTTTTCCAGCTCAACGAAATCGGGATCATAGAGATCGGCCGGCATCTTCCAGGAATTTTTGAGCAATTGAAATTCTTCGTCCTGGCGATCCAGATCCGCATCGGATGCGATCAGCGCCAATAATTGCTGGCAGATGGCATGACAGCTCTCAAACCTTCGGGACTTTTGCTCCAATTGGATCTTCTCTTCAAGTTGCCGCTGCATGAATTCCTGCTTGCGCTGCTGGAATCGGGTGGCGGCATGATCGATTTCAGCCCTGCCCCGGTGATCACCCTGAGGATCGAGAACATGCCACGCCTGACGAATTTCATCAAAGCGTGTCTCCCCATATTCCCAATTCCAGGTCTCCGCCAGGAGACTGGCGCTGTTGATTAACTTTTCAAATTCCTGAGCGCGCAACTCTTCCGGGCTGGGCTGATGAATCTTTTCCTTGATTTTGGTGCATTTTTCTTCCGCATAATGGCGCACCTTCTTGTTGGCGGCATGAGTACCAATCTCCGCCAATAACACACAATCGCTGAGCTTATCGACAATGGCCATACCGGCCGTTTTACCGCAATTTTTCCGCGTCACCTGGGCCAGCAGGTGATGATCATCGATTTTGTCTATCGCTTTCAAACGCACCGCCGCGGATTCGCATGAGACAATCAAGTCCGCGATGGCCGCGGGAGCTTTAATCTGTTCAAGCGCAGCATATTTTTCTTCCAAACCGGTGACGGGCGTGATAATCAAGCTCGAATAATGGTGATCGAGCTTGTCATGACACAAGGCGGTGAGTGAATCGGGGAGCGATTGATGTAACAAATCACGAAGAACGACAGGATCAGAAATTTTATCAAGAGCCGCTTTTCGGACCTCCAGCTCGGGATCATCACTCACTGCGGCAATTAGTTTCTCTTGATCCTTGTCAGGAGAAAGCTTTTTGATCGCCAGCAGACGGACAGCAGGATCATCGCGATCAGGATTGATTTCAAAAAAATCCAATAAAGCCATATTCGTTATCGTTAAATGAAGACAAAAGATGAAATGAATTACCGCATGAGGAGATGCTGGAGAACGTCACCCTGCAATATGCTGGCGGAGATACTTGATCGCATACCCCGGTAAATACAAATGCGATTGAAGTGAGAATTTAGTGGACGCATTAAACCAGGCAATCATCGATAAGATCGTAAAATTTCTTTAGTTGATTCGAGACTGCGAAACGCCGGGTAAATTTTTCAGCATGGGCAAACGCTTTTTCCTTGTCCTTCTGATACTTGCCATTATTTATCTGAGCCGGCCAGAATAAAATGCCTTCCGCGATCTGTTCAGGCCGGTCCTCGACAGCTTGGACGACCCGGCAATCCTTGAGCAAAGCATGTGCCGCCGACCCTTTGATTACCACCACCGGAACATCAGCAGCCAGAGCCTGAATCAACCCCATTCCCGAGGTTTCCTCATGACTGACTGAAATCACCGCGTCGCAGATCGCGATGATGGGGTGATAATTATCAACATATTCCATGAAGGCAATCCGGTTTAATATCCCCAATTTTTTCGCCTTTGATTCCAAGCGGTCAAGATAGTCATAGCTGGTCTGATCGAAAGCTCCACCAATAATAAATGCAAACAGCTTTGATTCTTTCTTCAATGCCAGCGCGAAAGATTCCAGAAACAACTCATGGTGTTTGCCCGATACCATTTCTCCGATCATGGCCACAAATCTGTAATCACAGTTTTTATAATAAAATTCACGCAGGGGAAAGGCTTCACGCAATGTATCGTCGGCAGTGAAATCGATCGCGTCGGTAATTGCCCTTAACTTTTTGCGCGCATTGTCGTTCACGTGCGATTCGATCTGATGTTGCAAGTGCTCAGAGACTACCACGGTTCTGGATGAACGCTGGATAATCCGTTCCAGTATGGAGTAGCGATAATTCCCTTCACGCAAATGTACCAGCAGAGGCATGCGATTGGGAATCGATAAAGATGTCATCAAAGCGGCGTTGAAGCCATTGGCATACACCAGATCAATATCATAATCCCAGAACCATTTTCTCGTCAATCCGCGAAATCGGCTAAGATCCTGTAACACTTCGGATAAATCTTCCGAATGCAAATGTTGATACCGAATGGGGATTTTCTCCGTGGCGATTTTCTTTGAGAAATTGTTAATTCGGGACAATAAGCCAAAATCGCCATCATCGACGCCAAGGACAAACGGCTGGTATTCATTGCTATCAAGATGAGTGATAATTGTAAGAAGGTTTTGTTGTCCTTCACCATAAAAAGGTTCACAGTCAACAAATAGGATATTAGTGAGTGTCTTATTCATTGATTCTACTCATTTAACTGCTTTGCTCCCGATATCCCGACGATAGTGGATGCCATCCCAATGGATTCGGGCGGTTGCCCGATATGCCTTTTGGCAGGCGTCTCCAATGGTCTTGCCGCGGGTGGTGATCCCAAGAACACGGCCACCATTGGTGATCCAACTTTCATCCTGAAGCTTTGTCCCGGCGTGAAAAACCATCGCGCCTTCTTCTTCCGCTGCTGCGATTCCCGTAATTGGCAATCCTTTTCTATATTCTCCCGGATACCCCGGAGATGTTAATACGATACACACTGATTGATCCTTTGACCAGGCCAACTCGAAATTGGCCAGGCGATCTTCCACGCAGCCCAATAACACCGACACCAAATCACTCTCCAGCCGCATTAATATGGCTTGCGTTTCCGGATCACCAAAGCGAACATTAAATTCCAATACTTTCGGCCCCGATTCACTGATCATCAACCCGGCATATATAATTCCATGATAATTCAATCGCTCCTTCTGGCATCCCCGCAGAAACGGCCGCAGAACCTGCTCCATGATTTCGTCGGGATTGAACTGAGGAAGTGACCGCGATGGCGAGTAAGCGCCCATCCCGCCGGTATTGGGACCGCGATCGCCATCCAGCAATTGTTTGTGATCCTGAGCGCTAGCCAGGGGAATTATGGTATGTTGATCAACCAAAGCCATTATCGACACTTCTTCACCCGCAATGAATTCTTCGATAATCACCGTCTGTCCCGCGCTCCCGAAAGCGCCGTTGAAACAATCATGGATCGCATTCTCCGCCTGTTCCCGGGTTGATGCCACGACCACCCCTTTGCCGGCTGCCAAGCCATCGGCCTTGACCACCAGGGGGTATGAGGCAGCGCGCAAGGCGGCGAGGGCCAGGTCAGGATCGGTAAACCTATCAGCAGCCCCGGTCGGAATACCATGAGTTCGCATGAATTGTTTCGCGAACCATTTGCTTCCTTCCAACTGAGCCGCGTGTTTGCCGGGGCCGAAGATCTTCAGCCCGGCGGCATTGAAAACATCAACGATACCGTCACACAGCAATCTTTCGGGGCCAACAACCGTCAAGTCAATTCTCTCGCGCCGGGCAAATTCACAAATTGCATCGATGTGGTTCAAATCGACGCATTCCACCCCGGCTGCCTTCATCCCATCATTGCCGGGACATGCATATACTTTTGCGACCCGCGGGCTCTGAGAAATTTTCCATGCCAGGGCGTGTTCCCTGCCACCTCCTCCAATTACCATTATTCTCATAAGTGCCATATCTCTTAGCTTGGATTACCCGGTCGGAAATCATCTACCGGGTTGTGATTGGTCTGTGTCCACGAGGATACTGCTCAGTCATTGGTCTATTTACGCGGTTATTATTAAGCAATGACAAGGCCTTGTCAAGCCTCATAATATTTCCGGATCATAACCGATTGACAGTGAGGTGACAGTCAATCGGTTATAATCAGGAATTCGATGCCTAATTATAGCCAGGTTGTTTTCCAATGTCACGATATACTTAAGACGAAGAACAATTTCCGGGAATAATCGACCGGTTCCCATGATTAAATTATCACCATTCCATTTGAGTTATGGGTGAGTAAATAGTAGGTTCATTGTCATGATTTTCACCCGTTCATTCATGATATTGACTTAATCAAATGATGGAATAATCATTCGCTAACAATAAAAGGAGATGATATGAGAACTGTAACCCTGAAAGGAAATCCCCTCAATCTCGCTGGCAATGAAGTGCGGTCGGGAGAAAGCGCCCCCGAAGCCACATTGCGTAAAGATCTGGTCACCGATTTCAAACTCAGTGAAACCAATGGCAAACTGCGTATCTTCAGCGTGGTTCCCTCACTGGACACCGAAATATGCGCCCTGCAAACAAAACGGTTCAATCAGGAAGCGGCGAAGCTGACGGATGTGTCATTCTACACCATTAGTTGTGACCTTCCCGTGGCAATGAGTCGATTCTGCGGCGCCGAAAATATTGACTCCAAACGACTGCAGGTTTTGAGCGATCATAAATATTTGGAATTCGGCTATGCCTATGGGGTATTGATACCGGATATCCGCATTCTCTGTCGGGCAGTATTTATCGTTGACATTAAGAATACCCTGCGTTATGTCGAATACGTGCCGGAAATTACCCATCATCCGAATTACGATGCCATCCTGGCCAAAGCCCGGGAATTGCGCGGTTAGAGTTCAAATCTGATGCTCATTAAGGGTGATCACCGGAAACCCTGAATTCTGATTTTGTCTTGAATGATACGTTACCACATGATAGTAAAAGGACGGGTGCAAGGAGTGGGGTATCGCTATTTCTGCCTGCGCCATGCTGACTTGCTGAATTTGACCGGATGGGTAAAAAACCAGTCCGACAACACCGTTGAATTAGAAGTTCAGGGAGAGGATCAAACCATTGCCCGCTTCCTCAAAGAGCTGCGCAGCGGCCCTGCATTAGCGCAGGTCACGGATATCATTCTGGCACAACAATCCCCGGTTGCCGGTGAAAAATCGTTCCTCATCGTCTAGTAAAGTGCTTCAGATCGCACCACATCCCTGATTGTGACATTATGCTGTATCGCAGTAATCAACAGCATTTGCCGGGGATTTCAAAGTCGTTCAGGTCTCCGCATGGGGTTAGCCCAGATTGGAATACTGTCCCGCATTGTAGCTTTTTAGCACCGATTGGAGTCCAGCCCCGCGTACAGGACTGCCGCAAAGCAATGAATGTCCAATCTGCTGCTTTAAGCCTGGATACCAACGTCGATTACCCTCATGATTACGCCAGCCCCATACTGGTCTCCCGACCTGAGCTTGGACGCAGTTCCGGAGACTTGCGTCACAATTTCCCGCCAATGGTCCTAGGGCTGTTATACTCTCGATTCGTTTCATCAAGGTGAAAGTGACTTCATGTATCAGGGATATATTCCACGCGTTGGAAGACACGTTCTGACGCGTGAATTTCAAATAAAGGTTATGTCCCGGTCGCGTTGAACACTCCTCAGCTTGTTCGAGTCTGGGAGGATCTTGAGTACCAATGCTGTTTTTTGTGTTTTAATGAATCTTTTTTCGCTACCACTGGTCTTATTGATAAATCCGCAACACTTAATCATGAATTACAAGGAGAAAGTATATGCCCAGAATTACTCAATTCAGTTTCAAAATCATTGCCACGATCACCCTGCTGTCGCTCACGATTCTGCTGTGCTACAATTCCACCAATTATGCCGTTGATTGGTGGCCATTTGGTGAAAAGAGAAGTGAATCTCAGGCGCCCATTGAATTGGATCCCTCCCCGCTGAATCCCGAAATAAAAGCCGCCACCAGCATCGCGCCAATGATAAAAAAAGTATCCCCCAGCGTGGTCAATGTCTTCTCGACCAAAATCTCCAAAGGGATGAATCAAATGCAAATGATGCCATTTTTCAGCGATCCTTTTTTTCGCCGGTTTTTTGGTGATCCCGATGATGATCAGCACCAGTGGAAACCACGCGATCGCAAGGAACAAAGCCTGGGATCGGGGGTGATTGTTACTCGTGACGGGTATATCCTGACCAACAATCACGTCATCGAAAATGCCGACGAAGTGCATGTCGCATTTGTTGACTCCAAAAAGGAATATCCCGCCAAGGTAATCGGAATGGATCCGAAAACCGACATCGCGGTATTAAAAATAGAGGCACAGGATTTGCCGGCAATCACATTTGGAGACAGCAACTACATCGAGGTTGGCGATTATGTGGTGGCGATCGGCAACCCCTTTGGGGTCGGCCAGACTGTCACCAGTGGCATTGTCAGCGCCATCGGGCGCGGCAATATTGGGATTACCGATTATGAAGATTTCATACAAACCGATGCTTCGATCAATCCCGGTAATTCAGGCGGCGCCCTGGTTGATGCCCAGGGAAGGCTGATAGGGATTAACACCGCGATCATCAGTCGCAGCGGCGGCAATCAGGGCATCGGATTCGCGGTTCCCATCAACCTCGCGAAAATGGTCATGAAACACTTATTGAATGACGGGCGTGTCGCGCGGGGCTTCCTCGGCGTGATGATCCAGGAAATAACCCAGGAACTGGCCGAGAATTTTACCCTTCCTGAAGCTCGTGGCGCGTTGGTCAGCGAAGTTACCGAAGGCAGTCCGGCGGAAAAGGCGGGAATCAAAAATGGCGATGTGATCATAAAATTCAACGGCAAGAATGTCGATGATGTCCGTCATTTACGCTTGATGGTAGCCGAAGCCGGTCCCAACAATGAAGTCACTCTGACTGTGCTCCGTGATGGTCAGGAAGTTGCACTCAAAACTACCTTGACCGATCATCCCGGCAATGAAATATCCGGTGGCATGATCCCGCCGAACGAAACCGGAACCAACACCTTATTCGCCGGCATTGCCATTGATAATCTCAATTCCGGAATCCGTCAGAAATATGGGCTGCCCTCAACCTTGGAAGGAGTTGTCGTTATTCAGGTTGAACCGAATGCTCCCGCATATCAGTATGGTCTGCGTGAGGGTGATGTGATAATTGAAATCAACCGCGTCCAAGTGAAGAATCGCGAGCAGGCGTTCAAGGTAACGCGCAAATTAAGTGGCAATTCAGTTCTGCTTTATGTCTGGAGCAATGGAAGCAGCCGCTATCTGGTAATCAAGGATAAATGATTGCGCGTCAATGATCGGCTCGGCAAATCACTAATCATGGCCTCAGAAGCCGATTCATGATGGCAAACACACTGAATCCCCACAAGGATTCGATTAATCATCAAATGGCAAGACTCACAATTCCTTGAGGATTTCTTCGGCAGCAAGTTGGCTGGGATCGGCTGGACCGGTTAGTTCATCGATGACCGTGGCCATGTCCTTGAGAGTGTGCTCACGCCGGGAACCATGGATGAGTATTCGTTCCAATGCCGCAACGAGATGGCTGGGGATGATATCTTCCTGAATGTATTCTTCAAAAACTATTTTGCGGGCAATGATATTAACCATGGTGATGTATCGAACCTTTATCAGAATTTTACCCAGCCAGTAAGTCATGGGATTGACCTTGTAAATCACCACCAGCGGCAGATTGAAACAGGCACATTGCACGGTCACGGTGCCGGAGGCGGCAATTCCGGCAATCGCTTTTTGCATCCAGACTTCCATATCCCCACAGGCAATTGAAATGGGCGGAGCAAGGCGATTGCTTTTGATCCGCAAGTGTGCCAGCACCTGTTGCACCCGCTCCCTGATCGCTTCACGCGGAGTCGCCACCACAAAACGGAAATTCTTATCGCGCTGGAATAACTGACAGGCAGCTTCGTACATGGGTTCCAACAAACGGTCAATCTCACTGAAGCGGCTGCCTGGGAGTAGGAGAATCAGATAGGGATCATGGTTCAGACTGGCAGCGATTTTCTTCCGCATCAGGGAGACCAGGGGATGACCAACAAAAACCGTATTCAGACTGGTTTGGGCATAGAGTTCTTTTTCAAAGGGGAATATGACCAGCATCTTATCAATGAGTCGGGCAATCCGCGGTATCCGGCGAGCATTCCAAGCCCAGACTTGCGGGCTGATATAATAAACGATCCTGATCCCAAATGGTCGGAGTTTACTGGCCAGGCGCAGGTTAAATCCGGGATAATCTATCAGTACCACCACATTCGGCTTCTGGACCAGTGCCATGGCGGTCAGATCATTAAGCAATTTATAAAACAGGGAGATGTTCTTTAGGACTTCAACAATGCCGACCACCCCCAGTTCGGTGGAGTCGATCAGGATCTCGACACCGGCCCCGCGCATGTGATTACCCCCCATGCCCTGGACGATTAAATCCGGAGCCGCCGCGTGCAACATCCGGGTCAATTCGGCACCATACAGGTCACCAGATTCTTCTCCGGCAATGATCCATACTTTTTTCCCGACAAGATTGTATCTATTTGGTTGCATACTATTTTAACTTAACCTGTCGGGAACCGGCGGGAAAGATGATTGTCGATTAACTCTCGATTCAGTTAATTATTTTTTATTACAGCGACTTTATTTCCCAGTATATCCGGCCAATGATTGCACCGTGAACTTTACGCAGTAGCTACTGATGTAAAAAATCAACTCAGCCAGATGTCATCCAACCACACCAACTAGATATGAACAATACAGAGATTAACCCAGCAAGGAGTCCAGCATATGGAGACAAACGAACGCGATATCATCATCGCCCAATTATTAAGTGAAGGAAAATCACTTTCCGATGTTCAAAAGATTCTCAAGGAGGAATATCAAATTCAATTGACCTATATGGAATTACGGATGATCTCAACGGAATTGGAAGTGAATTGGAAAAAATTCGATGACGCCAAATTGAAGAAGGCCGAGATGATCAAGGAAAAACTGAAGGCGGACAGAGGCAATGTTGTCGACGCTGATGAATCCATTCCAGCCAGCGCCGGCAAGACCACGGTCAACCTGAGCAAGGTCGTGCGCCCCGGCGCGGTGATGAGTGGGGATGTCACCTTTAAATCAGGCGCCAAAGCCGAATGGTATCTCGATGCGATGGGACGCCTGGGGTTGGCACCAAAGGGTGATTCAACGGCCAAACCGACCGACGAGGATTTGCAGGAATTCCAATTGGAATTGCAGAAGGTACTCCAAGGAAAATTTTAATGGCTTTACTAATTATGCCGCTACAATTTAATCTTAAAATTTTTCATGGAAAAATTTTATGAACGACAACAAGGACGACAATAAATCATTCGAAGACCTGCAAAAACAATTGCAGTCGCTCTTCAAGAATCTCAATGCCCAGTCGGCCTTTATTTCCTTTGGGGAGGCGGCAAATGAAACCGGGGCAGGTGAACGCAAACGTACCCGGAACAAAAAGGAAACGGCAAAGAAGAACGAGGCGATCGAGAATATCAAAAACTTCAATCTCAAGCCGCGGGCTGTAAAAGAGTATCTCGATCGGTTTGTCATCAAACAGGATGCCGCCAAAAAAGTCCTGTCCGTGGCAATCTGTGATCATTATAACCATGTCCGGCAATGCCTTGAGAATCCAGAAATCGTCAATCTCGAATACACCAAACAAAATATCCTCCTGCTGGGGCCAACCGGGGTCGGGAAAACCTACCTGGTACGCTGTCTGGCCAAGCTGATTGGTGTTCCCTTTGTTAAAGCCGATGCCACCAAGTTTTCAGAGACCGGTTATGTCGGTCATGATGTCGAGGATTTGGTGCGCGATCTGGTCAAATTGGCAAAAGGCGATATCGAACTGGCGCAATATGGGATCATTTACCTGGATGAAATCGATAAAATCGCGGCCAAATCAAACGCCGGTGTCCGCGATATTTCCGGCCGCGGCGTGCAGATCAATCTCTTGAAATTAATGGAAGAAACCGAAGTTGCCCTGCAAAGCCAGACGGATTTGGTGGGACAGATGGAAATGATGATGGAAGTAATGAATAAAAGCGGTAATAAGCGCAAGCGCTCAATCAATACCGCTCATATCCTCTTCATTGTCAGCGGCGCTTTTGATCAATTGGGTGAGAGTATTAAACTGCGGCTCAAAGGCGGCCAGATCGGCTTCGAACGAAGCAGCGCGGATGACACGAATGTTTCACATTACCTGAATCACGCTCAAACCAAGGATTTTGTCTCCTATGGATTTGAACCCGAGTTTGTTGGACGTCTGCCGGTACGCGTTGCCTGCGATGCCTTGACCGCTGAAGATCTGGAAAATATTCTATTGAGTTCTGAAGGCAGCATCTTATCCCAGTATCAGCGGGATTTTTCGGGATATGGCATCAACTTGGAAGTCACTCCGAAAGCAATTACCGAGATCGCCCGGCAGGCCGTGGTCGAAAATACCGGCGCCCGCGGTTTGATGACGATCCTGGAAAGGATTTTCCGTCTCTATAAATATGAACTGCCCTCGGTTAACATCGATAAGTTGATATTGAGTCATGACATGATCCTCAACCCGGAAACCAGTTTAAATCAAATTATTGCCGCCGCCGCGACCGTCGCCGCCCCCTCAGTTGAAAGCAGCCAAGCCACTTACCACCTTGAGAATCCGGAAGTGGAACAGTTTGTTGCTGAATTTGAACGCGACAAAGGGTTGAAACTGCTCTTTACCGACGATGCTGTCGAACAATTGATTGCGTTAAGTACCAGCGGCACAAAAAGCGTCTATCAACTCTGCCGGGAAAAGTTTCAGGATTTTGAATTTGGCTTGAATCTGGTGCTGCGTAACCATCAATTGGATAAATTTATCATCGATGCTAATACGGTGAATGATCCCGATGCAGAACTTTCCAAATTGGTGGTCGCAAGTTTCTCCCAATCATCGCTTAAACAAGTCAACCGATAATAAAATTTCACGGACAAGGAATCAATACCATGGTAAAGAAATCCAAGCCTACTTCCGCCAAAATGATCCGGGGGTATGCCGCGATGATGCCGGGATGCAAAGTGGAATCTTTTGCCTATGAACCTGGCCGGCTAGGAGCGGATGATGTGGAAATCGCGATCAGCCATTGTGGTATTTGTCATAGTGATATCCATCTCATTCATAATGATTGGGGCATTTCGGTCTATCCACTGGTGCCCGGCCATGAAATCGTCGGAAATATTATCGCCATTGGCGCCAATGTGACCCATTTGGCCGTGGGTCAATATGTCGGTGTCGGCTGGCAGCGCGCGTCCTGCCTGGATTGTGAATGGTGCATGCAGGGAGACGAAAATTTATGCACTCAAAGCCAGGCAACCTGTATTGGCAATTATGGCGGTTTCGCGGAACGGATATGCACCGACGGTCGCTTTGTCTTCCCGCTGCCCATCGCCATGGCGCCGGAAACCGCGGCGCCATTATTATGCGGCGGCATAACCGTTTATACCCCATTACGTCATTATCAGGTGACGGCGGGCATGAAGGTCGGGATTGTCGGAATTGGCGGATTGGGACATCTCGCGATTCAGTTTTGTCGGGCATGGGGGTGTGAAATCACAGCGTTTTCCTCAAGTCCCGACAAGGAGGAAGAAGCACGCCAATTGGGGGCACATCATTTTATTTCCAGCATTGACAATGAAATCTTGGAGAAACGTCATGCCTCACTCGATTTTATTCTCGTCACGGTCAATGTCGATCTCGACTGGTACAACTACATCTCCATGCTCCGCCCGAACGGGCGGTTATGCTTTGTCGGCGTACCTGAAAGCGAAGTGACAATTCCGGTGTTTTCATTGATTCTAGGCAGGAAAACCATCTGCGGCAGCCCCATTGGCGGCCGGGCGATGATGCGGGATATGCTTCATTTCGCGGCTCTACATCGCATCACCGCGAAAGTCGAGGTCATGCCGCTGAAACAGGTCAACAGCGCCCTCTCAAAAGTGCGCTCCAATCTCGCCCGCTATCGCATTGTGCTGGCAATCTGATGACACGGGGTATTTTTTACCGATAAGCTCATATTGAGTACACAGGATGTGACCTGCGGGATCAGTTTATTCGATGGCGATTTTAGCGCCCAGCGCCAACAGTTTTTCTTCTACTTTTTCATACCCACGGTTAATCACCGAGATATTTTCAATCACACTTTTTCCTTTGGCGCAAAGCGCGGCGCCGATCAGCGCCATGCCGGCGCGAATATCGGGACTGTTCAAGGTAATTCCGCGCAACTGACATTTGCCGGAGATCACCACGCGATGGGGATCGCAGACGATCGCGCTCGCTCCCATCTGGATCAGGCGATCGACAAAATACATCCGGCTCTCATACATTTTCTCGAAGAAAAGGACGGTTCCTTTGGATTGAGTGGCGAGCACCAACATGGAGCTCATCAGATCAGATGGGAATTGGGGCCATGGCCCATCATCGATCACCGGGATCACATTGCCGATGTCTTTTTGAATGATCGGCTTTCCTCCTGGGGCAAGTTGGACGTTGTCGGCGCCGAATTCGAGCCTCAGATTGAAGCGTTGGAAGATTCGTTGTATCATCCAATAATGCGTATGCACGGTGTCATTAATGGTAATACTGCCCCCGGTCGCAGCCGCCATGGCGAGATAACTTCCCGTTTCAATGTGATCGGAAACCACCCGATGAGTCGCACCATGGAGAGTGGGAACACCATGAATGGTCAGGGTATTGGTATTTGCTCCCTCTATATTTGCCCCCATTTTCCCCAGTAACAATGCCAGGTCCTGGACATGTGGTTCACTGGCGGCATTGCGGATAATGGTGGTTCCCTGGGCTAATACAGCCGCCATCATTATGTGTTCGGTGGCGGTGACACTGGCCTCATCGAAAAAGAGGTCACGCCCCTTCAAGCCTTCACGCGGCGCGGTAAAAAGCAAATCTTTTTCATGAGCTCGAACCCCCAAACAGCGCAAGCCATAAAAATGCGCGTCCAATCGCCGTCTGCCAATCACGTCCCCGCCGGGAGGATAGACCCGGGCTTTGCGCCGGCGGTGCAATAAAGGCGCGACAAACAAAAAGCTGGTGCGCAATGCCGAACACAGTTTGCGCGGAATCTCGGTTTTAGTTATCCGTTTGCAACGGATTCGCAGTTCACTGGCCTGTCGATTGATGGCAGCGCCCAACTCTTCGAGAATAAATAACATGGTTTCGACATCCCGAATATCGGGAACATTCTGGAGAATGACCTCTTCATCTGTCAGCACACTGGCGGCAATCATGGGCAGTATGGCATTTTTATTTCCCCCCACTGTGACTGTGCCGGTAAGAGGAATTCCACCTTCAATCAGCAATCGATTCATGGCTCAATTCTCACTCTTGGCTTTGCGCACCATCAAATCCCGAACCCCCTGGCGCAGATCCTTGCCTTCATACAGGCCTGCATAGACCTCATTAATGATCGGCGTATCAATCTGATGCTGGCGCGCCAACACATAGGCGCTGTTGGTCGTGGGAACCCCTTCGGCGATCACCCGCCCCATTTGGGCAACCACGGCATCCAGTGAATTCCCGCGTCCCAGCTCCTCGCCGACATGACGATTGCGGCTATGGCGGCTGCAGCAGGTGACGATCATATCGCCAACCCCGCTTAATCCGGAGAAGGTTTCGGGAGCGCCACCCAGCGTTTGCCCGAGGCGCGCCATTTCCGCGATCCCGCGGGTGATCAAGGCCGCTTTGCTGTTATCCCCCAATCCCATCCCGTCGCTGATGCCGCAGGCGATGGCGTAGACATTTTTCAGCGCCCCGGCTAATTCGACTCCAATCACATCACTGCCGGTATATACGCGAAAGACTTCATTCATGAATACTTTCTGTATCTCCCGGGCAATCTGGTCCGAAGTAGAAGCGACAACCACCGCTGTAGGAATACCCAAAACCACCTCTTCCGCATGACTCGGACCCGACAACACGGCATAATTGATCTCTCCCAGGAGTTCCTGGCATAATTCACTCATCCGTTTCAGAGTACCGACTTCTATCCCCTTGGAGACATTGATGACCACCTGTGAGGCATCGACACCGCCCGCTTCCCGAAGTTTATTGAGACAGTTGCGCGCGTACTGTACCGGTGCCGCAATCACGATATAATCAACCGATTCAATCGCTGCCGCCATTGAATCGGTCAATTCCAAATTCAACGGCAGATGATGCCCCTTGAGAAAACGAGTATTCTTCCGGGTCTTGCGCAATTCCTCGACATGATCTGAAAACGGGCACCACATGCGGACTTCATGGGAATTATTAATCAGCAATATGGCCAGCGCCGAGGCCCAGGCGCCGTCACTGAGAACAGCTATTTTCATGGATAATTTTATGCTTTCTGGTAAATTTGTTTTCCGTTCCGTTCAACAGCCGTTGAATATTGGATTTATGCTTCAATATGACAATCGCGGCAAAGATAAAAATTGTTATCAGTATGGGAGTGGTAATAGCGGTCGAAGGCGCCGGTCGCTGATTTTCCAGAAAGAGGACAGTGAAGGGAAAAACCAAAACCGCCATGACACTGGCAAGTGACACATAGCGGGTGAAATAAAATACTCCCAGCCAAATGATCAGCGATATCAACAACGCCCAATGAGAAATGGCACATACGGCGCCAGCAGCTGTTGCCGCGCCTTTCCCGCCTTTGAACTTAAGATAGGGACACCAAATATGACCTAGGATCACGCCGGTCATCACCATAACCGGAAAATATTGTTGCTGCGGAAAATCCCCCGATGAAATCAATAAGGTAATCCCCAGAACGGGAAGAAATCCCTTGAGAAAGTCAAGGCCAAAACACAACATGCCCCATTTTTTACCACATACCCGCAAGGTGTTGGTGGCGCCGACATTGCAACTGCCATGCTTACGAATATCCAAACCATTGATCTTGCCGATAATAAAGCCACAGGGAATGCCGCCGAGCAGATAACTTGCCAGGAACAGGGAGAGCAAAATGAAAACGATGGTGAGAGTCATAAGCGGGAAGATTTAATTCATAAGAGATCAAATATCAAACGCACGAGGACGGTTCAGAACTTCGCGCATGACGATCGACTTTTTCCATTCATACGGATCATAATAATCAATTTTCAAAGGCTGATGAAGATGCTTTTTTTTACCGGTTAACGAGCGCAATGGCCTGAGGGTGCTTTCCAGATTTCCCATGAACTTCGGCAATGTCGCTCCCAGAGAAGAGAGATTGGAGGGAGTCAACGATGCTGCCGAAATCGCTGCCCTATTGGCCTGGCGTATACTGGAGATTGGGGCAAATGGAGGTTCGGAATGGGAATTCGATGCCATTGGTTGTGATGGCAAGACAGGGGCGAAAACCGGTTCATCGTCATCTGGACGGGGAATGAAGTCTCGCGAGGCATGTTCCTCCTCTCCCCAGCCATAATCAGTTTCTCGCTGTGGCATCAGTACCGGCTCAAGCTGTTCTCTTAAATCAGCCGGCAACTCATCCCAGGGAAATGGCGATTGTGAAGTCGTTTCTTTTTCCGGCGCGGTATATTCAGGCTGTTTGTCCTTAACTTCTCTGAATTTCTTCACCAGATTCCAAACAAAAGAGATTAGAATCAGAAAAAGTATGATCAAATCATCCATCGGACAATTTCCCGTTATTTTATTTCTTGTCTAACTTCATTTCTTTCATATCTGAAATACTGGATCTCATATCGGTATCGGCTTTGAGATTTTCGATCCGATAATAATCCAGAATCCCCAATGAACCTTCACGGAATGCGACGGCCATGGCCAAAGGAACTTCAGCCTGGGCTTCAACAACTTTCGCCTGCATCTCCTGCACCTTGGCTATCATTTCCTGTTCGAGCGCCACTGCCGCGGCGCGGCGCTCTTCGGCTTTGGCTTGCGCGACGCGTTTATCGGCTTCGGCTTGATCTGCCTGCAGACGGGCGCCAATGTTGTCGCCAACATCGATGTCAGCAATATCTATGGACAGAATCTCAAACGCCGTGCCGCTATCCAATCCTTTCGCCAGCACTCGTTTTGAAATCGAATCCGGGTTTTCCAGCACCGTCTTGTAAGTTGTGGAAGAACCAATTGTCGTGACAATACCTTCACCGACCCGGGCAATGATGGTTTCTTCCGTGGCTCCGCCGATAAGTCGATTCAGATTGGTGCGCACGGTTACCCGAGCTTTGGCTTTTAACTGGATTCCATCCTTGGCGACCGCGTCAATGGTCTGCCGCCCCTTGGTGGGATCCGGACAATCAATAACCCGGGGATTGACACTGGTGCGCACGGCATCGAAGACATTTCGCCCCGCCAGGTCAATGGCGGCGGCACGCTGAAAGGTCAAGGCGATTCCCGCTTTGTCCGCGGCAATGATGGCATTGATCACGGCGAGAATATTACCGCCGGCGAGATAATGATTTTCCAAACTGTCGGTATCGATGGGCATACCCGCCTTATGCACCCGAATCAATGCCTCAACAATCAGGGAGGGCGGGATGGCACGCAATTTCATCCCGATCAGGCTGCGCAATGGCACATACACTCCTGAGGCCCAGGCGCGTATCCAGATACCGAAAAAAACCAGAATGACTGATCCCAGAATCAATAGAACGAGAAAAATAAAGATAAGTCCCAAATACTTAAGTTCCATAGTTAATCCTTACATGTTATCAGGTTATTATTGGCCTACGTGAATACGAACGAGCTGTTCTAATTCATATGACTGATGTTTTGGTTCGCGGACATCCGGTCCGGGAAGAAAACGGGGAATAATTTATCCGTTTACTGACTTCAGTCGGGTCACGACGATTCGATTTCCTTCAACTGAATGGACTTTAATTTGTTGACCGCGCTCGATCATTTCCCCCTGAGTGACCACATCGAAACGGTTATTATTAATGATTGCTATCCCGGACGGCCGCAAGTCGGTGTGCGCCAATCCCGCTAATCCGATCAACGCTAAATTATCTTTATCATAACCTTGCCAATCACGGGCGTTTTTGTCAAGGAAAATCTTTTTACCAATACTGGTTTTGGGAAAGTATTTAATCCAGAGATGAAAAAAAAGCATCCCCACCGCAAAAGAGATGAGCGACAAAACCAACCCGAAAGATGCGCTTTGATCAAACGCCATGATCAATCCAATAACAATGCACGCCAAACCAATCAAGCCAATGATTGCTCCCGGAATGACCATCTCAATAAATAAGAGAATGATACCGATGACAACTAAAACGATGATGGCAGCGGTTGAATCCATAATGAATAATTTCTCTCCAGACTTGTTAAAATAAAAACTAAAATATAGTACTAAATCAAAAATTACCCGCATGTATAGGTATTCAGGATATAAATCATGAGTCGTTTGATTCCAGCCAGTGAGCTTTTTCAGTTGCCTGATGGTGTAACGGTAGCACAGCGGATTCTGATTCCGTGAGTCTAGGTTCAAATCCTAGTCGGGCAACCA
>CAZTTH010000054.1:0-22531 GCA_964615975.1 uncultured Lentisphaerales bacterium | reverse complement strand
ACATCATTTCTTAAATCAAATTTATACTTTAGATTAATTGATTTAATACTTCAGATAAATCGTTTACCCTGCAGGAGATGGCCAATGGGCAGAAAAAAACGTGTAAACCGGGGTAACTGCTACTATTTGTAATGTGCAATCGATTCCTCTGACTCGGACAGCATGTTCACGCCAAGACGCAAAGGCGCCAAGCAAGATGATCTCAACCACGATGTGAGTCGCGTTGGCGTGAGCTACTTTTTGGCAACATCACTCACATGCGACAACGATGCTGACGCGAAACAGTCGAACCACACGAAAAAGCCTGTGCTCAAATTCACAATTATTTATGAATGTCATAAGCACAATGGATATCGCTGCGTCCTCGGAATCATCCCTACTCTTTCCAATCAGAAAAGCGGACTTTTCGGCTGGAAATAACAGCACGGATATTGTCATCATGAATGTGAAATGAAATCAGTGTTGATCGAGGATTGATTTTGGTGGTGCTTCGATTAGTTTTATCAGTAACGGCAAGCAGCATCCGACATTGAAGTGATCATTCCGCATAGAATCTCATGAAACCGATTCACGATTACGGTTATAAGAAACTCTTTTCGAATCCGACTATTTTTCGCGAACTGATCCAAACCTTTGTCAATGAACCGTGGGTACGATAATTGGATTTCTCGCGATGCCGCATTGTCAATAAAACATTTATCTCCGAAGCCTATGAGAAAAGGGAGAGTGATGTGATCTATCAGGTCGGGTTGCGAGACCGGTCGGTATACATCTATGTGTTACTGGAATTTCAATCGACGGTGGATCGCTGGATGGCGGTGCGGCTGATGCATTATGTCAGCGGATTTTGGCTGGATTTTCAGGAATCGCACAAGAAAATCAAGAAATTGCCGGTAGTGTTTCCGCTGGTGTTGTACAATGGTGATCGGCGCTGGACAGCGCCGACTGATTTAGGCGAGTTGATCGAGTCGGAGCCGGATTTGGGGCGATTCGCGCCGCGCTTCGAATACTTCAAGCTGGCGGAGAATGAGTTTACTCCACAGCGCCTGCTGGCGATTCGCAATGTGGTGTCGACGTTGTTTTTGGCGGAGACGCAGGATGATCCGGAATTACTGACCCGCGAGTTGGCAGGCTTGTATGATCGAGAAATGGACCGGCAGGCGATTTCGCTGTTGGTGAATTGGTTTCGGCAGATGGCCGATCACGGTCGAATCGAGGTGGGGGATTATCAATTATTCGAACAAGTATATGAAACCAAAGAGGAGGTGATGAGCATGTTGGCGACGGCAATTAAACGCAGGCAAAAAGGCTTGATTCAACAAGGCATTGATGCGGGCAAGATCGAAGGAAAGATCGAGGGCAAGATCGAAACGGCGAAGCGGATGTTGGCGGAAGGTTTTGATTTTGATGTCATAGTGCGGGTGACTGAACTTTCCCGAAATGAGATTAAGGCATTAACGAAAACAAAATGATTCTAAAAGTGTTCTGGTGCCGGGCACAGTTAATCTATTTTAAGAGAAGGTGTAATAATATTTTAAGGTTCAGGACATTTAAAGTTGATAATATTGATTTATGAAACGAAGTCTGACCTTATAAGAAGTTGTTAACGTGTTTTTATTAAACTTGTTATGAATATACATTGGATCGCAAAGTCATCTTAGATGTAATTTTTAATGAAAAAACAGCTTTCTGAAAAACATTGTTCAATGACAATAAACAGAGCACGTTCTCACCGGTTCGATCGTCACCTCGCCCAACTAATTCGCTTCCATTGATAGGGATATAACTTCCGTCCCATGACTCCCATGTTGCAGCGCCGAAGTACCGCGATCAAAACAAATTGATCACGCCATGATGCCAAGGCGCCAAGCAGATGATGTAAACCACGAAATACTCGAACCACACGAAAAAGCCTACCTAAAATAAAATATCTTGGCGATATCAATCCCACTACTACGATCCCACCCTCGGCCGCTTCCTCCAGCCGGATTCAAGAGATCCCAATTCTGACTATCCGCAGTCGTAAAATCATTATAGCTATGGAGGGAATAATCCTATCCGCTAGGTTGATCCAACCGGGCATTTATTCTTAGAAAGTAGACAATCGTAATAATAAGTTCCGGAGATCGTCAGGCCGTTTGTTAAACACAACGTCATTGTCCGTGAGAATGATAACATCTCAGAGCAATTGCGGCAATGTTCCATCGGGTTTGTGGACATCGATCCGTTTTCGAGTTCGCCTGGCAGTTTATCGTTATCGCCATTCCAAATGAAAGGTCTGAGGAGCTGGAATTGAATTCAAAACTTAATATCAGAGGTGTGATTACCAATGTTCCTGACACTTTGTTCCAAACTCTTTTCGACCATGAAATGGTCATATCCCTCATGAAGTAGACATTGATATCATTTATCCATATCGATGTTCATAACAGGACGCGAATGCTCATACAATTTATCGACAATCGCTTTAATCTCGTCTGTGTAGTCATCGAAATGAGTGGTATCATCATAGTCATTCAACGCCTTGGCAGCCTGTGGATCATTGGGTGCAGCCAATAATATCTGCTTGATACGAGTTCGCAGGCGGGGTCCGACATTGGAACTTAGCAATTCGAGCACACGCGGCACTTTTTCACTTTCATGTATTATATGAAGATTTTTTTTGAAAACCGGCGGGGTATCACTGGGTGATTCCCAATCTTCGTTGTTGATGGCGCCGGCATCCACCAGGCGTTTGTAGACCCAGGTGGTGGTATTTAATTCATCGCCACCACAAAACACATAACCAACTTTGTCCGGCGGCACAGGCGCTTGAGGTGTCGGCAGCCAGACCAGTTCCAGATTGTTCCTTTGCACAATGGCCATTGGAAGAAAAAAACCGGAAGTGGAACCGGGATCGGAAAAGACAATTTTTTTTCCTTTGAGATCCGCGATGGAATTGATGCCAACATCGGTCCGGGAAAAAATCACGCTGGTATAATCCGGTGAACCTTTCTTCCAGCGTCGCAGAATAATTTCAGCCCCAGCTTTTTCTGCAAATATTTTTGCCGAAATCGCAGTCTCGGTAACCCAATCGACATGACCGTGGCGCAAAAGATATAGCATCTCCTCGTTGTTTTGGGCGAAAATAACCGCGCCCTGTCTGATCCCCTGGTCTTGGAGTTTGGCGGCGACATAATCAACTATGCCCTTCAACCGCGAATAATGCTTGCGGGGGCTGTGACTAACGCGACCGAGAATCAATGCTTCCGAGCGATTTGCCGGCAAACGATCAATTAAGTGATGAGGAATCTCTCCAGTTCCGGAATTAGCATTATTTTCAACGGCATTATTATTAATTTGAGATGAAGGCGATGGCGCCGCCGCCTTTATTTCAGCGGCAACACACGTATGGATCTGTATGACGATGAGATAAAAAAGGAAAGGAGTGAAAAACCGATTACCGAAGGTAATGGTTAACTGAAGAAAACCAGATGCGGCGGTTTTTCCTGCTACCACGGTAGTCGGAAAGATTATCTTGGTGAATGAAGTTATATATTCGCAAGTTGTCATGCTTGTTCCAGAATGAATTATGGCCTATAATTTTTTTTCGTCAGCGGTGTCATCTTACCAGATGATCTCAACCGGACTCGATTTACAAGGTTTATACTTATCTTCGTCACAAAAATTCATCTTTGCGGCGGTGCAATGCATAGATTCAACAATTTGTTCAGGATCAATTTCGCAGATCAATATAATAGCTCCGGATTTGATCGCCCGATTAAAACACGAATTGAACTCGAATTTGCAGGATTTCGGGATCGTCGTTTATCCCGCGTCTTTTGGAATCGACCATGATGTAATTGATCATGAAGCGAACCATGGGATTTAAATACCAATTGATCCCATATGTGATATTGTCCTCCTGGCCACCACCGCGGTTTTGACCCAACCCATTATCGTTCAAATCGACAGTGCTGTAACGACATCCCAGCTCCCAAGCGCCCCAGCCGCCGTTCTCGCCGGCATTCACCAGGGGTTTGACACGTCCAAAACTGCCATCCTTGGATTTATAATTTCGTGATTCACCGGTCAAAAACCAGCTACCAAAGATATACGCGCCGTCAAAACTCACATCGCGGGCTCCACGATCACGGATAACTTGAGTCGCGAGGTATTCACCCTGAAGTGAAAATGAGCCCCAGACGACGGCAATTTCCACCCCCTGGGTAGTGAAAGAATGGACATTAATAATATTTCCGGTATTCACCAATTCGCGGTTGGTGACATCCGACTCCGGACCTGCATCAAAATCCAGTCGGTTATTGAGCTCATGATCTGGGGTGCGCCAGGCAAGATTCAGGCCGAAATGCAACAGCTTGCTTTCCTCAAGTATGGGCGCCAAGGTTATCCGGCCGCTGACGCCATAACCTTCGTCGTCTTCGTTGGCACTCACGCCCGGTTCAATGTTTTCGCCGAAGAATCCGCTGACAGCGGTCCAATGTTTACCATTGGCAGCTACGCTGATGCCGAGATGGCGACCGGGTACAAATACATTAGGTAAAGCTCGTTCCATAAAGGTCAGATGTTTCGCGCTGGTCAACTCCTCCAAACTGAAAGGTTCCTTGAAATATCCCAGCTTTAATCTCAACCCATCCCCAAATTCATAGCCGATCCATGAGTCCTTGATCTCGGGATCGTTCTCCGCGAAATCGATTTCCAATTCGAATTCCCATTTTCGATAAACCACTCCTTCCAGGGACAGGCGGGCCTGATCGACATTGGCACCGTCCCCCAGGTCGGTTTTATCGTTATTGAAGATCGCCGCGTCAATCATGAATTGACCGCCGGGCTTGAAGACGAAATTGCCATCGCGTGACTCGATTTTGATCCCATTATCAAAGGTTGTTTCCATCGAGTTCCGCGATTCTGATTTAAGCGACTGATACTCTTCTTCGGTGATCGTGCGGTTTTCACGCAAAATATCAAGAAGGCGGTCATTACCGGCAATTAATTGTGGCACATTCCAAGCCGTCAACCCGACGATAAGGATAAGAAATGGGAGTTTAATTTTCATGGTATGATGAACTATCCTTTTAACATATCAACTCTTATTAAACTGATCGGACAATGAACTTGAGCAGATAATTTTAAGATTAATAACCGCAATTATACCTTTGATCTTGATTTCGATTTTTAACTCATCGCTCAGCATTTGTCCCCTAACTTTTCCCAGCGCAGGTTATTCATTATATCAGAACCTTCTTCCTCATTCGGCAGAGTATCAGTTTCATGCGGTAATGATAAAAGTGAATTCAGCACATTACTCAATTGATTAATTTCATAGGGTTTTAACAGAACATCCTGAAATCCATATTGGTGGTAATTCGCCAGCACGGAATCATTGGAGTAGCCGCTGGAAACCACCGCCTTGATGTTCGGTTGGATTTTTCTGATTTCAGCAAGTATTTCCACTCCGCCCATTCCACCCGGGATGGTGAGGTCGAGTATAACGGCTGAAAACGGTTCTCCTCGCTCCATCCTTTCTTGAACAATGCGGATGCCGGAAACGCCATCAGCGACCGTGGTGAGTTCGTAACCGAGTAGAGTGAGTACCCGGGTGGTAAATTTGCGGATCATCTCGTCGTCATCAACCATCAGTATACTTCCCCGGCCCTGGACAATGGTGGTCGTTTGAAGCGGGACTATTGTTCCCAAAGGTAATGCTGGCAGGTAGACGGTGAAGGTTGTAAAACGATCGACGATGGATTCGACACTGATCCATCCGCCATGATTTTTCACAATCGTATAAACCACGGCCAATCCGATCCCATGACCGGCAGGTTTGGTGGTATAGAATGGATCAAAGATTTTATCCAACCGATCCGGTGGAATTCCCACACCGCAGTCGGTGACAGTGATTTTTAAATAATCTCCGGTCGGGAGGGGAATAGCAAGGTCAGGCTGGAGAGGAAGATTTTTCGCGCTAATAACAATTTCACCCCCATGCGGCATGGCCTGTTGGGCATTGACCAACAAATTATGAATGACCTGGACAATCTGTCCTTCATCCGCGTGACAATACAACGAATCATCAGCCAGGTCGACCTTGCAGGTCACATTGGTTCCACGGGTAAGGAATTGCGCCGATTCTCTGATGATCACTGCCAGGCTGATATCCTTTTTCACCGGCTCTCCTCCCTTCGCAAAGGTGAGCAGTTGCTTGGTTAGCAAACTGGCCCGGCGAGCTGCTTTTCGGGTTTCACCAAGGATGGTTGACAATTTATCGTCTTCGCTAACGGCTTTGAACATTTGTGCCAGGGAGACATTGCCCAGCACCGCCGTCAGGATGTTGTTGAAATCATGCGCGATACCACCCGCCAGAAGTCGTATGGATTCGAGTTTCTGCGAAAGGATCAATTGTGCCTCCATTTTCTTGGCAAGGGTAAGATCGCGAAAACGGATATAACAAAGATGCTCACCCTCGAAGTTGAGACAGTTGATGTGGACTTCAGCCGGAAATGGGGGGGCATTTTTCCTCTGAAGCTGAACATCCATGTGCTCTTTATGGCCGCGATTGAATTTATCGGGAGAAGTAATCGATCGCTCCGTCAACATGGGCGCAATCTCAGCGATACTCAACTTAGCTAAATCCATGCGGTTATAACCAAGCATCCGCAAACCGGCTTCATTGATGTCAAGAATCTGACCGTCGGCATCAAGCCAGCACATGCCATCGCTGGAATGATCAATGGAAAATTGGCGCCGGCGAAGATGATGCTCCACCTCCTTCAAGCGGGTAATATCGCGGGCAACGACCACATTAGATCCAGATGCTTCCAGGGTGGATTTTTCCAGTCGGGATATGGATACAAGCATGGGGATATCACGTCCGGACTTGGTCCGATAGTTTAATTCGTGATTAACCAGCCGATGTGAGCTTTCGAACTCGTTTTTAAGATGATTGGGAAAGAGTATGGCATCAGGCGATAAAATCAGCCCAAACGGCTGGTTAATCAGCTCACCTTCCGCATACCCCAGCAATTCGTAGGTCAGGTGATTCACCTTGCATATGATCTCGCGGTCATCAATCACAATCAATGTGTCCATCATACAGTCAAATATATTCTCTACATAGTGGCGGGAAACCGTCGAATTCCTTAGGGAATCAATCATCTTATTGAATGACTCCGCCAGCTCGCCAAGCTCATCCTGGCTGGCAACGGTCATACGCGTATCGTAATCCCCCCGGCCAATCTGGCTGGTTAGTTTGGATAGATTGACAATGGGTTGACTCATGCGGCGTGCAACCACAACCGCCAATCCCATACCCGCCAGCATCAAAAGAGCGGCGATCATTGCGATCGATGTAATGATTTCCCAGGTTTCCTGCTCCCCCAAAGCAGCGAATTCGGCATTTTTTTCTTTTATTTCTTGATCAATTTCCCCTATGTCGAAACCCAAGCGAAGCGCGCCGATGACCTGATCTCCGATCACAATGGGAGTAACCACGATGATAATGGTGCCTGATCGTTCACATGTGGTGCGTAATTCCCGCAAGGCAATGTCAACATTCTTGTCTCTGGCTATCTGATTGAGTGTTTTGAGTTCTTTGGTATTATCAAAGATGATCACACCTGCAGTATCATAAATTTCCGCGAAAATCAGTTTTTTGTCTTCTCTGAAATTCTTCATTTCCAGAGTGATTTCCTCCATGTTATAGCTGTAGACGGCGTCCACCAGATCTTTTGCCATATGGAGAGTCAGACTTTTTACCTGTTTATCAAGTTGTTCCATCAAAATGGTGTCGATGGACTGAGTATTGACCGCGGAGAGATTGATCATATGCAAGCGAAACCGGGATATGACCACCAGGGTCACCACGCCGACCACTATCGCGATCAATGAGACAAATATCAATGAATATTTGCGTCTTAATTTCATAACTGAATTTAATGGATGATGGAATAGTATGATATCATCTCATACGCACTTTCCAACCGCGGTTAATGCGCATGTTCCGTTAATACCTTGCGCTGATTTCGCAACGACGAAAACAGCTGACAACGTGATCGTTGACCATGCCGGTAGCCTGCATGTGCGCGTAACAAACGGTCGAACCGAGAAATTTGAATCCGCGCTGCCGCAAATCTTTGCTCAAGATGTCAGACTCACGAGAAGTGGGTTGGAAATCTTTCATCGTGTAAAGTTCATTAAGGATCGGTTTGCCATTCACAAAACGCCAGATATAGCTAGCGAAACTGCCAAATTCCTCCTGCACTGCTAAAAATTTTCGCGCGTTGTTGATGGCCGCGAGGATTTTAGCGCGATTGCGGACGATCCCCGCATCAGCCATCAATGCTTCCACCTTGAGATCGTCAAACTCAGCGACAACCCGCGGCTCGAAGTTCGCAAATGCCCGGCGATAATTCTCGCGCTTGCGCAGAATAGTATACCAACTTAATCCGGCCTGCGCGGCTTCGAGAGTAAGAAACTCAAACAGTGTGCGATCATCGTGGACCGGGACCCCCCATTCCCGATCATGATATTCCAGATATCCCGGCTTGTCGAATGTCCAGGGACAACGCTGCAACGTTATTTGTGATATCATCTTCCCCTCCTTATAATTGGAAATAAGTGTTTCGCCTGGCCATCCCCTCGTCAAAAGCCTTTCCCAGGCTCCATTCTTGGGTGATTATCCAATCAGGAAATCAATTGGGAACCGATGCAAAACCGACGCGACACGGATTATTCCATCACCTGGGAATAATAGAAAGTGAACGATGCAAGGCGCAGATTTCAGTCCCGGAATCTTATCCCATGATTAAATGAAGGGGATACTGGGAATGGATGATCTCAAGCCTGGAGCCAAAAGCAAACGGAATACGATGATGTGAACCATCAACATAGATCTTGCCTTCCCGCATTAATGAGACGAGCACCAATTGCTCCTCCGGCTGCAATATCCCGCCGCATAATTGATAGGTCCGATTTTTTCCCGAATAAAGCTCACGCGGTAAATACTGCAATCTTCGGGATCGTTGCGCCATCCGGCGTCCTCCAGCCGCAGAAATTGCTCCGCTTGATCCGGCAGCAGTACTGATCCAGATTCCCGAATTATGGTGCTGTTCTTCAATGTCATTGATTCTGATCCGGTAACGACTCATGGCAGCCGGATTGCGATGCGCAACCAGGATATCATTTAATATCCTTAGATGTGAGGGTTGACCATTCAGCACCAATTCAATGCGATGGAGACGTTTGATCTTGAACTGGCCGCTTAGGATACGCTCAAACAATGGGGCGAACGTGGTTTCATTGGCAGCGCAAAAATTACCAACACTGACTTGGGGATTGGAATTAACCCCGAGTATTAATTGGCCCTCACATTGACTGGCGGCTTCAAGAAAGGTGCCGTCACCGCCCAGGGAAATAATCAAGTCATCCGGCTGGTAGCGAACCTGGCGGCTGCGATAAAGCTCCCGATACTTGATGCCAAGATTGGACAAATGATTTTTTACCCTGTTCAATGTGCTTTCATGGGCCTTATGAGCCTGCATCAAATGGTCAACATCGGTTGCGCTGAAAATATTATTAGGAGACAAATGTTCATTGCCATCTAAAAAATAAATCTGATATAGACTCTTCTTATATACCAGAACCACTTTGCCGAAGTCACGTTTTCTTGCGCTCATAACCTCAGTTCCTGGGTGTTAATGGCATGAATGAGCATGCGCACCCCCCTGTACCACCAGTCCAGGTCGGTGACCGCGATGGTTTCACAGGGAGTATGATTGCCTGAGGATGCAATCAATAAGGCCAGCACCTGAGCGGGTAATCCCGCTTTTGGAAAAGCCCTGGCATCGGTGCCCGAGTAATTATAAACCTCGGTTTGTAAGGGGATGCGATGATCCTGAAACAGCGCTGCCAGACGATCCCGGACGCGACAACTCAACAACACTGAAGCATCAGTTAAGGTCAAAACCGGTCCTTTGCCAAGGTGAACATTCTGGCTGGCATTGTCATAAGTCGCGTCAAGGCATATGACGTAATCGGGATTGCGCGCGCACGCCAGAACCGGCGCCCCCAAGCAGCCGACTTCTTCACAGGCCGTGGCGCCAATGACCAGATTTATGCCAGTAAGATTAAGAAATTCCGGGCAATTCGCCAGATGGCTGAGGAGAAAACAACCGGCACGATTATCAATAAATGGGGAAGTCAACAAACCATCGTCAAAATTGATCTTGGGGTCAGCGGTGAAACATACCCGGTCACCATGATCGATGGGGCCTTTATAATTGGCGCCATAGGTTTCCACTCCGTTGCCATCCACCATTTTTTCAATCACAATGGGGAATTTTCCCTCCCGGGTTTTAAGCATCCCATTTTCCCATTTGGCGGTAAATCGCGGACTCCCCAATCGTACCAGTTTGAGCCGATCCTCCTCCTGTGATTCAACCACATATCCGGGAGAATCCATGTGAGCGCATATCAGCAAGATGGGGCGATCGGGGATGGATTTATTGACATTGGCGGAAATTGCGTATGCTCCATGATGCTTGATCTCCAGTCCGGCCAAACCCCATTGTCCTATCAGGCAATCTCTCACTTCGTCTTCATCACCTGGAGTGGCGTGACAACGTAAAAGATCGAACAGCATTGCCAGATTTTCGCTGGTTAGTTTATTCATATTGGGTGTACTGATATGTTGATATATCGTCAATACATTGTCAACCGAACAACGATGAGATCCGCTGCTGAATGTCAAGCGCGGCTGCCCGTGGCGAACGCGCATCGCGGATTGGTCGACCGACAACAATATAGTCGGCTCCGTTAGTAAATGCCTGCTCGACATTCACGGTGCGCTTCTGATCATCGACGTTGGTGACCGGTCGTATTCCGGGCGTGACCACCAAAAACTGGTCTCCCAGAGAGGACCGCAACGCCGGCGCTTCAAGTCCGGAGGAGACCACTCCATCACACCCCAGGGACAAGGCGCGTCGGGCACGGGAAAGCACCAGATGTTTGATATCGCAGTTGAAGCCCAAATCCTCGATATCCTTTTGATCGAGACTGGTGAGAACTGTAACGGCCAGGATCTTCACCGCGCCTTTGGCGCTGCACGCCGCTTCCAGGATCGCGTCGTTGCCATGAACCGTGGCGAAGGTGGCGCGATAACGAGAGAGATTACGCACGGCCAGGCGCACCGTCTCCGGAACATCGAAGAACTTCAGATCGACCATGACCTTTTTGCCATTATCGACCAGCCAGTTTATCAGTTCGATGTAGCCACCAGCCATAAACAGTTCCAGTCCGAGTTTATAGAAAAAGACTCCATCTCCCAGTTCAGTGACGAGGCTTCTGGCATGGTCTGTGTCGGGGACATCGAGCGCAAAAATCAGGCGCTCATCTGGGGGTATTGCCTTGGTGGATAGATGGTTAATCATGGCTTACTGACCGCACGGCCTGGGTTACACTCTCATCAGGATTGATGTCATATTGCGCGTCAATGATTTTACCCTGTTCATCGATCACGAAATGACTGCGGATTATCCCCATATACTTCCGGCCATACATCGATTTTTCTCCCCAAACCCCATAGGAATCGGCAATTTTATGATCCTGATCCACGATCAGGGTAAAGGGCAGCTCATATTTAGTCTTGAATTTTTGATGGGATTTGACCGGATCCGGACTTACCCCCAGGACCACGGTGTTACACCCGGTGAGCTCTTCATGGGAATCGCGAAAGCCACAGGCCTGCTTGGTACAGCCGCTGGTGTCGTCCTTGGGGTAGAAATAAAGAATAACCTTCTGTCCGCGTAATGAGGTAAGCGAAAGAGATTTCTCGTCATCGGTCAAACCGGAAAATTCCGGCGCTTTATCACCTGATTTTAGTTGCTTCATGATCGAATCCAATTATTTATTATTGTTATTTTTTTCTCGTAAACCGGGATTTAAGATTGTAACCTCAAGAGATTTTTACTACTTTAAAATCCAAGCTTTTTTCAGCCAATAACTGTGACGTGAAATTATCACGCGATTTGAAATAAACAAATTCAGGGGGGGATACCGATGTTGCTGCGTTCATGGAGATCAGATTTTTACGTTTTATTGTTCATCTTATGCGTTGCCGGATGCGGGCGCGAACCGCAATTAAAGGAATTGAAAAACAACTGGCCGAATGGTCAGGTGCGGGAAATCTGGCATGAAAATCAGAGCGGATATAAACATGGCAAAGCGATTACCTACCATCTTAACGGCCAAAAATCGACAGAAGCTGAATTCATCAACGGCTATCTTGACGGTGAATTCAAAATGTGGGATCAAGCGGGTAATCTGCTCAGCGAAGGAGTCTACAAAGACGGCGAACCATGGAATGGCAAATTCATTTCGATTGATGAGTTTAATCGCAAAGTAACCGTGAAAGAATTCGTCAACGGTAAGCTGCAACCTTAATCAGCGATTGCCGGGGTGCGCTGTTCATGTTCGAGCAAATCACCGCCGGTAATTGAGGCGCCGCCATCGACATGAATGGTTTGGCCGGTGATCTTTTTAGCGTAAGGACCGAGGAGAAACACCACCGCGTTGGCGACCGCCTGTTTATCCTCATAGATATCCCACGTTATCGGACTCTTCTTAGACCAGGTCTTGCCGAGAATGTCAAATCCCGGAATTGAAGTCGCGGCGCGGGTCGCCAATGGACCGGCTGATACCGCATTGACCCGAATCAGATCACGTCCATGTTGACGCGCCAATCCCCGCACCACCGCTTCCAAAGCGGCCTTGTTTACTCCCATCCAATTATAATAAGGATAAGCCAGGCGGGAATCGAAAGTAAGCGCCACAATCGAGCCGCCATCGGGCATGTTCTTGTAGGCATGTCGGGTGATGGATGCCAGAGAGATGCTGCTGATATGAAAACCAAGCTTGAGATCCTCGATGGCGTCGGTGTGAAAATTTTCGCCCAAACCAGTCTTGGGATTGACAAATGCAATGGAATGCACCAATCCTCCGATGGGGCCAAGTGTGGCAAATAATTGCCCGATTTCGTCCTCGATGGTAATGTCACAATAGCGGATGTCCAGACTGGATTTCTCGGCGTCGGTCAGTTTTTTACTGCGATCCAGGAACAAACGCTTCATGCGCTCGTTCTGGACCGTGAAAATCACCTTGCCGCCCAGGGCTTGAATGGTGCGGCCGACAGCATACGCAATCGAATCGGGATCCAAGAGCCCCATGATGATATAGGTTTGATTGGTATCGATCATAGTTTAGTACTCCATTTTTTGAGGTTGATATTAGGAATTGGAAGATCATCGTCAATCAAGTCGCACTCAGAACATTATAATACGCTCGTTCCGAGAGCTCAGACCATTGCGTCGCGCTGGTTTGAAACTTGAGATAGGAAGCATACACTTTTTTACTGGCAGCGTCAGCATCAGTTATATTGGCGATCACTTCATGCGCATATTTCTTAAAAGTAGCGATGATCGCGGCTGGAAATGGTTTAATCATGACTTTTTCCTCCACTAATAACTTTTGCAGATAGAGGTTGTTTTTGGCTTCAAATTCCGCCAGCATCCACATATTGGAACGAAACGCCGCGGCGCGCACAATTTCCTTCAGGTCGGCAGGTAATTTTTCAAACGCCCCACGGTTCACAAATAACTCGATTACCGACCCCGGTTCATGCCACCCGGGATAATAGTAATACTTGGCGATTTTATGAAAACCCATCTGATAATCATGATAGGGGCCAACCCATTCTGTCGCGTCGATCACCCCGCGTTCGAGATTGGTGAATATTTCCCCACCGGCGGAGAGCACCGCCGAAGCTCCCGCCATTGCAATCACCTTGCCGCCCAATCCCGGAATTCGCATTTTCAATCCCTTGAGATCTGCAACCGCATTGATTTCACGATTGAACCACCCTCCCATTTGCACCCCTGAATTACCCACCGGAAAAGGAATTAAATTGAAATTGGCATAAATCTCCTCCCAGAGTTTCAGACCGTCACCGGAATACAGCCAGGCGTTCATTTGTTGGGCATTCATGCCAAAGGGCACTGACGCGAAGAATTGCGTCGCCGCCGCCTTTCCGGCCCAGTAATAGGATGCGCCATGACCCATTTCAGCGGCGCCTTGTGATACGGCATCGAAAGCCTGCAGCGAAGGCACCAGTTCATCGCCGCCATACACTTGAATCTTCAGACGCCCTGCTGACATTTTATCAACCCAGTCAGCGAATAGCTCAGCGCCTTCCCCCAGCACAGGAAAATGGGGCGGCCAGGTCGTGACCAACCGCCATTGAAAAGAATTACCCGTTATCACCGCCGGACCATTGGTTGCGGCGGGTTTGGCGCCACAACCGGTAAGCAACATCCCGGTGCCCGCCAGGGTGGCGGCGGCGGCGCCAGTAAGAAATTCTCTGCGACTATAAAAATTCATGAGAATACGGCCATCATCAATGATTTGTGGTTACAATCTGAAAAGGACAATAAGCTGTAATTAATTTTATCATTTTCAATCCCGACTGGTGGAAATGAAAAATTCAGGAAAGGATTGACATATCATAACCGACATTTGAGATTGTATCGGAAGTTAAAACTTATATTTTAACGAATTAAATTTCAGATTAAGGATAAATGATTGAATGACCGATGATGTGAAATGGTGCGCGTATCATGCCGTCCAGCATGGCATCCTGACGCCGGAGTTGTGCCTGCAAATCAAGCAGATGTTCGACGGCAGTTGCTCCTTGCAGATGTTTGCGCAAACCATTCTGGATAATGGACTCTCAAGTGACATCGAGTTTGTCCAGAAGATCATGAACGATGCCCATACCCGGGCTGCCAATGGTGAAGCCCCCCCCACGGATTACTTTGCCGACAACGCGACGTCCGAATCCGCCCCACCCCCTGCGGCAGCAGTAAAATCGACGGCAGAAGCGAAGCCCGCGCCTGCTGCCAAACCCACCCCTGCCGCAACCGCGAAAACGCCCTCCAAACCGGCAGCTTCCGGGAGCAGCCCGAATGAAGAAAAACTCTGGGAGAAACTGGCGCAGGTTGAGCAAATGACCGACGATGAAGCACGAGCCTGGATGTCAGACTGCCTGTTGCTAATGCGTGCCAAAGGCGCCAGTGACTTTCACCTTTCCGCCTTGTCTGAACCCTTTGCCCGAATCAATTTGATGGTGGTCAAGTTTGGCGCTACCAGCCTGACGCCAGAAGCGGCGCTCAAGCTTAATACTTGTCTTTTGTCTCCGGCGGATAAAGAAGATTTTATCAAGCGTGGAGATTTCGATATCTGCCTTGAGTTAAATGATTCCAATCGCTATCGGGTTTGCCTGATGATGTTTAAAAACGGCGCCGCGGGCACCTATCGGATTGTGCCCAACAAGATCACCACTTTACAGGATCTGGGCTTCACCAATACCCAGGCGATTTACAAACTGCTCGATTATCATAACGGTCTGATTCTGGTCACCGGATCGGTCGGCAGCGGCAAGACCACCACCCTGGCATCTTTGATCGATTACATCAATGAAAAACGTCATGATCATATCATCACGGTAGAAAGTCCGGTCGAGATCGTCCAAACTGCCAAGAATTGCAATGTGACCCAGCGCGAAGTGGGACGCCACACCAAATCCTATGCCAGCGCCCTTAAAGGCGCGCTGCGAGAAGACCCGGATATTATCGTCATCGGCGAATTACGCGATTTGGAAACCATCGAAATGGCCATCAAGGCTTCCGAAACCGGACATTTGGTAATCGGCACTCTGCAAACCAGCGATGCCGGCAGCACACTTAACCTCTTATTGGATGTTTTCCCGCCCGATCAGCAACAACAGATCCGCTCAATGGTGGCGGAAAGCTTGCGTGGAATCATCTGCCAACAATTAATCCCCAGCACTGATGACAAACTGATTGTGGCCTTGGAAATTCTCATCAACAATATTGCGGTCGGCAATAACATTCGCGAGAACAAAACTCATCAGCTCAAGCAAATTATCGAAACCGGTTTAAAGGTGGGCATGTGTACCATCGATCAATCAATATTTGCCCTATATGAAGATGGGCGCGTCAGTGAATCGACGGCCTTGAGTTTGATTACCGAGAAAAACTATCTCAATCGGATAAAAAACAAACAACTGGCACAAAGCGCCGCGGCTGCTGAACCAGCGGCGGCGGCTCAGGAGACTAAAAAGAAAGGATTTTTTCGCTAATGGCCGCGATACTTGATGATTATTTACGCACCATGTTGGAACACAAAGGTTCTGATCTGCACTTGTGCGTCGGTTTGCCGCCCCGCATTCGCGCGCATGGTCATCTCGAAGCGCTCGACCGCCCGGTGATAACTCAGGAGACCATGGAGCAAACTCTCAAAGAAGTTTGTCCATCTGATCGCTGGGAACATTTTACTCAAAGCTGGGATCTCGATTTTGCCTACGAAATCCCCGGCCTGGCTCGATTCCGCGCCAATTATCTCTGCAATTACTTTGGTCAGGCAGCGGTGTTCCGTCAGATACCCGCCAAAATCATGTCTTTGGAACAACTTAAATGCCCGGACATTTTAAAACGGATTTGCGAGTTTAAATCAGGATTGGTATGTGTCACGGGACCTACCGGCAGCGGGAAATCAACCACCATGGCGGCGATGATCGATTACATCAATGAAAATTTTTGCAAGCATATCATCACCATTGAAGACCCGATCGAATTTGTCCATTCCAAGAAAAATTCCATCATTATTCATCGGGAAGTCGGCATGCATACCAATTCATTCGCCGATGCGTTGACCGGCGCCATGCGCTCCGATCCGGATATCATCCTGCTCGGGGAGATGCGGGAATTGGAAACCATTAAGCTGGCGCTGGGTTGCGCCTCCATGGGAATGCTGGTTTTCGGCACTCTCCATACCAATAATGCGCCCAAAACCATAGACCGCATCATCGATGCTTTCCCGGCGGAACAACAGCCGCAGATTCGCACCATGCTGGCGCAATGCCTGAGCGGGGTGGTATCTCAACTCTTATGCCGGACCGCGGATGGCAAGGGACGCGTTGCCGTCCATGAAATTCTCCTGAAGAATGAAGCCCTGCCCAATACCATCCGCAAAGGTCAGATATCCAACATCCGCAGCATCATCGAAGGCAGTCTCAGCGAGGGCATGTGTTCGATGGATGGCAATCTGAAAAAGTTGATGAACGAGAAACGCATTACTCCGGTTGAAGCTTATATGAAATCCAACGATAAAAAAGTCTTTCTTCCTTTCCTCTCCCCCGAAGATATGCCTTCGGAATAGTAAATATTCCAAGCGTATGCCTTTAACCATCAGCAAGCGTTATTTTGAACAAATAATTTTCCTTCCGAATTCTCAATTTGGGTTGCGGTCAGTGCCCGCGTAAGTATAAAACCTAGAAATCATCTCCTGTGAATTCCCCCGGGAACGCTGAGCTCCAGCTCGGCTCTACCTTTACTGGCAGTCAGAGATCGATGCTACCTGACAGAAAAGTAAATCTGTCCGCCCCCGGACATCGGCGAAGATAATGGCGTGCTGATGAAACTTGCGTCCCAATTCCAGCGCCGCGATCAGGCGGATACCCAGAATCAACAGGCTGGGTTCAACAGGCCATTTGCCGCTGGGGTCAACGCCTTCACCTGGCAGATATTGCCACCTCGAATTGACCGCGGCAATTAAATGTTCCTGGTAGTGCTGATTTACAGTATCATCCGTGGGTTGGCTATATGGATTGTAGGCAGTGATGAAAGCAGAATTATTGACATCAAACGATGCCTGAAGGCGAGCGAGCTCGGCGGAAAGACCACGAGCTTTCAATACGATGATCCCATCTGGCGCGAACACCCGGTATTCAGTTGCCAAATAAGCCTCTAACAATTCTTCGGTTATGGTCATTAACCCAATTTTCATTTCGTGTGGTTCGTTTGGTTCGTGTATTTCGTAGTTAATATTGCCTGAATTTCATCAGGAATGGAAGGATCGTATCCTTTAATGGCGCTTTGCAGGATGATTGGTTTGGCGTATCATGAACTCAAATGGCATTAACATTTTATCGATATTTGATAAAACGATGAGATCAAGTTTTCGGATATACTATTCAATCGGCCACTTGACATAGTCTAAAACCTGGTTTACAATTGAACCATGATTAAAATCAATATCCATGAAGCAAAAACGCATTTATCTCATCACCTTGAGCATTTAAGTGAAGTCGGCGTCATTGTTTTGTGTAAACGCAACCTGCCAATTGCTGAGATCCGCCCGATTGCGCCGCTATCTACATCATTGCGTCCAATTGGACTTGAAAAAGGCCGTTTCGAAATCAGCCCTGATTTTTTTAGTCCACTTCCCGATGAGGTACTCGCGGGATTTGCGAATCCACAATAGTCGATATGAAGTTATTGCTTGATACCTGTACTTTCCTTTGGTATTGCATCGACAGTCCAGAATTGTCATCGAATGCAAGAGAGTTCATTTCAATGCCTGAGAATGAATCATTTTTGAGTTCTGTTTCCTCTTGGGAGATTTCGATAAAATATTACCTTAAAAGACTTGCCCTGCCTGAACCACCTGAACGGTATATACCATCAATTCGTAAAGCTCATCGAATTGAATCTTTACCATTGGACGAAGAAGCCACACTATATCTCTCAAAACTTCCCGATTTTCATCGTGATCCGTTCGATCGAATGCTGGTGTGTCAGAGCATTGTTTCCGGGATGCAGATTGTGACACCAGACCATGCAATCTCTCAGTATCCGATCAAAATATTGTGGTAGCCTCAATCCGCCAAAAGAGGCACTGAGGTCACACCTACACCGCAAACAACACATTTGAACCGAAGATAACAGAGAACCGCAGAGATTTATGTTATTGCCCACAGAATTTGTTACTGACGATATCAAAACTCTGTTTACTTTGATGTCATTCTGTTTACTACATGTAGCATAAATCAAGAATGACGACCAAACAATCATAACCTGGAAACAAACCAACCCCAACTCCGGCAGACAAGCCCCCTGCCCCGATGGTACCTAAATAAATCCATACAGGTTTTTCTGGTTTTCTGTAGATTTAGATTTTCTGAGATGTATTTTTCACCTTAATCCGACTTATAATTGATATACATCTCTTCCGATCACAAAAGCAGGGTTTATTTCATCAATCGAGAAACCCATGTTCGAGCAGGTATTCAGAAACATATATGATATTTTCCGGAAAATGATTGTTATGACATCCATAGTTGCCATTGAGCCCGACAACCCATGGTACCATGACCGCCTCCCCAATGACGACGCAAATCCCGGCCTCGTACTCCCAAACCTATTGCCCCATGCCTGAACTGACTCCAGAACAACTCGCCCGCCAGCAGATCGACGCGCAACTCGCCGCGTGCGGCTGGGTCGTGCAGGACTTCAAGTCAGTGGATTTCTCCGCCGGTCGCGGCATTGCCCTCCGCGAAGTCCCGCTCACCACCGGCCCCTGCGACTTCCTCCTGCTCGTGGACCGCAAGGCGCTCGGTGTGATCGAGGCCAAGAAGCAAGGCACAACGCTTTCGACCGTTGCTGAACAATCCGCTCGTTATGGCACGAGCCTCCCGGATTTCCTTGCCGCTGGACTCACGGGATCGCTTCCGTTCCTCTACGAATCCACCGGTATCGAAACCCTCTTCCGCGATGAACGTGATCCATCACCCCGCTCCCGTCGAATCTTCGCCTTTCACCGCCCGGAGACCCTGGCAGATTATGCAAGCGAGCCGGACACACTTCGTTCCCTACTTAAGGCAATGCCCACAGCGCATCCGCTCGTCACCAATGGCATGCGCGACTGTCAGATCGAAGCCATCACCGGTCTGGAGCACTCCTTCGCCAAAGACCGTCCGCGCGCCCTCATCCACATGGCCACCGGTGCAGGCAAAACCTTCACCGCCTGCGCCTTCTCCTATCGCCTGATCAAATACGCGAAGGCCCGCCGCATCCTCTTCCTCGTCGACCGAGCCAATCTTGGCGAGCAGGCGCGCGATGAGTTTCACCGTTACCGCACGCCGGACACGAATCGCCTCTTCACCGAACTTTACAACGTCCAGCACCTCACTTCGTCGCATATCGACGACGTCTGTCGTGTCACCATCTGCACCATCCAGCGGCTCTACTCCATTCTCCGTGGTGAGGAACTCGCGGAAGGCGCGGATGATCTCTCGGGCGCGGAACTCGCCGCGGCCATCGGCAGCACACGCACTCGCGACGTCGTCTACAATCCCACCGTCCCTATTGAGAAATTCGATTTTATCATCACCGACGAGTGTCACCGCTCCATCTACAATCTCTGGCGGCAGGTGCTCGAATATTTTGACGCCTCGCTCATCGGCCTCACCGCAACACCTGCGCCGCAGACCATCGCCTACTTCCACCAGAACCGCGTCGCGGAATACAACCACGAACGCGCCGTCACCGATGGTGTGAATGTCGGTTATGACGTCTATCGCATCAAAACCAAGGTCACCGAGGCGGGCGGCAAGGTGGAAAAGGGTTTCCTCATCGACCATCGCAGCAAAGTATCTCGCCAGGCCCGGCAGGAACTGCTGGCCGAGGATCTCGATTACACCCCCGCCGATCTCGACCGCTCCGTCGTCGTGCCCAACCAGATTCGCACCATCCTCAGTACCTACCGCGACATCGTGCAGACGGAGTTGTTCCCCGGCCGCGTACTCGTGCCCAAGACGCTCATCTTCTCGAAGGACGATTCTCACGCCGAGGACATCGTCCACCTCTGCCGCGAGGTCTTCGGCAAAGGCAACGACTTTTGCAAAAAGATCACCTACCAGGCCAAACATCCCGTCACCGGCAAGCCCGCCAAGTCCAGGGAGCTCATCCGCGAATTCTGCCTCTCGCCCACGCTCCGCATCGCCGTGACTGTGGACATGATCGCCACCGGCACCGACATCAAACCGCTCGAAGTCCTCATCTTCCTGCGCGACGTCCGCAGTCGGGTCTATTTTGAACAGATGAAAGGGCGCGGCACCCGTGTGCTCACTTCCACTGATTTGCAATCCGTCTCCGGCGAAGATGCCCGCGCCAAGACCCGCTTTGTCATCGTCGATGCCGTGGGTGTGTGCGAGAGTGACAAAACCGAATCCCGCCCGCTCGACCGCCAGCCCAGCGTGCCGCTCAAGACGCTGCTTCAACGTGTCATCTTCCCCGGTGGCCGCGATGAAGACACCCTCACGACGCTGGCCGCTCGCCTCGCCCGACTTGACCGCGAGCTCGACCCGCCGCAACGTCAACAGATTGTTACCGCCTCCGGTGGTTATACACCCGCCACGCTTGCGGGCGCCTTACTCCGCGCCTTCGACCCCGATGCCATTGCCGAACGCGCCACCGGGATACCTGGCGCTTCACCCGATGAAGTTTCACCGGAGAAAATGGCAGCCACCCGCCAGCAACTCATTACTGAAGCCTGTGCCCCCTTCGACAAACCAGGACTCCGCCAGACTCTTGAAACGCTGAAGCAGGAAACCGAACAGGCCCTCGACATCTACACCCCCGACGAAGTGCTGAGCCAGGGCTTCGACGAAGCTGCCAAAGCCCGAGCCGCCGGTCTCGTCCAGGCCTTTCGCGATTATCTCACGCAGAACCAGTCCCGGATTGATGCTCTCCAGATCCTCTACAGCCGCCCGTTCAAACAACGCCTCACCGAGTCCATGCTCAAGGAACTGGAAAAGAAACTGCGTGACACCCACGCCACCTGGACCGAGGACCGTCTTTGGGATGCCTACGCTGTCACGGCGCCTGGCAAAGTAAAGGGCCGCTCGCAAGCTGGACGCTTTGCCGACCTTGTCGCCCTCGTCCGCTTCGCGCTGGAACAACAACCTGTACTCGCGCCCTTCGCCGACTCTGTGTCCGAACGGTTCGATGAATGGCTGATGGATAAGTCCAAGGCCGGCACAGTCTTTACCTCCGAGCAAATCGCATGGCTCAACCTCATCCGCGACCACATTGCCACCAGCCTTACCATCGAGCCGGACGATTTTGAATACGCCCCATTTAGCCAGCGGGGTGGTTTGGGAAAGGCTCACCAATTGTTTGGCGATACACTCGCGACATTGCTTGAGGAACTGAACGAGGTGCTTGCTGCATGAAAAAACAGGACAAATTCAAAATCACAGTCAAAGGCGCCGACGTATCGGTTCTCTCACGAGGTGCTGAGGATTTTATCCGTCTCACCGATATTGCCAAGTTCAAAAACGCGGAGCATTCCGACGATGTTATCCGCAACTGGCTTCGCAACCGGAATACCATCGAATTTCTTGGCGTTTTGGAAAGGCTGAATAATCCGGGATTTAAACCCGTCGAATTCGACGGCATTAGAATTCAGGCCGGCTTGAACAGCTTTACCCTTACGCCTAAACAGTGGATCGGGAGTACCGGGGCAATCGGCATCACTTCAAAAGCCGGCCGGTACGGCGGAACCTATGCCCACAAAGACATCGCTTTTGAGTTTGCATCGTGGATATCCGTTGAATTCA
>CAZTTH010000053.1:0-22624 GCA_964615975.1 uncultured Lentisphaerales bacterium | reverse complement strand
TTGAAGATGCGGCAGTAGTCAACAATTTCTTGAGGGTCACCCCATCGGCAACATCAAAACACGGTGCAGTGTGGTATAACACCCCGATTGATATTAACCAAGGCTTTACTTCTACCTTTCAGTTTCGTATTTCTGAACCCGGCGGAATAGTTGATAATGATGGTAACAATGGCGGCAATTCCTCCAAATAGAAAACGAATAAATTCAAGACTTACCATTTCTTAAACCCGATAACAAAATGGCAGGTAGTTGAGTATCGCTGGTATTCCCATATTTCTTGTAGTATTAGAACCAAGCAGTTTTAATTTGTGTTGTCATATCGTTCTACCTCCCCAAACAGGGGTCTGTTGGGGTATCCAATCTTCCCCCACGCGGGTATTGATGCTCGCAATTAGTGATTTCATACCGATTTTTCATTATTGGTAATGCCATATACAAACAAATTAAACGGCGAACCCGAGATGCTTCGTTTTTTCCAAACGAGAAGTCATTATTACGATTGGCCAGCGTCATTCTTAGGGAAATCAGCGAAGAATGGGAAGCAGGAAAATGTTACCTCACCATGAACAATCAATGATCCGCGTTAACCAATTTACAGAATTAAGATTGCGTTGCCTTTATTAAGCTGGACCAATTAGAATAGAATTTAAGTTTGGAGGGGTATTCCCACCGCACAATGATTTTCAAGCAATACTTGATTGCCGATTGCCGCTTCTGAAAAGGATACCTAAACCAAATGTCCAAAAGGTACCGATAATTATTGCCCATGGCCACGCGATCATGTCAGTACCCAAAGGTGTCAACAGCCATTCCCGCCATATTTGCAACGGCCCGATATCTTTGGCCGTTAAAAAAATTACAAATGCCACACTGCTGATCATAATGATCGAGTTCGCCATATCATGGCCGCGTTTTTTGGTTAATACCGCCAACAAAAAAATACCCAACATGGCGCCATAAGTATAGCCTACTATCTTAAATCCCAGCCATAAGATTGATTCAGAATTACCGAAAAAATAAGCCAATAAAGCAAGTATAAAAATAAACAAACCGGTAAACCAGCGGGAAACAATAACTGCTTGTTGGTCATTGCCATGTGGTTTGAAGTAGCGTTTATATATATCGATATAGGCGGAGGATGCCAGGGCATTCGAGGCGGAATCAACCGAAGACATTCCAGCCGCCAGCATCCCCGAAATAACAAAACCCCGCAACCCTGGTTCGAGCACGGTTTTGATGAAATGTGGGAAGATACTGTCAGTCTGTTTATTCACGATGAAATTGGTGACTGCCGGATCGGGAAATGATTGATAGTAACAGAACATTGCGGTTCCGACCAGCAGGAAAATCAGGGTCACAGGAAAATTCATTATCGCAGTCAGAATCAATGCCCTTTGGCTTTCCTTGACTTTTTCACAGGTCAACATGCGTTGCACCAGGTCTTGGTCCGTCCCAAGTGCTGCAAGGGTGCTGAAACAGCCGAATAACATCCCGGCAATCAGTGAGTTAGGATTGCTGAAATTCAACCAATAGTCTGGATCACCAGGTTGCAAAGAAAAATGGATTACTTTGAATTTTTCATGTGCCAAACCGATTGCGGTAAGATCACTCCAGCCATGAGGCAATGCACTGACAACTACGAATATGGCGATAACAGCCGCTCCCATGAACAGAATGAATTGCACCAAGTCGGTCCATAACACCGCTTTGATCCCGCCAATCATCGTATACCCCAAAGCAATGAAGGCTATGATCCAGATTGAGGTTAATAAACTGACATCGAAAACCACAGAAAACGCGATCGCACAACCGGTTAAACGCACAGCACTTGCCAAGGTTCGGGTGATGAGAAAAAAGATTGTTCCCATGTCATGGGTACGGGGACCGAAGCGTTGTCCCAATAACTCATAAATACTGACAACTTTGCCGCGATAATAGGCTGTAAGCAATAAATAAGCGATTAGGCAACGCCCGATTAAATCACCGATCCCCAGTTGCAGGTAATTGAAATCACTGCTAAATGCTACTCCGGGAACACCAATAAAGGTTAGCGCCGATAAGGCGGTGGCGTATATTGAGATCATGACCAACCACCATGGCATTCTGCGGTTGCCTAGGAAATAGTCGTTGGCATCTCTTTCATCTTTTCCCACCCGCCAGCCAATACTGATAACCAATCCCGCATAAACCATCAGAATCAACCAATCTATGAGCGCCAATTTTGAGCTCATTTATAACAATCCCTCATTAGATATGTAGTTTCGGCACTATCTTACTTAAATGTCACTGGTCGGTAAATAAAAAAATCTCAATAATCGTTGGTGATCAAGATTTCATATGATGGTGGTATCTGGTCATGTCAAGGCTTAAGTAAGCGAATGTAAAGCCGGACCCACCCGGTTCCGAGCCATAATTAGAAAAAATAATCCAATCAAGAATGAAATTGTCAGATTCATTTATTTGCAATCATTTTCGGGGCTTAAGATAACGTGGTATTATCGCTGTAAGCCATTGCGAATTTGTAGCTTGCTCATGGCGTTATTATATCCGGGTGAGATTATTTATGAAAAATGCAGTTTCCGATCTTCAACAACTCATTAAAACAACCTCACGAATCGTGGTTATGACTGGAGCGGGAATCAGCACCGAAAGTGGCATTCCTGATTTCCGCAGTCCGGGCGGGATATGGTCGAAATATCGCGTCACACGGATACAGGAATTTATTGCTTCGCATGAAGCCCGGCGAAATTATTGGCGCTATAAGACAGCAGTCTATCCCGATATCGAGAGTGCGAGTCCCAATGCCGGTCATCTTGCCTTGGTAAAATTGGAAAAGTTGAACAAATTACAACTTATCATTACCCAAAACATCGATGGCTTGCATCAGAAAGCCGGCAATAATGAAAAACGAATTCTGGAATTACATGGCACTGAATTAGAGGTCAAGTGTTTGAAATGTCATGCTCGGTTTGATCGCTTATCGATCCATCAGCGGGTATTGGCTGGTGATGAAGTTCCGACATGTGATTATTGTTGTGGTTGGCTAAAACCAGCGACCATATCTTTTGGTCAAACACTTCATGAAGCCATATTGAATCGGGCCATTTCTGAGAGCAAAGAATGTGAGGCTTTTCTGGTCATTGGTTCATCTTTGATAGTATATCCGGCCGCGTCTTTGCCTGAAATCGCAAAACAGCAGGGTGCCTGGCTGGGTATATTGAATCGTGAATCTACGCCATTGGATGCTTGGGCTGACTGGGTTTGTCATGAGTCCATCGGTGCTGTTCTAAGTGAGGCCTTACGGTAAATTAAGAGCGCGAATAACGTATCTCAATGTTGAAGTATACAGATAACCCTTGTCGGACTTTTGGTGCCGGTCGATGAAGCATAATACCATCATTATATCTCACACCAATTACATCAATGCGACTTATTCTTAAATCATTAGTAATCATCCTGGCTGTGGGATTGGTAATTATGTTGCGTCAAAGTTCAAAAGGACGTTCCCGGGTTGCTGATTCCATCGTCGGAACATTATCATCGAAAGCTGCTATAGAGGAGAAATTAAAAAATTCTTCATTTATGCAACATACAAAGGTTGAATTGATTGAGCAAAATGATCGCTTGCATCAAGACAACCAAAAATTAAAAATTGAAAACCGACAATTGGAGGATTTGCTCAAGGAGAATGCTGAGTTGCGAAGTATCTTGAAGATGTCTGCCCACGCGAAACATGATTGTGTCACGGCACAAATCATCAGCAAAGACCCGGCAGTAAGTGGATGTCGTGTGCGCATCGATCGAGGGGAACAGGATGGTATTTTGATTGGTCAACCGGTGTTGGCAAATGACAGTTTATATGGTCGGATTATCGAGGTGTCTCAGACCAGTGCATTGGTGATGACGATTTTTGACCCTAATTTCAAAATCGGTGTGGAAATTATCGGTCCATTAGTGCAGGGAGTGTTATCGGGATTGAAAAGTGAACAATGGAATAGTGAACCCCGGTGTATCGTTCGGTATTTGCCTCGCGATCTGGAATATCGTGAAGGTATGGTGGTCGTAACCAGCTCATTTGGAAAATTAGTCCCGGGATTGATTCCTGTGGGGGTGTTGACGCTTAATCATGCCGGTCGAATTGTCGATGTGATCGATGATTTGTATAAAACTTCTTATGTTTTACCTAAAGTCACAGGATCATCATTTAATCATGTCTTAGTGATTATCAATCGCTAAGCAGATCGGGTTTAAGTAAACTTTTTTTGCCCTGTACCCGGCAAAAACCGCCATAGATCGCTGTCTTTAATACTCCCAAACCGTAGGTTACCGAGCGCGAGAAATTAATTGAAGAAGCCTCTGGAAAATAGCGGGTCGGACATGAGATTTCTCCAATAGTATAATTGCGCAGGATTATTTCCGTAAGCATCTGATTATCGAATATAAAATCATCGGAGAAATTCTCGAAAGCGATATCGCGAAGGATTTGATGATGGTAAACGCGATAACCGGTGTGATATTCGGATAGTTTATTGCCCAAACAGATATTCTGAAAGCAGGTGAGAAATCGATTTGAGACATATTTGTATAGTGGCATGCCACCCTTAAGAGCACCATTTACAAGAATACGTGATCCTAAAACAAAGTCGTATCCAGCTTCTGCGATGAGAGAACACATGGCACGTAAAATTAAGGGGGTGTATTGATAGTCTGGATGTACCATGGCAACGATATCCGGGTTATGTTTTAACGCGGCTTGATAGCAAGTCTTTTGATTTCCGCCATAACCGCGATTGTTATGATGTTTGTAGGTTTCCAACCCCAATTTCTGCGCCAGGTCCAGGGTATCATCAGAACTGGCATCATCGACGAGTATGATATGATCGATTATATCTCGGGGCATTTCATTTAAGGTACGTTCTAGCGTTTTGCCGGCATTATAGGCCGGCAGTACCACGACAACTCGTTTATTGTTGAGTGACACGATTTAGCTTTCCTGAATGGGTGTGGATGTGATTTACAGTGTTAAAAAATAGATTAAAAACCCAAGAGGTTAGGGGGGTATTGAAATAATAAAAATTCATGAATGGGACTAACAGAAAAGGCAGCAAGAGAAATCGCTATTAATGGCCACCGCCCGCGATTCTGCGGTATTGCACTAAATCGGACATGCCCGTGATGATGCGATAGATGCCATCCTGTTGCAGCGTACGCATACCCTGACTCATTGCCAGGTCGCGAATTTCAGTGACCGTAGCGCGTTTTGAAATTATTTTTTTCATTTCGGATGTGGCTTCTAATAATTCATGTACACCACATCTTCCAGCATAACCAGTGCCGCTGCATTTTTCACACCCCACCGCGCGATTCAATTGCAGGGTATTCAAATCGACATTCAATTCGGGGAAGTATTCCTCGCCAAAATAGTGGATAAGTTTATCAATTTCTTCTTGATCAGGTTTATATGGATCTTTGCAGTTTTTGCAGAGGGTACGCATGAGTCGTTGAGCTAAAACCCCGACAAAGGCATCTGCGAAATTCAATGGATCTAATCCCATATCCAGCAATCGGGTGATCGTTTCGGGAGCTGAATTGGTGTGCAGTGTTGATAGCACCAAGTGGCCGGTCAGTGATGCTTCAATACCAGAAGAAGCCGTCTCATGATCCCGCATTTCCCCAATCAGAATAATATCGGGTCCGCAACGTAGAAATGCACGAAGAGCAATGGCAAAGGTATAACCGATTTTGGGCATGACCTGAACCTGTTGGAGGCCGGGTTGTGTGATTTCGACGGGGTCTTCTGCGGTTACGATTTTCTTTTCGACGGTATTCAACATTCCCAGAATAGCATGTAGCGTTGTCGTTTTTCCTGATCCGGTGGGACCAACCACCAAAAATACGCCATGGGGATGACTGCACATTTTGAGACAACGATCATTATTCCAAGGCGCCAGATTCATTTTGTCAAATGGCATGGCTTTCTCTCCGCCCGCAAGAATACGCATTACCGCGCTTTCCCCATTAATGGTTGGTAATGTGGCAACCCGTAACTCAACACTTTTACCTTTGAGTTTAACTGCGATTTTCCCGTCCTGGGGTTTGCGGTTTTCGGTAATATCCAGTTTGGACATGACTTTAATTCGAGCCGTGGCAGCTTTGATATGAGTAGCAGGGATCGTTGTAAGCAGGCGATTGACACCATCGACGCGGACACGAACATCAGCTGCTCGAGTACCTTTGTGTGGTTCAATATGAATGTCGGAGGCATTTAAGTAATATGATTCAGCAATTATTTTATTGACCAATTGAATTACTGCGGAAGCGTTAGGGTCGGTTAGATCCTGAGCGCCTGAGCCGGATTCTTCGTCACCGGAAATCACTTCACTTTGTAGTTCGTTAAGAATTTCGCTCATATCACGTTCCTGAACTTCCTGTTTCTTGATTTCACCGGAAGTCTCAAAGCCTAAATAAGACATGATATCTTCCTTGAAGCCGACAAGAAATTCATAACTGTTAGCGGATAAGACGTTTTGGATTTCCATGATACGATCCGAATCATTGGGATCGTCAATCAGAATAACGACTTTTTCTCTGCTCACAGACAATGGTACCCACCCATTGCTGGCCAAGTAGCTTTTATTGAGGTTTTCCAAGATTTCATTGTCAATGATAATCTCGGAATTGTATTTCATAAAAGGGACTTGGTAATACTGTTCCAGTGAGGCGCCGACATCTTCAACCGATAATCCTTTTTGCTTAACCAGGCATTGGGTCACGGTTAGATTTTCAGTTTTGGCTCGTTCTTCAAAAGATTCGAGCTCTTCCAGGGTAATTTTCCCGTTTTGAATCAAGAGATCAAACGGACCTAATGTAGTATTCAGATCATAGCGGAATTTTTCTCCCATCATCCGGGAAATTTCCAAGGCATGTTCATAATCTTCATCAGTAAAAGCACCACCGTCTTTGCGATTAATGATTTGTAACACGCCCAGCAATGTGTCTTTGAATTTAATGGGAACAACGATCATCGCCGTTGTCAAAAATCCAGTGCTGCGATCATAGCTATAATCGAAATTTAATTTGGGATGGATCGATTTGAGATGATCGGAATCATAGACGTCGTCGATACGCACTGGTTGTTGACTCATGGCGACGAATCCAGCAATTGACGATGGGCTGAGAGGAAGAACTATTTCTTCCATAAGTTCATCCCCAGTTCGATACCAGGAGACGACTTCACGACCTTCTTTATCCTTGCGATAAATGGTCAATCGTTCTGCGTTCAGGAGATTGAGAAGATCTTGTTCGAGTTGCCAGAGAATGTCTTCCAAATGTTCGGATTCTTGAATCTTATTGTAGATAACATCCAATTGAGATTTGAAATCATCAGCATTCTGGTATTCATCAGAGTTGGATAAAGTGTTTTGTAGTCCAGCTGCCATCGGAATATCCTCGTTCAATTTTTATTTGATGATACGACATTGTTACCGGATAGGTAAAAAAGAGAATTATAACACTCAAAATCATAATGCAAACACTGGTCTGAGTATTCAGGTTCCACTATGTTGAAATTGCGTAAAATATAGAGGAAGATGATAAAAAAGCAATAATTCGTGATTTAACTCTCACCCCCGGATGTTACTGTACATGAAGCAGGTCTACAATACGAACATGTAAACATGTGAGTTCTCTAAAAGGTAATATTAATTAAGGTCGGAGCGGAAAATTCAATAAATGGAGTTAGATTCCCAATTCCTTTCTCCTGTTTTCTTGATACAAATTTAATCAAAACAATGAATACTGATATGATTAACATTAATCCAGAATCATGTCTGTATGATTATACCCCTGTAAGCGTTAATTATAGGTAATCGGATCGGGCGAGATCACATCAATTATCAGAACTAAATATTATTTCAGTGAAATTTTCATATGGCGATTAATACAGATTTAATTCAAATAAACACGGAATCTATCACCCCCTGTCGGCAGCGATTGGCAATCATGATTCCATCACTGGTTGTGGACCAAACCTTTAAGCAGATCGAGCGCAAATACTTAAATCACGTCCAAGTCCCTGGGTTCAGGCCTGGTAAAGCACCTCGGATATTGGTTCAGAATCGTTATGGCGAAAGTATCAAAGCTGAGATCAAGCAGGAACTAGTGGGAAAAGCATATGATACTGCGTTGAAACGATTGGAGATAAATCCGTTATCCATCCCCGTGCCTTCCATGCCTGAAGTCGAATCCGGCAAGGACTATCAGTTTTCACTTGAATTTGATACCGCACCCCAATTTGAACTGCCAAATTACAAGGGAATCCAATTCAATATCAACCGCTTTGAAATGGATGATTCCATTGTGGATGCGGCAATGGAAAAATTACGCCGCGAGTATTCAACTGTAGAAAAAGCCGATAAACTCGTAGAACCGGAGGACATGTTAAAAATCAGTTATAGCAGTGTAACCGATTTCAATGAAGAGATTCCTGATTCCGCCGCTAAGCTGTTGAATAATCAAGATACCTATATTGTGTTATCTATACCCGAAACCATTCCTGGTTTTACTGCTGCCCTCACAGGTGCTTCTATAGGCAAGGAAGTGACTTTTGAGATCATTTTTCCAGGGGATTTTAAGGAACCATTTTTGGCCGGAAAAAGTAGCCGGTATACCTGTATTATCCATGAGGTATACAAGCGTATCTTGCCTGAGCTTACAGATGATTTTGCCAAGCGGTTAAAGGTGGAGTCAGTGGCAGAGTTGCGAGAGAATATACGTGCCATGATGGTGGAGGAATTAAGACAATCCAGACAAGCAACATTGGAAGAGCAGGCGGTGGAGATTTTAATCACACAGATTGATTTTGCCTTGCCACAGGAGATGCTACAATCTGAGATCGAAAGTTATAAACGAAGCATTTATCAACGTCTCGAAAGTTCGGGGATTTCGCCCGAACAACGCGAAAAAAATGATCCTGAAATACAAAGCAGTGCACAACAATATGCCCATAATAAGATAAAGCTGGGATTTATTATTGCCGCCATAGCCGAACATGAAAAAATCCAGATTAATCCAGTTGAGTTGGACGCCATGCTAGCCAATTATGAAAATTATTTTCGCGACAAAGCTGATACTACTGAAAAAAGAGCTGCATTAAGGAATTCGCTCGAACTGTCCTTATTGGAAAAAACAGTTCTGAATAAACTCATCGAATGGGGAGAAATTATCGAGAACGATTCGGTTCAGGGCGATGCTTCGCATCAGAAATAATAATCCACCCGGAGAATATTCGAGTTATAATTTTAAGGAGATTTTATGAACAGTGTAATGACCTTGGTTCCAATGGTTATCGAACAAACAGCGCATGGAGAAAGAGGTTACGATATTTATTCTCGGTTGCTAAAAGACCGGATAGTTATACTAGGAACCCCCATCGATGACAATGTCGCTAATCTTCTCATTGCGGAATTTCTCTACCTTCAATCTGAAGATTCTCAAAAGGATATCGATTTTTATATCAACAGTCCCGGTGGGTCGGTCACCTCTGGTTTGGCAATTTACGACACCATGCAAATTTTAAACTGTAATATTCGCACTTATTGTGTCGGTCAAGCCACAAGTATGGGGGCTATTCTGTTGGCAGCTGGAACCAAAGGTAAACGCTACGCATTGCCAAATTCTCGAATTATGATCCATCAACCATGGGGAGGTACTCAGGGGTCGGCCGTTGATATCGGCATTCAGGCAAAGGAAATTATTCGCTTGAAAAACACTCTGAATACTATTTTGTCGTTTCATACAGGGAATAATATGGAGCGTATTGCACGCGATACTGAACGTGATTTTTTTATGACTGCCAGCGATGCCATGGAATACGGATTGGTTGACTCAGTGCTGCGATCGCGTAGCGATAAGTAAATATTATAAAGGATTAAGAATCAATTCACTATGAAACGGGGAAAAAATAAAGAAGTCTTTTGCTCTTTTTGTACCCGCACGGCAAATGAAGCACCGCAAATGATTTCCAGTCCAACTGGTGCTTATATCTGTGCGGAATGTATAAAATTATGTTCTGCCATGATTGATGGTAATGGCGGGGACATCATCAAGCCCAGTAATAAGTCGGTTAAGTCTGCGGTTCAGAAACAGTTAAAAGTCCCCAAGCCCGCAGAAATCAAGAAAATATTGGATGAATACGTTATTGGTCAGGAACGAGTTAAACGGACGTTGGCGGTTGCCGTTCATAATCACTATAAGCGAATGCAATTTCTCAGCAACCCTGAATTAAAGCGAAAATTTTCTCCAGGAGACACTATTGAAATTGAAAAGAGCAATGTTCTCATGATCGGTCCAACTGGGTCAGGCAAGACATTATTGGCACGAACGTTGGCGAAAATCCTTGATGTCCCATTTGCCATATCAGATGCGACTACCTTAACTGAAGCTGGTTATGTAGGTGAAGATGTTGAAAATGTGATTCTTCGCCTGGTACAAGCGGCAGATTATAACATCGAACGTGCACAAATCGGAATTATTTATATTGATGAAATTGATAAAATTACCAAGAAGACAGAAAATGTATCAATAACTCGGGATGTTTCAGGAGAAGGAGTACAACAGGCATTATTGAAAATTCTTGAGGGTACAATCGCAAATATTCCCCCTAAGGGAGGGAGAAAACATCCTCAACAAGAATTTATTCAAGTAGATACTGCTAATATCCTTTTTATTTGTGGCGGTGCATTCGTTGGTCTCGATAAGGTCATTAAGCGTCGACTGGGAAAAAGGTTATTGGGTTTCCATTCAGATCAGACAGCCCATCACGGGAAAATTCCAGCAGATTCTTTATTTCACGACTCCCTACCTGGCATGCAGGATATTCAAATGGAAGATTTGTTAAAATTTGGCCTGATACCGGAATTTGTGGGAAGGTTTCCTGTTTTTGCGATACTGCGGGAACTGAATGAAGATGAGTTAATACAAATTTTAACGACGCCCAAAAATGCGATAATCAAACAATTTCAGTATTTATTTGCAATGGATCAAGTGGATTTAACCTTTACACCTGAGGCTTTGAAAGCTTTGGTTCGCAAGGCGATTAAGCATGGCACTGGAGCACGCGGATTACGCGCTATTTTAGAGGCGATAATGTTAGATGTTATGTTTGATATCCCCTCACGGAAAGAAAGAGGAACTTGTATAATTGATGAAGATATAATCAACAATAGTGATTTGCCATCAGTTGAAACGATCAATGCTCCAGTGATATCAAGTGTTGCTTAACATCTTAGGAAAACGGTTGTTTATGATTCTGTCGCAATTTAAGCCATTCTTAGCAACGAGATTGAGTTCATATATTCAGCTTATATTGGTGTTGTTCGGATTGCAGGTGCCTTGCGTGTTATACTGTCAATCGCTTGCCTACATGGACGGGATAGCTGCCATAGTTAATGATGAAATCATCACGGTCTTTGATATCACAGTCTTCAATGCGGAGGTCGAAAAAAAAATCCAACAACATTATGCCAGTGATGGAATAAATGATGAACGAAAAAAGCAGCAATTCGCGGATGAAATAAATCGCCGGCGTATCGATGCCGCCCAGGAACTGATAAATCAAAAATTGATCTTTACCGAATTTACTAAAAAGGGATATCAATTACCCGCTGAATTTATCGATCAACGAATTGATGACATTGTAGCCTCTCAAGCGGGAGGAAATTGGCGCAAATTCGAAGAAATGTTAATCGAAACCGGCACCACATTGGAAGAATTTCGTAAGAAAGTGGAAAAAAAATTAGCGGTCGATGTTTTCATCAATCAGACAATCGATCGAAATATTTCAATCACCCCAAAACAAATTGAAAACTACTTTCAAGCGAACAAAACACAATATATTGAACCCAAATTGATTTTATTGCAGATAATCGCATTAGAAGAAAAGCAATTTCTAAATCATGATGTTTTTCAAAAAAATGTAGAAAAAGTAGCTGGCTTGATTAATGAGGGACATGATTTTACTGATTTGGTTAATCAATTTACCACCCATTCCAGCAAGGAAAAGAATGGAGAATTAGGTTGGATGAAGGTGGATGATATACGCCCGGAATTCAAATCAGCATTAATCTCATTAGAGAAGAATCAAATATCCGCCCCTGTTAATTTTCAAGGAACTACATATTTCGTGCGGGTTGCTGATGTAAAGGAGAGTAATGAGAAAACCTTGAGCAGTGTTTATGATCAAATTAAAAATCAATTGTTTGCGATCGAGAAAAAGCGTCGTTATGAAACTCTTGTTGCTGATTTAAGAAATAAAGCATTTGTACGAACATTTTATAAGGAATGAATAAATTTGAACTGAAGGAGTTGCTCTCCCATCATGGAATAATTCCTAATAAAAAATTGGGGCAAAATTTTCTCTATGATCCTAATTCCTTGCTCTATATAGCTAACCAAATTAATATTCCTTATCAGGATATGTTGATTGAAATTGGGCCTGGACCGGGAAATCTTACCGCTCATTTGATTGAGAAAACTAGTCAATATATTGGAATCGAATATGACCATCGTTTTGTCAAATACCTAAAGTATTTGTATCGGGACCATACTCACGCACAAATTATTCAAGCTGATGCAGCGAGGGTGGATATTGCTACTCTTCATCAGGAATTACCTTACCATTGTGTAGGTAATTTACCGTATGGTGTGGCAGCAATAATTATTTCGCGATTGTGTAAGCTTAGACACAAACCGAAAACTATGGTGATCTTAGTACAAAAGGAAACAGCCGACCGTTTATTGGCATGCCCTGAATGTAAGGCTTATGGTTCATTGTCTGTTTTAACTCAATCTCTTTATGACATCAAATTCTTACGAAATATTCCTGCGACAGTTTTTTGGCCTGTCCCTCATGTTAATTCCTCTTTACTAACCATGACATTACGAAACAATCATGGTAGCCATGAGGAATCAGCCTATTTAAGCGATCTTGCTCGCTCGGCATTCATGTTTCGCCGAAAAAAACTAATCAATGTATTAAAACTGAAAATCGATGCTGTTATTCTTGATAAAGCTTGGCAAGAATTAGCCTTAAGTCACGATTTACGTGCTGATCATCTATCAGTTGAAGCCTACATTAAATTAACAAAATTCCTGATTTCGTAAAAATTTCTAATTCCTTTTTAATTGAACTATTACTCGGTTCATTTTATTTGAATCAGGAGAGCCAAGTGAGGTAGTCACTTCTGATTCGTCTGCAAGAATTTTCTGAATTAAAAGGCAATCATCTTGACTCATGTTTGGAAGCATGACATCTTCTCCCCATCGTTTAACTTCTTTTACAGCTTCTAATGCTTGAAGTCTAACTCTGTCCTGTATTTTATTCTCAGTAGCAGGTTTTCGTCGCGGCTCTTTGGTTTCATTAAATCCTTCAACATCAATTACCACTTTGGGAAACGTTTTTTCCTGAGTTAATAGAATGCCATTAAGCAGATGTTGTATTGCATTCAATGTTTGACCCTTGCGTCCGATCAATCTCCCTGGATCTTCCGTTACAACATTAAGATAAATCAAATCATTTTCTGCTCTAACGCTAATTGTAGCGCCCAGTCCAAGTAATTTGATCATGGTGTGAAAGTTAGATCGGGTTAATTCTAACTGCTGGTCTGATATGGCCATAATTATGTCCTTCATTTGTTTAGGTTATTTTAGCGGTTGGCAATGCGACTTCCATTCGTCGCGTTATGCGATATTGCAGTATGGATATTAATTGATTTACAGTCCAATATAATGTTAAACCGGATGGCATGGTATAAAGAATTATGATAAAAAATCCTGTCATAACCAACATGACCTTTTGTTGTATCGGGTCGACTCCAGTTGGCATCATTTTTTGTTGGTAGAGCATGGTTATCCCCATTAAGATTGCTATCGGATTAATCGGGATTCCAATTATCGGTATGAGCATTACCGTGTCTTGAATTGATAAATCATGTGCCCACAAGAAACGCGCCTGACGTAATTCAATGGCGCTTCGGAGAACATTAAAAAGAGCAAAAAATACTGGAATCTGGAGAAGAACTGGCAAACATCCCGCAAATGGGTTGATTTTGTTTTCACGATAGAATTCCATTGTCTTCTGATTCATCTTCATGGGATCGCTCTTGTATTTTTCTCTAATCTCAGACAATACCGGTTGAATCGCCTGCATTTTTTTTGACCAAATCGTGCTTTGATGAGTAATCGGCCAGAATAAAGCGCGAATGATAATTGTTGTTAAAATTATGGCAATTCCATAGTTATGACATATTGCTTCCAGGTGATTTAACAACCAGAGTACCCCTAGGGAGATCATTTTCATCCAACGAAAATTAAAGAATAAGAAGAGATCGAATTGCAATAAAGACTCTTGATTATCAGTTAGTTGTTTGAGATGACCATATTTTTTTGGCCCTATATAGGCATGCAAAATCCACTGTTCCTGATTTCCGGCATCAATGGTTTTAGCAGGTAATCTTACCCCTCCAGTTAGCAAATCGGCCTTGTCCTTTCCATGCTGAGATTCAGTAGGGATTGAAAGGGCAGCGAATTCGCAACTTGGAAAAGTGGTTTCACTGCGAATTATTGAGGCAAAATACTTGTTTTGAACCGCTAACCATTTCAAGCTTTTTTGTGATTCTTTTTCGTAATCATTTTGTGATAAATCAATGATTTTTTCTCGCAGAATAGTCTTGGGTGATGTTTCGCCATCATAGAGTATATCAATGCGTTGATCAATGCCGGATGCCCCCATAAAGTTATTCCCGCTGGCAATCGGGAGCATGGCACCACTATTTACGATCAACCCTTCCATTTTTTCATCGTTCTGTCCATGATTGATAGCCCTTATAATATAATCAATTTCATATGGATTATTGGGGTTAAGGACCCATTCCTGTTCAATAATCAAATTGGTATCATAGAGAGCCCGGGAAATATGAAGTGATAAAGCATTTAATTTAACAATTTTTGCATGACTGAATTGCAATTTTTTATTTTTATTTTGTAGTTCCAGTATCGGATAATGATCAAAAGTGATAAGGAGTTCATTCTCACCCGTTTGATCCAGATACTCCATGAATCGAATCGATAGTACAGCACCTTTATCTGGATCTACGATCAATTCAACATATGGTGAACAGGTTAATTTTATTGGTGTTGATGATGGCAAAAGACTGTATTCATCCGGTATTTTAACAAGAAAATTCCGAGATTGTTTATCATCATTTTGATCATCAAGTGTTTTGTTCAGGCTCTGTCCCGGGTCTATATCAGATAATACAGATTTCTGAGGTGAGTTGGTGTTTGACTTTTCTACGGATGAAGGTGTGGGTATAGCAGTTGGTGGGACGGTTGGGGAGAAATTACTAAACCACAGGAAAAGCAATGAAACACAAATGGCAATAATTAGATAATCTTGTTTTTCCATGTCTTAAAATAAGTAATTCAAAATGGGAAATAGCGAATGTGGATCACCTAATCCAATCTTATTTTGTATAGGTGATATGCAAGTTATCATTACTATTAGGGTGATTGGACAGTTGATCGTGGGGAATTGGATCATAGCCACCAGGATGAAAAGGGTGGCATTTACAAATTCTCTTTATTAACAACTTGATCCCTCCTACGAATCCAAATTTCTCCAGAGAACCCAAAGCATAATTGGAGCAACTTGGAAAGAAGCGACATCCGTGCGATATCCATGGAGAGAATAAATATTGGTACACTTTTATTGCGAGAATCAAAAGATCACAAAGTCTATTAGTGATTTTTTTATTAAATTCAGTTAAGCACATTAAGTGTAGTCATTAGTGATTGAAATTCTTGTATAACAGCTGGACATTTACATTTGTCAATAAGTTTACGTGGAATGATAATTATCCAGATTTGTTTAGAAATTCGGGATTTGGTTAATCGGTAAGATTCTTTTATAAGTCGACGTGCACGATTTCGCTTTATAGCTCGTTTATTAAATTTCCTGCTAACAATAATCCCAATTCGTAACAAATTATCAGGAGATTCAACCCAATTGACAATCATAAATCTTCCAGTTATCCGATGTCCGTTTCGTTTGACGTAATCAAATTCATCGGGTAGGTGGAGAATTTCAGATTTATCAAGATTGAATACGCTACTTTGAAGTGCATTGGTCACATCAGAACCATATCCTAAATTGAGCTGAATTTTTATACTTGAGTCAGGCGTAACCGTCCTTTTTGACGCCGCCGACGTAACACGTTCCTTCCTGATTTTGTTGCCATACGGGCACGGAATCCCAAACGTCGTTTGCGACGGATATTTGATGGTTGATATGTCCTTTTCATTGCAGTAATTTCCTATCTTCTTATTAGTTTAAAATGCGATATTGTTTAATGGTTCAACACGAAAATTGAAATCGATTTTATTGTCATAGCATTCTAATGAAATTATGGTATTTAATCGGGTTAAAAGCAATTGATATGGTAACCTTACTTCCCCAGATACGGTTATAACGGAGATATGACAATCACCTAATATGTCTTCAGCATCACGAACTGCGAGAATTAACAGCCTGAGTTTGTTCAATTTCCCAATGAAGTTTTTATCAAATTCATATATACGATGACATTTTTGACATATAATCTGTTGTTTGTTTTTGCCTAATGCTTCCAAAAGATCAAATTTTAGCATTGATTGACATTCTTTTTCAATACAATCAAAATCGATAATAGCTTTCATTTTAATACTGTTTATATACTAATCATAACTAAATAAATAAGCGGCATATAGTATACCATGAAGGCTATCATCGCCATAACAATCATAACAGAATTTTCGTTCAGTTCGAACATATCAGTAGTGGTTATAGATACAAAACTCAATGAATTTGTTTTCAATCTCGGAAAATTATGAAAATCAAAATAATTTTATTTTATTTGCTTATGGCTACTCAATTGGTTTTTAGTCAAACCCCGAAAAAATTTGATGAAGTTGAACACAGCGCTAATTCTGGAATTAAAAAAGGTTTGAAATCAACAGTCAATGACATATTCACAATTCACATTGAATATGGTCATTTAGGAGAAGTTTTGATTGGGTGTTCAGAGCATGCTACAGATGGCTTTGACCCGTTATTCGATGACATGGCCCCTCCGCCTGGTATGGGGGGGATTGGTTATACTTTTTTAATATCACCGGATCGTAAATATAATCTATACAAAGATATACGTGGTTACAGCAATGAAATTCAATGGGTCTTATATGTAAAACCTGGGTCCAATCCCGTCACACTATCTTGGCTACCCAATGAAATTCCGCCTCATTGGGAATTATTTTGCGCTCCATGGGATGGAAAGTCTGAAACACTAGGAGCGGCGATAGATTGCCGAAAAAACTCAAGGATCACAGCCAACAAAACTACCTTTTTTCGTTTATGGATAATTTGTCGAAATTAATATGAATGAAAAGTAAAAAATATAACTGAATGGACCCTGATTTTTTGGTGTATTGATCTAAAATGTTCAAAAATCAATGAGTTTAGTTACTTATTTAGTCGCAATTACGATTATCAGGATGACCAATAAGATCGCTACTGTCAATATGCCTATGACCAATACATGATTCTTCTTGGGTTGTACAATTTCTTCGGTATTAGGATCAACTGACGGGTTGATTTGTGTGCCTTGATCGTTTGAAATTTCAAGCGCAGGTGGAGTCATTGATTTAGCGGATGATGGTGGTATTTCTCCTCGGAATGGAGGTGTACCTGGGGGTTTAATAACAAATTCCAAGTTACACTCCGGACATTCGGCAACCATGCCATAATATTCAGTACTGATTTCGAATCGGCCATTACATCGTGGACATCCCACATCATTTTGTGTTGCTACTGAATAAATCATACCAGCAACAACAGTGTCCGGAGGCGGTGGTGGCAACGCATTAGAGGGTTGTTCTGGTTTATTTTTTTCTCCACGTTTCTTTTGTGTCATCCCCATTCCTTGCCGGGATAAAAGCACTGTACCTGTGACACCATATTCCTGGGCATTGGCATCAACCTGAATACCACTGGTAGTCTTTTTATTACCTGGCATTGTGGGACTTGGGCGAGAAGGTGCAGGGGCTGATCCATGAGGCGATGTAACTCCTCCGGGACGCGGTGGATTACCTGAACGAGGTGGTGCCGTCTTCGCAATCGATGTGCTTGGTGGACGAATGACAAATAATTGCTTGCAATTTGGACACTCTGTAACAGTATTGTAAAAATCAGGTGATATATCAAATTTTTCCTGACACTGGGGGCAACCTACTTCCGATTCTGTTGCCACCGAGATTGGCATTTTGGCAATATCAGTGGGCGGTGGCGGGGCTGTTTTTTCAGGAGGCGGTGGGGGTCCAGAAAGATTACGTTCATTCATTCCCATACTGCGTCGCGACAAGGACACAGTTCCTGTAATAGCAATATCTTGAAGTCCACTGCCTTGAACAGCAATTCCACTTGTGGTTTTTTTGGGTGGAGTGGTTGATGAACTCTCATCACTCATATTGAGAAAATTCCTTAGTGAAATATTGGTGATGGTAATTTAGATATGATTAATATTTAATTGAAAATTTGGTAGTAGTATACGCAATGATTTTTTTTTTACAACTTAGTGGACAAAGAATAAATTTCACTATAAATCTTTACTTATTTTACCTCAATTGATCGCTGATTAACTCCTTATTTTATTCTTTTTGTGTTTCTAATGGAAATGATCGCAGTTACCGCTTCCCCATTTTTAGCTTATCACAACAGTGATGGATTCGGTCGTTTTATTGTCGTATTCTTGTTTGTTCTTTCAGTTATATCATGGACTTTAATGATAGATAAGTGGTTATATTTACGCACTATTAAGAAACAATTAGATGATTTTTTTTCGGTTTTTTCAAAATCGACTTCTCCGCTAGAATTGTTTTTTCGTTTAGATATTCTTAAAGGACCGATGAAAGCCGTTACCTCTTCAGGGTTGGCAGTAATTGTTCAAATTACGCGAAAAACTTCACAGGAATTATTGGCCGAAATGCGAAATAATCGTCCGCAATTATCGCCATTGGACAGTGAACTCGTTCAAGTAGGTCTGGAGAGAACATTGGATGATGAAATAGTTGAAATGGAACAGCATCTGGTTTTTTTGGGGTCAATTGTCAGCCTAAGCCCATTTTTGGGATTACTGGGCACAGTTTGGGGTGTCTTAATGGCTTTTTTGGATATGGCTATCAAGGGAAAAGCAGATATTAATACCCTGGCACCCGGGGTAAGTGGAGCATTATTAACTACGGTAGCAGGTTTGCTAGTGGCTATACCAACATTATTTGGATATAATCTCTTGACTAATTCAGTACAATTGCTGTCTGCTCGATGTGATCATTTAACTTGCGAGTTATCGGCTCGTTTGAAACAGTTTTTTGTTCAGAAAACCGATTGATCATTCAGAATATGAGTAGATTACGAGTCAATCGCGGGAAAAGATTAATTGACGCACCAAATGTTACTCCCTTATTGGACTTAACGTTTTTGTTATTAATTGTTTTTATGATGACTGCTCCAGCTTTGGAACATTCACTGGATATCTCTCCGCCTGAACTTAATGCGGAACCTATTATGCCGATAGATCATCGGATTATAAATCTAGATAAGGATGGTCAAATTCATTACGAAAATGATAAATACACATTGAACTCATTAACTCATCAATTACAACTCATCTATCAAGATCAACCTAATATTCAGATTTTTATTCGCGGAGATCGAGTACGTCCTTATGGTGAAATTATTGATATTATGAAGGTGGTTAAGCAAGTAGGCTTTACCGATGTGTCATTAGTTACCGTTGCAGAAGGTGAAAATACGGTCAATTAGATCATAATGCATTGCAAAAGAAAGAAATTGAATCTATTACTAGTTTCACTAGTGGTTGGTATACATATTTTGATATTGATTGTAGTTTATTTGTGGTATAATTTGAATTGGCATAAACCGCGTCATAGACCCTCCGGAATTAAAACACAATTATTGATTTTATCTCCGCAACAAATGGTATCCCGTGAGATATCGGTAGACAGACCAAACTCTGTACTTAATACTCCCAATCCTGAAATTCTCGATCGGCCTCATGCTTCCCCTAAATCAACAAAACCTGTTGTTCCAATAACTCAAGAATCAGTTAAAAAAATAGAAAATAACATTGAATTTCTTGCCAATCCGACAAAAAAATCAAGTTCTCAAATAGCTAAACCAAGCAAAACAGAGAAAGATAAATCTCATCTACGCACCCCAGAGGAAATTCGTCAATCAAAGCTTTCGAAAAATGTACCAAGCAAATCATCGGAAGTGAGATCATCAGATGTTAATACTGAAAAATTTAACGCAAAGCAATTTGCAAAAAGTTTACATGGCAAACTGATTAATACTCGACATGTTGACAACAATTCAGTTAATAATGGACTTAATACAACTAACCTGGCAAGAGGAAATGAAAATGGCATTAATGCAGGAAATGCTATCGATTGGAACGATGATTATTATCAATTGATTCTTTCCTCTATAGATCAAAAGTGGGATCAACCTACAATAACTGAAGTCAGTCATGCTGATTTATTTGTTGAAATCAAAATAGAGATCAATCAATCCGGTAAATTAATTGGGAGATCAATCGTTCGGAAAAGCGGAGATATTGCCATGGATAATTCAGTATCCCGTCTGCTCCAAAATTTAAGCGACTTTCCACCATTACCTTCAAAATATCAACAAAAATCAATTTCATTATCAATTACCCTACGCCTCACAGACTAAGAATTTTCTATTAAAAGAAATATTGGTAATTACTGATTGAGTTAGACCCATATAGTTCAAAGACTGAAAAAAACAATTCTGCTGGTTAGCAGAATAAATTAATTTGGTTGTAACTGTGCCACTTTAATTAATGTGATAATAAATTAAATACAGGAATCAAGCTAATGCCAATTTACGAGTTTTATTGCATTCATTGTCATAAGGTTTTTAGTTTTTTTTCTAAAACTATCAATACTCATAAATGTCCACCATGTCCCCAATGTTCTAAGATTAATTTAAAAAGATGTGTTTCCCGATTTGCCATATCAAGTCCATCAGGAGATAAAGATCATGAAAATAAAGATTTACTATCGAATTTAGATGAAAGTAAATTTGAAACAGCACTCGCGTCTTTAGCTGCTGAAGCAGAATCAATTGATGAAGACAATCCGAAAGCTATTGCTAAGTTGATGCGTAAGTTATATGATGCTACAGGTATGGAAGCAGGAGATGGAATGAATCAAGCTCTTAGTCGATTGGAAAGTGGCGAAAACCCCGAATCGATTGAGGAAGAAATGGGCGACCTTTTGGAAAGCGAAGAACCATTTTTACTAAACGTAAAAAAAGGACAAATAAAAACAGCAAGGTCGCAACCACCTGCGGTTGATGAGACATTGTATTCACTTTAAGATTATTTTTTAATTAAAGTGAAACATATATTATTATAATAGTGTCGAATAGATACTTCCCAGACAGCGCAATGCTGTCATACCCCAATGAGCGGTCAATCCCCCAGTTGGCCGCTCATCCTTTTAAGAGGGATCTGATTTATATCTGATTACCTTAAATATAAGCCAAAACATTATTTGTTGCCTAGACAATTCCCAAATGTCATTAATGCTCAATGCTCATACAATGTAAACGTAAGTTTACAATTCTATCTATATTGGCGAGATACTTAATGAGGATATATGGGGAATAAGGGAAAAAATGGAGCGGGCGAAGAGATTCGAACCCTCGACATTCACCTTGGCAAGGTGACGCTCTACCACTGAGCTACGCCCGCATCCAATAAAACGACCATAATAAAGAGATATCCATGACATAAATCCAGCTCGATTATCAACTTTTTATTGTTATCAGCATAATATTAGCCTTCTCTCAGAAACATGTGGTTAAGTTTATACCCACATAGCCTCATCCAAAAGTGTGTGCGACAATTTTTCCCCGTTATCACTAACCTGGCTTCCGCAGAATTTTCGGGGGTGTGATGTTCTTTCTGTAATTTCATTTCCAATACGATATGCTTAGCCCGTTGGGTTGGTTGATCGGGCAGTAGACTCTGCCCGGTCTTCCGGACTCCGAAGGAGGTCGCCCCCGCGGGGGCGCGGCCAGAATCAGACTGGAATAAACGCGGGTCATGATCGATTGTTCTTTTTCTGAACCAACAAAAAAAGGATTTAATCATGACCCACAACGAAAATACTAACATCGTAACCGAAGCCATGCAAGTAGTACTAGAAAACGGACTTGAAGAAATGGGAACAGTTTTAGCCATTCTCCTCAACGAAACCATGAAAATCGAACGATCGATATTTCTTAACCCATCTTCGACAGTTTGAAAATAGAGACGTTGATTTTCAGAGAGTTACAAAACACGTGAGTGCGTTTTTTACACCACGGCGGTTATTTTACAGGGTTTGCGCGTTTCAAGAGAGCTTCTTCTTGAGACGGGTGGAGACGGCTGCCAGCGGCATTTTGAATCTGGCGTGATTCTGGCAAATTGAAACGCCCGGTATT
>CAZTTH010000052.1:21158-23248 GCA_964615975.1 uncultured Lentisphaerales bacterium | reverse complement strand
ATGATAATTAAGGATATGCTCTCTTTCTAAATCCACAACTTTTGAATATATCTCCACCGCGAATGAATTCGGGGAAAAGAATGAGTAACTTCCCCATGGAATCACCACCCTTGATCCGTACTACTATTCGTCAAAATCTTGTGTTTTAGCCTGCTTCTATTGGAGTACAGTCCTGCGTGCGGGATTGCTTCGGGCGGCTGGGAAGGAAGAGCAAACTAAAGTTTGTACTCCAACGGGTTTGATTCAGGGTCAAGTCGTTGGAGTATAGTCCTGCGTGCGGGATTGCTTCGGGTGGCGGGTGGGAATGAAGATCAAACTAAAGTTTGTAGGCCAACGGGACTGCTTCGGGCGGCAGCCCGCAAACACCACAAAGGACCCCACAAGTATGAGTTCCCCAACCTCCGTTTGACCGCCAATTTGACGGTAATCCCATGCTAATGCCGGGTTCAACTGACTCAAGTTTTCATTTTTTCGATGCGATAGCGAAGCATGTCGCGGCTGAGGTTGAGCAGACGGGCGGCGGCAGTGACATTATTTTTGGTGCGCGACAATGCTTGATCGATCATCGATTGCTCAACGGCATTTAAATCAATCCCGGTTGCCGGCAGGACGGTGGCCCAGGGATGAAGATTATTCATATCGATACGTGAAGCGGTAATGATTTCCAAAAGGCGGTCGATCGAGATTGAAAGCAGGCGGGCGGAATTTTCCAGGTGGCGATCGGTTTGCAGCAACGCTTGTTCGACGATGCGCGTTTCCACGGTCGCCAGGTCGACGCCATTTTCGGGTAACTCCACCATCACGCTGCTGCTGGTGGGTGACCGGTAATGCGGTTGCGGCAGTTGCCGCAGGTAGGAAAAATCAAGATCCCGCCCGTCATACAAGAGAATGCCGCGCTCGATTTCATGGTGCAGTTCGCGAATATTGCCCGGCCAGGTATAAGCGCGTAAATCGGCGCGATTCTGGTCGGAGAGCATCGGTTCCGGGCATTGATATCTGAGCTTGGCCTGGCTGAGAAAGAAGGCGGCCAGCGCGGGAATTTCGTCATTGCGCTGGCGCAATGGCGGGATTTCAATATGGAGCAGGGTCAGGCGATGATACAAATCATGGCGAAACCGTCCGTTGTCCAGTGCCTGGCGCAGGTTGGTGTTGGTGGCGACGACGATGCGGGTATTCACCTTGAGGTCACGGGCGCCGCCGACCCGGCGGATGATTTTATCTTCGATCGCTTTCAGGAGTTTGGGCTGCAGGTGCAGGGGAATGGAGTCGATTTCATCAAGAAAGAGCAGACCGCCATCGGCCATTTCAAATAATCCAATCCGTTTTTCCACGGCGCCGGTAAATGCTCCTTTTTCATTGCCGAACAATTCCGCTTCAAAAAGGGATTCGGGAATGGCGGCGCAATTGCACTCCACCAAGCGCTGGGAGGCGCGCGGGGACAGGCGATGCAGGTAGCGCACCAGCGCGCCTTTCCCGACACCGGATTCGCCGCTCACCAACAGGGTTGGAACTTCACCGGTTTTTTCTTCAATGGCGACCAGGCGCTTGATCAATGACTGCAGGCGAAGATTCCACTCTGATTCACAGATACAGTAGGTTTCGCATTGATCCTGGTGTTGACGACGGCGATGATACGCCAGTTCGTTTTTCATTTCACGTTCATTCAGCTGGCGTTTGACCACAATCAGCAGTTCCTCGAGGTCGAGGGGTTTGCCCAGATAGTCGGAGGCCCCCATTTTGATGGCCGTGACCGCGTTTTTCAGGCTGCTATGCGCGGTGATAAAAATGATCGGGATATCGAGTTTGTTATGAGTGATGAAATCGAGAAATTCCAGGCCATTTTTACCCGGCAGGCGGATGTCGCTGATAATCAGATCCGCGGTGTTGCCATTTAACCAGGTTTCCGCATCCTCGGCGGTAGGGAAAGTTTGCACATGATAGGATTGGCCGAGGAATAGTTTCATCGATTTCGCCAGCAGTTTTTCGTCTTCGACAATCAAAATCAGCGGTTTTTTCATCGGTTTCCTTTTGTTAATGACTTACTGTCGAAGTCCCTGCCACTTCCCACCTGCGGGCAAGGATGCCCGCAG
>CAZTTH010000052.1:0-21058 GCA_964615975.1 uncultured Lentisphaerales bacterium | reverse complement strand
TGACTTACTGTCGAAGTCCCTGCCACTTCCCACCTGCGGGCAAGGATGCCCGCAGGTCGTCCTGTCGGCATCCCTGCCGACCGCGAACAGTACGTACTGTCGGCATCCCTGCCGACAGCGAACGATCTTTTTATTATTAACTCTCCACTGTGGATTACTTCGGATTCCAATCCTGGACGAACCCAATCGCGGGCAGAACCGATGTCTTTAAGGCAGGAATTATTTTGTTTCTTCCGCCACATGTTGCCAGCGCCAATTTTTCAACCCAGCTTTCAAGGGATTCTGTTTAACATACTCGATCTGATGGCGGTATTCCCTATTGCTTCGGATAATCCGGTCATAAAATTCGCGATGCCAAAATCCGCCACGCCGGTTCAAGAAGCGATTCGCCTGCTGTGCGGAGAAAGACTTCCAACTTTGTACTATATCACTTAATTCATGATTGCCTAGCGGTTCAACGATCACGTGAACATGAGAGGGCATCACACACCATGCATGCAAGTTATATCGATCTCCATTTGAATAAACAATAGCTGCTGATATCACATCCGCGATTTCAGGATGTTTTAACCAACATTGGCCATGTCCGGCATTAAGATATTCATCGACCTTTTCAGAATAGAGAATTCCCAAACGATCAATTTCATACTTGCTTAATGGTCTTCCTATTTGACAGGCATTCTCGATAATGGCTTCCCGTTCTCTTGCCCATTTTCGCAAGGTGGAGATGGGAATCGAATCTAGAAGTCGGAATACTACATGATAAACCGCATGGTCGCAGGACCAGTGAGGCAATAAGGTTCCCTGTCTGATTTTCAAGCTTTGCCAATCAATGTTGGGTGCCATGAGAAACCTTTGTAGATTAGTTTAATCAATCTGCGGGCAAGGATGCCCGCAGTACGTATGGTCGGCATCCCTGCCGACCGCGAACGATCATTTCACTATTAACTCTCCACTGTGGATACCCTCGGATTCCAATCCTGGACGAACCCAATCGCGGGCAATTCTGCTGTTTCAGCAGCACCTGGCAGAACACGGCAGAAGATTACGTCCCTCCCGCATCATTGGCAACAGCCAAGGGAAAACTCAGGGTGACCGTGGTCCCCCGATTCAGTTCACTGGTCAGCGCGATGCCGCCTTGATGCAGATCCATGATCTTTTTAGTGATTGCCAGCCCCAGCCCAATACCCTGGCTGTTGGTGGTAAAAAACTGCTCGAAGATGCGCGGCAGGAGGGTGGAATCAATGCCGCGTCCCTGATCCGTGATCGAAATATTCTGGGTGCTGGCGTTCATGCGGAGATGGCAGGTGATTTGGCCGCCGCTTGGTGATGCACTCATGGCATTGCTGATCACATTGATCAATGCTTCCTCCACCAGGTTGGGATCGATGGAAAGTGGCGGCAAACCCGGTTCGCACTCAATCGCGATATCGAGTCCATCGCTGTGCGCTTTCCAGATCAAACTTTTGACGGCATTGCGCAGCACGTCTTCAAGCGCCAGGAGTTGCGCTTGCGGATGGAAGGGTTTGACAAAATTCAGTAAATCATTGAGCCGTCGGGTCAGGCGGTCAACTTCATGGAGAATTTCATCGGCCAGTAATTGATGCTGGGTTTCGGTTTGTTTGGTCAGGCTGAGCAATTGCACGGCGGATCGGACGCTGGCGATGGGATTTTTGAGGCCGTGGGCAACCGCGCCACAGACTTCGCCAATTGCGGAATAGCGTTCTTTTTGCACCAGTTTTTGCTGGGTTTCCTGGAGTTCCTGATTGATGGCTGCGAGGGTCTTGGCATTTCTGAGCAAGGTTTGGTGTTGGTGATTGAGAATCCGACTGGCGGGAAAGATGATCGAAAGCAGGGCGCCATAGAGGATAATACCGAAGAGAAAACACGAGAACATGACATCGGATTCCAATGCCTCCAACTGCGCGACTAATTTTTCGGCGTGGCGCTTGACCCTGATGATGCCAATTTCCCTGCCATCACGACGAATCGGGACGTAGGTCCAGGTATAATGCAGCGGGTCGCCGCCCGGGGTATTGATCTGGACGAGTTTGATCTGTGATTCTCCCTCATATACCGAGTTCAATTCTCCATCCATGAGCCGCCCGCCGATCTGCCGGGGATCGGTCGACCAGGTGATTTCCCCGCTCCAGGTTGCCAGATCCATCTCGCTGGACAAGGCGATTTCATCCATCAACATGATCATTTCATGAATAAAATGATCATTCAGGTCATTGGGCGCGAAGGAATTTCCCGCGAATTCCTCCAATACTTCCGCATGCACCAACGATGAGATCAGGTGCTTTTCGGTTTCGAACAACTGAAATTTGAGCCGATACGTGAGCAGACGGGTGAGTGAAAAGGTCAATAACACGACGACCACCAACGAAGTCAGTGAGAAGATCGGCAATAACTGAAATGATTTTTCTGGTCTGGACATGTGAGAACTTTACCTTTGATTCAGCGGGGAGATTGGGAAATTTCCTCGGGATTTTCCCCAATCCCCCAAATCAGCTCTGATGTTTTACCCCTGCCACCGTTGACGCGCGGTCAGCAATAATGTTTTTAATTGTATCTGTCGCAACATGATAATAAAGCCCTCTGGGGAAATTTGCTGACACTGGCATGATTTCTGTTATATCTGAAATATGTCAAGATTTTTCGTTATCATTATTTATGCCATGATGGGCGCTGCCATGGATGTCAGCCTCGCCAATGCCATGGGCCGCAACTTGAGCTGAGGATCGACTGCCGCGCGAATGGCAAGGAGTCCTCAATAAGGGAATTTATTCAATGACCAACCCGGATACAACCATAGATCACATTCAAGCTAAAAATCTTCGGTACTTCTCACTCTTAGCCGGATGCTGGGCAATTGCTATCGGAGCGCTTGCCTGGTCCAGCCGATTGTTCATGATTCACAGCGCTTCCGACATTCATGCCGCCTGGGCATCCTTACAACTCGGCATTGAAACCGGCCTCATGCTGGCAGGTCTGTCATTGGTCTGCTGGCTGAATATCGAAAAACGTCCCGGGTTGGCGGTGGTTGCGCGCATAGCCGCGATTTTCACATTAGTTCTGGGAGGGCTCCTTTATGTCCAATATGCCCCGGGGTGGAATTTAGGATTCGCTCGTCTGCGGGCAGCCGGAACTGCCGGCAGTGGCGATATTATCGCGCTTCTGACTATCGCGAAAATGACATCGATTCAGGCACTGTGTCTGGTTTTATTTGGATTATCCCTCATGGTTATTGGCTGGCGCGGCCGGTGGGTTAGGATCGGAGAGTATCTGGGGTTGACCATGGCATTATGTGGCTTCATTTATCTCAGCGATTTTGCCTTCGAAACCATCATGGCCCGTCGGCTGGCCGGCGACATTCATTTCAGGCCGCATATTTCCTCTGCCATCCTGCTCCTCGGTCTCGGCATTCTCTGCAGGCGTCCTGATGAAGGCGTATTATGGCTGTTTGTTCGCAACAGTGTCGGCGGTAAAATGACGCGCCATATGTTCCCCATCATTGCCCTGCTGCCTACCTTCCTGGGGATGCTTACTTTAACCGCGGTGCGTTATGGTTACGTGGATCAGGAATTCCAGTATTGCTTCATGATAGTTTCGAGTTCCATAACGTTGCTGATCGTGACCTGGCTGATCGGCAGGTCATTGCATTTTAATGATGAAGTGCGCCAGCAGGCGGAAATCAAGCTGAGGGAAAAGGAAGAGAGTCTCACGCTGGCCCTGGAAGCGGGTAAGATGGGATCATGGATTTGGAATATCGCAGAAAATCGCTCTTATTGGAATCAATACCTCTATACGCTTCTGGGATTGCCGCCTCAGGATGGGTGGATCGCGACGGACTTGTTTTTTCAGCATGTGCATCCTGACGATCGGGAATCATTACAGCAGAAAATAATAGCAACCATCGAACAGCGAATCCCCTTCCAACATCAATTCCGGATTGTCCGCGCTGACGGCGCGATCCGCTGGCTTGCCGGTCGCGGTCAGATTCATGACGACAATGCGATGGGTAAACCACAACGGATGTTTGGCATTAACTTCGACATTACCGAAAGCAAGCTGGCGGATGAATCCTTGCGCGAGAATACTGAACAACTGCGGCTGAAAACAATTGAATTACACTCCAGGCTGCTGCAGCAAAAAGCGGTGGCCAGGCTTGGCGAGCTGGCGTTGCAGTCGACCGAGATCAACGAATTGTTCAAGGAAGCGGCGCGGATGATCAGCGCGGTACTTGAAATCGAATTTTGCAAGATCATGGAGTTGCAGCCCGATGGTCATTCATTGCTCCTGCGCGCTGGCGTTGGATGGCAGGATGGAGTTGTCGGTTCAACTTGGCTTGACGCCGGGGATAAGACTCAGGCAGGGTATGTGTTGCGCGTCCGGCAACCGGTGATTATGACCAATATTCAGAGCGAAACTCGGTTTCAGATACCGGCGTTGTTCCATCAGCACGGTATTGTCGCAGGGATGAGTGTTATCATTTCCGTGGGAAAGGACGATTATGGGGTGTTGGGTGCGCATACCAACACACCGCGGCAATTCGATTCCAATGATGTGTACTTTCTGCAAAATGTCGCCAAGGTCTTGGGTGACTATATCGAATCGCAACGGCTTGAATTCCGCTTTCGCGAGTTGGTCAACAGTATCCAGGATTATGCCATCATCATGGTCTCTCCCGCCGGGAATATCAGATCGTGGAATACCGGAGCAAAACGTATTACCGGGTATGACCCTGAAGCCATGATCGGCCGGACCCTGGAGCGTTTATATCCGGCCGCGGACGGAATCGCGGACAAGCTGCATGACGAACTCAAGGAGGTTGAGAAACATGGTCGAATCGAGCGGGTCGAATGGCGGTTGCGGCAGGATGGTTCGCGGTTTTTGGCCCGCTGCATCACCGTTGTCATGCGGGATAGAGTGACAAGCCAGTTGACCAATTTCTCCTGTATTATTCAGGATATCACCAGCCAAAAATATGTAGAATGCGGATTGCATTCGATTACCGCGAATTCCGTCGATGCCATTGTGACCGTCAATCCACAGGGAATCATGGAGTGGAGCAGCGGTTCAATCCACAAGATTTTTGGTTACGATCCGGTGGCGCTCATTGGTCAGAACATCACGATGCTGAGCGCCGAGTTTGGGAAAAATCGTGACCGCGACACGATCGCCAATTACTTCGCCACCACTAGGGGCGGCATCAGGGAAATCGCGGGACAACATCAAAACGGCGCCCAGATCCCGCTCGAAATTATTATGACCGATTACACCATTGATGGCGCCCGTTTTTTCATCGCGATCATGCGCGATGTCTCGGGGCGCAAACAACTTGAAGCGGAATTGCGGCAATCCCAGAAAATGGAGGCGATCGGACAACTGGCCGGTGGCATCGCACACGATTTCAACAACTTGTTGTCAATCATCAATGGGTATGGAGAATTATATCTGCTGAAATTTTCCCTCACCGAACCGGAGAAAGCGATGCTGAAAGAAATCATTAACGCGGGAAAACGCGCTGCCGTTCTCACCGGTCAATTACTGGCGTTCAGCCGCAAACAAATTCTCTCTCCACGGGTGCTTAACCTGAATGGGGTGGTGCTCGCCATCAGCAAAATGCTGCAACGACTTATTGGTGAAGACATTGGATTGACAACCACTCTCGATCCCACACTGGGCTTGGTCAAGGCGGATCCCGGTCAACTTGATCAGGTGATCATGAACCTGGCAGTCAATGCCAGAGATGCGATGCCAGGGGGCGGCCGTTTGACCATTTCAACTCATAACCAGAAGATTGAACCCGGTGAAAGCGGCAGTCATGGGCATGGTTCGCCGGGTGATTACATCCTCTTGAAAATTACTGATACGGGCTGTGGGATGTCAGCGGCGACCAAAGCGCGGATTTTTGAACCCTTTTTCACGACCAAGGAGGTGGGAAAAGGGACGGGATTGGGATTGGCGACGGTTTTTGGCATTATCAAACAAAGCGAGGGTCATATTGTAGTTGAGAGTGAAATTGATCAGGGAACTACCTTCAAAATCTATTTTCCCACGGTAAAAGAAGCCCGGCCGGATTTGCTTGCATCCGCCAGTGCGCTTCCCAGCGCATTGCGCGGCGATGAAACCGTGCTGCTGGTTGAAGATGAAAGCAACCTCCGCCGGATCGGCAGATTGATATTGGAAGAATATGGCTATCGGGTGATTGAAGCTGGCAATGGATATGAGGCATTGGCAATTCTGAAAGCACAGAAGGATTCAACCGCCCTGGTGATCAGTGATGTGGTGATGCCGGAAATGGGCGGGGTGCGGCTTGCCGAAGAGTTGCAGCGCCATTATCCCGCGATGAAAATACTCTTTATGAGCGGGCATATCCAGGATACCCTGCTCCGGCAAGGGCTTGATGTGGCGAAGGTCTCCATTCTCCATAAACCTCTGGATCCGGTTGATTTGGTCAGAAAAGTACGCGCATTACTGGACGCTTGATTTGATGTGATGGGAAAAAGATGAGGCGCCAGTCATAATAACTTTGTGGTATGGAGATGCCGCCCCCGTGTGTCTGCTAAACATACACTTGAGTAATAACAGGGAAGAATTCTAATGAAAGCGAGGAAGATCAGTCTTTTATTACCGCTGGCGCTGGCGCTCATGTCTGATCCGCCAGGGATGGCTGCTGAAGAGGCACGACCATGGCAGTGGGCGCAACCTTTGCAATTGATCGGAGTGCCGAATTTATATCAGGTCACGCCTCAATTATATCGCGGCGCCCAACCTGACCGGGAGGGGGTGATCAATCTGAAAAAACTCGGCATCAGGACCATTATAAATCTCCGGGAAAATTTTTCCGACACAGATTTGGTTGAGGATCTGGATTTGGATTACTACCACTTTCCCATGATCCCCGAAATGCCTGATGATCAAGTGGCTTATCAGGCATTGAATATTATTGCCGATGCCTCCAAACAACCCGTGTTCATCCATTGCCATCAGGGAGCTGATCGCACCGGCGCCCTGGTTGCTCTCTATCGCATCTTGCAACAGGGGTGGTCGCGCGAAGACGCCATTACCGAGATGGTGGAAGGGGGATATCATTATCATAAGGTTTATTATCAACTGATCTCCTGGATTGCATTATATGATCCCAACCGGGTCAGGCCGGCGGTTGAAATACCTGCGAACAATTCGGATTTCAAATGAAAATACAGGACTGCCAGGGTTGGTTCAATCGGGAGATCACCAAGCCGGATGTAACCTCATCGGCGGTAAAGCGCGGCTCTGATCTCGAAATCCATGATCGACTCATATGGCTGCAAATTCAATTAAAACTTAGTCGAAAAGGAGATCAAGGAAACTTCAAATCAAGAGTGCCTTCGTTTGTAGCGTGCTCACTGAACGGGTGTAGCATAAACATTGCGGATGATCAGAGTTGGAGTCCTCCTGCCGAATGCCAGGATCAGGTTGCAGTTTGGACGTCTGATGCCAGAACTCCAACCGAATCAAGCTAAAGCCTGTACTCCATCGGAATTTGGTTAAAGCCTGTACTCCAACAGCTTGACCTGGAATCAATCTCGTTGGAGTCCAAACTTTAGTTTGCCCGGCTGGCGGGTCAACATCAGAAGTAAGTGAAAGCTTAGACTCCAACGTGACGGTAAACTCATACAATGCGGGACTGTAGACCAAGCGACGCTAAACCCATACTGCTCGCAAGAACATAAAAGCAATGTGATCCTGCCCAATCGGCAGGATCACTAAAACAACACCCTTTTCGACTAACCATTATCTAGGATGTCTATGGATATCAATTAACAATGAACTCATTATTCCCACCCACTCCGAATCGGCGCATCTATCTCACCATTACCTATCTGCTGACGGTGTTCAATCTGGCTGGTTTTATTGCGCCGATAAAGGCCGGTCCGGGCATTTTATACCTGTATTACATGCTGGTGCTGCTCGGACAGACGGTTATTTATCTGCTCCCGGCCATCACCCTGGACGCGCTGTTAGCAATTATCCCGCGGTTAATTCCACCCTGCTTCCATGCGCGATACGCGCATCGACTCCTGGTGGCCAGTCTGACCATCCTGCCCTACGCGCTGATGCATTTTCTCATCTTCGTGGACAAAAAGATTTATCATCTGTATGGCTTTCACATTAATGGATTTGTCATGAACATTGTTGTTACCAAAGGCGGATTGGCGTCATTGGGCGCGGGCGATTCGACGGTCACCGGGGTGATCGCCATTGCCGGATTGTTTATCCTGCTGCAAACCGGAGTTTATGCGCTCGCGGCAAAGTTGAGCCGTTCCCAATTTGCTCATTATTTACATTTCCCCTGGCGAGCCGGGGTCACGATTGCCCTGGCATTGGGGGTGATTGGCGCGGAAAAAATGGTCTATGGAGTCAGTCAACTTCAGGCCTATACGCCGGTCATGTTGGCGGCCAATCATTTCCCTCTGTATTTGCCCTTGACGATTCGCAGTCTGGCCAAATCAATGGGGATTACTCCGAAACGCTCGGCAACGATGAATCTGGAGGGCAAGATGGGACGGTTGCAATATCCACGCCAACCTCTGCGGGTTGTACCGCCAACGCCGCCTATGAATATCATGATGCTGGTGGTGGAGTCTTTGCGTGCCGATATGCTTGATCCCGAAATCATGCCCGGGGCCTGGGATCTGGCCCAACGATCATTATGGGGAAAACAACACTACAGTGGCGGCAACGGCACCCGGATGGGGGTCTTCAGTCTGTTTTATGGCTTGCCGGCTAATTATTGGTTTAAGATGCTGGAAATTCAGCAGCGCCCGGTGTTGATGGAGGAAATTTGCCGGCAGGGATATCAACTGGGATTATATACCAGTGCCCGCTTTACCTATCCGGAATTTGATCACACCATATTTGCCAATATCTCCGCGGATCAGTTGCATGAATATCAAATCGGTGACGGCTGGCAGCGAGATGAGTATAATGTCGGTAAATTGATCGAATTCATGGAACATCGCGATCCTGCCAAACCGTTCATGTCGTTTATGTTTTTCGAATCGCCGCACGCGCGTTATGGCTTTCCTGAATCCGCGGTCATCCGGCCCAATTACCTTAAGGACTTCAATTATGCCATGACCCATATCGATCGCGATATCGAGCTGATCAAAAATCGCTATATCAACTCGGTGCATTTCCTGGATCTGCAATTACAACGCCTGTTTGAGTATCTGGAAAGCCGGAAGCTGATGGATTCGACAATCATTCTCATTGTCGGCGATCATGGCGAGGAATTCATGGAAAAGGGGCGGTGGGGGCATAACTCCCAGTTCAGTGAGGAGCAGATTCGCACCCCATTGATCTTGTGGGTTCCGGGAAAAAAACCGACGATCATTGACCACATGACCAGTCATTTGGATATTCCACCGACGCTGATGACTTTGCTGGGGACACAAAATCCGCCAGACGATTATGCTTTGGGGTATGATTTATTCGGAGCGGAAAAGCGCCAATTTACCCTGGTTGGCGACTGGTCCTATCTGGCGTATATCGACCAGAATCACAAGGTGGTGGCGCCGTTCCGCGCCACCAATATGAAGATGATCCAGGTGTTTACCGCTGAGGATGCCAATGTGGAGAAATCCCAGGAATTCCTCAGCGCCAATCCGGAACCCTTAAGGCATCTGCTGTCTTCCCTGTCGAGCTTTTCGCGATAAACCCCGGTATTCTTCGATCAGACCGCATCGGTTGGCAGCAGGCCGTATTAGGAAAACGCTATGATTGATCTTGATTTGAACTCCAGTATTGATGGTGTCGGTCTACGTCGAGCAGTAAAGATTGTGGCGGTATTGAATCTTGGTTATTTCAGCATCGAATTTACGGTTGCCCAAATGATTGGATCTGTCTCACTTTACGCGGATTCAATCGATTTTCTTGAAGATGCTGCGATCAACGGTCTTATTTTGATCGCGTTGGATTGGAATGCACGGCATCGATCATTTGTTGGCATGATACTCGCCGGGATTTTATTGGTACCCGGTATCGCCACTCTCTGGACCGCCTGGGAGAAGATAATGGTGCCTATTCCGCCAGCCTCAATCCCCTTGTCACTTGCCGGGTTTGGTGCGCTGGTGGTGAATCTCTACTGCGCTGGACTCCTTGCGCGTTTTCACCAGAATGGTGGTAGTCTGATTCGTGCTGCCTTTCTTTCAGCTCGAAACGATGCTCTGGCTAATATGGCGATTATCTTGGCGGGAATTGTCACGGCGATGACCGTTTCGTCATGGCCTGATCTCATTGTGGGAATCGGGATATTCCTGATGAACCTGGATGCGGCACATGAAGTGTTTTCTTGCGCTCGTGGAGAGCGCTCGCTAGCGGGAGAACCGTGAAGAATGATCACAGGTTGTAATACAAGGATGTCACATGTCCGAGAGCTAATAACGGACGCTCTGTATATTTACTTAATTTCTTGATAATTATAGTACTTACTTACTAATTATTGCTCTAACAAAAAGAAAAATTAACCACTGATAGCACGAATTGACACGGATTTTTATGATACAAAAAATTTCTTTTCTTATCCGTGATTATCCACGAAACCTATTCTTCCGAATGGTAGAATCAACGGTTAATTAGTAATTTGTTGCGGCTTTGTCGCTTTGGTATATAATATGATAATTCCATTTTTTTGTCTTAATACAAATCGTCTGAAATGGAAGGTGCATCAATGACTACAGTATCCGCAACACAAGCAAAAAGTAATCTTTATCGTTTGGTCGATGAAGTAAATAACACCCATCAACCAGTTATAATTACCGGACGCAAAGGACATGCGGTATTGGTAAGTGAGGATGATTGGAGGGCCATACAAGAAACCATGTACCTACTTTCAGTACTTGGTATGCGAGAGAGTATATGTGAAGGATTGGCTATACCAGTAGGGGAATGTGATGAGGATTTACACTGGTGAATTGGAAGTTAATCTATTCGAAGCAGGCGAATAAGGATGCAAAGAAAATATCAGCCGCTGGACTACGTTCACAAGTCGAAAAACTTTTAGTCATACTGAGTAGAAATCCTTATCAAACACCCCCACCATTTGAAAAGCTGCTTGGTGATCTTTCCGGTGCATATAGTCGCCGGATAAATATTCAACACCGATTAGTTTATCAAATTTACTAAGACGAAATGATTGTCAAGATTATTAGAATGTGGACACATTACACATGATATTCCATTGGGCTAATTGGCGAAAAAAAAATCTTCCTTGCTAACTCGTCAATTGGTTCGTGAGAAGTCATGAGAACTCATTTCGGTTAAAAACTGATTTATCTTCTCAGCAACGAGCTGATGGCCAACCGGGGTCCAATGCATGTCGTAGGTAAAATAGGCTTGATTTCCTGCCGCGGTCCGCGCCTGCAGTTCGGCAGTGGTGCTGATAAAGTCGATACCAAGATCCTGGCAATACTTTTTTATCGCTTTTTCTTCCCCATCAATATGGTCTAATAATGTCGAAAAGGTAACCGCCGCTTCGGGGAGATTGGCGAGTGATAATGAGAGATAATTGCGAACCGCCGATTCGAGGTGACGCTCCTGCAGCAACGGGAGGATTACATGGGCTTTATCCGGAGCATAGGCAATAACCAGTCTGCTGCCGGTTTTGTCCGCGATCGCTTTCATCTCGCGAATCGCAAGCGCAGCGGTTTTGAAGCCCGGTGATCGCTGAAAGGCGTCTTGATCAAAATAGTGGGAGACCAATAACTTGAGGGGAAAGGTATAATATTTCGCCGCTTCATTGTCAGGCACCGCCACGGGCAGCCACTTTACCGCGGCAAGATTGTCCGGGAGGTAAAATGGCGTCTGTTCCATGGGACGCGGTTCCGGATGGTTATCCCTGTCGGTATAAGATAACCGGTCGATAATCAATTGGTTGAGAGCCAGGCGCACCGGCGAAGTTTTGAGCAATCCCTGTTTTCGGGTGTGGTAATGGGTGGCATCACCAGCGGGTTGATTGAGGGCGCCTTTGCCGCGAAAGTCGTTGCCTTCATAAATCATGCAGACAATGACATGGGGCGAAAGCTTGACCCCGAATGATTTCAAGGCTTCCAGATAGTCCGGCGGATCACTTCCCGACATGCCTAGATTGTACACCGTGTAACCGCTCCGACGAGCCAGAATTGCCGGCCAGGCATCCGTATCAGTGACGCGATTGCCTTCGGCGAACGAATCACCCAGGACAATCACATCATATTGCTCGCGCAGGGAAGGATTGCGAAATCCCCAGGCGTCCGTCGTCAAGCTATAATGGATATCCTGGTCATATCCCGGGGCGTCATAAAAATAGGCTTGAGAGGAAATGGGTTGATCCTGAAATACCCCGGTCATGGTCATGTTGGGCGGGCGGTGATAAACGTGTTTTATCTGCTGGTAATTGGGTGAGCGGGTGCAGCGGGCGGCGAGATCGATGATGATCGTGCCGGACAAGATACTGATCAGCACCATGAAGATTCTGATGACGAGATAGACGCGTTTTTCCCGCGGAGCCAGGAAAACAGAGAGTAGTATTCCATTAATAATCAGCATCGCCAGCATCACGCTGAATCTGCCGACAGAGTAGCGTCCCAAAATCACATCGCGTTCCTGCGCGATCAGATACGCGACCTTTCCCGGGATCAGCCACCAACCGGCATTCAATCCGGTTAGAAGCGCCAGAATATAATGAGACAAACGGATTTTTTTATCTGTCATGTTGATCCGGTTAGGTGCATTAATCAATTACCAGGTTTCCCCCTGCCGCGGCTGGGGAACGTGGAATTTGCCACATGCCAATGGTGAAATACCCATTGCTAGAGAGCAGTATGGGCGCGGGCAATTCAGGCGGCAACTCCGCCACGCGTTTCTGTTTGATGATCAAGGTGATGATGCCGTTATCAGCTAGTGCGGCCAGGTTCGGCGCTGCATCGATGCTGAGCAGACGATGCTGGGAATCAGGATAATTCAATCCATAACCTAATTCACCGGAACCGAGCAGATAGAGATCGTGGCGTTTGAAGATCCATCCCACCATGCTGCTCAGATAAGGTTCCGTGATGATGATGGAATGGGGAGGAATTTTATCGCGATATGGTGATAAAAAATCCGTCGGCGCCTTCTTCCCGATCACACGCGCCGGCAGCATGAAATTCCCACAAAATAAGAGGATTGCCGGGGCGCAGGCATATGCGAAAAATTTTTGGGGGAAAGCCACCGCGCGGATAGCAAGCAATGAACATCCTCCCCAACTCAGCGCGCTGAGCAGTCCGAGAGTAATCAGGTGATTGTCCGCCGGTCGTTGCAGTAAGCGGTCGATGACCGGAATGTGACTGAGAATGGCAATGGTTATCGCCAGGATGATCCCGAAACCGGCCATCAATCCCGCCCCCCAATTAAAAGCTCGTCGGCTATCCGACTTGAAATAATTCTCCAATCCCGCGACGATGAGAACCATCAGGGGCGGAAAACAGGGGAGAATGTAGGTGATCAATTTACCGGCGGCGGCGGAATAAAAAAGAAAAGGGAAGAGAAACCAGCACACCCCATAACGAAGATACGCTGGGAGCGCCTGGCCGGTTCGGCGCAAGCCCATCGCGGCGGCAGGGAGCATGGGCGTCCAGGGCATCATGCCGACAGCGATCATCGGCAGGTAAAACCACCATGACTCAGGGTGCTGCGGTTTTTCGGAACAAAAGCGCTGGACATGTTCAACCCAGAAAAAATAATGCCAGTAATCAGGTTCGCGCAGATGAATGGCGATGGCCCAAGGCAATACTGTTGCCAGCGCAGCGGCGAGGGGAATGCCCGGCATCACCAGCAGTTCCCGCCATTGACGTTCCCAGATCAGGAAAGGAACAATAACCGTGAGTGGAATCACCAGGGCGAGAAAGCCCTTGGTTAAAAATGCCAGGCCGCAGGCGATCCCGAATATGGCGAGGAAAAACCTTCGCCGTTTTTGTCCTCGGCGTTGATAAGCCATGAAATAAAATACCATGGCCGCGGTTAACCATAGGCTGAGCATCATATCCAGGACATTGAAAACCCCGACCCCAAACCAGAGCAGACTCACCAATAATGCCCCCGCGGCCATCAACCCCAACCGCCAGCTTGCCGTGGCTCCGCCGAGAAATACGCCGATCAGGATCGCCGCGCCACCGGCTGACAACGCTGAGGGCAGGCGGACCGCCCAATTGTTCTCGCCCAAAGCCTTGATTGCCAGCGCGGTCAGCCAATAACCCATGACCGGTTTTTCGAAATAACGCAATCCGTTCAGACGCGGCACAATCCATTCGTTCTGCGCAATCATTTCCCGGGGGATTTCCGCGTAGCGCGTTTCATCGGGAAGAATGAGCGGGCGGTATCCCAATGGTAACAGGTAAAGAATGAGGTAAAAGCCGGTGAGGATGATGAGCGATTTTTTCATGGGGCGTTTGCGAGGAATTTCAAGGTTCAAGTTTCACGGGTTTAGATGGATGACGATTGAGAGTTAAACAGTTAAAATTTGACCATAATGAAGGTGGCGACAGGTATCGCCGCCTTCATTATTCCTGATAAGAGGCCCATCCCTCCCGTCCCGGTATTTCCCGCCGGATTAATCTGGCGTTGGGAATGCTCTCCGGATCGGGAAGGAGATTGCCCAGGGGAACGATGCGAATGCCCTGCTGTTTGGTCAGGGTTAAAAATTCCGCGAACAGGTCGGCGCAGGCAATCCCTTCCACCTCGGCATGAATCGTCAGGACGTTGAGTTGATCGGAGCGGATCTGCTCCAGCAGGTGGTGATTAAATTGTGTGGGCCGCAAACCGTTTTGCCCGATCGTTTCATCATAGGTGGGCAGAGTGCTGGGAATTTGTGGTTGCGATAGGGGGTGGTTATCGATTATCGGATAGAAAATCGATTTGCCCCGGCAATCGCTATTGTAACGAAAGGGATAACCCGCCTTGATTCGCAACGCCTGATCGGTGCATTGCCAGGCCGGCGCCGCGGAACCATCCGGTGGGCGGTTGAATATTTTTCGCCAGGCCTTGAGACCGACATCGAAGTAACGCTGGAGCTTGCCGGTGTCCATTCGGGTCAGTTGGGTTTGCCATTGATGGTGATCCCAGGCATGAAAGCCGATTTCGTGTTCGGCGGTGGCAACCGAACTCAGCACCGGCTGTAAGGTCTGTGCGATGATTGGTCCCGGCCATAATATTCCTTTCAATAGGATGTCCCAGCCATAAAGTCGGGCGGCATTGGTGCGCAGCATTTTCCTGAGAAATGCCGGACGAAACAGGCGCCAGACATGGCGCCCCATATTATCGGGGCCGAGGGTAAAAAAAAAGGAAGCCAGAATACCATGGTCCTGGAGCAGCCGGCAGAGCGTGGGCACTCCCAGTTGTGTGCCGCGATAGGTATCAACATCAATTCGCAACCCGATAACCATGCTACGCGCTGATCCTCAGTGAAGATGATTTGGTGTTTAAGATCGCTGGCGCGCTCGAGCCCAGATAATCGTCGATAAAGTAATTCAGGGTTTCACGAACCGACTGTTGAATGCCAATGGCGGGTTGCCAGCCGAGCCAGCGCCGGGCATTGCGGATGCTGGGACTGCGGTGCTGCACATCCTGATAGCCGGCGCCATAATAATTGGCGCTTTCCACTTCCTTGTAACCGGCGAAGGGCGGAAACTCCGCACGGTTGGGATGGCGATCAAATTCAGTGACCAGTGCCTGGGCCAATTCGCGGATGCTGAGTTCATTGTCGGGATTGCCGATATTGAAGATTTTGCCATCACAGACCCGATCGCGATTTTCGATGATGCGATATAAACATTCAATGCCGTCGGCCACATCGGTAAAACAGCGCTTTTGCTGACCGCCGTCGATGAGCTTGATCGGTGAGCCTTCCACCAGATTGAGAATGAGTTGAGTGATCGCCCGGGAGCTGCCAATACGGGCGGATGAGAGGCTGTCAAGTCGTGGGCCGATCCAGTTGAACGGCCGGATCAGGGTAAACTGCAACCCCTGTTGTTGGCCATAGGCCCAGATGACGCGGTCGAGCAATTGCTTGGAACAGGAATAAATCCAGCGCTGCATGGAAATGGGCCCCAGGACCAGTTTGGAGTGATCTTCATCGAATTCCGGATCCTCGCACATGCCATAGACTTCCGAAGTGGAGGGAAAAATGATGCGCTTGCGATATTTGACGCAATAGCGGACGATGCGCAGGTTTTCCTCGAAATCCAATTCGAAAACCCGCAGAGGATTGCGGGTGTATTCAATCGGCGTGGCGATGGCGACCAGCGGGATGATGATATCGCATTTGCGGATATGATATTCCAGCCATTCCCGATGGATGGAGATATCGCCTTCGACAAAATGAAATCCGGGATGATTCAAGAAGCGCCGGATGCCATCGGAATACAAATCCATGCCATGAATTTCATACTTGCCACCCGCCAGCAGCCGTTCACTGAGGGCATTGCCGATGAAGCCATTGATGCCGAGAATCAGAACCCGTTGTTTGCGGGATGATTCCATTTGCGAACGACTGGAGGCGCCAAACCGCATTTCCGGATAGAGATTGAGTTCCTCCGCCAATTGCGTGCCGCGGATATAGACCCCCTTGTCGGACTGACCGAACTCCACCTGAATGGCGCCCTCGCCACAAGCAATCACCAACGGCGAGCGCGAGAGAATGACTCCCGGCTTTTTACCCAGGGCAGTCTGTGGCAGTACTGTGACTTGCCAGAAAAAGCATTTGCGATCACCCACAAAGCTGAAGGCGCCAGGGTAGGGGCGGGTCACCGCACGCACCAGATTGCGCACCGCGGTGGCGGATCTGTGCCAGTCGATTTCTCCGTCCGCCGGGCCTCTGCCACCAAAATAGGTGGCTTCCCCAGCCTCCTGGCGACGACGCGGGGCAGTTCCGGATTTCAACGCGGGAAGAACACGATCCAACAGGACTTCGGCGGCGGCCGCCGCCTTGTGATGCAGTGACTGGGCGGTATCCTGATCATCGATCAGGATCCGCTCCTGGTCAACGATATCGCCATCATCCGGTTTCGCGGTCATGTGATGCAGGGTGACGCCGGTTTCTTTTTCGCCATTCACCAAGACCCAGTTGATGGGGCATTTTCCGCGATATTTCGGCAGCAGGCTGCCGTGGAGGTTGTAACAACCGGAGGCGGGAATCTCGAGGAGCGCCGGTTTCAGCATCTTGCGGTAATAAAAGGAAAAGAGAATATCCGGCCGCAAGGCACGAATGCGTTCAAGCCAAAGGGGATGATTGATGTCCTCCGGCGCGTAAACCATTATGCCCATACTGGCCGCGACTTCGGATGCGGATGCGAACCAGAGCGCTTCATGAGGATCATCCGGATGGGTAAACAGCGCGGCAATTTCAATTCCATGGCGCGCCAGGGCGCGGATCCCGACACAACCAATATTATGATATCCCAGAACGATGGCTTTCATTGTTTATACACAAATCCTTTCATAGATGTTATTGACTGGTGATGGCTGCGGAGCAGGTGGCGCGAGTGCTGAGTGACCGACCACCCGATCCACCCAGTAGCGTGGCCGGGCACGGACATCGTGATAGACGCGTCCGAGGTATTCGCCCAGCAATCCCATACCAATAAATTGCGCGCCAATAAAGACGAAGAGAATGGCAAACAGGGTGAAAACTCCTTCCGCCGCCCAGGCAGGACCATGGATCAGTCGGAGAACCAGCAAGATCATCCCGAAACCAATGCCGAAGATTGAAATGATAGCCCCCAGCACACTGAGGAGCCGGAGCGGAAATGTGGTCATGCTGGTGAGCAGATCGAATTGCAGATTGATCAATTTCCAGAGATTATATTTCGAATGACCGTTGACGCGTGCCTCGTGGCGCACCTTGATTTCCGTGACACGGTGAGCAAAGGAATTGGCGAGGATGGGAATAAAAGTGCTGCGTTCCTGACACTTGAGAATGGCGTCGACTATCGGCCGGCGATAAGCGCGCAGCATACAGCCATAGTCATGCATCTTTATTCCCGTCACCGATTGGGCGATCTTGTTGATCGTCCAGGAGGCGATTTTACGCAATCCCGGATCACGGCGCTGCTCGCGCACTGAGCCCACCACATCGAAACCCCGCTCCATCGCGGCAATCAACAAGGGGATTTCCTCAGGGGGATTTTGCAGATCGGCATCGAGAGTGACGATGATATCGCCGGAAGTTTGCCCCAACCCCGCGATTACCGCGGCGTGCTGGCCATAGTTGCGATTGAGAAATACCCCGATAATTTTTCCTGAATGCTGCGCTGCCGCGGCTTCAATCAGGGCACTTGAGCGGTCGGAACTGCCGTCATCGACGAAGAGAATTTCATAGGTGTGCTTCAGGGAATCACCCACCGCCAGGCAGCGCTGAATTAATTCGGGAAGACACCCTTCCTCATTAAAAACGGGAATGACAAGTGAAATTTTAGCTTTTGATTTCGCGGTTTGCATGATCTGTCCTCATCGAATTAATGCGCTTGAATCAGAATTGCTTTTATCGCGGTCACGACATCGTCGACATCGGATTCCGCCATCCCGGGAAACAATGGCAGGGAACAAATCCGATCGGAGTTCCATTCGGTTTGGGGCAGCATGCCCCGTCTCATGCCCATGGCGCCGGTGTAGTATTTCTGGAGATGAACCGCGCGGAAGTGCAGCCCCGCCCCGATGTTACACTGTTTCAGGCGCTGGATGAATTCGTCACGGCTGAAATCCACCTGATCAATATCCAGGCGGACAATGAATAAATGCCAGGCATGGGGGCCGGAATGGTTGGGTTCAGACCAGTGGATGATTTCAGGAATCCCGGCCAGTTTGGCCAGGTAATACCGCGCGAGCTCGCGGCGGCGGTGATTAAAGCGTTCTATTTTTTCTAATTGCGTCAATCCCAGCGCGGATGCCATGTCCGTCAGGTTGTATTTAAATCCCGGTTCGAGCACTTCCGCCTGGGGCGCCCGCCCTTGTGTTTCGCGATCGAAGGCATCCATTCCCAATCCATGAAATTTTAACCGGCGGATGCGTTCAGCAAGGTCATCGTCATCCGTGCAGAACATTCCCCCTTCACCGGTAGTGATATTCTTGATGGGATGGAACGAGAAGATCGCGGTGCCTTTGGCGCCAATCCGTTGCTGGCGATATTCGGCGCCCAGGGCGTGTGCCGCGTCTTCGATCAAACGCACCCCGCGTTGATCAGCCAGCTCTCTAAAGCCGGCGAGATCGACGGAAGCGCCAGCGAAATGCACCGGGATGATCAGGCGCGTGCGGGCGGTGATTAACGGCGCGACCAATTCCGGGGTGACCGCCAGGGTATCGCGGTCAATATCGGCAAACACTGGAGTCGCACCCGCCAGAACGATGAGGTTGACGGTGGAAACCCAGGTCATTGAGGGGGTGATGATTTCGTCACCCGGCCCGATGTTAAGCGCCTTGAAGAGCAAATGCATTCCGGCCGTGGCCGAGGTCAGGGCGATGCTGTGCCGCGCCCCGGTGTACTCACAAAAGTGCTGCTCGAATTCTGTTGTTCTCTGTCCGGTGGTAATCCAGCCGGAGGTAAGCACCCGGGTAACGGCAGCGACATCATCGGCTTCGATGGTGGGACGAGAGAAGGGCAGGAAGGTCAGGCGTTTCTCGCCGGCATAATCTGATGGGGTATTCATGGAGTGTATTCCCGGTGGTTGGCGCCGAAAGCAAAGGCAAAAACCGCAATGTCAATCATGGTCAAGTTCATAAAGGTGGTCGTGTTTTGTTTAGAGATGTGTTTGGGCAAAATCATTTTTGCGATGGTAATTAGCTTCACGTCTCTTATAGCAATTATGATTCCAAAACCCTATCCGCGGCTTCATCATATCCTTTGAATAATTTATAACAGCTTCATGATTAATGGATAATAATTATTTAACGGAATCAGCGGGATACGAGTCTCGCGGGCGTGTTATGCGGGTCTTCACAATGGCTGGGGAATCCGGTGGGAGTTTTACGCAATTGATTTCATGACGATTCACACCGGTCAGTTGGTCATCGCTCCGCTGCGATTGAACGGCGCTGCTGATCCAGAAATCTGGGAATAGTGTTTTCTTGTCGGAATTTTGCACGGTATAGTGTGGCCTGTTAAATCTTGTAGGTATGGAGGCCAATGAAAATCACCACATGGAATGTCAATGGTTTGCGGGCCGCGATCCGCAAGGGAATCTCGGAGTATCTCGCGGCACTGGCGCCCGATGTCCTCTTAATGCAGGAAATCCGGGTGAAACCTGACGATCTGACAGCGGAATGGCGTCAACCCGGAGGCTGGCGGACTCATTGGCATCCCGCCGAACGTCCAGGGTACTCCGGCACTGCGACCTGGTCGAAATCTTCGTTGAAGTTTGTCGGCTCAGGGCTTAATGGCGCGGATCCCGAAGGGCGCGTCATCCAAACGGAAATCGACGGGGTGTTGATCATCAATATCTATCTGCCGTCCGGTTCGTCGAGCCCTGAACGCCAACAGGAAAAGGAGAAGTGGATGGCGGTATTCATGCCCTGGGCAGTCAAGCTGGCACAACGAGATACTCCGGTGATCATGGGGGGGGATTTCAATATTGCCCACACCGAAAAGGACATCTTTCACGCCAAGAGCAATGAGAAGACCTCTGGTTTTCTCCCGCATGAACGGGAGTGGATGGGCAGGCTCCTGAATTCCGGTTGGCATGATTTTGTGCGCGAGCATTTTGGCGACCGGCATGGCCCTTATTCGTGGTGGTCGAATCGTGGGCAGGCGCGGGCATTGGATCGGGGCTGGCGCATCGATTATCTGATTGGCAACGCCGCCGCCGCCCGGGGGTTTCGCTCCGCCGATATTCATCGTGCCGGCGGCCTCGCCATCTCCGATCATGCCCCGGTCAGTATCGTGCTGGATTTGTGATTAATTATGGAGGTATTCATAACCTCATTATCGATATTCTCCAATCCGTTGCCGCCACCTAAGTTTCCCATCATCTCCTCAGGTTCGCTTCTATCCCTTTCAGGG
>CAZTTH010000051.1:20413-23375 GCA_964615975.1 uncultured Lentisphaerales bacterium | reverse complement strand
AATATCCGGTGCCAGTCCAGGCAATTTGTTGAATACAAATATATTAAGATTTTATTATGCACTAAATGCGGGCTAATTATTTCTCGGTTGAGCAGATGCTGTTAATTGCGATCAAAGCTTGATTTCTTATTTCGCTTGTGGGATGCTCATGGTGGTCCAATTTTCCAAGGTATTGATGCGGGAAATCTGTTCGTTGGCATTGGCAATTCCCAAAAATCGGCCACTCAGGTCGACAACTTGATCGCCCCTGACAATCCGTTCCCCGTGACTGCCGGTACCACGAAAGCCTTCGCGTTCCATGCGCAGGGTATCTGGGGCGGTGAAGGCCAATAATTCCCGGGGAAATACGTAAAACTCTCGATCCAGGTTTCGCAGGGTATCGCCGATACCCAGGTATGCCTCGTTCCGGATCGCCATCAAGATCGGCATGTAGTCCGTGATCTCATTGCTTGCAGGAATCCGTTGGAGTGTTTCTCCGTTATATCCTGGCAAGACCATGGCGGCTAATTCCAATTCCCGGTTGAGATAGAGGAGATCGACTAATTGCCCGGCAAATTGGATGGTCAATCGCAGTGGTAATGTCGAGGATTTTTTGGACATGCCAAGTTTCGCCAAAGGAATAAAGACAACGGCTTTATCATCGATGTTAATCGGTAATAAACGCAGATCGTAGCGGGTGCGAGTGGTGGTCCGATCTGGCCACTGGATGAGATAGCTTACTTGAACATCCTGCAACCTAGGCAACACAGTCTTGGTATAAACGGTCTCGCCACTTTGTTTCATGGTCGTGATGTTGTTCTCAAGCGCTTTGGCTTCCTTCTCCACCATCCGGCGCAGCGCTTCGGCACGGTTTTTCGCGACCAAGGCATTCTTCTCTTGCTCTTCCGCCCGGCTGGCATTGGCCTCCGCTTGTTGTTGCGCGGCCAGGGCCGCCGCCGCTTGACGCTCTGCCTCCTGCCTGGCATTCAAGGCCGCCTCACGAAGCTGAAGGGCGTTTTCCTTTGCCATATTGGCTTGCTCGGCTTCGCGGCGGGCTTGATCCGCAATCGCTGCTGCCGAGGCAGATGCTCTCCGCGCCTGCTCGGCCGAGGCTTTCATCGCTTGCGCTTTTTTTACTGCCGCGGCTAACTCACGCTCCCGTTCTTGCAGCGCCGCTTCCAATTCTTCGCGCTTGCGCTGCTGTTCAGCTTGCAAGCGAGTGAGTTGTGCGTCGAGCGCCTGGCGTTGTTCTGCGGCCGCGGTTAACTCGCCTTCCCGTTCTTGCAGCGCCGCCTCCAAAGCTTCACGTTTGCGCTGTTGCTCAGTCTGCACGCGCTCGAGCTGTGCAGCTAAGACCTGGCGTTGTTCTGCGGCCGCCGCCGCATTGAGGCGCAACTTCTCCTGTAGTTCCTCGGTCTGTTGTGCCAGAACCCGGGCTTCCCCCCTGGTCTGCTCATGGGCGGAACGGGTTTGTGCGATTTCCTGCAACACTTGTTCCCGGGCAACCATTTCCGCGGAAAGAGCCGCTTCAAGCTGTTGTTGTTTTTCCGCCTCGCGCTCCTCCGCTTCCTCGCGTTCCTGAATCATCTCGTCGAACTTTTCCGTGAAATCCCGGCGCATCGCGTCGGTTTGTTCTTGAAGCTTCATGTTGGATCTTTTCAGAGCAAAATAGTCCTCGGTGGTCAGGGTGCTGGCAGGGCGAAACTGGGTCAACGACGTTAGATACAGCATCAGAAAGATGTCGGTTAAGCCAACCATAGCCATTCTCATGATTAAACCTCACTACTAATCGCAGAAAATATTCATTAAGACGCATCGGGCGAGATTGGCAGCGGTACCAGAATCGCGAATCTCCCCGCCAAATAGAAAAGGAGGCCTGCGATGGTCGTCAAATAAGCCACCGGCGCCGATAACGATCCGGATATAAATTGAGTCAAGCAAATTCCCACCAAAGTCCCGAGCAATCCGAGGTACATCGGAGTTTCGACAAGAAAGATGATGGCCTTTATATCGCGGCAACTGAGCAGCCGCGCGCGCGATTTGTGCGCTGCCAGGATCAGCGGCAGCATTTGCAGGCAAATGAACCCGATAATCAGGATCACAAGCCATGACGGGACATCGGGGGTCATCGGAGAGGGTGGCAATGACTTGCCAGCTTCGAGGAACTCCGGCGGCGGAGGTTTTACCTCGACGGGATCGTTACCATGTAGGAGATAAGTTATGCCGCAAACAACAACTAATATGAAAACCGCGGCCAAAATATAAATGAACGGAGACTTATGATCGTTAATGATCGGTCGATTATAGGATTCAACGGATTGAACGCTGGGAGTATTGTTCATGTGGTAACAGCCTTCCATTATGGTATGTTTATCCACCTCGCCGTGAAGCGGGGTAATTCGTGTCGACTAAAAATATGATACCGGACGCGTCGGGTAAATCCAGGATCATGCAGGCCCGCCGCTATGACCGCGAAAACATTGAGAAGTTGCAATTGATCATTGGGCGCGGTTAACTACTCTAGCCCCTTGGGTTTTGATGGCAACTCTGTTTTCAGAGATTTCGATTATGATTGGACAATGAGAGCTGGCGGGATCCGCTCTCATTCGCCAAGTTTCCCCGCGAGTATATCCTCATCGCCTTCGAGTTTTCGATAATTCAACATTGAACAATAGTTGGTAGTAAGGCGCGATCAGTGCCGTGAGCGACTGGGCATGCACGCCTTAAAACGCCACTAATCGTGACTTACTACGAACGTCTACTCCCAAAATTATAAGAGTATCGTTTTTCGAAATCTCGATGATAAAAGGTATATGTGATGGAATATTGCTGAATTGGGAAAACCAAACCACGAAAGTCAAAAACCCGAAGGCGGGCGGAGGCAATGGCTCAACAGTATGTTTTTTAACCTTCAGGAATCCCCGGTTGGTCGAGATGCATCAACTCCGTGCTCCCATGCAGTTACTCAGAATCGGCACTGACG
>CAZTTH010000051.1:17765-20313 GCA_964615975.1 uncultured Lentisphaerales bacterium | reverse complement strand
GGCTTGACCGTCCCGTTTTGATCATCCCCATCATCAATTCCACAATCAGATGATGAGCGATTGTGCTGGCCCGCGGTATCAAGCCGGTCATGCGGATCGGTTCGATGAAGGGGTAACCGAGCTTGTTATAAGGCAGGATCATGCCCGACAGCGGATGATTTTGATCGATTTGTATCTTTATCTATGAGATATTATTGTGATTCTCGCGGTCCGTTGGACACATTAATAAGGCAAGCCGGCGATTATATAAACGCTGCCATGCCCGTCAGGCTGGTATTCATGCAATCTTTTGCTAAAACCAGACATGTACAGTATCAATTATTATCATCATTAAAAGAAGGTGAAAAACTGTATGGAGACACACAATAAAGTAGAGATTCAAACAGAATTGAGCCGGGAACTGGGGCTGGTATCGTGTCTGGCCATCGGTGTCGGGACAATGATCGCCGCCGGGATATTCACCTTGTCAGGCCTTGCCATCCGCAATGTCGGTTCCGCCGCCATTCTGTCATTCCTGCTGGCGGCAATAGTCGCCACGTTTACGGCACTCACTTATTGCGAATTCGTCTCCATGTATCCAGAGTCGGGCGAGGGATACCTCTATGCACGGAAGACCTTTTCGCCGCTGGTCGCTTATTTTGTCGGTTGGGCATTATTTCTTGGTTATACTTCGTCCTGCGCATTCTATATTGCCAGTCTGTCCAGCTACTTCAATGAATTCATCTGGCATTCGCCGATCAAGAATCTGTCAGGAGTTGTCGCTCTAATCGCCCTGACCTTGCTGAATATCAAGGGAACCAAGGAAAGCGGCAGTTTTCAAATTTTCGTCACTGCCGGCAAGGTGTTGCTGCTGATCTGGTTTGTCGCTGGTGGTCTCGGCCGGATCGATCCGGTTGAGATCATGAATAAGTTCAGCACCGATTTCCTCAAGATTGGCAGTACCGCGGCCATGGTTTTTATTACCTTTTTTGGGTTCTCGGCGATCGCGGCGACCGCAGGTGAAGTGCGGAATCCGGTTAAGACGATCCCCCGGGCAATATTCATATCCATGGGAATTGTCACTGTCCTTTACACTCTCGTCGTCCTGGTCGTGATTGCCGCCAACCTGACGGAATACAGTGAAGCCGCGATGGGCACAGCTGCCCGGTTATTTCTCGGACCAATCGGCGGTATGGTAATTATTTCCGGCGCCTTGTTCTCGATGATCTCGGCATCAAACGCGTCCATCATGGCGGGATCACGAGTCACATTGACGATGAGTCAGCTTGGACATTTGCCGGAAGAAATTGGGGTGATCAATGAACGGACGCGAACCCCGGTGGTATCAACTCTCCTGGTTGGCGGGGCGATCCTGCTTTTTACCATCAGTCTGCCATTGGAGGATCTCGCGCACTTTGCTGATACCGTCCTGCTTTTGGTATTGATCATCATTAATTATGGACTGATCATTCACCGCCGCAAATTCCCGGATATCGAACGCCCATTCAAAGTTCCGCTAGTGCCTCTTATTCCGATTATGGGAATCATAGCAAATTTCTATCTGTTGTCGCAAATCCTCACGCATCCGCTGCCGGTGTTGATGGCCTCGGCCAGTTTAATCTTTGGTGTTTTAGGTTTTGTGGCATGGAAGGGGACCCGGGTTGAAGTGGAGGACCTGCCGTGGACACCTTCACGGGTTGCCGAGGGTCATTATGCCATGAGTGAAAGCCGCTATCGAATACTGGTGCCGCTGGCAAATCCGGCCAATGTCGCCTCATTGATCGAACTGGCTGCTCCGATCGCGGCGGAACAACAGGGGGAAATCGTGGGGTTGCGGGTGGTGGTTGTCCCCGAACAAATGCCCCTGGCAGTAAATCGCGGTGATGTGGAACGGGAACGTGAGATCCTTGAGCTCGCTGATGAGCATGCGCAAAAACACAATGTGCCCCTAACCTCGCTGGTGTGCGTGGCGCATCACGCCGCCCGGGCCATTCTTGATACCGCCCGCGAACGCCGCTGTAATCTCATCATTCTGGGCTGGAAGGGGTATACGACAACGGCAGAGAAAATCCTCGGTGAGATCTGCGATACTGTTGTTGCCCATGCCCGCTCGGATATCATGTTGGTCAGAATGAATCAGGATCAACCCATGACCCGGTTTCTCCTCCCGACGGCCGGCGGCGAGCATGCCCGCCTGGCAGCGCGGTTATTGGCTCCGATCATAACCGACCGCAAAGGGTCACTGACTTTATGCGGGATAGCTGATCCGGTCATAACCGAAGAAGCAATCAATAAAATCAGTGAGCGCCTTGAGAATGAAGTAAACGACATCAAGGGCGCCACTGACCTCAATATTGATTCCACGCTCATTCGTCATCGCTCGGTTACCGATGGGATTCTGGCGGAGGCGCAAAACTATGATGCCATCGTTGTTGGCGCGTCCGGGCACCGGTTTCATTCCCAGATTCTGTTCGGATCGATTACCGAGATGATCGCCAAAAACTCCCAGCGCCCCGTGATCATGGTCAAGCACTATCATCCGGTAAAGGCGCTCTTTGGCCGGGTGATG
>CAZTTH010000051.1:0-17665 GCA_964615975.1 uncultured Lentisphaerales bacterium | reverse complement strand
CGTGATCATGGTCAAGCACTATCATCCGGTAAAGGCGCTCTTTGGCCGGGTGATGCGGGAGTAGCGGGGAAAATTATTGGTAATCAGGCAGTTAACTTCTCAAATCTTCTGGTCCTGCCGTACGGCAGGACCAGAAGATTTTTTTGGGGGTCTTCGCGTTACAATTTGAAGTCTGTTCTGCTGTACAGCAGGATGAATTTGGGTTGCTGACAGTGTCCGAGTAAGTGCCAGTCGAAGTTGATCGTTTACCATACCACATCGTATCTTATGACCATTCACGATTCATATGCTTGATCAAATCACTATCTTCATCCCTCTGATAATAACAGTGGTTGGCGTACTGCTGTTTATGTTCGGTGCGCACTGGCTCCTCCTGGGCCGGCATGTGGAACTGGAGAATGGAAGCAGGTTCCACCGCCAATTGATCCTTTTCGGTTTGAGTGTGGCCGGTATTGTTGCAATTGCTCTTGCTTTGCCGGTTAGTGACAGCACACGCAACCAGGTGATCGCGCTGATTGGCGTCATGGTTTCTGGGGTTATCGCGTTTTCTTCCACCACGATTGTGGCGAATTTTATGGCGGGGATAATGATGCGCACGACCCGGCGCTTCCGAACCGGGGATTTCATTCGCGTGGGAGAACATTTTGGTCGGGTGGTTGAAAAGGGATTGTTTGATACCGAGATTCAGACCGAGCATCGGGAACTTATCTCGCTGCCCAATGCCTATTTGATCACTCATCCCGTGACCGTGATTCGAAATTCGGGAACGATCATTTCAGTTTCCTTGTCCCTGGGATACAACGTTCATTATTCGCAAATTCAAGCGGCGCTCATTGCTGCCGCGCAAAAATGCGGGCTTGAGGAACCGTACATCCAAATTATCGAACTGGGAAATTATGCCATCACCTATCGCGTCAGCGGTTTATTGATTGAGGTCAAAAGCATACTGACAACCCGATCTGAATTATCCCGATTCGTTCTCGACTCCCTTCATGATGCCGGGATTGAAATCGTTTCACCGGTCTTTATGAATCAGCGCCAAATGGCGGAACAAACCAGGATTATGCCGCCATCAATGATGGGGGAAACCACGGTTGAGTCAGCCAATCTTGAGGAGATCGTCTTCGATAAAGCTGAAAAAGCGGAACGTCAGGAAGAAACCAAGATCAATCTGGAAACTAAAATCGAGGAACTTGAAAGCCGGTTAAGGGGGGCCGAAGGGGATGAAAAAAAGCGCATCTCAGAATCAATCGAATTGCTTCGCGCCCAGCTTGCCGGAAGCGATAGCTCAGCTTCAGAGCCGGTGCTTACTGGAGATCAAAAAGATGTTGTTGAGCAAAGCAAGAACGAAATCGAAGCTGACCCGCCCCCATAAAACGTCAGTACCGCCGCGACGATGCCAGGTTGGTGTATTTTACTGATTCGCTCAAGCATAAGTCACTGAGGTATAAAAGCGGCCTGGCCTGAGCAGTCAATCGCTTCACTTGCTCATCAATGGTCCGCCTATAAGCGGCGAAATCAGGTTGGTTTCAGCCATGAATTATGATTACATTTGACAATCGGTTGCTGTTCATGGATATTGATCGTGGTAGCGGGGTTCAATATTATCACCTTGTGGAGTTTCAGCGATATGGGATATGCCCATTCCAGTTTTGACAGCATGGAGATATTTTTCCTGTGCTGTGCCATCATTGGCGGCGCCATGGTCCTGATCAAAATCATCATGCAATTCATGGGATCAGGAGCGGACACGGAGGTCGGCGGCGGGGGCGTCGATGCTCATCATGCCAATCCAGATGTCGGTTTCAAACTTTTATCAATCCATGGCTTGGCCGCCTTTTTAATGATGTTTGGTTTAGTGGGGCTGGCGCTTTACCGGCAAAATCATGCGGGATCTTTGATCGCTCTTGCGGGAGCAGTGGCAGCCGGTTTGGCTTCTGTCTGGGTGATTGGAAATTTATTTAAATTAGCGGTCAACCTGCAATCAAGCGGCACCTTGAAAACCAGCGACGCGGTCGGCAGTCTCGGCACGGTCTGTCTCACGATTCCCGACAAGGGCCAGGGCCAGGTTAACATTAATTTCCGCGGTCGTTTACGCGAGTTTGAAGCCATGGAAAAAAACGGGGTGGAGCTGCTCACCGGCACCTCCATCCGGGTTGTGGCAATTAATGCCAACGTACTCATTGTCGAAAAAGTTTAATTATCAGGAGTCGTTATGTTTAATTTCTGGATTCTGCCCATTATCGCCTTCCTTGTGCTTTTTGTCTCCACCCTGCTTTTTCTGGCATCGCGTTACAAGCGTTGTCCCTCGGATCAAATCCTGGTTCTTTATGGAAAGGTCGGTGAAGGTCAGACCGCCCGTTGCATTCACGGCGGCGCCGCCTTGGTCTGGCCCTTGATTCAGGATTATGCCTACATGAGTCTGACGCCGATGACCATCGGCATTCCCCTGCAGAAGGCGTTGTCACAGCAAAATATTCGCATCAATGTTCCGTCGACCTTTACCGTCGGCATCAGCACTGAACCGGAAATCATGAACGCGGCAGCCGAACGCCTGCTCCACCTTAATTCAAAAGAGATCGAAGAGATGGCCAAGGAAATCATCTTCGGGCAATTGCGTCTGACGGTGGCATCCCTGACGATTGAACAGATCAATCAGGATCGTGAGCGGTTTCTCGATTCGATTCGCAAAAACGTCGCGCCGGAATTGAATAAGATCGGGTTGTATCTGATCAACGTCAATATCACCGACATCACCGATGAATCGGGGTACATTGATTCGATTGGGAAAAAAGCCGCGTCAGAAGCGATCAATCAGGCCAAGGTCGATGTCGCCGAACAGGATAAAATCGGGGCGATCGGTGAAGCGGAAGCCACCAAGGTCAAAGTCGTCCGGGTCGCGGAAAATGTCGCGGAATCGGAAAAGGGCAAGAAAAAAGCGGATGCTGATAAGCGAATATACCTCCAACAACAAGAGACCGAAGCGACGATCGGTGAGGCGGTCGCCAATCGCGATAAAGAAATCAAGGTCGCGGAAAATGTCGCGGAATCGGAGAAAGGCCAGAAGAAGGCGGAAGCGGACCGCCGTATTTTCGTCCAGCAGCAGGAAGCATCCGCGATTGACGGTGAAAACAAGGCCAAGGCCAATATAGCCGATGCCAATGCCGAGCTGGCGGTGAAGCAATCCTTGGCCTTGAAACGCGGCGAGGTGGCGCGTCGCGAAGCCGAGGTTGAGATTCAAAAAGCGCAATATCGCGCCGAGCAGGAACGCTTGAAAGCCGCGGAAATCGCGCGGCAGGAAATCGATAAACAAAAAGTTGAAATCGCCGCCGAAGCCGAAGCCGAACGCACCCGGCGCGAAGCCAGGGGACAGGCGGACGCCATACTGCTTAAATATCAGGCGGAAGCGGAAGGTATTCGCAAAGTGCTGGACAGCAAGGCTGCCGGCTATCTCGAACTGGTCAAAGGCTGCAATGGCGATGCCAAATCGGTGGCGACCCTGTTGATGACGGAAAAGATCGAACACATTGTGCAACTGCAGGTTGAGGCGATTCGCAACATCAAGATCGACAAGGTTACAGTCTGGGATTCCGCCGGAAACCAAGGTGAAGGCGGTTCGAGCACAGCCAATTTTCTTTCCGGTCTTTACAAAAGTCTGCCGCCCTTGCATGATGTCGCCAAAATGGCCGGGATCGAATTGCCAAAGTATCTTGGTGAGATAACGCCGGATAAACCCAAATCCCCGCCGCCACACAAGGATGTTTCACCACCGCGCGCTTCATAGCCATCAAGACCACCAGGATCAGAATATGGATTGATTATCAAATCGAATAACATGCTTGATTTAATTAATTTGTATAATCACAACAGCCTGGGAATAGCATTGTTGCTATTCACGCTCATCCTGGTGGCAAATGAAGCTGGATTCCGCTATGCCCGTCATGTGCGCAGAGAATCTGATGAGGGGATCAAATCTCAGACCAATGCCATTCAGGCAGGGATGCTGGGGTTGCTGGCCCTGTTATTAGGTTTCACATTTACCATGGCCCTGCAACGTTTCGACAGTCGTGGCGCGGCGGTAATCGAGGAATCAAATGCTCTAGGAACAGCGTATCTCCGGGCCGGACTATTGCCGGAATCCCAGGCTCAGGAGATCAAATCCCAGTTCTCTCGTTATGTTGAGTTACGAGTTCTGAGCGGAAGTGTCAACATGACCGATCTTGCCAGTCGCACCGCCAATCATGACCAAACAATTAAACTGCAAGGACAACTTTGGCAGCTTGCCCTGAAGGCAGCCCAGGAAGATCCAAGGCCAACCACATCGGGCCTTTTTATACAGTCATTGAATGAGGTCATTGATGCTTATGGCAATCGGCAGGCCGCGCTCCAAAAACATGTTCCTGAAGTGGTGTTAATGCTCTTGTTCGCGATCTTTATCATATCAGGCAGTGTCCTGGGTTATGCATCAGGGCTTGGAGGGGGACGGCCGTGGCTCGCAACCCTGGCGATGACTGGACTTATTACATTAGTGATTTTTATCGTAATCGATCTGGATCGTCCCCGGCGGGGACTGATCCAGGTGGACCAGTCCAGCATGATCGATCTGAAGGTAATGATGAAAAAAGACAATGCCAGATAAACCGGCCAGGAAAGGGATTATCAATGCCGTCCATGTCAGGTTAAATCCATCCCATAAACTCCCTAATTAAAGCGAGGATTTATTATGCAAGAGATAATTAAAAAGTGGCTGTTTGATCCCGTTTTAGGGAAAATTATTGCCGCGATATTGGTTGTGGTTTTTGTTATCATCCTGGTGCATTCGGCTCAGAATGCTGCCAGTCGCTACATCGCGAATGCCGAACGGCGCTACCGCATACGAAAGCTGATTTCATTCGCGGGTTATATGTTGGCGTTATTCCTGCTATCGATCATCTTTAGCGAAAGACTGGCCGGGCTCACCGTGTTTTTTGGTGTGGCCGGGGCGGGCGTGGCATTTGCCCTGCAGGAGGTAATTGCCAGCGTGGCAGGCTGGGTGGCATTGTCATTTGGCCGTTTTTATCATATTGGCGACCGGGTTCAATTGGGTGGCATCAAGGGCGATGTAATTGATATCGGGGTGTTGCGGACAACGTTGATGGAGTGTGGTGGATGGATTAACGGTGATCAGTATAACGGCCGCGTCGTTCGTGTCGCCAATAGTTTCATATTCAAGGAGCCAGTCTACAATTATTCGTCGGATTTTCCGTTTCTCTGGGATGAAATTCTGATCCCGGTCCGATATGGCAGCAATTATGAACGGGCGCGCCGGGAATTTCAGCAAATACTTGATGATATCACCGGAGAATATGCCCGCCGCCTGAAGATCGACTGGCGAAAAATGACGGATAAATATATGTTGGAAGACGCCCGTTTGGAGCCCATGATCTCACTCATAATGAAAGAAAACTGGGTCGAATATACCTTGCGATACGTCGTCGACTATAAACAACGCCGTGTCACCAAAGACAAAATCTGCGTCAAGATACTTCAGGCAATGGAACAGTCCGGTGATCAAATCAGACTTGGAGCCACCTCATTCGAAGTCGCGTCAGTTCCCGCTTTGGATATCAAGATGGCGCCTGTGAAGTAACCGCATCCCCCGGCTCCCCAGCTATTGATTCGCTTTCTGACAATTTTGTTGATTTGCGGTTTGACATATCCTAACCTACTGGATAGGATAATGCCGGTTATGATTGTCCATATCAAATCCAGATAACAGGGAGGCTACACATGTCAGTACACGAATCTCACAAGGATGTCATCGTCCGTTTAAAACGGGCAAACGGTCATCTCACATCAGTGATCATGTCCATTGAAGCAGGGAAGAAATGCATCGATGTGGCGCAGCAACTGCACGCGGTTTCAAACGCGCTTATCAAGGCAAAACAGATTTATATTCGCGATCACATCGATCATTGTTTAACCTACGACACATTGGATAACGTCCAGAGCAAAAAGGAGGCCATCGATGAATTCCGGGAAATTACCCGATTTCTTTAACCACTGGGTTGGCATAAGCGTCAGGTTCACTGATTACCTGCTCCTGATTGCGTTATTGCTTATCACTTCCTGCCATTCGGGACATGAGAATCACTCCCACGATGAGAATTCAACCCATCGTCATACAGCATCCGGGGAACCTGGACATCATGATCACGGCAAAACGGATGATCACAGCGATGCACATGCCGAAGAAACGCCAACAACAGCGTTCACCGTCTGGCAGGATGGTTATGAAATATTTCTGGAACACGAAGTAATCGTGGTCGGTAAAGCGGTTCGTTTTATCACTCATGTGACGAATCTGGCATCATCCCAACCGCGCACATCAGGCCCTGTGACGTTTATCTTTCAACAGGGTGACGAGGAGCCGATTCGTCACCTTGAGCCGCAGCCGAAAAGACCCGGCATTTATATCCCGGAGCGCGTATTCGCGAATTCAGGCATATGGAAGATGGGATTAAACATTCCCGAGGAAACCGGGGAGAGAACCCTGTCTCTTCCCAGTGTCCATGCCTATGCTGCCAGGAATGAGATTCCCCATCATCACGACGAGGAAGATGGGAATGGGATTTCCTTTCTCAAGGAGCAGCAGTGGAATATTGATTTTTTTACCCAGCCCGCGGTTGCGCGCGAGCTCAAGGAGCGGTTGCGTTTAACCGGTGTCGTCACCCTGCCATCCGAAAACCAGGCAGTGATCACGGCTCAGGTATCGGGATCATTGCAACCTGCTGGCAGCAGCTTGTTTCCGAGGATGTCCCAACGCGTTGAATCAGGGCAAACTCTGGCCTTGATTCAGCCCTATCTCACCGCCCAGGATCTGCTCACGCTGGCGAGCGCGAAAATACAATATCAATTGATGGACGCGGATTTCACCAGCAAGATCGCGGAGTCTGAAGCCAGAAGGATACAAGCGGATGCGGAGATAACTCTTGCCGAACAATCCCATCACCGTATTCGCGAGCTCCATAGCAAGAACGCGAAATCCCAGAAACAACTCGAGGAAGCTGAATATAATCTCCACCAGGCCAAAGCGAATGGGCAGGCCGCGGAGACGATGTATAAAACGTATCTAAAAGCTCAGAACTCTCTCGCATCACACCCTGAATTCACCATGACCCTGGTTCCGGTTGAATTGAAAGCTCCGATTTCCGGTTTGATCTCGGAGATCCGGGCAACGGTGGGGGAGAATATCCCGGCCGGAATGGCGGTATTTACCATTACCGATCTCGCTCAGGTCTATATCGAAGTCCGGGTACCGGAATCAGAATGGGGCCGTATTGGCGCTTCGAACGATGCCGTTTTCGCGTTGCCTTATGCGCCCGGCAACTACCGCTCGATTTTAAGCGATTCACAGGGGTCTATGGTTTTTAAGGGATTCAATGTTGACCAGAGCCGCACGATAGCGGTGGTATACAAGGTGTCCAATCCCGATCGGGAGCTCCTGCCGGGTATGGCATTAAATGTCTTTATCGAAACCGCCCATATCGAACAGGCGCTGGCCATACATGAATCAGCCGTTGTCGAAGAGGATGGTCGTCCGATCGCTTTCGTCCAGGTTTCCGGTGAGACCTTTCAAAAACGACATCTTGAGCTTGGTATTCAGGATGGCAATCATTTCCAGGTACTTTCCGGCATCAATCCCGGTGAACGGGTGGTCACGCGAGGCGCCTACGCGCTGCGATTGGCCTCGGTCTCGACCTCAATACCGGCTCACGGCCACGCGCATTAATTTAAGGAGAACCCATGGTTGATCGATTAATCCATTGGTCACTGCATAACCGCTTTGCGATCCTCGTGGTGGCGGTCCTATTTACGGCGGCGGGAATTTATACGACAATCCAGATGCCGGTGGATGTCTTCCCCGATCTCACAGCGCCTACTGTTACTGTCATCACTGAAGCTCATGGAATGGCGCCGACCGAAGTCGAAAGCCTGGTCACATTCCCGATTGAGGCAGCGCTTAACGGAGCAGCCGGAGTGCGCCGGGTTCGTTCAGTCAGCGCTGTCGGCATATCGATTGTTTGGATTGAATTTGAATGGGGAGCGGATATTTACATCGCCCGTCAAATTGTGAATGAAAAAGTGTCATTGGTGAGCAATGAACTGCCAGCGGAAGTCGAACGTCCCATACTGGCGCCAATTTCTTCAATCATGGGTGAAATTTTGTTTATCGGTCTGACATCGGATCGTCATAATCCGATGGAACTAAAAACAATCGCTGACATTACACTGCGCCGCCGTCTGCTGAGCGTCCCCGGCATTTCCCAGGTGACCCCGATTGGCGGCGAGGTAAAACAGTATCAGGTGGTCCTGCGGCCGTCCAAGTTGAAATCTTACGAGATTACATTTGACGACGTTTACGAAGCGATAAAACTTTCCAATGAAAACGCTTCCGCCGGTTTTATCGAACATCGCGGACAAGAATTTTTAGTGACCGGGATCGGCAGGATCAAGACGCTGGATGATATCGGCAAGACGGTAATAACTGTCAGGCATGGTGTGCCGGTTCATGTGTCTGATGTCGGCGAGGTTGGTATCGGCAGCGCGCCGAAGCGTGGTGAGGGATCATTAAACGGTCAACCGGCGGTAATTCTGGGACTGCAAAAACAACCGCGGGCGAACACCCTTGCCTTAACCAATGAACTTGATTCTGTGCTTGATGAACTGCAGCGCCAACTGCCAGAGGGGGTCACCATCCAACGGAATCTCTTCCGGCAGGCTGATTTTATTGAAGTCGCGGTCGACAATGTCATGCACGCGCTCCGTGACGGCGGCATTTTGGTGATTATCATCATTGTCCTTTTTCTCGCCAATCTGCGCGCTACTTTTATTACCCTGACGGCGATTCCGCTTTCTCTGATATCCGCGGTTTATACCATCAAATGGTTTGATGGCACCATCAATACCATGACCCTGGGCGGGATGGCGATCGCGATTGGATCCCTGGTGGATGATGCGGTCATTGATGTCGAGAACATCGTCAGGCGACTGCGGGAAAACGCGGTTCTCCCGGTTGATCAACAGCGGTCATCGCTCCGGGTGGTATACGAAGCAAGCGTTGAAATTCGAACGTCCATCGTATTCGCGACCTTCATCATCGCGCTTGTCTTCCTCCCAATATTCTTTCTTTCCGGCGTCGAAGGGCGGCTCCTTTATCCCCTGGGCATGGCCTATGTGGTATCACTCTTCTCCTCTCTATTGGTGGCGGTAACCGTCACTCCGGCACTTTCTTATCTATTGCTGCCCAAGAGCAAAAGCATACTCAAGGGCGGAGAAGCTGGACTGGCGCGACTTCTGAAGTCGGGATATCGTAAAATTCTTGATCCGGTTCTCGATCATCCATGGCTGGTTACAATCCCAACCTTGATTGCATTTTTAGTTGTGCTGTACGCCGCCTCCTTGCTGGGACGCTCTTTTCTTCCCGAATTCAATGAAGGCGCGTTAACCATAAGTGTGGTTACCTTACCTGGGACGTCGCTCAAGGAATCCAATGACCTTGGTCGTCTGGTTGAAGAAATCATCATGAAACATCCGGAGGTGGTATCGGTGTCCAGACGAACCGGTCGATCGGAGCTCGACGAACATGCCCAGGGAGTGGAAGCATCTGAGATTGATGTTTCCCTGGCGATGAAACATCGGAGCAAGGAAGAATTTCTTTCTGCCTTGCGCGAAGACCTGACCCTTGTCCCCGGGGTAAATATTACCATTGGGCAACCGATATCGCACCGCATTGACCACATGCTTTCCGGCACTCGCGCCAATATCGCGGTAAAGATTTTTGGCGAGGACCTTTATAAGTTGCGCCATATCGCAGAGCAATCCAGAGAGGCAATGTCAGAAGTCTCAGGAGTCGTCGATTTATCCGTCGAGCAACAAACGGACATCCCGCTGGTATTGGTCAAGTTCGATCGCCAGGCAATGGCGAGATATGGCTTGGCCATCGAGCAGATTTCCCATCTGCTTGAAGCCAATTTGCAGGGTGTCAAGGCAACTAAAATTCTTGCCGGACAGACCACCTTCGACCTGGTAATACGGGTTGGCGATGACCATCGGATTTTATCACCTGAAAGCATCAACGAGCTCATGATTCAGGTGGATATGAATGTGCAGATACCACTCAAATCAGTCGCTCAGGTTATCCGTTTCACCGGTCCCAACATGATCAGCCGCGAGCAGGTTCAGCGCAAGATCGTGGTGATGTGCAATGTGGCGGAACGGGATGTCGCATCGGTGGTTCAAGACATTAAAAAACTGGTGGATCCGATCGTGAGCAACGAACCGGGATATTCCGTGGTCTATGGCGGACAATTCGAGAGCGCGGAAGCGGCGGGAAAATTATTGATCATCCTTGGCATCGCGGTGATTTTGGGAATTGGCTTTCTCCTTCATCTGGCGTTTGGTTCCGCCCGTGACGCTGCTTTTGTGATGGTCAATCTGCCGCTTTCGCTGATTGGCGGGGTCATCGGAGTATATGTTTCTGGCGGGGTGCTTTCGGTGGCCTCGATGATTGGTTTTATTACCGTATTTGGGATCGCGACTCGCAACGGAATCATGCTGGTGTCGCATATCCGGCATCTACAGGAGAAAGAAGGGGTCACGGATTTCCGCCAGGCAATATTCAGAGGTTCGATGGAACGTCTGACTCCCATTCTGATGACGGCTCTGGCCGCCGGTCTTGCCTTGATACCGTTGGCGCTTGGCGGTGATAAACCGGGAAGTGAAATTCAGACGCCGATGGCGATCGTCATCCTCTTCGGGCTGATGACCTCCATGCTGCTCAATATGGTGATTGTTCCCACCCTCTATCTTCGTTTTGGCCACCCCGTGAAAATAACGCTGGGAGGTGATCAATGAAAGTCCTGAGTTTATTATTTTATCTGACGTTATTACTGGTCACAGGCTGCGCGGGACTGAAAAATTCTGACCGGCGGTGGGCGCGACCGAATAGTGTGGATGACCGGGGGAGTTTGGCGGTAACCCGGCAGCGCCATCAGCCTGTTCCACCCATGGAATCGGAAATTCAGGAAACGATTGCCGGTTTAACCCTGGATGAGGCACTGAAACGAGGCGAAAAACACCCCGAACTAATCGCGGCAATGGCAGAATTGGAGTCCGTGAAAGGACGGATTCGTCAAGCCCGGACCTGGGAAAACCCGGAACTGAAAGGACAGGTCGAGTCGGCTTCACTCACCAATGCAGGCAGGGACGATGGCGAATATATCATCGGTGTTTCCCAGAAAATTCCCCTGGGGCGACGGCGCTCTTTGGCGGTAGATATTGAATCATTAACCCAGGAAAAACTTGAACACTTGTTCGTCATCAAAAAACACGAACTCCGCCAGCGCATTCGGAACGCGTATTTCAAGGTGTTGTACTGGGAAAAGGTCATTGGTATACATGATCAGGCGCACGAGATCGCGCAAGCTGGAATTGATCTTGCCAGACATAAAGTCGCGGCGGGAGACAGTATCAGGCTTGAGGTTTCACAGGCTGAAAATCTGCTCACGCGAACCGCCACCGACCTTGAAACAGCCAGGATAAACCATGCCCAAGCACTTTCAGAACTTACTTTCGTAATTGGCGATTCCGGCTTGATCATCAACTCAGTTCAAGGGTCTTTTGAATTACTCCAATGTCCCGAGTTTCACGAGTTATTGGCCACCCTCCCTCAAAGTCCATATCAACTTATCGCGAACCTGGAGATAACAATTGCCCAACAAACCCATGAATTGACCAAATCACAACGGATTCCCGACCTGACCGTTGGCGTTGGTTATCGGCGGATAACCAACGCGGAGACCAATGCAGTTGATGTCGGCATTGGTCTGCCGCTCCCCCTTTTCGATGACAATTCGGGTAATATTCATGCAGCAGCAGCTGATCTCTCTGCTGCTGAAGCGCGGGCTCTGGCAAATTGGCATGAACTAACCGCCAAGATCCACAATAAGCACGCCGGATTAAATGCGGCACTGATACGGGTGAATCAATTACGCGACAAAATGATTCCGCAAACCCAAGCCCTGCTCAACCTTGCCGAGGAACACTATCGATCCGGCGAGATCAGCCTGGGTGAAATTCTTCCTCTGCGATCCAACCTCATGGTCCTTGAACTTGATTATGCCAGGGCAATGTTTGATGCCATTGAAGCACAATCCGAATTGCTGCTTTATCTGGAATAATCACCGATGAAATCAAGAAATGGATTGAGTTCATGTTGCTTCCCGCCTTCCCCTCTCGTTGCACAGCAACACTAGTTATCAACCCATTTCGTGCGGTGATGGTGATTTTTTTTCAGCCATTTTAATCAATTCAAATAAAGTTATATTTATTAAGCGTGTGCCAAAACGGGGTATCAATGCCTTTGATTGGGCTTAATATTCGGCAGACAGGCATTATTTGTCCGGAATTTTGATATACTGAATTGATCGCAGGCATTTTCGCGTCCATGTCGGATGTCGGTCTAACCATCATGATTGAACTGAATAGCCATTGAGCGATGAAAGCTCCTTCCATAAACAAAATCGGGTTCGGCATGCCCCGCCACCTGGTGGCAGGCAAATTTTTGATGCTTTCATGTGCCCTGCTGTTTACCGCCAATCTGATCGCCGACAAGATGCACGTATACGGGGAAGATTTCACCCGTTTAACCTTGGAGGAATTAGGCGCCATCGAAGTGACTTCGGTTTCCAAAAAGGCGGAAAAACTCAATCAGGCGCCAGCCGCCATAAGCGTGATCTCCAACGACGACATTCGCCGCTCCGGCGCCGCGACTCTGCCCGAAGCCTTGCGCCTGGCGCCCGGTATGCAGGTCGCCAGTGTCGATGCCCGGCAGTGGGCCGTGTCGGCGCGAGGATTCAATGACATCTTCACGCAAAAAATGCTGGTGCTCATGGATGGACGGAGTGTGTACACGCCACTGTTCTCCGGCACTTTTTGGCAAAACCAGGATCTGATGCTGGAAGATCTCGATCGCATCGAGGTTATACGCGGCCCAGGCGGCACTCTCTGGGGAGCCAACGCGGTGAATGGCGTTGTCAATGTCGTCAGCAAACCAGCGCAGGAAACCCAGGGGGTATTGGTCACCGGCGGGGGCGGCACGGAGCACCTCGTTCTGGGCGGATTGCGTTATGGGGGGAAAATCGATGACCATACTTACTTCCGTTTGTATGGCAAGTATGATGACTGGGATAATTCCGAATCTGTGGGCGGCCGGGAGGCCAACGACGGCTGGGAGAAAAATCAAGGCGGTTTTCGCGTCGACTGGGATCCTTCGTCAGACGATCGCTTCACCCTGCAAGGGGATTTGATGAGGTTGCGCGGCAACCAAAAGTGGCCGCAAATCGTCCTCCCCGTCTTCGGCAATCCGCCGCCACCGAGCGGCTATCATTATACTCTGACCCGATATTTGATTCAGTCGAGCGGGAATATCCTGGGCCGCTGGACACATGAATTCTCGCCAGACTCCGATTTCAGCCTGCAATTATATTATGACCAGACTAATGTGGATATTCCTTTGGTAGAAGAGACACGCGATACTTATGACTTGGACTTCCGTCATCGTTTTCAACTCGGAGACAATCACGAAATTGTCTGGGGGGGTGGGTATCGCTATAGTCAATCGGAGATCAAGGATAGTGTCGAGGTGCAATTTAATCATCCATCCTGCTCTCATCATATAGCCAATGCTTTCATTCAGGATGAAATCACTTTGGTGCCCAATCGTCTCCGCCTCACCCTCGGATCCAAGTTTGAGCACAATAATTTCACCGGCATGGAGTATCAGCCGGGGGGGCGTTTGTCCTGGACTCCGACCGCCAAACAAACGGTCTGGGTGTCCGTTGCCCGCGCCGTGCGCACCCCATCCCAAATTGAAATCGATGGACGCATCAATCTGGCAGTTCTAAATCCCACTCCGCCCACCAACCCCTTTCCCACATTGATATCCGTGTATGGCAATCCGGATTTTGCAGCGGAAAATCTGATTGCCTACGAGCTGGGTTATCGGGTTCAACCCCATCAACGCCTGTTACTTGACATTGCCGCTTTTATCAATGATTACGACGACCTGCGCAGCAGTTATACTTACCGAGATCTCAGTTCCCTGCCCAATTATGTCCAGATTGAATCTCTCATCAACAATGAAGCTCATGGCCAAACTTATGGCGGTGAACTGGCAGCCACCTGGCAGATGACACACTGGTGGCGGTGGTATGGACAATATCAGGTTGTCCAGTCCGCGCTCGAGGAACCGCGCGACAACCTGACCGGCGCCCACCGTTCCCCGGGGATTTCCAGTCCCAAATACCAATTGTCCCTGCGCTCACGCATCGATTTGGGCAGGCAGGTAGAATTGGATATTGGCAGCCGGTATGTCGATTCGATTTCCTCTGCCGGCATCAGCATTCCGGGATTGCCCAGCGCCAATCGTAGTATCCCCAGCTATGTCGAGATTGACATGCGGCTGGCATGGCATCCAACGGCACAGCTTGAGCTGGCTTTGGTGGGCCAAAACCTCCTGGATACCCACCGCGAATTCAATCCCACCTTTATCTCCAGTCAGTTCAGCGAAATTAATCGCAGTTATTACGCAAAAATAACCTGGAAATTTTAAGCTCATGACAATTTATTCCGCGCGTTTCACAATTAAAACCTAATCGGTTATCGCACATAATTTGGACATGATGAATTAAAGTGTATGATGATAACATCACCCAAGGCTCATAAGGATCAATCCCCTGCCGGATTCGGGGTACTGCTGGTTTCCTTCCTCATCCTTATGACGGCTGAATTACAGGCCGGTAATCATCAAGGCGAGCCACAAGATTTTACCCGCTTGAGCTTTGAGGAATTGGGTGCTATCGAAGTGACATCCGTCTCAAAGAAGACTGAAAAACTCAATGCGGCACCCGCGGCCGTGAGCGTGATTTCCAACGACGATATCCGTCGTTCGGGCGCAATGACATTTCCGGAAGCACTGCGTCTGGCGCCCGGGGTGCAGGTTGCCAGCATCGATGCCCGCCAATGGGCGGTGTCGACGCGCGGTTTCAATGATGCTTTCGCGCAAAAAATGTTAGTCCTTATGGATGGCAGGAGTGTGTATACACCCTTGTTCTCAGGCACCTATTGGCATACCCAGGACCTGATGCTTGAAGATGTCGATCGTATTGAAGTAATCCGCGGTCCCGGGAGCACTATCTGGGGCGCGAACGCCGTCAATGGCGTTGTCAATATCGTCAGCAAACCGGCACGTGAAACTCAGGGACTACTGGCCACCGGAGGCGCGGGCACCTCCCACCTCGTCCTCGGGGGATTGCGCTACGGCGGTCAACTCGGAGACCAGACTTTCTTTCGTCTTTATGGCAAGTATGATGATTGGGAGAATTCCGCGCTTTTAGGTGGGCAGGAAGCCAACGATGGCTGGGAGAAAAATCAGGGCGGATTTCGCCTGGATTGGGAGCCATCGACCGATGATCGCTTCACCCTCCAGGGCGATTTGATGTCATTTCACGGCAACCAAAGATGGCCGCAAATCGTTCTTCCGGTTGCCGGCATGCCGCCCCCGGGGACTGGCTATAGTTATACTCAGATCAGACATCTGACCATGAGCAACGGCAACATTTTGGGCCGTTGGACGCATGAATTCTCACCGGATTCCGACATCAGTGTGCAATCCTATTACGAACAGACATACCTGGATATTCCGTTGGCAGTAGAGACCCGCGACACATATGACCTTGATTTCCAGCATCGTTTTCAGCTCGGCAATTATCAGGAAATCGTTTGGGGCGGAGGGTTGCGCCTGAGTTACTCGGATCTCCGGGACAGTGTGGTGGTGCAATTTAATGACCAAATCAGTACCCATCATATCGCCAATGGCTTCATACAGGATGAAATCACATTGGTGCCCGATCGTCTGCGTCTTACCCTGGGATCAAAGATCGAACACAACAATTACACTGACTTTGAATTCCAACCGGGAGGACGTCTGTCCTGGACCCCGACCGCGAAACAAACCATCTGGTTGTCCGTCGCCCGCGCCGTGCGCACGCCATCTCAGGTCGAGATAGATGGACGCATAAATCTCGCAGTGCGGAATCCCTATCCGCCCACCAACCCATTCCCGACATTGATATCAGTCATTGGGAATCCTGACTTCGAATCCGAAACTCTGGTCGCCTATGAACTGGGTTATCGGATTCAGGCACATCAGCGCTTGATACTGGAGGCGGCTGCCTTTATCAATGATTACGACAACTTGCGGAGCAGCGACACCACCAGGGATCTCAGCGCCCTGCCCAATTATGTCGAGGTCGAATCCCGCATCAATAACGCCGCCTACGGTCAAACCTACGGGGGTGAGCTGGCCGCCACCTGGCAGACAACGAACTGGTGGCGCTGGTATGGTCAATTCGAAGTCATTCAATCAGATCTCCATGAGCCATCCAACAATTTGACCGGTGCCTCACGCACGCCGGGAATTTCCAGTCCCAAGTATCAACTATCGTTTCGCTCACAAATGAACTTGGGCAGACAGGTTGAGCTGGATGTCGGAATGCGCTATATCGATTCTATTTCCGCAGCCGGCATCGCCATCCCAAGCTGGTCCGGCACCAACCAGAGCATTCCCAGCTACATGGAACTTGATATTCGCCTTGCCTGGCATCCTTGCGAACGTCTCGAATTGGCTTTGGTCGGGCTTAATCTGTTGGACAATCATCGCGAGTTCAACCCCACCTACATTTCCAGTCAGGTTACGGAAGTCACTCGCAGCATTTACGCAAAATTGACCTTAAGGTTCTGATTTTACCATGTCACGGAAACAGACATTAAAGTGGCAATGCTTGAAACACATCGGATCAGCAATCTTGATTTTGGAGCTCGGTTTCCTCCCTTTTTTTGGCCAGGCCGCGGATTTTTCGGAATTGGAATACAAAGTGAAAGCCGGCTACCTCTACAATTTTGCCAAGTTCATTACCTGGCCGGTGACCACTCCGACCCGGGCAGAATCACCCTTGATCATCGGTGTTATTGGGGATGGCAAAGTCATCCCCATATTAAAATCAGTGCTTGCAGGCAAAAGCGTGAACGATCATCCGGTGCGGGTGATCCCCATCTCCGCCAATCAAGTTGATTCTGATGTTCGCATCCTCTTTGTCACCAAAGTCGCGGGAATATCTCCCGAGGACATCCAGACTGCCTGGAGGCAAACCACAGCTCTGCTGGTGGGCGAGACCGATCGGTTTGCCGAACGCGGCGGCATGGTGGGCTTTATTCATGAGGAGAATCGCATTCGACTGACTCTAAACCTCGAATCCACGAATCAAGCCGGTCTCAAGGTCAGCTCCAGGCTTGCCAGCGTCGCTAGGTTGGTAAAAAGTATACCCAATAACTCACCTTGATACAGGTGACATGCGACTCACATTCAATGTTTATTGATCGGCGGATAATATGATCAACCTTATTTTCATTGGGTGTTGGCGCATCCTTACGTTGCTCACCGCGTTGCCGTTATCACCTCAGTATTTATTTACAACCTCTTTGACAAGAGTTATTTCGCGGCGGGGGCGACGGATTTCGCCCAAGAACTCCAACCCCGGGATGGGCGCACCTTCCGGCTTAAGCT
>CAZTTH010000050.1:0-24046 GCA_964615975.1 uncultured Lentisphaerales bacterium | reverse complement strand
CATCATATCACCCTGGTATTTGTATTTTACCGGGACCGCTATGGAGGGATTGACGCACCGAATTGCCTTGACCAGAAAACTGATGTTGCAACAGATTCAACGGAAAGTTTCGCGGGTTGGCCGCCTTGTTGAGACTAAATCCCTAGATCATCCAGGATGTTATAAAGGATTTTTCGGATTTTTTACCGATTATGGTCACGTCTATTGTGGACAGAAATTATGGTATGGCGGTCAACGCCGAATGCGGGATGATCGTAATGCGCCGTCCCGATCCTATTTAAAAATCGAAGAAGCTTATAAAATTTTCGGAATAAAGCCATGTGAAAGTGAATCCGTCGTTGACTTGGGCGCCGCTCCCGGGGGATGGAGTTACAGTGCGGCCCGACATGGCGCTCAGGTTATTGCGGTCGACAATGGCAACTTGAAAGGCGGTGCTTCCCAGCATCCAGCCATCGAGCACATCCGTGAAGACGCGTGGACCTTTGTTCCTGATCACCATAAGACAATCGACTGGCTTTTCTGCGATCTGATTGATAACCCTTACGAAGTACTCGGGCTTATTCGCAAATGGTTGAGCAATCAATGGTGTCAGCATTTCATATTCAATGCCAAATTCGGCCGCACCGATCCGCTGCAATTGATCGCCCAAATTAACTCTTCAGACAAAGGACTGAAACCTCTTTGCGATCACCTGATCATCCGGCATCTCTATCATGACCGTGATGAATTAACCGTGATGGGAAGAATTTAAATTTCTGACCTGAGATGAATCCTGACACTAGGGACAGAATGTTATATACTAATCGGAGTTTATCCAGATTTATCCATGGTTCTCCATTTTAATACGCGTATCCCTGGAATTCCATTGAAGTGTTTTATATCGGTGGTCACAAAGGGGTAATTCAAGGAATGTGCGGTTGAAGTAAATTTAGGTGAAAATTCATCTATCGTAATCTCTTCATTTTGCAAATCAGTTTTTGGATTCCCATAGGTGACCTTAATTCTATGACGGATATTTTTGACCGGGATTTACTATTATTCGTGATTTACTTAGCTCATTAACAATCTCTAACGAGTTTCGGTCATCATCCCATGATCCGGCTAATTTTAAGAAATCACTGGTAGCTGTTGCCGCATCTTTGGTTGCACTAACAATCACTTTTATAGCCAGTATCTGCTAGTAGTTTTTCAATGTAGAGAACTCAACCGTTCTCCTGCGATCCGGCGCACCCACATATCGGTATCTTTGAGCGCGACTCGGCTGAGAAGTGGGATGTTGGTCGTAAGTTCCAATGCCTGTACACGAACACTGGGATAAGGGGAACTAATAATTATTGATTCCACAGCATTATCGTCTGTGATATCAAGGATGATTATGGCAATTGAATTGGGTGATTTCGTGACCTCAACCAAATCACGGTAATGAAGATAAAACGGCTGATAGATTTTCCCTTGTTCCGCTGAAAACTCAACCGGAATAGGTTTATTTAAAATTGTTCTGGCACCGAATTTATTGAAATCAAAATATGCTAGATCAATTGTTTGCAATCCCGGCCTTAATGCGAATCGATGTTGATAATACTTTTCACCTACTTTTATACAAACCGGAAATTTCAGATTAATTATCGCCAGTTGATTGATAGGTAATTGTTCACCGGAATAGAATTGATAAATGTCAGTTGAACCCGTCTGTAATGGCCATATCATCGAAGTTTGCGGCGTGCGGCACCCACACACTAAAAACAATGTGATTAGAAAAAATCGTTTGATAGAATATGATTTCATCTATTGATCAATATCAATTTACAGTTATTGATAGGGAAGATAATCTTATTGAGCGATTAACGATTTTTATAATTTTTTCGATGTCCAACTGTCGCTCATTCGATCCACGAAAAATTATCATTATTGAATTTATTTATTGATATATAGTTATATCATACATTTCTTTAATTAGAAATCATAATAATATCGATATACACTCCAGTTGAAGCTATAGTATCACGGAGAATACCTGAATCGAAAGTTATTATTATCTGGTTCTATTACTTAATTCTGCTTTATCAAATCTAAAGTGTCGTCAGAAAGTCCATGGATGCTCTCTTGAAAATGGACTCGTATCTGATAAAGACAATTAGTCTTTGATCGTGGAAGGAAGTTAAGGACTTACCAACTAAATTGCAAACAGCCAATATGGGAATGGATGAAGGCGGATTACAATGGATGAAACACAGAGTAAACTTAATGTGGGACTAGCGCGAATGTTGTGTGGCGGAGTCATCATGGATGTCACCAACAAGGATCAGGCAAAAATCGCTGAAGATGCCGGCGCTTGTTCCGTCATGGCCTTGGAGAAAATCCCTTCAGATATCCGCAAGGACGGCGGGGTGGCACGGATGAGTGATCCCGAATTGATCATAGAGATTAAGAAAACGGTATCTATTCCGGTCATGGCAAAGGTTCGTATCGGACACTTTGTGGAAGCGCAGATTCTCCAGGAATTGGGCATAGATTTTATTGACGAAAGTGAAGTGTTAACCCCCGCAGATGAAACCCATCATATCGATAAATGGCAGTTCAAGTCACCATTTGTTTGTGGGGCCATCAATCTGGGTGAAGCCCTGCGACGAATCAGCGAAGGTGCCGCCATGATTCGTACCAAGGGAGAAGCAGGGACTGGCAATATTATCGAAGGGGTGAAACATATTCGCACGATTATCAAGGAGATCAGGATGCTGACTCAACTCAGTTCCAGCGATCTCTTTGCGGAAGCCAAACGATTGCAGGCACCGATTGAATTGGTACGTTATGTTGCTGAAAACGGCAAATTGCCAGTACCGAACTTTGCTGCAGGCGGTGTGGCGACACCAGCGGATGCCGCGATGCTCATGTTATTGGGAGCGGAAGCGGTATTTGTCGGTTCAGGCATATTTCGCTCATCGGATCCCGCAAAATTCGCGCGCGCTATAGTGGAAGCAACAACCCATTATAATAACCCCAAAAAAATACTGGAAGTTTCACGCAATTTGGGAGTTCCAATGCCAAGCGTGGCAATGGAAACCTTGAGCAGCGAACAAAAACTGCAATATCGGGGATGGTAATCAATCCTGCTAATAAGAATGCGGGAAGGAGTCAAGCGTGATTATCGGGATTCTTGCCCTGCAAGGGGGGTATCAACTTCATGAACATGCTCTGACAGAGCTTGGGATCAAATCCAGACGCGTTGTTGATACCGCTGATATCAATGGAATACATGGATTGATCATCCCGGGCGGCGAAAGTTCGACCATGATCAAATTGGCTAGTAGTGAATTATGGGAAAAGTTAAGGGAATTTAGTACCCAGAAACCGGTATGGGGGATTTGCGCTGGCGCGATTATAATTGCTTCCAAGGTTGAAAATCCCAGTCAAAAATGCCTGGGATCAATCGCTATTGATGTCAGTCGCAATTATTATGGCGCGCAAAATGACAGTTTCATTGTACAATTGGAAGTATTACTTCATGAAAAAGTATTAATCGAAGGAATATTCATCCGGGCACCTCGGATTAAACACATTGGCGAGACAGTCAAGGTTTTATCACAATACCAAGGTGATCCAGTTATTGTGGAACAAGGGCATTGTCTGGCCACTACCTTTCATCCTGAATTAACTCCCAATCTTGAACTGCATCACTATTTTCTCAGCAAAATAACTAATCGGTTACAGTAATTTCGCTGCTTACGATGCTTGTCAGATCGATTATTGTTTCCATATTAATAAGCTTTTATTCCGGTTTTAATGGGTTGGTAGCTCAGTTGGCAGAGCAACGCCCTTTTAAGGCGTGGGTCCCGGGTTCGAGTCCCGGCCAACCCATTTTTATTTACTATACTGAAAATGTAAAATTAATGGCAACACCCAATTTATTAACCGTCATGAATTAACAACAACAAGTTACACAATCATTGATAAGAGGAGAAAATAATGAGCAAACAATGTTATATTTGTGGGAAGAAAAAGGTAGTAGGAGGGCGAATTACCAGACGCGGATTGGCGAAGAAAAAAGGCGGGATAGGAATGCATGTGGTCAAGAATGTCAAACGCATTTTCAAACCCAACTTACAATCAGCCAAGATACGTGAGGGTTCAAATTCAAAAACAGTGAAAATTTGTGTTTCATGCATTCGTTCAGACCATGTTGTTAAAGCATGATCAATGCTCATATCCGTTTATCTAATTTGAGCATATAAGCATTATATTTTATCGCATTTCATCTTCTTTGGTCCGTTTTTTTTTTGCAACCGGATATCGGGACACATCACTCGTTCTTGATCATTGACCGGTATAGAATTAAACATCCTGCTCCGCCCCCCAATACTTATTTAGCGGATTTCCAGATTCATGCGAACCGATTTATTAAAAAAAGTAAAGTATTGGTATAAAACCATCCCAACCCTATTAACTCTGGGTAATTCACTGTGTGGTTTTGGAGCAATACTTAACACTTTGAATGCGTATCGTCCCGCGGCCAATGAGCGAATACCCGAATTGCTGGCCGTCAGTGCTTGGTGGATAATTTGCGCCATGATCTTTGATATGTTGGATGGTTGGACAGCCCGTCGTTTAAACGTCTCATCTCGTCATGGCATGCAAATGGATTCATTGGCCGATATGGTCACATTTGGCGTGGCGCCCGCAGTGATCGTCGCGGTTATGGCGCATACCAACGCCATTACCTATCTTCCCTACCGTTGGGCCTGGGTTTTTTCTGCCATATACTTGGGGTGCACCGCGTCCAGACTTGCGTTGTACAATGTTATGGCATTGGAAAATACCTCCAGTGACTCTTTTCAAGGCCTTCCTTCACCAGGAGGAGCTGCTGCTGTATGCAGCTTTGTCATTCTTTATAGCAAATATAGCAATCATGCGATTTTAACTACCATCGCTGGTTATATTCCGATCTATGCTGCGATCATTGGATTATTGATGGTTTCTCCTCTTCCTTATGCACATTTGGGGCATTGGCTGGGGAGCAAACGCCAGAATAAGCTAAAGATTTTGGCAGTAATCGTCTTTTTTATCCTGTTTTCAAATAATCCCCAAGTGGTTGCAGCGATAGCAAGCACTTTGTATGTATTTTCAGGTCCGATAGTGTATCTGATTCTTATTTTTAACAAAAGAAAAGGGTGAATCTCAACTTCTCTAAGATATCAGTATTTTATACACCAGACGACACCGATATTTTTGGGGCGTGTTTCGCTCTCACCTGTTTGCTGAAATGAACGATAATCCGAGTTACTTTTCCCTTGAAATTCAGTATCCTTGAAAATTGGTGTTGGCGCTTGTATGGCCCAACTCCGTATTTCAGTGAAATAATTCCGATATTTTCCATGCTCTAGCTCAGGAATGCTCATTCCTACCATTTGCGCTTCACCATACATCGGATGTTTATGTCTTATGATCGCATCTTCTTGATAATCTCCCACTTTTCTCGATTCATCAATACCGCGTAAAAACATCCCTCGTAAATCAGGAAGTTGCACTACATTCTCATCCACCTTATTGCCAGTAGTCGATAAAATATTTATTAACCGTGAATATTTCATATCCGCAGGAAAGTCAGCTGATTTCGAGGCATCACTGGTAATCCGTTTTCCATCACATACCAACCAGCCTGAAGGCGGTGCATTCAAGGTACAATAAAATGATGCGATACAACCGGGAGGAACCAAATCTTTTTGCGTCAAATTAATGAAATCATTGATCGATTTTGCTGATTTATCCACTGATTCCTTGATAATTGTATTTTCATATTCAATACGAACGATTTTTTCCGCGGTCAATTCTTTGGTTTTTTCGCTAATTTCAATAATGTCTCGCTTAAGTTCGTCCGTGATATGTTTGTATTTATCATCAACCTTGGAGGAAATATCCACACTAATCCGGTCTATTTTTCCCCCAAGTTCATTGATTATTTTATCCTTTAATTTAGCGGCAAAAAATTCGCCGACTTCATCTTTGACTAATTCATGCATCAGCGCCGTTTGGGTCGCTTCAGTAACCGTACTTGCTACGGTTTCATCAACTATCTTTTTAGCAGTATCACCTGCAACGTTTTTTATCAGAAGATAGCCGATTAGAGAAACCACACCGATTCCTAACGCGGACATAATCCAAATTGCCGGGGTAAATTTATATTCTTGCACAGTCTTACTCCTTTCTCAGTTAAAACCTCTGGCTCTTTCAATGAATATGCTTCTGCATAAGTGAATTCTTTAATTTAGAAAACAAAACCAATTCCGACTATAATCACTCGCTGATCTTAAGCGTTTTGGTTCCAATTCTACAATTTCATTAGAAGGAACGTGAGGCGCTGAAAAATACGTCCAACTTGGCAGTAGATTATATTGATTGCCAGATTTGCCAGTGATCCCACCTTGATTTTTTTTATCCAGCCACTCCTGCCATAGATTTAATGAGTCAGAATAGTTCAACTTTTGAACATTCGAAAATACTTGACATACTGATAAATAATCTTCCGGGCTGGTGCTGTTAATAATTGAAAAATAAATCTGTTTGCGTAAATCCTGATCGCAATAGCGTAATTTAACCGCCGAAATCATTGCCATTTGGGTTAAACGAGGATAGAAATACATGGATACTTCTTCCATATTGTGAGTCATTCTCCGGTCAGTAGAAATCCACATCAGCAAAGAACCTATTTTTTCATCCTGATATCCACCACACCATTGATGATCATGAGGTTCTTGAATGAAGGTTTCATATAAAGTCTTGATTGAATGACGATAGTATGTTGTATCAATCTGACGGATTTGAAACGTTCCCCAATGATATGTGGTATTGGTTTTTGTGTCACCGCATATCCGGCAAATCTGAGATCCGGAATTGCAGTGTAATATGGGTGTAAGAAAGAGCAAACCGGATAAAACCACTAAAACACTAAAGGAAGAAATTATCAATAACTCAAATTTCTTGAAGATAAATAATAATCTAATGATAAATTCAAAGTACCAGGATGAAATTTTATTCATCAATGAATCCTTTAGCGGCAAGTTAGATGCGAAATGTAAACCAAATTAAGCTTTCCAATCAAAGACATACTCATCGTCTTCGGAATGTCACTTAATCTATCGATCAAACCTGCTCAAACAAGTTACCAACCAAAATTAGTTTAATGGACTATCACGCAATCAAAGCTCGATTTCAATTCTATCGAACTCAATAATTTTGGAGAACCGATGAAGATTCTTTTACTACAATAAATCGACTATAATGTAGGAGCTTGTGTCACGTTATAATAATCATTTATATAAACATGGATTGGGACAGTAAATTCGTCATTTCTTATTGATAATGTATCAAGGCAAAGGAGTATGGGCGACCTTGATGAGAGAAATCGGAGTTCTTAGACAGTTATGAAATATCAGCCCTCATCAGCGTATATAAATAGTGGATAGGGGCTACATTCATAAAAACAGTAGAATGTAAGTCAGGCTACATGGCCATCAGGAGGGGGTTATCTCTAAATTGTTATTTTTCGGCAGGTATATATATGCCCTGAATAACGGAATAATAGGATTTTTAATACGTCAGTGTGATTAATGTCGCGAAATCGAACGATCATTGATTTTATTTATCTCTTTAATTCTTTTCTGGATTTTCTCGGCTTCTGAATGTTTCCCAACTTTGATCAGTACTTCGTGGTATTTGTTCATGATATCAATTAAACCAAAATAATCGTCACCGAATGCCTTACTCCATATCGATATACTTTTCTGATAAAATAGCTCAGCTTGATTATAATCTTGCTTTTGATTATATAAATCTGCCAAGGTACTATTGATGTTGCCAATCCTGGGATCGTCGTCGCCAAATTTTATCGCTTCTTCAAGTGCTTTATTTAAATAAGCCTCTGCGTCCTTTATTTTTCCTTTTTTTAATGCGGATTTACCCGCCTTGAGATCATTCTCCCATGGTTTACGACTTACTAACGTTTTGTCAAATTCATCATCAAAATGCATCCGATTAACCCTTTCAATTATAAATAGTATTTTTCGCCAATAATCTAACGAAGTAAGAATAAAGCAATTGTTTGCAATTATACTGTTATCATCACAATATTGCAATCTGAATTACTTTGATGTTCCCATTAGAATGTTTGTATTTATTGCTCGACGCAGGTCCATATGAAAATTACCCTAGATGATGCGGTTAAGGCTTTAAATGAGATTGCTTTCTTTCTTGAGGTAAAAGGTGAAAATTCATTTAAGATCCGCTCCTATCATGAAACCTCACGGAATTTGTCTCTGCTAGGGGAGGCATGGTTGGAATTATTACGCTCAGGAGAACTTAAGAAGAGGAAAGGGTTTGCAAATTCCATACTCGATAAAGTTATTGAATTAGAGGAATCCGGAAAAATTATATATTTGGAAAATTTACGACAGGAATTCCCGTCAACCATTTTGGAATTAGCAGAAATTCCAGGAGTTGGCCCCAAAAAAATCAATCTATTTTATCACCAATTAAATATTGATTCAATGGTCGAATTGGAGAAAGCCTGTGCCGATGGTCGGGTTGCAAAATTACCCGGAATGGGGGTATTAACCTGTAAAAATATCCTCTCTGCCATCAAGCAATTGCGTATAAATAAATCTTTCTTTCTTTATCGCGATGCCCAAACAATTGCAGATTCTATTCTAAAACAATTAAAACATTCACCCCATTTATGTCGGGTTGCTGTCGCTGGCGGTTTACGGCGATATAAGGAATTCACCAAAAAAATAATTATTATTGTTTCGGCTAAAGAACCCTCATTAATTATTGCAGAATTTGTTACTTTTCCAGAGATCCAATCAATCCTGTCCCAAAGCAATACTAAGGTATCGGTGCAATTGCATAACGGAATTCAAGTCAAGATGCGCGTAGTAACGGAGCAAACTTTTCCTCATGCCCTGCACTTTTTCACAGGGAATAAAAAACATATCAAAACCTTATGTTCATGGGGTAAAAATGCGGGATTGAAGGTCACGAAACAGGGATTACATCGCATCTCCGTGCTCCATGATAAAAATAGTGAAATCATTTACTGTAAAGATGAAATCGACATATATCATCAATTGGGACTGAACTATATCCTCCCGGAGCTCCGCGAAGATCAAGGTGAAATTGCATTCGCTGAACATACAAAAATTCCCCCTTTGGTCGGTTTAAACGACTATTGCGGCATTTTACATTGCCATAGTCTCGCTTCCGATGGCAGCAATTCCTTAGAAGAATTATATGCTCATGCTCAATTATCAGGCCATCTCTTTTTGGGAATTACAGATCACAGCAAATCCTCATTTCAAGCCAATGGATTAAGCGAGGATAGATTATTGAACCAAATTCAACAAATTAAACATTTAAATGCCCGCATAAATGGCAGGGTTACCTTATTCTCTGGAATTGAATGCGATATCCTTAGCGATGGTCGTTTGGATTATAACGATGAACTTTTGGGGCAATTGGATTTTGTTGTCGTATCCATTCATAGCGGATTTTCTCAGTCAAATGAAGCTATGACAGCACGGATCATCAGAGCGCTCGAACACCCTCGCGCGTGTATTCTTGCTCATCCCTCAGGACGATTATTATTAAAACGCAACGCTTATGAAATCGATTATCAGCGAATAATTGATGCGGCAATAGCGAATCGAGTCGCAATCGAATTTAATTGCAATCCGATGCGAATGGATTTGGATTGGCGCTGGTTGAAATATGCCAAAGATAAAGAAGCATTATTCAGCATCAATCCTGATGCGCATAATCTTTCTCATTTTAATTTTATTGCTGATGGTATTGGCTTTTGTCGCAAAGGCTGGCTTGAGCCCCACCACATCATCAACTGTTGGGCAGTTGATAAATTAAAAGAGTTATTTCTCTCCAAAAATTATTAAAAAATTGAATCATTTATCCGCAATTTGCACAGCTTGTCATTTTGATCATGAAATGAAACTGTGAGGACATAAACAAGGCCGCTTCAGTAACACATACCGAAGCGGCCAAGCGCGATGACTGAATCGTCAAGGATTATCTAATTTATTGGGTTGCTTCCAGGAAAAGTATGAGATCGGCAGGTGAATGAATCCAATACCCCTTTAATACTTCTAAAACTTCCAACCTGGCATCATTCGCTTGAGCTGGCACATAACTTCCTGCATTATTTTTTAACGTGGGATCCCAATATTGTATTGGTTGATACACATTCGCAGGTAAATTCTGCTGATTGAGGAGAATTGAGGGAACCTTGGCATTTCGCAATGTGGTAGGTCCTGTCAAATTCCATCCTTTGATCAAGTTCAATTCAGCAGGCACAGTAGCACCATTCACAATGATGTCAGTAATTGGTTTATTCTTATCGATAAAGACCCAATACCCCTGACCGGCCTTAATATTGGTTACTTCATAATAACTTGGCAATAATTGCCCAGATCTTCTAATTCCATAGCCCCAAATCACTCCTGAAAATACCCGACCGGCATTATTCGAAAGCACAATATCCGGATTCGGATTGGTCGGATTAATTGGAAATGAGATGAGATTCCAGCCGGGATATAAAACTGGCAATGTGAATGTAGCAGAAATATTACCGATCATGATTCGGTATATCTTTATGGAATCTTCGTGTAATGAGGTGCTGTCAATTTCAAAACCGGACTGGGACTCCATATCAACTGTTGTTGATATAATGCGCCTGAAGCTATTCGCCGGATCAACTTCGACCAACGTTACTGGTTTGTTTACAGGCAATACGATCGGACCCCAATTCAGTTCAATGCGTGATGGATTATCTCCTAAATCCAGAATCAAATACCAGACAGTATTATCACCAAAAGGTCGGATATCATCCGTCAAGAATCGATGTTGTTGATCCAACCCCTCGGAAACCAAACTGCCTGCGGGTAAGTTCAGTTCGTCAGGCAATCGACCAATTCCATTATTACCAGGCGGAGGCGGAATAAATCCAATCGGTAAATCATAATCAATGTCTTTATCAAATCCATGGGTGGCGCTGTTTAGCCATCCGATGGTCACCGACTGTGTTGAGGGAGCGTTACCACTGCCGAAGAACTTGGTGGCGGTTATCGTCAACTCAAAGGACTGATTGCCAATTGTCACGGGATCACTTTTCTCACTGATTTCACTTTCAGCGCCATTGGGGCTTACCGCAATTACCGCGACTCTCCAGGTTTGATTGCTTTGGGTGCGATTGGCAGTAATTCGATTCGACTCCTCCCGCACCTGCATGTCATTAACATACCAGACATATTTCAACGAAACATTGGTATTGACATTTGAAACTGATGCAACCAAATCATCAGTAGTGATTGGCGCACCAGGTTTGATGGTGGGTTTTGATGGTGTGTCGACGACTTCACCAGACAATGGGATAGAAGTAATTTTCAAGACATAACTAATGTCGGATGTGGAGAATTGATCACTCTTGGTAACTTTCAGATAATATTTCCCGGTCGATAAGGTCAGATTACCGTTTCTCCCTAAAATTCCTGACAGGGTAAAACTGTCAGTGTCATAAGTTCCGCTGTCATCATTGGTTAGTATCGCTTTTTTGAGATTAGTTTCTCGATATAATTCTATTTTGGTATCAACACCATTATTATTATTGTTGTTGTTATTGGTAATTAACTCATCGATATATTGTTCAGATCCACCAGTGGCAATTAAAACCCGCGATGGCACAGTTAATGTAAAAATTACCCAATCTTGATCATTAAAAGTCAAGGTGTGATCTTGTATAGTCCCATTGGTTTTGATGCGATGAGCGTTATTGGGAATATTGTCCGGCTCAAAATTGTCACCAGTCACCTGTTGATTCCCTCCCACACTGATAACTTTGACATTTTCTGTCCGCACAGCAAAACTGGTATTACCAAAAGAATCGACCGCAATGACTTCGCATACAATGGTCTTATCAAGGAGAGCTCCGGTATTTTCTCCTGATATTGTTTGTGCCGAAAATTGAGTCCCATTGCCATCTAACAACGGTGACAATTGATTCGTGGTCGTATTATATTCGAACCATCGGAAATTAAAAAGCGGTATATCCCCTTCTGGATCAATTGAGCCACTGACCAGACAGGTAATATCATCCAAATCTGCGCGTGGACTGGTTGGACTAATGGTAGCGGTCGGCGCAGAGGGCGGCAGATTGTTAGCGGCACCGCCACCAATGGTAATTGTATTGCTGTATGTGTATGCACTGGCAAAAACATAGGGCGTCAAATCATCATCGCATATGCCATCATTAGGTATAATAGCGCGCACCCGACAATACCAGACATCGGTTAAACGGACGTCTGAATCATTTAGACTTAATGAGCGTTGATTTTTTCCGAGATCTTCGCCAATGCGATCGCCAAAATTTCTGAACCAGCGATATTCATAACATACTTGTGAATCTATTGGTGAAACCGTTGCCAACAATTGATTGCTTTCACTATCAAGAGAAATGGTCACATTCGGATTCTGGGCATTTACTGAAATAACCAGCGCCGTATCTTCAATTGTTGTTTTATTACTAACTACTGAACGAGTGACATTGCCGAATTCATCTTCAGCATAGACAACGCACGCATAATCCTTGATAACTTCAGGTACAAATGTATCCCCTGTAGCATCATCTATGATGCTCCAATTACCTGCGGATAATTCTGCTCCAATCTCATCCGCGGTAAATTTAGTATTACTGAAAGTGACCCCAGTCGCAGCAGGAGCTGAATACCATTGAAAAATATATTCAATCTCATCACCTTGACGGTCGAAGGCGCCTTGCGGAGCACATGTCAAAGCACTCCCTAATTCTGCTTTTGGACTAGGGGTTACGATTGCAATCAAATCATCATCATCCGGAGCCAACTCATTAGGTCCAATTGGTGTGCCAATCGCATCATTGGCAACCCAGGGGTCAGTACCCAGCTCTTGTTCTTCAAAATTGGTAAAGTCATCACCATCAGGGTTTCCGTTCCCTCCATGAATTCCAATTTCGCTAAATGGATCCAGCCAGGTTCCCTGGGCATTACGAGAGTAAAATTCGAAACCATCTTTGAGGGTGTCGGAATCGGTGTCAGGATTTAACGGATCGGTTCCATTGGGATGAGCTGTGTTTCGCAATCCGTATTCATTAATATTGGTCAAACCATCGTTATCAGGATCACCGTTTTTACCATTGATGCCCAATGAACTAAGTGGGTTTAGACCAACTGCCACTTCCCATCCATCTGGCAGTGAATCGTTGTCCGTATCCGCATTATGAGGATTGGTACCTTGATCTCTTTCCTGAATATTTGTCAAGCCATCATTATCGGGATCTAGATTGGCGTCATTTACCGATGGATTCAGGTTATTGGTGTATTCAAATTTGTCACTGAGTCCATCTCCATCCGTATCCACTTTGGTTGGGTCAGTTGCGTCGCCCCAAATGATTGGATTCGCAGATAATTGAATTTGACTGCGCAGAGTAACTTTATCAGGCCCCAGGTATTCCTGGAAGTTGGTTAAACCATCGCCATCAATATCACCGGTTTTGTCGGAATTATTCAGGGGGTTAAGAAGGTAATGGACTTCAAAACCATCTGCCATTCCATCATCATCACTGTCGAAATCGAGTGGATTGATGTCGTTATTTTCATCGTATCCAGGATTCCCATCATACCTTACTTCCTCCAGGTTTGTCAGGCCATCCTGATCGTAATCATCATTTGGCTTGACATCCTCCAAAGTTATAAGATTATCACTGGTATCAGCATTAATAATCAAGAGTTCAATTTCATCCGGTAAGCCGTCATTATCACTATCTTCGATATCAGTACCATTTGCACCGCCCGGCCGAGTGGTACCAAGATTAATAATTGTATTTCCGATCAAATGTCCCGCCACATCAAAATTGTTCCGTTGGACAAAATCTTCGAAGGTCAATCCACCATCGTCGAATTTATAATACGACACCAAACCGATGGGCAAGGTACGCAGATTGATTTTTAAATCCTGAATCATCGAAACTTCTTCATTGCTTAATCGACCGCTCCAAATCGATAATTCATCGATTTGGCCTTCAAACGGCTCAACATCATCTTCAACTCCAGGTTTGCCGGCGCCAATATACAACAAACCATTCCCGGTTTCCGGTACTCCTTGAACACTCTGGTTGACCTGCGCTCGCTGTACCAGATTATTCTCCAGATCAAACTGGTAGATGGTGAGGCGAAATGTTAATTGAGGATTGTCGATTTCAGCAATAATCAAAAACCAATTTCCCGCTGGAACAGTACCCAAAGTAGGTGAACTGCCGGAATTGATCGCTCTGAATGTACTGGTCAAATGACGCTGATATTCGAAGGTGATTGTGTTATTTGGCATCCGCAACAGACGATAATTAATGCGTTGATGATTACCCCGCTTCTCGAGAATTACCTGCTTGTTGCTGGGATTGTTGGATGCGGGATTGATATATACACCAACTGCCAATTTTTCCATGGATAACAACTTGTTATTTACATGGGCATAATCATTATCCTCCCCTTCAAATTGTATTAAACGCTTGTCGAGAGGGTCCAAACTGTTGTTGGGATTGGTTCTTTTAGAGAGAACTTCCAGAGCATCACCCCAACCATCATCATCGGAATCCTTTAATCTGGGATTGGTATCAAAATCCAAGGCTTCTTCGATAGCCAAGAGTCCGTCACCTACAATTTCCGTATCATTGATATCGAATTCCTGATCAATATCACCATCATCGATCCAGACTGGTTCCCCACGGTTAAACGAATTATCACCATTCCCATCATAATAATATACATTCGTCAACGCAACCCCGACTTCATTCTTAAACGGCACACCTGATACAATGGCTTCATTGAGATCAAATTTTAAATTGTTATTGGCATCGATCCACACCGGATTTCCTGCCAGGTAAACTGTGCTCGACGATATCACCTTGCTCATCCCGACACCTGAAAGCCCAAATATATCCAAACTGAGATCGGAATCTTCTTCAAAATCAGCAATTCCATCACCATCAGTATCATATAAATTGGGATTGGTTCCCGCCAAGTACTCAAATTGGTCATCAAGACTATCATTATCTCCATCACCCGAACCATCATGACTGAGATTGCCAAAATGTAATAATTCCCACCAATCAGGCATTCCGTCATCGTCACGATCAATATCGAGATCAGCAATGGGGTCGGCAGCAATCACAATCAAGCCGGCATTCCCAACCAAACTCGCGGCATTAAACCAATCATTTTTCCAATCCTGTTGATATCCGGCAGCAAAATCCTGTACTTGACCCGTTTGCCTGCTGGTGCCATCATTAAAATTGTAAAATGCTACCAGGCCGGGAGTATTGTCAAAACCATTAAAGGACAAATTGATAGTGCCTATGCTCTCAATGGGTAAATTCCAAATCCGTACATCATCCAATTGACCATTGATATAAATACTGGACTCATTCAACCAAGGATTACCCCCAACAACCACGCGGGATTGGCTGATTTGATTACTTGCCGGCCGGATCGTGCCAGTTAAAACTTCCTTCCATGCTTGATTGTTCACGTAGATTGTCAATTTTCGGCTGCTGGCGTTATAACTACCGGCGATAAACGTCCAGACTTCTTTGGGTAATTTGACCCCGGCAGTTGCTTTTATTTCAATTTTTCCATCATTTGTCGAACTGGTAAACCGTATATAAGGATTGAGCGTAGAACTAATCCCCAGTTCGTAATTAATGGCGGTGAAATTTCCATTGCCATTATCATCCAGGGCGCGTTGGATAATGATACCGCCATCGGTTTCATTAGGATTCAAATACACCCATGACTCAACCGTCCAACTTTGATTTAACGCAAAACGAGGTTGATTGGGAAGATGCAAATAACTGCCATTACCATTGAGCTTCAACACCCGTGAGACAAAGGGTGAAAGCGCATCGTCGACCGCCGTGGGTTGTACTCCCGTTTGTTCACTCGTATCCAAGAGTCCGTCATCATCCGTATCCGCGAATTTATTTCCTGGATTTGAACCGGCGAGCTGCTCTGCTTGATTATTTATACCATCCAGATCTGAATCAATTATCGCATCGGATTGTGAGCCATTGGTGGCAAAATTCAATGGATTGGTTCCCGCCAGATACTCATAATAATTGGTTAAACCATCGCCATCCGCATCCTCATCGCCATCCGCGGCAAACGAGGAGAAGTTATATGCGGATTCATACCAATCCGGCAACCCATCGCCATCAGAATCTGCCGGGACTCTGGCGACGTTATTGGCATCAAAGGCAGTTGTCCCCGCCAGTATTCCAGCAAATCGCCCTGCTCCTCCCAATCTCCAATCATCATGCTCAGCTAAGTCCTGAATAATTCCACCCTGAAAATTCGCTTCATCGCCACGAAAATAAGCAACCAAACCATTAAGGTCTTGAAGTCCGAGCGACTTCTCCAGATTCAAACGGCCACCCGTGGCAACCCTGCCGTTAAGGGCGGCAATCGGATCAACATTAGTAAGGATTAAATTGCGGATATGCTGATAGTTCAATCGCGGATTGGCTGCCCATACAACCGCTGCTACACCGGCAACATATGGACTCGCCATGGAGGTTCCGCTTAACAGTCCATATCCCCCATTAGGAAGGGTGCTCAGGATATCAACTCCGGGAGCGGCCAGATCAACTGTATTCGCTCCAAAATTCGAGAACGATGCCAAAGCATCCGTGTCATCGCTGGCGGCAACCGATATGATGTTATCGAGATCAAAGGAAGCCGGATACAATGGATTCGAATCATTATTTCCTGATGAATTACCCGCTGCGGCAACAAATAATTGTCCCGCATCGCGGGCTTTGATAATCGCATCCTGTAATGCTTGAGAAAATCCACTGAAGCCATAACTGTTATTCGTCAGTGTCGCCCCCATTTGAATCGCGTATTCAACAGCCTGAATTGCCTGATCCACGGTTCCAGAACCATTTTGATCCAGTACTTTTAATATCATGAGTTGAACATCCTGACTTACTCCACTCACTCCAATCCCGTTATTCCCGACCGCCCCAGCGATGCCTGTAACATGAGTGCCATGTTGATTATCATCATTCGGATTGCCATCAAGATTAATAAAATCAAAACCATGGACATCATCCACAAAACCGTTGCCATCATCATCGATATTGTTATTCGCAATCTCTCCTGGATTTACCCATAAATTATCTACTAAATCTGGATGATTGAGCGTAGCGCCGGAATCAATGATACCAATAACAACATTGGGCGAACCAGTAATAAAACTCCATGCTTCCGGAGCATCGATGTCCGCATCCGGAGAACCGCCAGTTTGACCGACATTATTCAATCCCCATTGTTCTGAAAATCGTGGATCATTGGGAAGTTCGTTGGCTTTGATTATGTAATTCGGCTCGGCGAAGACAACATCCGCGCGAGTGCGATATTCAGCCAGTTTTTCCGCAAGGGATTTTCCATCTGAAATTTGTACCAGTTGTGTGCCATTTATACTGCTGTTTCGCTTGACTGTTACCCCCAAACTTTGATTAATTGCACGCTTGTCCTTGTCATTCACTTGCGGATTAAAACAAACAATCATTTGATTGGGGACATGTTCGTGCTCCAACGCTCGTGAAATCGAAATAGAAGTTGCATTGATAGAACTGCCCGCTCCAACACGCTGGTTCGGTTGCTTACCGGTTGCAGTAATTGGAACAGATCGGAAAAGTTTTTGAATTTGATCCGCACTACGAGTCACATTCCAGATCTTGATTTCATCGATATTCCCGATAAAGCCATCGCCAAAAGTTAATTGCGCCCCTACAAAAGTAGAACCGCCACCATAAGAACCATTTCCCGTCACCGGAGATATGGGCTGGTTTTTATCTTGGCTAATATTGCCGTTAACTGAACTGTCAAAGATCTTGTTACTTACTGCCTGTCCATTGACAAACAAGGTCAAGTCATACGTTGTTTGTTCCCATGAAGCCGCAAGATGAGTCCACGCTGCACGTTGTATTTCAACCGCAAACCCATCACTGTTGCCTCCCAATTTAATCTCATTGCCACCGGCAGTGACAAATCGCACATAGGGCTTGAGTTTTTCTTCAACTTGATCAACACCCAATTCGTAGTTGATGATATCACCACCGTCATGTGAGCCAACCCGTCGTTTGATTATGGTTCCACTCTTATGGGGAGTACTGGCTGAAGGATATATCCATGATTCCAAGGTCCATGAACTCGTCGCGTATTTGGCATTATCCGGCAAAATCACTTTATCTTTGGTTGTTGACTCAGATAACTTCAGACTATACTGGGCAACAGGTTGCAACGGACTGAGTGGATCGCTGGCAAAGGTACTGGCATTTGGTCGACTGACGGGGATTTTTGTGGTCGCATTATCATCATGATTTTTACCCAATACTTCTTCCCCATCAGATAAGCCGTCATTATCCGTGTCTTTAATTGTCGGGTAAGTGCCATATTGCTGTTCACTGCCATTATTCAAACCGTCACCATCTGAATCAAGCAGGTAATCGGCATTCCCGTTTCGGGTATTATTGGGATCAGTACCAGCCAAAAATTCATATAAGTTATTCAACCCATCTCCATCAGTATCAGCGAGTGCTTCACTTATCCCAAACAAGCTTTCGAAGGCATCGGATAAGCCATCTCCATCACGATCATCGAAGCCATAGAATTTACGATTGACAGCAGGATCGGAATTCAACAATGTTGCGGTTGAAATCTCTTCAATTGTTAAGGCATAGGTAGATTCATTCTGCCAACCTGGGTGGGCGAAATCTTCGATTGATTCGCCGCCATCATCGAATCGGAAATAACGAAATAATCCGGGAGTTGATCCAGAGATTAATTCATTGCGCGCTCGATCTATATCAGCTTGACTACGCGATACGGTCCAAATACGCATCTCATCAATCAGATTTAATCCACTTTCACTCCACCCACCGCCGAGAGTAAAACGGGAAGCACCATTTACCGGCGCCAGTGACACTAATTCCTCTTCACCTAAATCGACGATAAAAATTGAATTGCCATTCAACACAAGCGACAATTCGGATGTGGCGCCATTCCATACTCCGGCAATATGAGTCCATGCCCCCTTGGTCAAGCTCGCCTGAGCCGTAACAATCCGCTCTATACCGGTATTGGTTTGAAAACGGAAATACGGGACATGATCACTTAATCCCAATTCGAAAACCACATTTGCCCCTACCATTTGTTTGACAAATATGGCTGTTTGATTTGCTGTGCCGGCATCTGAATAATACCAGGTTTCAACGGTCCAATGATTAGGATGTAAAGTTAATTCATCATCTGCAAGAGGAACATCAATACCATCATCCAGAATATCCTCATGAGATAGGTTTAAACTACGTGAATTCAGTGGATCAACACTATGCACAGGGCTGGTCGAACCCTTTGTCGCTCGAGTTAATTTCTTCCCGACAGAACCGACACTGGGAACCACACTGCTCAGGATCGTCTCACCATTATTGTATCTACCATCTCGGAGCACATCATCCAGCCATACAGCTTCACCAACATCGAATACTGAATCGTTGTCAATGTCTTTGTAATACACATTCCCCAACGCGGTGCCCCCACTATTGGCAACAATTCCATCTCCATTATCCTTGATCACGGTATCAATTCCCTGATCAAATCTGCCATTGCGATTATTATCCATCCACACATCTCCACTAGTGGAATTCCTCATAATTCCAGAAATTTCAAGTGTATCGGAGATACCGTCATCGTCGGTGTCACTATGATTGGGATGAGTTTTAAACGCCTGTTCCTGACCATTTGTCAATCCATCACCATCAGTATCCTCTTCAAAATCAGTCAAATTATTGGCGGGACTATCTGAATTAATCTTATGTGGGTTGGTGCCTGAGAGATATTCATAAAGATCATTCAACCCATCATTATCAGCATCCGCAGTTCCATTGGATACATTAATAGAACCGAAATTCCTGACCTCCCAGGCATCATCCATTCCGTCATGATCACTATCCGCAACTAAGCGAATTACCGGCACATCTATTGGCTCTGTCGCAACCATCGCGTTACCGGTGAATTGTCCAGCGTGAATCCAGTTTTCCTCCCAATCGCGATCAAATTTTTGCACTTTATCATGGGCATAAATCCCATTGCTATTAAAGTTAAAATAAGACATTAACAATGTTGAAGAACGGTCAGGTTGATGATTTAACAGCAAGGGTATTGATGATGGCAAGGCACTTTTCCAGATACGAACTTCATCGAGGTAACCGTAAAAACCTTCACCCAAGCGTACACTTACCGGGCCAAATCCATTCGTCATCAGACCAACCTTAACAATCTCATTTCCAACGATTAACCCATTAATGAAGAGTTGCATTTTGCCGCTGGTTGCATCATAAGTCGCGGCCAAATGAGTCCAATAATTCAAAGGGATCCCCTGGTTACTGGGAGCAATCACAATGACATTTACTGAATTTGGATTATTTTGCCCGCCATTTGCTGGAGATACAGCTATGAACGGTAAATATTTGTCATCCGCAGTTGTGGAAGAAGATCCTCTATCATAACGAACTCCCAAGCGATAATTATAACGCTCATGACTGACTTGACGTTCAATGATTGAAACATCGTTGACACCAACAGTGTTTCCAGAATTATCCGCCAATGTATATACCCAGGCTTCAAGCGTGAAACTGGTTAATGCCAAGCGCGTGGATTCCCAGGGTAACTGAACAAATCCATTCCCATTGACTCTCAGAGCATAGGATTCAATTGGATCCGTGTCATTTGCCGGATCGGTTCCCGCATCCAATTCTTCGGTATCATCGATGCCATCATCATCGGTATCATTTCTCCGCGGATCAGTGGTGAGGAGTTGCTCTTCAAGATTGTTTACCCCATCATTATCAATACTGTCTTCCAGATTATCAAATACGGAATCAGCATCTGAGTCTTTTACCTTGGGATTGGTGCTGGCAAAAAATTCATAAAGATTGTTAAGACCGTCTCCATCCGGATCCGCAACCGGATCGCAATTGGCAATTGTTCCGAAAAATCGCACTTCGTACCAGTCTTCTATTTTATCCCCATCAGCATCATCCGGCCCCCCTGCCAATAGTGGCACAACATCCACTTGTACCTTGGATCCTTTCAGGTTAAAGAAATCATTGTTCTGAGCAAAATCCTGAATACTTGCTCCGCCATCATCAAAGCGGTAGTAAGCGACCAATGTTTGATTGGGCAGTGCGATCAAGCGATGACGCGATTGATCGAGCTGGTTTTCACTTCTTGCCAATCCCCAAACCCGAACTTCATCAATGGCGGAGTTCGTCTCTGCAAACCCGACATCTAAAATCGCGGTGCCACCCTCATTAAGAGCAAGTCCATTAATCGGTTTGCCGATACTGACACCATTCACATTGATCCTAATCTCATTGATATCTTTGCGATACACAAAAGCGACATGTGACCACTGATTTATCGGCAATTTTCCATTCATTTCCAACCGATCAAAATTATCCTTGGAAATAAATACCTGGAAATAAGGCTTGTTTTCATTTAAGCCTAATGTGTATGCGGGTAGATTCCCTGGATTGCGGTATTCAAAGAGTATTCCACTGGTGGATTCTGTTCCTGGATTTACCCAGAATTCAAAGGTAAAACCAGGAGTAAAATTATCCGTAATGACCAAGACTTCCTGATCGCCAATGCTTCGAATTACCCGTCCCGCTGGATTCATTTGACCGCTGGGCCAGGAAATATTGGTCGTATGCCACCAGGCATCTGGATTGGTGCCGTTCCCATCACTGACCGTGATCGGTTGGGGGCCAAATTCGACAATTTTCTCTTCTGATGTGCCTTCCTTGATTAATACCTGAACATTTGACTGAGGATTATTGCCATTACTGAAATTATTCATCCATACCTGATAAATCCCATTGATGGCCTGTCCCTGCTCCACAGTAATATTTTCAGGACCAGTCCCAGGAATATCATCTATATCCAGAAACGAGCCGGGTATCTGACCTGGATTATTGGTTATTCCACCCAACAACAAAGGCAAATCCGGCCCCGACGATATCCAACCCATATGGCGAAATTGGGGGTCCACCAGCCAGGTATCCACATCACCGGCTGGTTCCCAGGTTTGCGTCACTCTGATATCAGCGGGAGCAAAATTGCCATTCACATTAACGAATCCATAACCCCGTACCCCATTTTCATCTTCTGCCTCGACGGCAATCTGATTGTCGCCGCTGCCAATAATAATGGTTTGTTCAAAACTATCGCCGCCCGGCAATGTCGATAGCAATAATTCATTGCGATATATCCTAATGGTCGCAATCGGGGAGTTATTTTCCGCGACGATTCCGGATACACTTACAAATCTAACCGAGATACTGCTGCCCTCTATGGGATTGATAATCGTCACAACCGGAGCCGGAATTTCAACTTGGGCGCCGGCAAAAGAAAAACGATCTGCGCGGGGAAGCCGGATATTATTACCATTCAATATTAAGCTACGGGGTATATGGGGAGACATTGCAGTCAATGCTCCAGAATAAGCCGGGCCAACTCCATTGGAATCAGCAACTGCCGGCAAAAAGGGCGATAACTCTTCATTATCCTGATACCCATCATCATCGGTATCTTTTAGATTCGGATTGGTCTTATTTAATTGTTCCTGAATATTTGACAAAGTATCGCCATCAGTATCTTCCAGGTCGTCGGTAATACCATCGTGATTGCTATCCCTCTTCAGCGGATTCAACTGCGCTAGGTATTCAGTCAGATTGGTTAGTCCATCTCCATCATTATCATCAGTTGCGCCAGAATTTAAATTGCCAAAATAGCTCAGCTCCCATGTATCCGCCAAGCCATCATTATCCGTATCGATTATAACTCCGGTTATAGGATTATTGATTGGGGAGTTAACAAATGAAGCCCCATTTTTCAATGTTCCGGCATGAGACCATCCAGTCAACCAATCATTCGCTGAAGTAACAGTAAAATCCTGCGCGCCATACTGATCCTGTAGATCCGCATTCTGACCATCGTCGAAACGGTAATAACCAATCAAACCATTTTCATTTCCATTTAGTGGGCCATACAGGGAATCGTTTATCTCTGATCTGGTTCGTACCTGATTCCAGATTCTGACTTCATCGATGTAACCATCAAATCCTTCACCAATTCGATGAATATTAGCAGATATTCCGGTCTTAGGTATGCTGTTAAGTTGTTTTTCGGCAACTAAGACCCCATTCACATACAATTTTAATAATCTCTCTGTTGCAGAAAATGTCGCTGCCACATGTTTCCATGCGTGTGAAGGGATCAAACCTTCAATGTTAGTGGATGCTGTCACAGTTTGCACCTGATTCACGACATCGGTGAATTTGATATAGGCTTGATTGGATGCATTAATTCCCAATTCGTAATTAATAACCGTATCATCCTTACTGCGTTTGATTATGGTCGACGCATGTGCAGGAGTAGCAAATACCCAAGCCTCCAAAGTAAAAGTAGTCAATTCAAAACGAGGCTGATTTAGGGGTAATTCAACAAAAGCATCGGGCGTATTCGGATTCTCATGTGCCACCAACCATATCACTCGATCAATAAACGGACTTAACGCATTTATGGGACTTGTGCCATTTTGTATCTCAATATTATCATTGAATCCATCGTCATCCGTGTCTTTCCTTCCAGGATGGGTAAAATAAACATTCTGTTCATCAATATTGGTAATGGTATCACTGTCAGAATCTTCAAGTGCATCGCTTGTGCCATCGTTATTCGAATCTGTTTTGAATGGATCCGTTCCCGCAAGTTTTTCATATTCATCCGTTAAACCATCACCATCACTATCATCGGTAATTCGAACACTTATCCCTACGCTATTCGATACCCCAATCCCGTTGGCCGCCGTCACCGCCGTGCTCTTGCCCGCCGTT
>CAZTTH010000049.1:0-24574 GCA_964615975.1 uncultured Lentisphaerales bacterium | reverse complement strand
CTTCCCGAATACTCCAGTAATATACTGTCCTACTTTTTATGGGGGCACTATAGCAAGCCACAGGATTAACTGATGATCAGACAGGTTTTATCCGTAATAATAACTCAAGGTCAGCCTGATCTTGTTTACGATTGGCGGTTTGCTTGGCTTTGATCAATTGAGTCAACCCAATAAAGTTTGTCATGGCATTGCCATATTTTCCTTGGATATGATGCCGCCAAATTTCTGTGAAAGTCAATCCGGGAAGGGAAGTAATCAAATCAATGCAAACAGGCTCGAAACCAAGTTGGATGATCATATCTTCTTTAATAAAATCTTCAGCCTTCAAATTCAATGAACCAAATCCGAAATCATTTAATGCAAGTAATATCTTCTTGGCATTAGATTGTTCAGGTTCAATGAGAATATCCATGTCTTTGGTATATCGTGGTCGAGGATGGAATGCAACTGCAAACGAACCAACGATACAATACCTGACTTTATGTTCGTTGAGTAACTGTAATAGATCGACAAAGTCTGGCTCGATTCTCATCATTAGTTGCTGGTAGATTTTGTTTATGAATTTCCCGCAGATATTGTGCGATGTCCAAGCGTTCTGCAGGAGTCATCTTGTGATAATAGCGATCGTCAAAAGCTTCTGCCTCGCTGAATGAAGACGCTTTGTTTACCCAGATTTTATGTTGAGTTATTGGCATGTGTGACGGCTTTCTTTTTTATCTCTTCCAGGAACTTTAAATCTTCCAGATCTTTTGGTCGTCCAGCAGCTCGTTTCATTTCAATCAAATCCTCCAAGCTGGCGTAATACACCTTGGTATTGCCATAAGGCGCTTCAACTTTCCTGTCCCAGACTTTCTCAAATGTCGTGCCTTTCACGAAAGGATGGATATCGGTTTCGACGATATACTGTCTGATCAATAGTTTTTTTACCAATAACTCATCAATGGATACATCGGTTAGATCATAACCAAATTCTCTCAGCGCTTGCCATGTAAGTTCAGCATTGCGGCGCTCGGGGCGGATAAAAATATCGATGTCTAGCGTTGCTCGTGCATAACCATGAAGAGGAAACGCGGTGGCACCAATTATAACAAATTCAACCCCTTTCTCTCTTAATAATTTCAAAAGGTTTTCGGTGTCCATGGCGCAATAAAGTCTGTTTTATTTCATTTGATTTATCCAGCATCAATTGGAAGCGTTGCTGAGTGGTTAAGGACATGAGATAATCTAATTCAAAGCGCCGCTCCCGCGCTTCATCATGGTCAGTCAATTTCAGTATCGGCATATAGGATTACTTTTAGATAAGGGATATTAACAAGTGGATGCTACCACACTAAATTCAACCAGCAGACTTATTGATGCAATCTATGAGAAATCTGTGGTTTTTCAACGATCTCCCTAAGATAAATTAACCGACTAACCAGTAGTATAACTGCGGATTACACGGATTAACGCGGATGAATTGAATCCCCATGTGAGGGTAATGCCTACTTCCGTTAAAGTACACACCATCGGGCGAATCGGTCAGGGGCAAACTATGCTTGTCCCTGACCGATTCGCCCAATGGCAATATTCACCGGTGAGAATTGTATCCCTCACAAAGTTTGTCCTCCGAAGCTATCTGAGGACAGTCAGAATTTTATTTTTGAGTAGCAGAACGTCATCTTTTGTTGGAAGAATCCGCGAACATCCGTGCTATCCGCGGTAAATTATTATTTTACCTGAAATTATTGCCGGGAAACTGTGTTTCGCACTTATAGAAGTAAGAATCAATTTTCGAAAATCAGACGATAAAAGGTATATTGTCCAGCCCAATGAAATCCCCACTTTTAATCGGCTTTTCCGGATTGGCGTTAAGCGATGATGTCGCGGCTCACCTGTCATCGATCAATCCGCGTGGGGTCATCCTTTTCGCGCGCAATTTTGAGACTCCGGAACAATTGAAGCGATTGACCGCGGCCTTAAAAAGATTGCTGGGAGATGAACTGCTGATCGTGGTTGATCATGAAGGGGGCAGGGTAGTGCGGTTCAATTCCGGTTTGCCGGAATTGCCGGCTGCGCGGGTATGGGGTCAGGAAGGGAATCCCAAACGATTATACGAACGATGCCGTGAAGTCGGCGGCAGATTGCGCGAGTGGGGCATCACCATGAATCTGGCGCCGGTGATCGACATGGCGACACTGGAATCGCATCCCAGTCTGGCGGATCGATGTTATGGCAGTGATCCGGAGTTGGTGATCGCGATGGGCATCGCCTTTATTGATGGGATGCATGATGCGGGCATCCAATGCGCGATCAAGCATTTTCCCGGGCTTGGAGCAGGCCGGCATGATACCCATGAAAGCAGTACGACAATCACGGCATCAGCACTGGAATTAGAAAGATATCTGATCCCATTCAGAAGGATAATCGCGCATGTTGCGGTGGATGCTGTGTTGGTGTCGCACGCGTTTTATCCCGTATGGGATAAGCTTAATCCAGCCTCCTGTTCCGCCGTCATCGTCGATCATTTATTGCGACAAGAATTGGGTTTTAGCGGATTGATTTTAACCGATGATTTGGTGATGAAAGCCATCCTGAATCACTATGGCATCGGCGCAGCAACCCGCTTGGCATTAGGTGCAGGTGTCGATCTGGTGACCATTTGTCATGATCCGGAACTGCAGAGAAGTGCGTGGGAATCCTTGGACAAGCGGATTTAAGACCAGTCCGGCACAATTTATTGAACCTCTGCTGATTTCATTCACGCCGAGGTGAATAGAGGGATCAACTGCGATGGGAGCTGAAGAGTCCCCGCCGTGGTGATCGTGCCGGCCAATGACCGGATTTTGGTCTTGATTTCGTCCCCGGACGCTTGCTGGTCCCGACAGCGGTACTTGCGGATTCGCAATGATAGGCATGGTCGGTGTCGGCTGGTACCGGTTTGCCGAGCAGGCGCTCGATTTGACTCAGGAAATCACGATCCTCGGCGGTGCAGAAGGAGAAGGCGATTCCTTCCGATCCCGCCCGAGCTGTGCGGCCAATGCGGTGAATGTAAGTTTCAGGCTCATTGGGCAGATCGTAGTTGATGACATGCGAAATACTGTCGATGTCAAGACCACGGGCCGCAATGTCGGTTGCCACCAATATCCGCACTTCACCTGATTTGAAGCTGGCCAGCGCCTGGGTTCGCGCGCCCTGACTTTTATTGCCATGGATGGCAACCGCGCTGACTCCGGCTGCCCTGAGTTTTTCGGTGACCTTGTTGGCCGCGTGCTTCATCCTGGTAAAAACAATTACCTTGTCCAATCGGGAATCACCCAGCAGTGTTGTCAGCAGCGTTCCCTTTGATTGTTTGTCGACGAAATAAACCTTTTGTTCAATTCGCTCAACCGCAGGTTGTTCCGGTGTTATGGAGATCCGCACCGCGTCACGCACCAATGTTTTTGCAAAGGATATAACCTCGGATGACATGGTTGCGGAAAAGAAAAGAGACTGGCGGTTAGTTGGCAAGCGGGAGATGATCCTGCGGAGGTCAGGAATAAACCCCATGTCGAGCATACGATCAGCTTCATCAAGAACGAATACTTCGATGCTGTTCAGGTTTATATAACCTTGCTGGATGAGGTCGAGAAGACGGCCTGGGGTCGCGATAATGATATCTAGGCTGCGACTTAACCTGGAGACTTGCGGCAACTGGCTGACGCCACCATAAATCACCGCATGGGGGGCGCGCAGATAGCGACCATAGGTGGTGACACTATGACCAATTTGTACGGCTAGTTCCCGGGTCGGCGCCAGCACCAGAACGCGGGGGTGTCCGGGATTGGACTTGCGCTTGTTTTGTGCAAGTGAGTGGAGAATGGGCAGCATGAACGCGGCTGTTTTCCCCGTTCCAGTCTGAGCACAGCCTAATAAATCCCGACCTGCCAGCAGGTGTGGAATGGCTTGCGCCTGTATCGGGGTTGGCGTCACATAACCACTGTCGGCGATTGCTTTTCGCAGTTCCGGTATCAAGGCAGTAAAGACGCATTGGTGATTTTTTTCCGTCGTGTCATGGTGAAGCAGTTGGTTGTCACCGGGGGTATCTCTGGAATATGAATGGTTAAAGTCTTTTATGGAATTGTTTTCGAGTTGTGTTAACGATTGATTTTGTTGATATTCGTACATGTAAATTTCCTAAGTTAGTGATTAAAATCTGTCGCTGAATGATCAGTTGATTTTGTATAATGAATTAGTTGTTGGCAAGCGAGAATCTCTCTTCATTTGCCAATGAGTCATTCAATGGAATTCGTCCATTGGTCCTGAGGTATGGTTAATTGTGATGCCAACGATTCTTTGATTTATAATGGGAACTTGGATGCGTTGGCTTTCCGTTCTCATTCCCGGATTTTAGTTGTTGTTAGCGTGTCAGGCATCAGGCACTCTTGTTCGTTGCTCAGGACGGTAAGTAGCAGAGAGTGCAGGCAATAACCAATTCGGAGATTTAATTGAGCTAATCCAGGTAATATTTCGCCCCTGGCATTGGAGATAAGTTCGTGTCGCGAACTGAGATATCATGGAGATGGCCATGCACCACGATCTTCATCATTTAGATCTGGTGGTGCGCGGTACGAAACCCAATGCCCAGGAAGTAGAAAAAAGCGAACATTATCAACTGGTTTATGTGAACCATGATGGGATGTATCGTGATAAAATTAAAGGGGAAACTAAGGGGAGACATCCTCCTCAAGTACAATCATCAAATCAACCGAGACCTAATATCGCTGGATTCAAGATGAATATACTGAACAGCGAAACGAAGTAATCCTATTCGTTTTTACGATTAATGACTATGCTTTGAACCGCACCGCATTATCGGCGGGGCAACTTCAGAATCAACAGCAATTTTCGTCTCATCACATCCCTGATATCATCACTGGCCGTTTAAGGATTCAGAACCATTAACTCTGAGATCGATTTCGACGAATGCAGATTCAAGTGATTACGCTGTAAGCTGATCCTGACTGGTTATAGTTGCAAGGTCATCGATGCCGACTGCTCCCAAGGACTCTTTCAAGTCCATTTTCATTTCCCAAACTGAGGGGCTGCTAAGTTAACAAATCTTCATTTTTTTCGGGTTGTATATTTATGCAACCATATTACTGACGTTCCCTTTGATGGAGTTAATATCATGCCAATGACATAAACTGTCATGGCATGATATTAGCCAACTCGGGTAAAAAATGAATTTTATGGCGTATTCGCCATTCAGTGTCAAATTGTGCCGCACCCCATTCCAGAATTAATAACGGCGACCTTCGCGTCCGCCACTGGAACCACCGCGTCCGCCACCGGAACCACCGCGTCCGCCGCCGCCGCCAAATCCGCCGCCGCCACCGCCAAATCCGCCGCCACCGCCACGATTTTCGGTCCGTGGGCGAGCTTCATTCACGGTAATGGTTCTGCCCTTCAGCTCTTTTTCATTCAAGCCGTCAATCGCCGCCTGAGCTTCTTGTTGCGAAGGCATTTCAACGAATCCAAATCCCTTTGAATCGCCGGTGTATTTGTCCTTGATGATGGTCGCGGACTGGATTTGTCCATAGGCTTCGAATGCAGTTCTCAAGTCATTTTCAGTCGCTTCATACGACAGGTTTCCAACGTATATATTCATAATTTCCTCTTATGATTTTTGCTATGATGTTAAATTTCAGTTCTCATATTACATAGCCGATAATATGAGTCTGTTAATATCCCGACACCATCGAAGACATGTGTCGGAATAAAAATCTTTGTTAGGTAAAAAATCTCGTGGTACTGAGTTATCAAGTATCGTGAACACATGGGGTTCCACGATGGATGCCAGGTAGATCATTAAATAGGAAGTCAATAAAAAGGTAGGATAAAAGATGGATGGAACTCTAAATTCAGACGTACTCAATATTCTCAAACGATCGGTAAATGTGCGGGATATAAAAAAATAACAATTGACCCACTATGTACTCAAGTAAGTTGAATACCAACCGGAAATTAAAATTTAGTGAACCGAATGCGGCTGGTTGATATTTTTGTTTACCATCAGGCTGATCCCCAACCACGGGACGCCGATTCACAGCTTGGTCATAAAAGTTATGGTGGAGGCGGGGGGAATCGAACCCCCGTCCTGAATAAATCTAACCAAGGCTTCTACATGCTTAGCCTGCCTTTATTTTTTTCATCCCTTCACCTGCCGGCAGTCAGGGCCAGTGTCAGGACAATTTCCCTGTTGATTTTTATTTGTCTTTCCGGGAACCCGAATGACAAACTATCCTGATGTAGTCGTCTTCATCTCGTATCAGGCGTCAGAGCGAAGACGTCGCTGACTAATTAAGCAGCGAGGGCGAATTGATCGTTCGCGTTTATGTTTTGACCGATGATTAACGAGGCCCACGATCATCCTCGGCATGCCACCAGAGCATAACCTACCCAGTCGAATCCTGTTCGCCCCCAAAAAGGGTAATGAATTGATTCCAACGATTGGAAAAGCGATGACACTATATATTTTGAGATACCCGAAATGCAAGTGGTCTGTTCTATTCATTTGCCTAAAAAATTCAGTTTGATCAGGCATTTCAGAAATTTGAATTTATACTATCCACTTTCTCCATACCTTCATGATAAGTTGTGATTTTCAGGTGTCATTCAATTTTGACAGAGACTTCAATGAATGTCACAAACAGAAAGTAGGCACAATTGCAGTGTATTGAGATTTGAGAATGAGAGTGATTGGGTTGGGATTGCCGTATCTTCAGGTGTTGAAGTTCATATTGATTCGGCCAGCTTTATGGCCTAACATAACTAGTCATGAAAAACGCCAATATTGCTGATGTGAAAAATCATTTAAGTGAATCGTTAACTTTAGACTGCACGCAGTCGAATTTTCGATTGTAGGCGTTCCAATCAGGCTGAAATTTGAGCAATCTATGTTTATAAAACCTAATGGTGTTTAGTATGCGCAGAGTCAAATGGTTAGGTTATTCTGCCGATTGATACCTAAATGTTGTTGAAGAAGCAAATAGTCTGCCTGTACCATTTCATGCTGACCCGGTTGGCCGGATCATAATTGCAATCGAACGGATGAAACAAATGACAATCGTTACATCCGATTAAAAAATCATAAACTATTCACCCGTAACCGTAGTATTTATGGTGACGTCGTTTTTTAGAGGGAGAATTTCATGGCAAAAAATAATTATCGTATCGCATTAATACCTGGTGATGGCATCGGTCCGGAAGTAATTGAACATGGAGTAAATTGTCTGAACAGACAGGCAGAGAAATATGCCTTTGATCTGCAAATCAAGTCTTTTCCTCTGGGCGCGGCACATTATCTTGCTACTGGAGAAACTCTTTCGGATCAAACTTTAGCAGAATTATCGGAGTATAATGCGATTTTACTGGGTGCGGTTGGCGCACCTCAGGTGAAACCAGGGATTTTGGAAAAAGGGATATTGTTGAAACTGCGTTTCGCATTGGATCTGTACATCAATCTCCGTCCGGTGAAATTATATCCCGGGATTACCTCGCCGTTGTTGGGGAAAACTGCGCAGGACATCGATTATGTCGTAGTTCGCGAGAATACTGGTGGACTATATACCGGGGTTGGCGGCGCCAGTATGGCCGGGACTGTTGATGAAGTTGCCATGCAAACAATGGTATATAGTTATACTCAGGTGGAACGATGCTTGCGCTATGCCTTCGAGTTGGCTGCGACCAGACCGCGAAAAACCCTGGCATTGATTGGGAAATCGAATGTGTTAACGTATGTTTTTGACTTGTGGCTGCGGGTGTTTAATGAAATGGGTGACCGTGATTTTCCCGGCGTTAAACGGGAATACTATCATGTGGACGCGGCATGTATTTTTATGGTAAATGATCCCCGCCGCTTTGATGTCATGGTTACCACCAATATGTTTGGAGATATCCTGACTGATCTGGGGGCGGCGACTCAAGGAGGCATCGGTTTGGCGGCCAGTGGCAACATCAATCCCAAACGGACCGGCGCATCGATGTTTGAACCGATCCATGGTTCCGCTCCGGATATTGCCGGTAAAAATCTGGCCAATCCGATCGCCACCATATTGACAATAAAAATGATGCTGGATTTTTTCGGAGAAAAAATCGCTGCGGATGAATTGGAAAAAGCTGTAATGGCGGTAGTGAATAAGGATATCGCTGGCTTGGGAACTCAGGAGATCGGGAAGCGGGTGCTGGCGCTTCTTTAAGTGAGATTAGAAATTATATGTGCGTTAAACCTAAATATAACAAGAATATAATCAGGAAGCGGTAAGGTCATTATGAGTAGAAGTTATAATGTGGCGATAGCGGGAGCTACGGGAGCGGTCGGTCAGGAATTGATAGAAACATTGGAAAATCGGAATTTTCCAGTTAAAAATTTGCGCCTCTTGGCTTCTGAAAATTCACTCGGAAAAAGTCTTGAATTCAAGGGGGAAAATATTCCCATTGAAGTATTGGGAAAAAATTCATTCAAGGGTGTTGATATTGCCTTGTTCAGCGCGGGCGGCAGCCGCTCACTGGAATTCGCTAAAGCAGCAGTGAATGATGGCGCTGTAGTGATCGATAATTCGAGCGCGTTTCGTATGGATACAAAAACGCCATTGGTGGTCCCGGAAGTAAACCCCGAAGATATCAAGAAGCATCAGGGGATTATTGCCAATCCCAATTGCACCTCCATAATTTTAGTGGTGGCGCTGAAACCCCTTTATGATTTGTCACGGATCGTAAGAGTTATTGTCAGCACCTACCAAAGCGCCAGTGGCGCTGGAGCAAAAGCCATGGAGGAATTATATCTCCAATCCGCGGATTTTTTGAATGGAAAAAAGATCAAACCACGGGTGTTTCCGCATCAGATAGCTTTCAATTTATTCAGTCATAACAGCGCGGTTGGTGAAAACGGCTATTGTGAGGAAGAAATGAAGGTCATCAACGAAACCCGCAAGATCATGCATGATCAAGAGATAAAAATCGGTATCACCACAATCCGGGTGCCGGTATTTCGTGCTCATTCGGAATCCGTTACGATCGAGACGGAACGAAAAATCAGCGTCAAGGAGGCGCGTGCGGCTTTTAAAAAAGCTCCGGGCATAAGTTTGATTGACAACCCGAAGAAGAATCATTTCCCGATGCCCATCGAAGTGTCTGGCAATTATAATATCGCCGTGGGGCGCATCCGTGAGGATTACAGTTGTGATCGGGGGCTGGCCCTTTTCGTGTGTGGTGATCAGCTATTAAAAGGAGCGGCATTGAACGCAGTCCAAATCGCAGAGTTGTTGTAACCCAATGATAAAAAAATTCCTTCAGATCATGTCTGGCAATAATTAAATGCAAGTGGGAAATTCAACCGACAAACCTAAAGACCATTGTGGTGTTTTTGGCATTGTCAATCATGCGCAGGCAGCCCATTTCGCGCGTCTGGGTTTGTACTCCCTGCAGCATCGCGGCCAGGAAAGCGCCGGGATATTCGTGTTAATTGATGGCAAATGCGAACTCCATAAGGGAATGGGTTTGGTCGCCGATGTCTTTCGTGAATTGCCCAAGGAATGGCAAACCGCACCCAACACCATGGCAATTGGTCATGTCCGTTACAGCACTGCGGGGTCGTCCGCGTTGGTGAATGCACAACCGATTGCGGTTGAGTTTGATGATTGGCAATTGGCGATTGCCCATAACGGCAATATTTCTAACGGCGGCGTTTTGCGCAACCGACTGAAATCCGAGGGGGCGATACTCCAAGGCAATACGGATACTGAAGTACTGCTGCACCTGGCAGCACGGTTTCATCAGCGGGGTGAACTTCCCTGGGAGGCGTTGAAACAAGCATTTCAGCAGGCGGAAGGCGCCTATTCGATCGTTGCGATGTGTGAACAGGGATTGATGGCGGCGCGTGATCCATTGGGATTTCGTCCCCTGGCAATGGGTAAATTAGGTGATGCGGTGATCTTCTCATCCGAAACCTGCGCTTTCGATTTGATTGGCGCAGAATACCTCCGGGATGTCAATCCAGGTGAAATGATTGTCGTGTCACTTGAGGGGAATATTACCAGTTATACCATTGCGCCATCCAATCGCCGGGCCCATTGCATCTTTGAACTAATTTATTTTGCCCGTCCGGACAGTAAGATTTTTGGGGAGTGTGTATACGATATTCGCAGGCGTTTCGGCGCCCAGCTTGCCAAGGAAGCGCCCGTGGAAGCGGATGTCATCATGCCCGTTCCTGATGGCGGTGTTTATGCCGCTCTCGGATATTCAGAAGCATCCGGTATTCTTTTCGATATGGGAATCATGCGAAATCATTATGTGGGACGCACATTCATCCGTCCCAATCATAATGACCGAGTATCTTCAGTGCAGGTGAAGCTCAATCCCATCAGATCCGCGATCGAGGGTAAGCGGGTTTGCCTGATCGAAGACAGTATCGTGCGCGGCAATACCAGCAGGGAACGGGTTAAGACCATGCGCAAGTGCGGTGCCCGTGAAGTTCACATGCGAGTAAGTTGCCCACCGCATATAAGTCCTTGTTATTACGGCATCGATTTTCCCAGCAAGGGTGAGCTCATCGCCAATCAGTATACGATCGATGAGATTGCCAAATTAATCAATGTGGATAGCCTCTCGTATCTATCCATGGAAGGAATGTTGTCTTGTGTCAGGGCATCACCTGCCGCTCATTATTGTAACGCCTGTTTTACCGGAAAATATCCAGTCGAGCCCACATTGGCTTGTAAACGCAGCGCAAAATAATCTCCAGGTTCAGGTTTTAAATCCTTCAATTCCGAATACACTACTGCGATTTATTTTATGGTTGAACACCGATCCGCCGGTAGTAGAGAATCAAATAGACCGTCTTATCACTAACTTAACTCCAGATCTTAGCGTATAAAAGTCATGCCGAAACGAACAGACATCCACCGGATATTATTGATTGGTTCAGGCCCGATCATCATCGGTCAAGCTTGTGAATTTGATTATTCTGGAACCCAAGCCTGCAAGGCGCTCAGGGAGGAAGGGTATCAGATCATACTCGTCAACAGCAATCCCGCCACCATCATGACCGATCCCGAATTTGCCGATCGCACTTACATTGAACCTTTGAATGTGGATATTTTACATGAAATCATCCGCCATGAACGTCCGGATGCTCTATTGCCGACCCTGGGTGGTCAGACAGCGCTGAACCTGGCGATGGCGTTGCATCAGAAAGGATTACTCGATCAATATCAGATTGAGATGATCGGCGCCCATGCGCCTGCCATCGAAAAAGCCGAGGACCGGCAATTATTCAAGCAAGCCATGGTGAAGATCGGTTTGGAAGTACCCCAAAGTGTTTCAGTTCATACTCTGGAGGAAGCGAAAAAAGCGGCGGAATCCCTGGGAAATTATCCCCTGGTGATTCGACCGGGTTTTACCATGGGCGGCACCGGGGGAGGGATCGCGTACAACGAAGCGCAGTTCATCGAGATTGTTACCTTGGGGTTGCGATGCAGTCCGATCTCCGAAGTTTTGATTGAGGAGTCAATCATTGGATGGAAGGAATTCGAATTGGAGGTCATGCGTGACCGCAAAGACAATGTGATTGTCGTTTGTTCAATTGAAAATATTGATCCCATGGGAGTTCATACCGGCGACAGCATAACCGTAGCGCCGGTGCAAACCCTGACCGATCGTGAATATCAGCGAATGCGCAATGCCGCACTGGCGGTCATGCGCGAGATTGGGGTCGAAACCGGCGGTTCGAACGTGCAATTTGCACTGAATCCGGATAATGGCCGGATGGTCGTCATCGAAATGAATCCACGTGTCTCCCGTTCCAGCGCACTGGCATCCAAAGCCACCGGTTTTCCCATTGCCAAGATCGCCGCAAAACTGGCGGTTGGTTACACGCTGGACGAGATATGCAATGATATTACCCGTGAGACGCCAGCATCATTTGAGCCCACCATCGATTATGTCGTCACTAAAATTCCACGTTTTACTTTCGAAAAATTTCCTCATACTCAGGATTTGCTGGGTACGGAAATGCGCTCAGTCGGCGAAACCATGTGCATCGCGCGTACGTTCAAGGAATCGTTTCAAAAAGCGTTGCGATCATTGGAGATCGGGCGCCATGGGTTTGGGGCTGATGGCAAAGATAAATATTTCGAGACTTTGAACGATGCGGATTTGGAGGCGTTGCTTGCCAAACCCAATTCCAAGCGAATGTTTGCAATCCGCGCGGGATTTAGACGGGGATGGAGTGTGGCGAAAATGAATAATTTGACCAAGATCGATCGTTGGTTTCTTAACCATTTCGAAGAACTTTCGTATTTTGAAAATGAGATTCAGGCGACCGGGTCACTGTCTCAATTATCCCAGGATCATGCGCTCTTTTTACAGGCGAAAAAGTTTGGTTATTCCGATCGTCAGGTGGCGCATCTGATCCAGGCAAAAGAAGATCAGGTGCGAAAATGCCGATTGGAATTGGGTATCAAGCCGGTCTATAATTTGGTCGATACCTGTGCTGCGGAATTCATTGCCTATACCCCTTATTATTATTCGAATTACAGCGAAATGGATGAGTCCAGACCTGATCTTGATGACGGCCGGAAAAAGGTGATGATCCTGGGGGGGGGACCCAATCGAATCGGACAGGGTATCGAATTCGATTATTGTTGCGTGCATGCGTCATTCGCATTGCGCGATGCAGGCTTCATTTCGATTATGGTAAATAGTAATCCCGAGACCGTGAGCACTGATTATGACACCAGCGACAAGCTTTATTTTGAACCCCTGACCCTGGAGGATGTACTCCATATCTATCATCATGAAAAATGTTATGGCGCGATTGTGCAATTTGGCGGTCAAACTCCATTGAACCTGGCCAAGGATCTGGAGGCTAATGGCGTCCATATTCTCGGTACCAAACCGGATAGCATCGAAGCGGTTGAAGATCGTAAATACTTTCAGGAGCTGGTGACCCGGCTGGGGATCCGGCAACCTCAAAGCGGCACCAGCATTACCGTGGATGAAGCATTGCAGGTCGCCAACCAGATAGGATATCCGGTCATGGTAAGACCATCGTATGTCCTTGGTGGACGGGCCATGGCCATAGTCTACAATGATGTGATGCTGGAGAAATATATGGTGGACGCGGTGTTGATCTCCGAGGACAAGCCGGTATTGATCGATAAATATTTGGAGGATGCCCTTGAAGTCGATGTGGATTGTATCTCCGATGGCGAGACCATTGTCATTGGCGCCATCATGGAGCATGTCGAATTGGCTGGTATCCATTCTGGTGATAGCGCCTGTATCATTCCGGCTCCGACATTCAGCGAAAATGTAAAGAATCAAATCCGGAAAAACTGTCATGCCCTGGCCCGGGCATTGAATGTGATCGGATTGATGAACGCGCAATTCGCGGTAAAAAAAGAGGAAGTCTACATTTTAGAGGTCAATCCTCGCGCTTCTCGAACCATTCCCTTTGTGAGTAAGGCCATTGGTGTTCCCCTGGCCAAGTTGGCAGCCCAGGTGATGGTGGGAAAGAAATTGGCGGAACTAGGCTTTATCGAGGAAATAATTCCCACCCATTATTCAGTCAAGGAAGCGGTTTTTCCGTTTATTCGTTTTCCCAATAATGATATTACCCTTACCCCTGAAATGCGTTCGACCGGAGAAGTCATGGGGATTGATCCTTCATTGGGAATCAGTTATTTAAAGAGTCAAATGGCTGCTGGAAACAGCATTCCAGCAAATGGCAACATTTTCCTCAGTGTACGGGATGAAGATAAGGAAAGAATCGTCGCAATGGGTAAACAGTTGGCGGAAATGGGATATACCATTTATGCCACCCAGGGAACGAGCACGGTATTGCATGAGCATCAGATTCGTTGTCAGGCACTCTTCAAGATTTCGGAAGGTCATCCTAATATTCTCGACATGATTGAAGAAAAAAATGTCAAATGGATCATCAACACGCCAGCCGGTGAGGTCATACCGCGATTGGATGAAATCAAGATGCGTGGCGCGGCGATACGACATGGCATTCCAATTACCACCACCATCAGTGGTCTGCAAGCCGCGATTGCGGGATTGCAGGCATGGAAATCCATCGATCGCCTCAATGTCAGGGCATTACAAGATTATCACGTTGCATTATCGCATACCGGCCAGAATTGAGCCAGGCATTGAATGGATCACCCAGTATGGCCCGGGTAGAAATTAGCTGATGCAAAAAAAAATCCAAATAAAGCTTGAATTTGAAATTGAACTGGATAGTTTAGCTGGCATTACTCAAAATTTGGTATCTTCTACCAGTTTAATTCTGCATCGAATCCAGCGCCAGATTACTTCGTTGTTTCAAGCCCAATTATTTATATGGATAGCCGGTATGTCGCAGGGGGCATATCGAAATTTACCAGCTGTATGAAGGATTGGTTTGTTGTTTTAGTATAATAATCTCCACATTGATTATCATTTTTCATTAGAAAATCGTCAGAAAATTACCTGCTTGTTTCTGACTAATATCACCCCTGAATCATTATTCATTCAATCAATCTATCGGCATGGTATCAGAATCGCCACCAGAGCCGTTTTCCTGAATTTATTAACCACATATCCTGGTGTAGAACCGGATATCAAATTGGCAATCCATCTCTTTATCGCAGCACCTCGCATATTAATTATTTCTATATGCATCAACACAATACCCATAAAAAAAACAAAATATTATGAACGAAAATCAATCAGATTCCATCTACCAGACTAATAAACATGATCTAGAAGTGCATCAGCGCTCAGAACCTTCGCGTGATACGGACACGGAATTTCTCGATACCATATATTCGGAAAACACTAAAAACCGTAATCAGTACGATCATAACAATAACGATGATCGGGGAAACAATAACAAGGGGGGCAAGAAGGACGGGAAATTCAATCAGCAGCATCGCAATGATAAATCCAATCAACGCTATGGCAATCGCAAGGATGGCAGGAACAACAAATTTTCGCGAAATTCAGTAGATCAGGATAACCAGGAAGAGAATCTTCCCCGTGACCCCTTGGCGCCTAGCCTCAATCTGATTGAATTACAGGAAAAATCCATGACCGAACTTTCTCATATGGCGATTGCCATGGGCATCGAATCGGTTGGCGCCATCAGCAAGCAGAATCTCGTCTATGAAATATTAAAAGCCAATGCGGAAAAAAATGGCATGTTATATGGCGGTGGTGTGTTGGAAATTCTGGGAGACGGATTTGGCTTTTTGCGTTCACCCCGATACAGCTATCTGCCCTGTCCTGAGGATATTTATCTGAGTCCTTCCCAAATCCGCCGATTTTCTTTACGCAAGGGGGATTCTGTTACCGGTCAAATCCGATCCCCACGTGATAAGGAACGCTTTTTTGCCATGCTCAAGGTCGAAGCGATTAATAACGAATCGCCCGAGTTGAAGAAAGAAAAAATACCCTTTGAAAATCTCACCCCGCTTTTTCCCAAGGAACGCTTGGTGCTGGAGCGCGGGAAAGAAGAAGCTGCAATGCGCATCGTTGACCTGGTCACTCCCATAGGCAAAGGCCAACGAGGTTTGATCGTGGCTCCGCCCCGCACGGGGAAAACCGTTTTGTTACAGAAAATCGGCAAAAGCATTACCGTAAATAATCCAGAGGTAATACTTATCGTGTTATTGATCGATGAGCGACCAGAAGAAGTGACAGACATGGAGCGGTCGGTTAAGGCGGAAGTCATTAGTTCTACCTTTGATGAACCCCCGCAACGCCATGTTCAGGTAGCGGAAATGGTGATTGAAAAAGCGCGACGTTTGGTCGAACATGGAAAGGATGTGGTGATCCTCCTTGACAGCATTACCCGACTGGCACGTGCTTACAATACCATAGAACCTCATAGCGGTCGGATACTCACTGGAGGTGTCGACGCCAATGCCTTGCATAAACCCAAGCGGATTTTTGGCTCTGCTAGAAATACGGAAGAAGGCGGCAGCCTGACCGTACTTGCCACCGCGCTGGTAGATACTGGCAGCCGCATGGATGAAGTCATATTCGAAGAATTTAAAGGCACTGGCAACATGGAATTGCACCTCGATAGATACTTGGTGGATCGGCGTGTATTTCCTGCCATCAATATTGGGAAATCAGGCACTCGCAAGGAAGAACTGCTTCTGCATCCGGATGAATTGGAGCGGATTTGGCATCTTCGCCGATACCTCAACGATGTGCAACCAGCGGAATCGATAGAATTGATGTTGAAAAAACTCAAGGAAACCTCGATGAATGCAGAATTTCTCCTGTCATTGAAAGGATAAGAAAAAATATTTTTCAATAAAATCATAAAACGAGGTTGACTAACGGGTTAAGCAACGATATTAATCGGCCATTTTTTCAACCATTTGGAGGAGATACAAATTATATGGAAAAGATTACCTGTCCGTATTGTGAAGTTGAAGTCAGCATGGAAGACATTGATAATGAAGGGGGTAACTGCCCCGAGTGTGGGGCAATCATAACCGGGTCCCTCCTGTTTGATGGTTCCGATGATGACTACGATGAAGAAGAAGAGCTTGATAATTAACCTGCGCGTGAAACAGCGCAGGCTCGCCTGAATAGGTCGTGAAGCTTTTATGTCATCTGGACGTGGAAAAAGTTAGTTCGCATCGCTCCTTGTAATTGTTCCATCCCCCTTGATCGGCGCTATGGCAACCGTAATTTCTCCCTTCCATTTTCTGCCCGCATTACGGCCTAATATTTCAGCGGCAGTTCCCCGCAGATGTTCTTCATATAATTTTGTGGCTTCACGAATAATGGTCATAACCGTGTCAGGGCCAACATAATCATTGATTTCCTGGATCAGCCGCCCTAGACGATGTGGGGATTCATAGATGAATATTGTTTGTCCTTGTTGGATCAAGGAGATTAATGTCTTTCTTCTTTTTTCTTTCTTGCGGGGCAGAAACCCGTAAAAATTGAAGGTTGATAGAGGCATGGCACAAGCGGTTATGGCATAGGACAGGGCGGAAACCCCGGGAATGATCCTCGGTTCGATTCCGGCGGCGAGTAATTCCCTGATCAACAGCAGACCGGGATCAGAGAGACATGGGGTGCCGGCATCGGTTAAATAAGCGATTTTTTTCCCTTGTTGTACCAAAGTGACCAGATACGAAGTTTTTTTGTGTTCATTATCCTTGTAATAGCTGGTAAGTGGTTTTTCGATCTGGTAGTGCTTCAAGAGGATGGACGCTCGCCGTGTATCCTCGGCGGCGATTAAATCAACTTCTTCAAGGGTTTGAATGGCACGTAAGGTAATATCGGCCAGGTTGCCTATGGGCGAGGCGACGAGTGCCAACCAACCGACTGAATTAGATGGGGTGTTCATGAGTGGATTACGTTATGATCAGAGGGTGAATGCGGGGTAATTATTTCTCAGCGTAAAAGACAATAGGTAAAATCGTGCTATTAATATAGGCTTTTTAATTTATTAAAGCAGTGAGATGAGATCATCCTGACTTGACCAAAGCGGATGACATGATGGTTTATCAGCTCAACAATGGCGGGCTCAGGGACGATCGCGGCTGATTTTTATCGCTGTCAACTTCGAGTCATACATTTTTGAATCAACCAGTTATAATTTTAGGAGCACCAGTTAACGTGAATAAGAAAACTATTCGTGACGTCAATTTAACCAACCAAAATGTCATTATGCGTGTCGATTTCAATGTTCCGATTGAAAATGGTGTGATCACCGACGATACCCGCATTCAAGCTGCACTGCCTTCGATTAATCATATTTTAGCGGCGCCGGCCTGCTTGATACTCATGAGCCATTTGGGACGGCCAAAGGGCAAGGGATTCGAGCCGGAATTCAGTTTAATGCCGGTCGCCGCTCATCTGCAAAAACTGCTTGGCAGGCAGGTGATCATGGCACCCGATTGTATTGGTGACCGGGTGAAAAATATTGTTGCTGCCGGTAAACCTGGCGATGTCATCCTGTTGGAAAATACGCGCTTCCATGACGCGGAAGAAGGGAGCATCAAAAAGGATGGGAAAAGTGATGATGAAATCAAGGCTGCAAAGCAGGTTATGAAGGGCAAACAGGAGCAAATGGCAAAGGAACTGGCGGCCTTGGGTGATGTGTATGTCAATGATGCGTTCGGAACCGCGCATCGTGCTCATGCGTCAACCGCGACGATCACGAAATATAGTAATATCGCGGTTGCGGGATTTTTAATGGAAAATGAATTGTCCTTTTTGGGTAATGCGGTGAATATGCCGCAACGTCCATTCATAGCGATTATCGGGGGCGCGAAAATATCAGGAAAATTGGAATTAATGAACAGTCTCTTAAAAAAGGTTGATACCTTGATCATTGGTGGCGGCATGGCTTATACCTTTAAAAAAGCCATGGGACAAAAGATTGGTAATTCCATTGTTGAAAACAATTTGCTTGATACTGCCAGGCTGACGCTTGAAACCGCGAAACAGACGGGAAAGAAGATATTATTGCCAATAGACAATGTAATCGCAGATAGTTTCTCCGCGACTGCCAATACCCAATTATGTTCCGGAGATTTCCCGGACGGGTGGGAAGGAGTGGATATTGGGCCACAAACGATCGCATTGTTTTCGCAATCAATCAACCAGGCAAAAACGATTCTATGGAATGGGCCCATGGGGTGCTTTGAGATGGAGCCATTTGCCACCGGGACCATGGCAATATGCCGGGCCTTGGCTGAATCCGATGCGATCACGGTAATCGGCGGCGGCGATTCTGTCAGCGCGGTACAACGCAGCGGGTTATACGCTAAAATGACCCATGTCTCAACTGGCGGCGGTGCGTCTTTGGAATTTCTTGAGGGTAAGGAATTGCCGGGGGTGGCAGCGCTTAATGACAAGGAGTAATCATGAATAAAAAACGTCGTTTAATCATTGCCGGGAATTGGAAAATGCATCATAACGGGTTACAAACCGGTTCCTATATTGCTGAATTGAAACAATTAATTAATGAAATAGATAACGTTGATGTGCTCCTCTGCCCGCCTTACACCTCGTTGTCAACCGCGGTAGAAGCAGTTCGAGGTTCGCGAATCAAAGTCGGCGCGCAGAATGTCCATTGGGCAGGGCAGGGCGCATTTACCGGTGAAATCTCAACCGCCATGCTTAATGAAATTCCGGTTGAATATGTGATTATCGGACACAGTGAAAGGCGTCAATTATTTGGTGAAACTGACGAAAAGATAAATTTGCGTCTGCATGCGGCATTGAAAGGCGGATTGATCCCGATTATGTGTGTCGGAGAAACCCTTGAACAAAGACAATGCGGTGAAACCATGGCGGTAATCAACCGTCAAATAAAGGCCTGTTTGACCGGAATATCAATTTCTGAAATGGCATCAATTATAATCGCTTACGAGCCGGTTTGGGCCATCGGAACAGGTGTGAACGCAACTCCGGAGCAAGCCCAGGAAGCACATCAAGCCATCAGGCTGTTGCTTTGCGAGCTGTTTAATGAGACTGTGGCCAATCAGATTCGTTTGCAATACGGCGGCTCGGTCAAGGTCGAAAATGTGGTCGAACTGATGGCGCAAGCGGATATCGATGGCGCCTTGGTCGGCGGGGCTAGTTTGAAGGCAGCGGATTTCGCCATGTTAATTAAGAAGGCCGCAACTGTTTAGGTAACCAAAGAGCTCATTATACCGGGTAGTAATTCTTAAACCAAGGAAATATGGATTTGTCTAAAAAAATGCTGTATGGTGTTGGTTTCGTAACTAAAATTTAATGGTACACGACCTGGAACGGGTTTATCTGGTCACAATCACTGTTGATTATTAAAATAAAAAAAGGATTTAACTTATTATGATGCCATTTATTCTTGGATTATTGACATTTCTTGAGGTTGTTTGCGCTTTATTCCTGATCATTATCATCCTGATGCAACGGAGCAAATCAGGAGGTGGTCTGGGCCCAATAACCGGGGGATTTACCGAGGACGTATTTGGTTCAAGCGCTGGTAATGTATTGACTAAAACAACAGTGGTGCTTGCGATCTTTTTCTTCGTCAATACCCTGGTGCTGGCGGTTCTTGAGAGTTCTTCGATATCGAACAAGAACCTCGGTGCGATTGATGAACAATCAAGTCCGGCACTAATTGAAAGTCCACCTAAGAAAGAAGTGGGCAGCAAGGAACTGCCGGCTAAATCAGCAACCACCGCACCCGAAAGTCTTCCGCTCTCACTCGAAGCCAAACCCATATCAAAGGATAAACCTGATGCAAGCACTCCGGTCACGCCCTCTCCGCCCGTAACCAACCCTCTCCCACAAAACCAACCAGATGCCGTTATTCCTCCTCCTGGCGAAGAATAACCAGACAGTTCAATTTTCCCAGAAGAATTGAATCGTTCAATTCAATTTGATAATAAGTTGTTCGACTCCTTCTTAAGGTGGTATTCCCAAATATCTTATTGCCATGCTAAAAAGCAGCATAAATATTGTAAGATTATGGCATTTGATTCGTAATCATTCAATGCCCTAAGCTACTTTGGCGCATCACTTTCTCCTGAATGACTATCATCACGTAACCATGTATAACTATTTAATTGTATTGGCAGGGTTCATCCTCCTAAGCATGACGATCATTTCCCATGATGGTGTCGCGCAGAATCCGATTACAGTCGGTTTTAAGGTTACAGGTGATAATCTGGATACCGGGGTATTTGATGGTGATCGGAAGATAATCATCGGCCTGGATAACACTGCGATCGATGGTAAAGATGACAAAGATAAAGCATTGCCAGGTATAATTTTTCTTACCCCCCAAAAAGGAAATGTATTGTTTTTGATTCCCAATGAAAATGATCTTTTTTTGGAGGATTTCAGGCCTTTTAATCCCTTCACTTCTCCCAGGATATGGACGATTAAAATAAATTTTGGTGAAAGTACCGGCAATCGGGACATTACTTTGAATTGGGAAAATGCCGATACTTCAAATCCCTTTCAAACCAGCAGATATTTCAAAACGGAATTGATTGATGGCGATGAGATCATAAACCTGAAATCCAAAACCTCCCATAAATTTATGCCTGCAAGCCAAAGCACCCGCAATGTCTTGATTAAACTGGAAAATGCGCCTACAATTGCTGCAGATGATGCCGTATTCGGATTAAAAAGCAATGAATCCTTGACCATCTCCCCCTTGAGCAACGACACCGATCTTGACGTTCAGTCTGGCGCTATCTTGACCATTGACAATGGTTTAATCAGTCAAACCGATCATGCGTCGTTACTTTTAACTGAAAATCAAACGCAAATTGTTTATACTCCTAATTCTGATCATCCCGGAGATGATGAATTTAATTACACCGTTACCGATGGTATCAGCAGCGCAACCGCCAAAATAAAAGTTTATATCGATAATATGAGTTTTACGCGCAGCCATTCGACTGTGATGTCGCCTGGCAGTGGATTAGCGGTTACATTGACAATTCATTATGTCACTGATTTTCCCGGACAATCCTTGCGCGTGACTGAGTTTTTTGATGATTTCGATATTTCCGCCAGCGGATTTTATCAAATAGCCAATGGCAATGGCCCAGGCGGAAAGAATATCAGTGGCACGCATTTACCTGAGGTTACGATTGACGGCAAATTAGTTACCTTTTTTTGGAATTCTTTATTGCCATCCAGTCCAATTACTTTAACGTATGTTTTGATTGGAAATAACAGCGATTGCAATGTTAAAACGATCTTTGGACAGATTCATCATGGGAATTTAATTGGGGATTCTGTCACTAATACTTTTCAACCACTGAAATATCATCCGTCAGATAAATCTCATGATTCTGCTATAGATCTATTCGATTTTTTAGATTATGTAGGTCCAATAGCAGATGCATTTCAATTGGGGGTTCCTAGTGGATCATATTGTTATGATGGATCGAAATTATATCCAAAGACTTTTAATCCATGTTCTGGGTCTCAAGTCTTACATGATGCAGATTCGGATCATGATGGAAAGATTTCTATATTTGAATATTTAGATTATGCTGGACCTGTAGCTGATGTGTTCCAACTGGGAGTATCAGGACACTACATTTATAAATGTACGACTCTTACACCGAGTGTTGAATAATTATCTATTTGTAAAAAATTTAATTCAATAGATTTATTAGTAATACTATGCTTTATTAAAGCATTTAATTTACTAGTTAACGATTTAATATTTAATAACATATTAATTATTAGGGAGTAAAATATGAATAAGTATTTCGGATTATTTATTATTCTATGGGTATATTCTGCATATTCTTTGATCGCCCAAACTGTAACTTTTCAAGTTGCTGGAGAAGATTTAGATCCAGTTTATAATGTTGAGGGATATACTCTTTCATTAGGTGTAAACGCATCAGCAACTTCAGGTCCTTCTCTCGATAACCTTGATACTCCGGGAGTGCCTCCACAACTTTTCGCAACTTTTAAAAGCTCTGTTATTTTTGCTGGCAATGAGACTCCCTTAATAAAAGATTTTAAAAATAATCAAAATGCCTTAGTCTGGATACTTAAAATAGAATTTGGTAATACACCAAGTCTTTCGATAAACTGGTCAGGAAATCAAGGCAATCAATTTTCTGCATTTACTACCAGTGGTTATTCCTCAGCGCAATTGATCGATGGAGCCATGATCGTTAACATGTTATCTGTTGATCAGTATACATTTACAGGTACAATTAACGAAGTTCGAAATGTTTATATAGTAATTCGTAAACCCGGTAATCAATTGCCGCTTGTTGCCAAGGATGATGTCGCTACGACTGCGATTAATTCACCGGTAATTATTGATGTTTTATCTAATGATTTCGATACTACTGGTTCAACAAATCCACTTAGTATCAATTCCATTACCCAACCAACCTCTGCAAATGCTGTTACTCAAATAGTAAATGGTCGTATTTCTTACACTCCCAATAATGGTTTTACAGGACCTTCTGATACATTTACTTACACGATCAAAAATGGAGGATCTGCAACGTCTTCATCAGCGAATGTGACAGTGTTGTTTGGTCAAGTTACATTTAGTCGCGAGCATGAAAAGATTGTTGATAATGATGATGGTTTAATCGTAATGATTAATATTTCCCATGCAGTCACAAATGATACAATTGTATTGACGGAAATTTTTCCTCCAACTGATAATGCTATGAACTTTTATTTTATTCCTAATGGTTCTGGTAAAAATGGTTTAGCTATAGATGGTATACAACCTAATAGTGTAACTGTGAATGGAAATACTGCGATTTTCACTTGGAATAGCACGAATTTACCTTCCACATTTAGTTTAAAATATAGACTTAAGGGAGGTAATTCGGGAATAAATGATAAGATTGAGAAGATTATTTCAGGTATGATTATGGTGGGTAGTTCTGCGGATGAAGTTGAAGTTGTTACTAAGTTTACCCCTGGAAAGTCAATACAATCGCCTCAACCAATATTTCATCCATCCGATCCCGATCATGACCAGCGGATAACCTTGTTCGAATTTTTAGATTATGCTGGTCCTATTGCTGATGCATTCCAATTGGGAGTTCCAAATGGGGCATACTGTTACGATGGATTGACAATATCTCCAAAATCTGCTAATCCATGTTCGGGTACTCAAGTCTTGCATGATGCAGATTCGGATCAAGATGGAAAGATTTCAATTTTTGAATATTTAGATTATGCTGGACCTGTAGCTGATGTATTCCAACTGGGGTTTAATGGAGCGTATTGTGTTGGAACCGATGGAAAATTAAATATTAACTTTGGACTGGGATGCCATTGATTCTGTAAGTCGAGTGCATTTGATATGATAAAACATTATTTTTATTAGAAAGGATTAATTTAAAATGATACAAAATTTATTAAATATGAAAATGAAAGTCACGAAAATTAACTTGTTATTGATTTGTTGTTTGATCTTAATGGGTGCTATTCCTGTTTTTTCGCAATCTTTTAATGGTGTACGTTCTTTCAAATTTAAAGAATTAAATCAATCAACGTCTTGTTATGCACCAGATAAAATACTCACGGTCACCATTACACTGACTTCTTCCGGTTCTATAACACTATGGGCAATAGATGAAGGAGTTCCAACAGGTTGGGCAATAGCCAATGTATCAAATGGAGGAGTCGCTGCTGAAGGTGGTGGTCGTATCACATGGCAAAATACTGGTGCTCCGCCTGCAAATGTGACATATGAAGTTACGCCGGTTTCATCCGGGACTGTTACTTTCGTTACGAATGGTTTAGGATTTCGTTCGGGAGGGGTAAATCTAAGTGGAACAATGAGTAATTCTACTGTTCCGGAAGGCTGTCCACCGGTGATCAGTGCCTTCTCTATATCAGGAGGAGCCACAACGGGGACGAATATTAACAATGTTACCGTAAGCGCTTCCGATATTGACGACCCAGATTCGGAAATAACGTTCGATTTTATATGGAAGAATGCGAGCACTACGATAATCAGTAATTCCGTAACCGGAACTCAATCAGGAGCAGGTCAGCCTTGGACGGCAACCATTCCGGGTCTTGATGCGAC
>CAZTTH010000048.1:0-24943 GCA_964615975.1 uncultured Lentisphaerales bacterium | reverse complement strand
ACCCGGATCATCGTCAGTGGTACAGAGCATCGGAACCGAATTAAACGGGATCGGATATTCCGGCATTGGTTATATCACCTCCGGTGTCAGGGCCGTGCCGTTAGGAGCGGACAAGTCTGGGTACTTTGCGGCAACACTGGAGAATTGCCTGAACGGTAATTACCCACTGGCACGTTTCTTATACATTTACGTCAACAAAAAACCCAACCAGCCCATGGATAAATTAACGGCGGAATTTCTCCGCTTCGTGCTTTCGCGTGCGGGCCAGGAAATCGTCGCGAAGGATGGTTATTTCCCCATGCCTGCCAATATCATTGATGAAGCATTAAGCCAACTTTAAATAACCTGAATCAAATCATCGCGGAGTATCTATTATTCCGCGATGATCATAATTCTTAACAATTACTTAACATTAATTTAACAACGTCTTAACACCATACGGATAATTTTGGGATGGAAAAATAAATTATCTATCTAACTTTCACCAAATTTTTATATGGGAGTGACACATCCATTGAAGAAAATATCTATGCGTTTGCTCTTAACTTTAATTATTATCTTCAGCATTAAACTCAATCAATCTGCACGTGGGATTGAACCCGATCTGCAGGAACGCGTACGACAACTGGAAGAGAAATTGGCAGCTCAAGAAAGTAAGAATACCTTGGATGTTTATTGGAAAGAAGGGGTGCGTCTGAACACAAGAGATGGCGCATTCAAGCTTAAACTTGGAGTTCAAATGCAAGCCGATTGGGCCTTCTTCAACGAAGACAACGGGTTGAAGAAAGCTAATCTCGACACCGACGACAGCGCCGAATTCCGGCTCATCCGCCCAATGATTTCAGGAACTATCCATGATCAGTTTGATTTCAAAATTCAAGTGGACCTGGCCGGATCGGACGTTACGACCAAAGATGTTTTCCTGGGGATGAGCGGACTGCCGTTGATAGGCAATATTCGCCTCGGACATTTTAAGGAACCATTCAGTCTCGAAGAACTGACAGGCACCGGCAATTTGACCTTCTTTGAACGTTCTCTTCCCAATGCGTATGTGCCTGGGCGGAACCTCGGATTAATGATATTCGATAATGCCTTGGATGAACAGATTACCTGGGCGACGGGAATTTTTCGTGATTTTGATGAAAAAAAAAATACCGTTTCCGGGGATGGCGAATACAATTATACCGCCCGCCTGACTGCGCTGCCCTATTTTGATGAAGATGAAGATCTTATCCACCTTGGTATTGCCTACAGCTTTCAGAACCATTCTGGAAAATTGAAAAGTTTTAGTGCCAGACCAGAACAACATAGCGCGAAAAAATTTGTTGACACCGGAAATTTTGCCGCCGACGAAGTGCAGCTGTTTGGAGTTGAAGGGGCATTCGTTTTTGGATCGGCTACATTACAATCCGAATATATCATGGCAAATGCCAACGCGCCCGCCAACACGAAAAACCAAGATGCCACTTTCAAAGGGTTTTATGTCTATGGTTCTTATTTCCTTACCGGAGAAAAACGGCGTTATAAGAAGTCAACGGCAACATTCGACCGGATTATTCCAAAGCAAAATTTCACTACGGGAAAAAAGCGCGGCCCAGGCGCATGGGAACTGGCAGCGCGCTATTCCTCATTGGATCTTAATGACGCCAATATCAGCGGTGGCGAACTCGATGATTTTACCCTGGGAATTAATTGGTATCTCAATCCGAATATCCGATTGGCAGCCAATTATATCCTGGCCAACCTTGATGATCGCGGCGCCAATGAAGGTGACGCCAATATCTTCGCGCTCCGTTGTCAACTCGATTTTTAACCACGATGATAAGTTTTAGATGACCGGCAGATTAAAATAGTTTAATAAAACAAGACCAGGAGGGGATTATGAAAAAGACGATGATACTGCTTACCAGCATAACCTTAATTACCGGAATCGCGGGTGCACAACTGGTACACCTCGATCCAGATATCAAATCCTATCAAACGGTTTCCGGCATTACCGGCAATCTCAACAGCATCGGCTCGGATACTTTGAATAATCTCATGACCTTCTGGTCCGAGGGATTTAATAAATTATACCCCAACATCAAAATCCAAATCGAAGGCAAGGGCTCTTCCACCGCGCCACCTGCCCTGATTGAAGGTACCGCCCAATTAGGGCCGATGAGCCGGGAAATGAAGTCCTCAGAAATCGACCAATTCGAAAAAAAATTCGGCTATAAACCGACTCTGTTCAAGGTCGCCATTGACGCCCTCGGAATCTTTGTCCACAAGGACAATCCGATCTCGGGTTTGACGCTTCAGGATCTGGATAACTTCTTCTCCAGTACCTACAAACAAGGCGGACACAACATGGACACCTGGGGGGACGTGAACCTTGGCGGCGCCATGAAAAACCTGCCGATCACCCTCTATGGTCGTAACAGCGCTTCAGGAACCTATGGTTTCTTCAAAGAGCTGGTATTAAACAAGGGTGATTTCAAACCCACGGTCAAAGAACAACCCGGATCTTCATCGGTGGTTCAAGGCATTGCCTCCGAACTCGGAGCGATCGGATATTCAGGTATTGGCTATTTGACTTCAGGGGTGAAAACTGTGCCATTGGGAAATAGCATGGGAAGCTATTACACCCCTAGTTACGTGAATTGTTTGAATGGAGATTACCCATTGGCACGATTCCTTTTGATTTATGTCAATAAGCAGCCCAATCAACCATTGGATAAATTAACTGCCGAATTTCTCAAATATATTTTCTCCCGCCAGGGACAGGAAATTGTCATCAAGGATGGTTATTTTCCCCTGCCGCTGGAAATTGTGAATGAAGCTAAATCTCAACTTTGATTGCGCTGATCGTCAACTCATTCATCCTCTGATTCGAGCCTAAACCCAAACTTCATACATTTATCCACATGAAAAATGAAGACGAAATTGCCCTGCCAGGAAAAAGAAATTATGATGTCGCGCCATCGATTCTTTTTGTCGATCGCTTCATGTCATATTTCATTAAAATCGGCGGTTTGCTGATCATCGCAGTCGTTTGTTGCATTTTCTTTTTTATTCTCTGGCAGATACTTCCCTTATTCACTGGAGCGCGAGTCACTCCGATCAGCACCATCACACTTCCCAATCGTCCCTATTTGTTCCTTGATTCCGATCCTGATGGAGAAATGCCCATGGTGGTTGATGATCATTATCAACTCCATTTTATCACAGTCGCTCAGCCCCAATCGGGCATAACCCATTCCCTGAGTCAACAATTACCGGAATCTGATGAGATCAGCGCCATCAATTATGATCGCTCTCATCACCAACTGGTGATCGGCGCCAGCACCGGAAATTTCCAGGTCATCGACGTCCATTACCGAGAAGTATACAATGACAACCAACGCCACCTCGAACCGGAAATTACTTTTGGCAACTGGTATCCAATCGGCGCGCCTGGATTTCCCATCGTTGCCATCGATTATGGCGGTGATTCCACCAATCAACTGGCGATCGCCATTCAGGAGATCAATGGCACCCCAGAAGTTGTCGTTGCCACGCTCAAACAAAAAAAATCGCTGCTGGGCGCGGGAAAAATATTGCCCGACAAAAGTTATTCTCTCAGCGAACACATCAAAGGCATTCCTGATCGAGTCATGGTCAATTCCCAGTCTGACACCGCGTTGGTGACCACCCGGGATGGAAGAATTTATTATTTTCGCGTCGAAAATGGCGCCGCTACCCTGATGCAGGAATTCCAACCTTTTATTGACCAGGATGATCCCCGCATTAAACTTGTTGATTTTCTCCTGGGTGGTTCATCTCTGGTTCTGGTTGGCAGTCAGGGTGAAAATCGCGTCTACAGCCTTTATGTCCCGGAAACGGGGAGCAGCCGCGTCTTTGGCTGGGTCAAGACTTTGCCGCCACTGCCAGGTGATCGCTATCATTATAGCATCAGCTTGCGCAACAAGGGATATCTCTTAAGCACCGCGAATACCTTGAGCCTGCGCTACGCGACCACCGAAACGATTCGCTGGGAACAATCCATCGATTATCCCATTGATCACACGTTAATCAATGAAAAATACAATCGCATCATGGCCCTGGCCGAAGATGCGAATCTTCACATCTATCGCCTTGATGATCCCTATCCGGAGGCTGGCATCAAAGCCTATTTTTCAAAGCTCTGGTATGAAGGTGCATCTGCGCCTAAATATGCCTGGCAATCAACGGGCGCCTCTGATGATTACGAAAGTAAAATCTCCATGATGCCATTGATCGTCGGGACTTTCAAAGGCACGTTTTATGCCATGTTATTCGCAATGCCGATCGCACTGTTGGCAGCCTTATACACCTCCCAGTTCCTCCATTACAAAATTCGTGCCATTATCAAACCTACCATGGAAATCATGGCCTCCCTGCCCTCGGTTGTTCTTGGCTTTCTGGCGGCATTGTGGATGGCGCCTTTGGTCGAAACTCACCTGGTAACGATTTTTCTACTCATGATTCTCCTGCCGCTCGCGGCACTTGGGTTTGGCGTCCTCTGGTCATATCTTCCGGTAGTTCTGCGGCGATTATGCAAACCTGGCCAAGAATACCTGTTGTTGATCGGGGTGATCGCCATCACGGGATATGGAGCGCATTGGCTGGCGCCGTTTATCGAAAAAAACCTATTTATAACCACCGATCCCACTACTCTGGCGCAAATTGCGGATTTTCGCTATTGGTGGACGCAGACTACCGGCGCATCTTTCGAACAACGCAACGCATTAGTGGTCGGTTTTGCCATGGGATTTGCCGTCATACCGATCATTTTTTCGATCTCGGAAGAAGCCCTGGCCAATGTCCCCAAGGCTCTCTCATCAGCTGCTCTCGCCCTCGGCGCCAGCCGCTGGCAGACTGCATTCCGGGTTGTCATCCCGACCGCTTCGGCCGGGATATTTTCCGCGCTGATGATCGGTCTCGGACGAGCCGTGGGTGAAACCATGATCGTTTTGATGGCAACCGGAAATACCCCGATCATGGACTTCAATATCTTTTCCGGTATGCGCACCTTGTCCGCCAACATCGCGGTCGAACTGCCGGAAGCGCCGCATGGCGGCACGTTGTATCGAACTTTGTTTTTAGGTGCATTTTTATTATTTGTCTTTACCTTCATTGTCAACTCACTGGCAGAAGTGCTGCGTCAGCATCTTCGGGAAAAATACAAAACCATATAAGGTGTTTACAGGGATATCACATACCCGTTTAGTAACCTCAGAAAGCAATGATAATGAGCTTAAATAAACCCCATAAACATTCCTCTCCCAAACCCCCAACCGGCGAAGCCTGGGTATGGTTGTCGTCACTGGGTTTGACATTGGGGTTGGGAATGGTGATCGCGATTCTTGGGCTGATTTTCTACCAGGGGATGCGCGTCTTCTGGCCCGGCAGGGTAATGCAGTTGACCCTGCGCGCCGGCACGGATACCACATTATCATCACCTTCGTCATTGATTGGCGGAATACTGGCGAAGGAACAACAAAAAAAGGGTGGACTTAAGGCAGTAATGTCGGACACGGACACTGCCGCCAACCGTGAATGGCATTTATTTGTCGGCAACAAGGATGTGTATGGTCTCTCCTATCTCTATATCGATCATGCGGCAATCGCCAGAGTTGATTATCCTGAAGATATCATCCGCATTGACCGTGAGGAGTATGGAAACGCCATCGGTTATCCCGTTGCTCTCAAACTCAATGGTCAGGAAACAATTTTATTCGGCTCGCCGCAATTCGATCCATTGTTTCAATCCCAGCTTGATGAGATCGCCGAACGCCGCCGGACCATAAAACAGATCGAAAAAAAGCAAATCGGCAAAATCAATCATGCCTTGGAAAAATTGCGCATTAAAGAAGCCAAATCAACCTTACAATCAGATCCTGGCAATCATGCTGACAAGCTGGCTATGTTCACGGAAAAAAAACAGTCATTACAAGCCCGTTATGAAAGTCTTGCGGCAACTGCTCGTGAACTGCGTAGCAGGCAGGATCAACATCATCTTAAATACCGTCTGATCAGTGGCCAGGAACGAACCCTGTCTTTGGGTAAGATCATTTCTTATACCTATCCCAATCGCCAGGGGGTTATTGACCGCTGTCGAAATTATGTCCATAACCTGTGGTTGTTTGTCAGTGAAGACCCGCGCGAAGCCAATACTGAAGGGGGGATTTTTCCCGCCATCTTCGGAACCTTTGTGATGACGATTATCATGAGTTTGATCGTTTCGCCTCTGGGGGTGCTGGCGGCGATTTATCTGGTTGAATACGCGCGCCAGGGAATGATGGTGCGGATTGTTCGCATTGCCATCAATAATCTCGCCGGCGTACCCTCGATTGTGTTTGGTGTTTTTGGCCTTGGCTTTTTCATTTATTATCTCGGAGCTAAAATTGACCACACCTTCTTTTCAGCGACCTTGCCGACCCCCACCTTTGGCACCGGCGGCGTCCTCTGGGCTTCACTTACCCTGGCGTTGTTAACCGTCCCGGTCGTAATCGTGGCGACCGAAGAAGGCTTGCGTTCGGTACCACGCGGCATTCGTGAAGGCGCTCTGGCCTGTGGCGCGTCGAAGTGGCAGGCGATTCAGCGAGTGGTGTTGCCGGCAGCGGCGCCAGGCATCCTCACCGGTGTCATATTGGCCATGGCCAGAGGCGCGGGAGAGGTGGCGCCCTTGATGCTTGTAGGAGTTGTCAAACTGGCGCCGACATTGCCTTTGAACACAACCTATCCCTATTTCCATTTGGAACAAAAATTCATGCATCTCGGATTTCACATTTATGATCTGGGCTTTCAGTCACCGGATTCCGATGCCGCCATACCGATGGTCTTCGCGACGACATTTTTCCTCATTCTCCTGGTGGTGATCATGAATTTAACGGCGATTATTATCCGGGAGCGATTGCGCAAGAAATATAGCGCCGGATCATATTAGGAATTCAAATGAGCATTACTATTATGGAATCAGCCCCATGAAATACACGGACCACAAGGTGCGTTTGATTATGCCCATAAACCGATGAATCACACACTCAAAAAGGAACATGACATGGAAGCTCAGCGTCATTCCATACAACCGCTATCAGTGCCAGACCTTCAGGCTGGTCCCAATACCATAATCGCGATCAATAATTTTGCGTTTTATTACAGCTCCAATCAGGCATTGTTCGATATCAATCTCTCCATTGGCACTCGGGAAATTGTCGCCTTTATCGGCCCGTCAGGGTGTGGCAAGTCGACCTTGCTGCGTTCAATCAACCGGATGAATGATCTCATTGATAATATCAGCCATGAGGGCGAAATCAGGATTCATGGGAATAATATTAATCATCCCGATACTGACGTCATCGCGTTACGTAAGCGGGTCGGCATGGTCTTTCAAAAGTCCAACCCCTTTCCCAAATCGATATATGAAAACGTGGTCTTCGGCTTGCGCGTTGCCGGACGCAACAAACGCTCTGAAATGGACATTGTAGTGGAAAAGAGTTTGCGGGCTGCCGCGCTCTGGGATGAGGTAAAAGATCGCCTGAATCAAAGCGCTCTGGGATTGTCCGGCGGTCAAATGCAGCGCTTGTGTATCGCCCGCGCCATAGCCAATGAACCTGAGATTATTCTCATGGACGAGCCGTGTTCAGCGCTTGATCCCATCGCCACCAGCAAGATTGAGGAAACCATATTTGACTTGAAGCGCGATTATACCATTGTGATTGTCACCCATAACATGCAACAGGCATCGCGGATTTCCGAACGCACCGCTTTTTTTTATCTGGGTCGGTTAGTTGAATATAATTTGACCGAAAAGATGTTCAGCCACCCCAGCCAACAACAAACTGAGGACTATATCACCGGTCGCTTCGGGTAAATGCCATCAATGCTTATAATTTCAGATCATGATTACCGTTATAAACTGTCAAATTCTAAATTCTCATTTCATAATTCATAATTCTCAATTCATAATTCATCCCCCCAGGAGTTCCCCCCATGCCTTCAACGACCCATATCCAACGTGAAATCACCAAACTTAAACAACAACTGTTAACTCTCAGTGCCGATGTCGAAAACAGTTTGGAATACGCCTATAAAGCCTTGATTAATATGGATCTTGAAATTGCCCGCAAGGTCGTTGATTTCGATCAAATCATTGACGATCATGAAGTCGAATTGGAAGAAGATTGCTTGAAAATCATGGCGTTATACCAACCCGTAGCCATCGATTTGCGTATGGTAGTCGCCATATTGAAAATGAATAACGATCTCGAACGCATTGCTGATCTGGCAGCAAATATCGCCAAATATGTCATCAAAATCGCCGATATCGAACCCATTGAGGTTTCCCATAAATTTACTTTGATCTTTAATGAAGTCAGAAAAATGGTGCACCAAAGCCTGGATTCTCTGGTCAATAGCGATCGGCAGTTAGCTCAACAGGTGCGCATCAATGACGATATTGTGGATCGTTTGAATATCGATATCATCGAGGAAATCCAGGAACAAATCGTTAATTCGCCCACCCGCATCCGACCTCTGCTGTATCTGATCTCTGTATCCCGGAGCCTTGAGCGTATCGGCGATAATGCGACCAATATCGCCGAGGATGTCATTTATATGTGTGACGGCGCGATCGTCCGCCATAACCTGAAAAACCCGCCCCCACCAAGCGACGCCCCCGTCTCATGAACAAGACCAAGATCCTTATTGTCGATGACGAACCGGATATCCTGGAGATGGCAAGCTATAGTTTCACCAAGGAGGGATTTGCTGTGTATACAGCGCGGGATGGCATCACCGCGATCAAGGAATGCGAACGCATACTTCCCGATATCATCGTACTCGATCTCATGTTACCCGGCATGGACGGCAGTCAGATCTGCTATAAACTCAAGAAACATCCGCAACTCAACCACATTCCCATCATCATGCTGACCGCCAAGACCGATGAAACCGATGAAGTTGTGGGTTTAAAAATCGGCGCCGATGATTATATCACCAAACCCTTCAGCTTGAGGGTTCTCAACGCCCGTGTTAATGCAGTGTTGCGGCGGCGCGTGCTCCCTTCAACACCTCCAGCGGAGAATGAAGAAACGATAATCCATAATAATTTGACGGTCGCTCCTGCCCGTCATGAGGTAAAAGTTGGAGCCGACTCCATTAAACTGACCCCCATCGAGTTTAATATTCTTCTTTTCCTTATTCGTCATCCGGGATGGGTTTTCACCCGACCACAAATCATTGCCGCCATCCGTGGCGGGGATATTTTTATTACCGAACGCACAGTCGATGTCCACATCGCCAGCTTGCGCAAAAAACTGGGTGACGCTGGTTCGGTCATCGATACCGTGCATGGAGTTGGCTATAAAATTCGCGCATAATTCATGAACCAAAATCGCTTAATATCCTGGTTGGTAAAATGGTTGATGCTCTTCTCCATTGGTGGCGGTTTGCTGGCGGCACTGATCCATTTCCGGGTTTATCGGCGTTATGAATTAATTGCTGCCCAACGGGAATTCGAAGCCACTGCCAATCTGGCCGCGATGATTATTAAAAACCGCCGTGAAAATCTAGCAACCCCAGACGACTATCAGCAAATCTGTCTAGATCTGGGTATGACCACCCAAAAACGTGTCACCCTTATCGCCCCCACCCTTGAGGTTCTGGGTGACTCCCTGCATGGCTCCCGCTACCGCCTTGACAAGCCCTTGCAGGCTCCGGGGTTTCACGTCGATAAAGATCCTTTAGCGCAACAGGAAAATTTTCTTTTCATCAAAAAAATCACTGGTTTAGTGCTTGACGACCAGCTGTCCCTGAGAATTTCAGCCCCTCACATTCCCGACCTCATCTGGCGAACCCAATGCCAACAGGGCACAATCCTGGTTATCACACTCTGGATGGGTTTATCATTCTTGTGCGCGTTGATTCTCAACAGTAAACTTAAAGATGAAATTTCCGTTCTGTTCAAGCTGGTTCAGGCGATGAAACCGGGTGGTTCAAGCGGCCATATCAAACGTTTGCGAGTCCATGAATTCGCGAAGTTGGCAAATGAGTTTGATGGCATTGCCGCTGTGTTACATGATAAAAGCCTGCAATTGGAACAATATTCACATGAATGGAAAACGATCTTCGCAAGTATGCATGAAGGTGTCGTTGTGCTTAATCATCAACGTCAAATTCGGCTCATCAATCAGGCCGCCAAACTCTTTTTGATTATTGATCCGAGGAAGACCGCGGTGGGTAAACCCCTGCTCGAGATCATCCGCCATACTTCGATGAATAATTTTCTTGATACCATTGCCGCCCACAATAACTATGCGGAAAGTGAAATTCAGATTGAACTTCAAGTCGGAGATATCCGCTGTTACCATGTGTCCGGCGTCTCCCTAACCTTCCCCAATCAATCCCAACCCGATTTCCTCCTGGTTTTCAATGATATTACCAGACTCAAGAAACTCGAAAGGGTTCGGCAGGAGTTTGTCGCCAATGTCTCGCATGAATTAAAAACCCCGATCACCACCCTTAAGGGCATGCTTGAATCCCTTCCGGAATGCCTTGATCAGGATACCGATCAGGCGAAAAAATTCATCACCATCATGGCACGCAACACCGAGCGATTGAATACCATCATCGATGATTTGTTATATCTCTCCAGCCTCGATCAGGAGGATGTGCGCGATCAGCACCACTTCCAAACTATTCCGCTCCTATCCACTGTGAACCATGCCGCGGCATTGCATCAGGACAAACTGCTGGAAAAGCACATTGCCCTTGAAGTCGATGGCGATAACCCGCCATTTTATGCCAACCATCAACTTCTTGAACAGGCATTAAGCAACCTGATAGAAAACGCAATTAAATACAGTCCTACGGATTCGATCATCTCCATCACGACCCAGGCCAACAAAAATGAAATCATCATTCGCGTTCGCGATCAAGGCATCGGCATAACACCTTATCATCAAAGCCGGATATTCGAACGTTTTTATCGCGTCGACAAATCACGCGATCGCCAATCTGGCGGTTCCGGATTGGGATTATCGATTGCAAAAAGAATCACTGAATTTCATCATGGCTCTATTGATATTATAAGCGAGCCCAATGTCGGCAGCACCTTTATCCTGCGCCTGCCGCGAGTCATACCACCTGTTTAAATTCAGATCAAATAAACACATAAAATTTCAAAACGAGAATTTGAGCATGCGCATAAACGAAGTTCGTAATTTGTTGAGTAGATATTCAAAAGACCAATTGTGTTTCATTATCAGTGAAATCTACAAATCGCTCCCCAAAGCGATCAAAAATGGATGTGACATCGACGGGTTGCTTGCCAACCCAGATGCTTTTCTCCAAAAGGGCAAAGGAATAAGGAAACAAACATCTATTCCGGATATTGAGGAACTCTCTTATGAGATAGAAGAATTCATTGAAAATGCCTATAAACAGTATTATTTCGCCCCCAATAATGTGATCCCGAAACAAAAACGCTCGCAATGGCGATTCATGGTAAAACGTTTTCACAGGGATCTGCTGGCAGCCGCTGTGCTTCCTGAAAATCTCCAAATTGTCTCTGAACTCCTGGAGAAACTTTACAAACTTCTTTGTTATTCATGCAGTTACGTATTGTTTAGTAGTAACGACTCTTTTAATTCAATCGGCATTGATCAAGCCGATTTTTTCGGGACCGTTCTCGCCCTCAAATCCCAGAATCGACAGGAGAAAGACTTCATCACCGAGGCAATGCTCTTGATCGTCGGTAATTTTATGAATGGGGACATGTTCAATGCAAAATCGATGGATATTTTTTTCGAGTTCATCAGCGATCATGATTCTCTCCTCCTGGCTGAAGAAATCAGTGTCGATCTTCTGAGGGAATTAAAACGAACTCCAAGAAAAAAATCCAGTGGTTCGATGGATGACTCCAATCATAAAGATAAACTAAACCATCTGGTAGAAATCACTTTCCTCAGTTGCGCATATCTCCATGACTTCGATCGAGGCATTATGTATTATCTCAAAAATTATGATTGTTACCATGAAGAAGTGAAGCTTTATAAATTGATCACATTGTTACAAAAATTCGATCAGGGCGATTTCATAGTCAGGGAATACCAACGTGCCATTGGTAATGGCGTGCAACCACGAAATCAACTGATAGAATTAGTCAATCAATACACGACCACGGGACGATTAACAAAATGTTGAGCGGTTGCTGTTTAACTGTTTATAGACTGTATGAATGTCGGTAAACAAATAGTGATCAGCGGACATTTGTTTGCCGTGCCCGGCATACCTTGGGAAATAAACAGATGGTTGTTTAAGCTATAATTCTGAGGTAAATCAATACCCAGGCAGGTTCTGATTCTTCATTGATGGAGCAATTCTATTTTAATTGTTCCGATCGGGTTGAAGGTTATTTCACCATTCTGCCCACGAGAACAGAACTCAAGCTGCGCCTATCCATTTCCGCCGCCTCTCCCGGCAGGAATATCAACTATCACGAACGCGAAAAAGTCGGTGCCGAACAAACCGTGACCATCCTCCTGCAAGCAGAACCAGCCCGACACTGGCTGCAGCGCATTACCACCCATTTTGTTGCTATCATCATTCCCCAAATCCCCGATTCATCAGTATTCCGCCACAAAAATTTTTGCTGAAAATTTTTCCACAGTCTCCCATTCTCTTAAACACAATTGGCGGTATCTATCGCCAGTTAAAACGTCACTTTCGTGTGGTTCGTGGCTTTCGTGGTTGAGAGTCCTTATAAGCGGTTTTTTTATTGTGGACAGAAGAACGGGAAAATTCGTTTGATTCCGGCTATACCACCCTGGTCATCTCCTCAATAAAATCGCCTGATAATGACTATGCCTTTCAGAACCGTTCTTAGTTGGTTAATCAAAATCATTGCGTTTGGCATACTCGTTGCTCTATCTCCATTTAATCAGTTTGCGGCTCCTCCAGAAAAAGTCACCATAACCCAACAAAAATACGAAATATCGTGGACAAAAATGAAAACAAATACGAAATCACGTGAAACCGCGGTTCAACCCCACCCTGCTGAATCCATGGGGTTCTTTTATTTATGTTCCTGGGCAATGTTCTTATGCTTTCTGATCGCCAATACCCTCAACGCCAGTGAAGGATTGTTCCTGATGGGAAATGGTCCTGTAGAGACCGGTTTGGCTGGCGCCGGAGTTGCCCATGCCCTGGATTCAACCTGGATCACCATCAATCCCGCCACGCTCAACGGATTGGAGCGACGCACTGATGTCTCGATCAATTTCATCATCCCGAAATCAGAATTAACCGCCAAAGGACCAATCACCAATCCTGATTTCGGTACTCAGGAAAGTCAACAATGGTCGCTGGTGCCCAATATCAGCATGGCCCTGCCTTGGAAAAACGGTACCTTGGGTGCAGGCATCATGGGCGTGTTCGGCCTGGCAGCCAATTATCCCATGTCGCGCACAGTGTTTCCTAAATCAATGAATGCTGATTACGACCGACAGAGCATTTTTGGCATCGAACGGTTAAGTCTGGCTTATGCCCATCCGGTTAATGACCGCTGGACGATGGGAATGGCGATCGATGGCAACATCGGTTTCTTCCGCGCCGACTTCGTCAACGGCGCCGGCATGCAAACCGCCGGCATGTATGATTGGGACTATGCACTGGGGGCGGGCTTTCAGGTTGGGGTGGTCAGGGAAGCGGAAAAATGGCGTTTCGGGTTCGCGTATACCAGCCGCCAATGGATGCAGGAATTCGATAAATATGACGACCTCTTCACCAGCAGTGTCGATCTGCCGCCGATCATCCAGACCGGATTCAGTTTCTCGCTCACGCCACAGTGGGAATTGCTGCTGGATTACCGTTTCATCGAGTGGTCAAGCGTCGCGGTTTTCGGCAATGATGTCAAGGACGGGGGATTGAACTGGAATGATCAACATGTGTTCAAGATTGGCGCCAACTACACCATCAATCAGCAATGGCAACTCCATTCGGGATATTCACACAGCACCCCCCTGTTTGCGGCGGAAGATGTATTCGCCAACAGTTACAGCTCGGCGATCACCGAAGACCATGCCTCGTTGGGAGTCAGTTATTTTCCCAATGCCCGTCATGAAGTGCATCTGACGTATTTTCGTGCTTTTGAAAATGCCATCGCTGATAATGGACAGGGGGGACCGGTGTCACAGTTGGGCGCCGGCACCGAAGTCAGCATCAGTTATCATTCAATAACGGTGGGATATTCCTACAAATTTTAATCCCAGTACAAGGAGATCATATCATGAACAGCTTAACCACCACCACTTCCTCATCAGGAGTTGAAATTCTGATCGTCGATGACACCAATTATAACATCAAATTGCTGACCAATATCCTCACCGAACACAGCTACATCGCTCATGGCGCCAACAATGGCAGCGAGGCATTGGAGATAGCGCTGACCAGGGAGCCATCGCTGATTCTCCTCGACATCAACATGCCCGGCATGTCCGGATATGAAGTGTGTGAACGATTGAAAGCCAACCCGATCTCGAAACCAATCCCGGTAATTTTTATCAGCGCTTTGGGCGAGGTATGGGACAAAGTCAGGGCATTCGACGTGGGTGGCGTCGATTACATCACCAAACCGTTTCAGGAGGAAGAAATCCTGGCGCGGGTTGCCAATCACCTGACGCTCCGGCAATTGCAGCTTGAGTTGGAGCAGGCCAATGCCGATTTGGAAAGCAAGGTGCAACAACGCACCATTGAATTGGCGCGCACCGTGATCGCCCTGGAAAATGAAATCAGGGAAAGACAACGTGAGGAACAACAGCGGATCAGCCTGGAACAACAACTCCATGAGGCGCAGAAAATGGAAGCCCTTGGCCGCATGGCTGGCGGTGTGGCTCATGACATCAATAATATCTTCTCGATCATCTCCGGGTTTACCAGTTTGATTCAATTGGAAAACAAGGATAATGAGCGCCTGCTGCAACGGCTGACCCAGATACAACAAGCCAATAAACGGGCAACCAATCTGACGCGGGAGCTGGTATCATTCAGCCGGAATCAACAGTTGATACCACAATCGATCAACCTGAATCAAATGCTGCAATCCATGGAAAACCAATTTTCCCCCTTGTTGAAACCCAATCAATCCCTGCAATTACGCCTGGCGCCGGAATTGGGAAACGTGAAATTGGATATGGTTGCATTCGAACGGGTAATTATCAATCTGGTGGTAAATGCCTGCGATGCCATGACCAATGGCGGCATGATCACCATATCCACGGATAATCTGGAATGGGACAGCGCCAGGGCAGGATGTAATCCGCGCTTGAAATCTGGTTCATACGTGCGTTTATCGGTCGCGGATACCGGCACCGGCATGGATAAAGAAACCATCAATCGCATTTTTGAGCCCTATTTCACCACCAAAGATCCAGACAAAGGCACGGGATTGGGATTGGCGACTGTGCATGGAATCATAACTCAAAGCAATGGCGCCATCGAGGTCGACAGTGAACTCGGCAGGGGTACCACATTTCATCTTTTTCTTCCTCGAATTTAGGGACATGGAATCATCGTTAGTGGTCGCGCAGGGTGAATACCCAGTAGTTATTTACACTTAAGTTCGCATTGACCTAATGAACAAAACGGAGATCTACCTGATTGGATAAGAAAAGTTAGCCTGCACCCTGTCGGCAGGGATGCCGACAGTACGTAAGGCGGGCATCACTGCCCGCATTGTAGACGGCGAACAGGTACAGTTTCAAGCGGATAATCACATGACAAAATCTTACTATAATAAAGAAAGGACATTGGTATATGGATATGAATAAAACCAGTCAAATTATGGATTTGGAAAACGCGTTGCGCGCAATCCTGGAAGGCACCGCCAAAACCATCGGCAATGATTTTTTATTTTCATTGGTACGCCATTTGGCCGCGGCATTAAAAGTGCGCTACACCTATATCACTGAGATACTCGATCATCCCACCACCCGGGTTCGGACTTTGGCATTCTGGAATGGCAGGGAGTTTGGCGACAACTTCGAATATCTCCTTGCCGGTTCACCCTGTCATGACATTTTCGCGCGTCAGCAATTGTGCTGTTATTCTGATGAATTGCCGGGATTATTTCCGCAAGACCAGGCGCTAATCGACTTGGGAGCGGTGAGTTATATGGGCATACCACTGGTTGATTCCGGGGGCAAGACCCTGGGGCATCTGGCAGTCATGGATATCAATCCGCTGAGTGATGAATTCCAAAAGGCGGCCATCCTTAAAATCTTCGCGGCTCGCGCCGGCGCTGAATTGGAACGCAAGCATACTGAAAATGCTCTGCGGCAAATGAATCTTGAATTGGAAGAACGGGTCAGAAAACGAACCCGTGAATTAGAGCACACCTTAAGTGAGCTGAAGACCGCCAAGGAAGTCGCGGAAACCGCCAATCGCGCAAAAAGCGCTTTTCTTGCCAACATGAGCCATGAAATCCGCACCCCCATGAACGCGGTTATCGGCATGACCGGGTTGCTACTGAATACCCCCCTCAACCCCAAACAGCTCGATTTTGTCGAAACCATTCGCGACAGCGGTGACTCCCTGCTCACCATCATCAATGACATCCTCGATTTCTCCAAGATTGAAGCGGATCGGTTGGAATTGGAATGTCAGCCCTTTGATCTGCGTTCGTGCATAGAATCCTCCCTGGATTTATTGGCAACCAAGGCCATGGATAAAGGCATTGATATTGCTTATTTCATGGACACCAGTGTGCCGCCGGCCATCTTTGGCGATGTTACGCGCTTGCGCCAGATTCTGGTTAATCTGTTGAGCAATGGCATTAAATTCACCTCCCAGGGAGAGGTGGTGGTAGGAGTCAAGGCTTCCCTGCTCACGACGGATGACCAGGCCAGTCGTCAAGCAACAAAATATCCCCCATCCGCCGGAGCTGCCGGAGTGCCAGGATCTCAGGCCCGTTATCGCTTACATTTCACAGTCAGAGATACCGGTATCGGGATTGCCGCTGATAAGATTTCCAAATTGTTTCAATCCTTCACCCAGATCGATGCGTCAACCAATCGGCATTATGGCGGCACCGGACTGGGCCTCGCCATCAGTAAACGACTGTGTGAACTCGCCAATGGCACCATGTGGGTGGACAGTTCTGGAGTGCCGGGGGAAGGGAGCAGTTTTCATTTCACCATTCATGCGAATGCGGCGCCAGCGCTGCCGCGCGCGTTTCTGAATCGATCGCAACCACAATTGGCCGGCAAGAAAATCCTCGTTGTTGACGACAATGCCACCAATCGTAAAATTCTCGGATTACAGGTGCAAACCTGGGGCATGCTGGTGATCGAGGCCGCGGCAGCACCAGCCGCCGTGGAGATGCTGCGCCGGGGAGTGACTTACGATCTGGCGATTCTCGATATGCATATGCCGGAGATGGATGGCGTCGCGCTTGCCAAGGAAGTCTGTGTCATGCAAAAAGAACGCGGCACCCGGCAACCCATTGTGATGATGACCTCCCTTGGTACAACCTTGAGCGCGGAACTGGAGCAGGTGTCATGTTTCGCGGCGGTGTTATCCAAACCAGTAAAATCTTCACAGCTATATGATCTCTTGATCGGCTTGCTGGCGCAACATGACCATCAGCGCCCCGATTGCGAAATCAATACCGTCTCCCCCATGAGTACCCCCTCCCCTGCTTTACAATCGCCCTTGCGCATCCTGCTGGCAGAAGATGTGGCAGTCAATCAGAAATTTGCCCTGCTCGCTTTACAGGAAATTGGTTATCAAGCCGATATCGCCGCCAATGGCCTGGAAGTATTGACGGCATTACAGCGTCAGCCTTACGACGTGATTTTGATGGATGTGCAAATGCCGGAATTGGATGGATTGGAAACAACGCGTCGGATTCGAAATGACATCTCACCTTCAGCGGCGCCCTATATCATTGCCATGACCGCCAATGCCATGTTGGGTGACCGGGAATCCTGCCTGCAGGCCGGCATGGACGATTATATCAGCAAGCCGGTGTATCTTGAAGAACTTCGCGCGGCCTTGCTGCGAGCTGGAAAAGCATTGTCCGTGAGAAGCAAATCCAGCAATCAAATCATGATGACTGCTGGCCTGACCCCATTGCCAAACGTGGTTCAAGCAAATGAAAAACCGGCAGTCGATGCGGCAATCCTGTCGCGCGTATTAAAAATGCGAACCGGCAGGGAGCTGGTGTCGCTCTATCTCGAAGAAGGCGAGATGATCATGCGGCAATTGCAGGCAGCAGTCAAACGTCAGGATGCCAATGGCGTTAATACGTCCGCGCATCAGCTCAAAAGCAGCAGCGCTCATATCGGCGCCCGTGAAACCGCGGCTCTATGTCTGGAATTGGAAAAGCTCGGTCGGCAACAAAATATGAATGGTGAGGCCCAGCAGTTGATGACCACATTGAACATGGAATTTATCCGGGTTAAGAATGAACTTAACGCGCAATTATAAGTTACCTATGAACACCTTGCTTCAATCGAACCATTCGTCGTCAAAAACCATGCTTTTTAATGGTAGTCTGCGGAATTATTTCCGCTTGATTGACACGATATTTGCTGGTTACTGTCTCCTCGCGATGTTCATCGTTATCTTCGCCTGGCAGCACCATGAAGGACATCCGGCAGGCATCTTTATTCTCATCGCTTTTATGCTCGTCAATGGATTCATAAGCTGGATGTCGCGAAAAATCGAACACCCCATGCGAGCGGAAACCTTGAGAGCACTGACAGGCGCTGTTCTGGCCCCAGCTAGTTATCTTCTGGTTGGCGCTCCCCTGATGCGCTGGTGGCCGGGATTTCTGATCATGGGTTTAGGGGGGGTCATAATCGTGGGGTTGCGGACTGGTATTCCATGTTGGGGACGTCTACTTACAGTCTATTATTTTACCCTGATGGTGGTGACGGAATGCCTGGCGCCCACGCCGCATCCTTGGTATGAATTCACCATGAACAGCGGGATAATGATCGCGGTAATCCTGGTTTTCAATGAAGTTGTCGCGTTATTGGGGACGACACTCATGAACGAACGCGAGCAGAGACGGCTTTTGGCCGAGGAAAGGGCCCAATCGGATCAATTATTGCAGAAAGAGGCGGAAATAGCGCTCCGTGCCAGTGAAGAACGTTTCCGCACCCTCATCGAAACCAGCAGCGATGGCGTGATTATCCTCGATAATAAAGGCATTTATCGTTATGTCAGTCCAGCTTATGAACAAATCATACTCCATAATGCAGCGGAATTGATCGGTCAGACAGCTTTTAACCTTATTCATCCTGATGATCTCTCCCAGGCGCATGACATATTAATCGCCGTGATGCAGGGACATGCTCCTGAAGGGTTTTCAACCACCATCCGCTCCTTGCGCGGGGATAATCAATGGCGTTATCTGGATTGTTCCGGGCGGTTGTTGCCCGATGGCAATCTGGTTGCCTATGTGCGTGATATCACCGCGCGCAAACATGCGGATGAGGCATTACGCCAACTTAATGCCGAACTCGAACAACGTGTGGAGGAACGCACTGCTGAGAGTAAACGACTGGCCGCGATTCTGGAAGCGACTTCTGATTATGTCGGTATCGCTGATATGACCGGACAGATGGTTTATATCAATCGCGCCGGCCGTGAGATGTTGGGGGTGCCAGTGGATACCGATATTACCCGTTCGACTATTGCCGATCAATTGGCGCCTGCGACTCACGATATCGTCTTTAATCATGCCATGCCACAATTATTGCGTGCGGGGTGTTGGCGCGGTGAAATTGAACTGCGGCATAACGGCGGACAGACAATACCAGTTTCAAATGTTTCGGTGGTGCTGCCGGGTGTGGATGGTCAACCAGAATTTCTCGCTGCCATCAACCGCAATATAACAGAGCAAAAGCATGCTGAAATGGAATTGAAACAAGCCAGGGATGCCGCGGAAGCTGCCCTGCGTAAGAGCAAACGGATTCAGGTAGAGCTCCTGAAAGCCAAGGAAGGAGCAGAAGCTGCCAGTCGCGCCAAAAGCACGTTCTTGGCCAACATGAGCCATGAGATCCGCACTCCCATGAACGCGGTAATCGGCATGACCAGCCTGCTGTTGAATATGCCGCTGAATGAAAAGCAGCGGGATATGGTTTCGACTATCGGGGCTGCCGGCGACTCATTGTTGTCATTGATCAATGACATTCTTGATTTTTCCAAGATCGAAGCCGGCAAGCTGGATCTGGAACACCAGCCCTTGAATCTGCGCCGCTGCCTGGAGTCGGTGCGCAGCATGATGAATCCCCGCATGGCTGACAAGGGGTTGGAATTTAACCTCAATTTTGATCCGATGGTCCCGGAAGTCATCACCGGAGACATCAATCGATTGCGCCAGATTTTGACGAATCTGATCGGCAATGCCGTCAAATTCACTGAATCCGGCAGCATCACTGTCACCGTTTCAGTGCTCGATAAAAGAGATCAGCAGTTATTGCCATCCGCTGAAGATATGATTGAGACCCTCGATCGATGCCAGATGGTCAAGCATAACCAAACTCAGATTTCAGGGACCCTATCAACCTCGGCGGAATTAACCACACCCGCTCCCAATTCAACCGCGATTGTTATAAATGCAAATCCAATTATTCTCAGATTCACTGTCCGGGACACGGGAATTGGCATTCCCCAGGATAAGATGAATAAACTTTTTCATTCCTTTACTCAATTGGATGCGTCAACAACCCGGGAATATGGCGGCACCGGGTTGGGATTGGCAATCAGCAAGCGGTTATGTGAATTAATGGGGGGCGAAATGTGGGTTGAAAGTTCCGGTGTGGGATGCGGATCTACATTTGGGTTCACCATTACTACCACAGCGGCTGAGAGGTTAATGCCGACCGCCATTAACCCCATAGTTGAAACCCACAACAATAAAGAGACTCTGATGGCCACGCGGTTGCCGCTCAGGATATTATTGGCCGAGGATGTCGCGGTAAATCGGAAATTCGCGTTGTTGGCCTTGGAAGACCTCGGCTACACTGCTGACATCGCCGTCAACGGCCAGGAGGCCATCACCCAGGCGATGGACAAGGGATACGATGTCATTCTGATGGATGTGCAAATGCCGGTGCTGGACGGCCTGGATGCCACGCGCTCGATCAGAAGCAACGAAAATCACCACCATCGCCATTATATCATTGCCATGACTGCCAATGCCATGCAGGGAGATCGAGAAATGTGCCTGAATGCCGGCATGGATGATTATGTCAGCAAACCTGTGTACCTGGAGGAACTGCAAACCGCACTCGAGAAAGCGGGGATTGCCATTCGTGAATGCAAAGAGTCAATGGTGTTATGATCATCCATTTGCATCCCGATCGATAGCTTTAGACTCAAGTTAATTACGACTGGCCGCACCCAAAGTTCGGCTATACTACAAACAATGAAAACCTAATTCAAATCAAATACGCTATGAATACCAACACTGCCCTTGTTAACTCCCTGCCGCTTACGGAAGATTTCTACCGCTCTGTGGTCGAGATCAGCGTTGACGGTATCATCATCATCGATAGCATGGGAAGATATCGTTATGCAAATCCGTCTTATCTCAAGATTTGCGGTTATTCATCCGAGGAGCTGATCGGCGCCCATTTTACACAATTTGTTCCCGAGCACAAAATTCCCGCGACAGCGGAAATCTTTATGAAAGTGTTGGCCAATCCTGGTCAATGCGTTCCATTTGAAGTCGAGTACGTTCGCAAAGACGGAATCCAGCGACTGATCGAAGGCACAGCGATGTTGTTGCCGGATGGCAATCTCATCGCCTATAGCCGGGATATCACCGATAAACGCCGTCTTGAAAAAGCTCTGTGTGCCATTGTTGAAGGCACATCAGCCGTGACTGGCGCTGGTTTTTTTAATTCACTGGCTCAATATCTGTCTCAGGCACTGAATGTCAGTCATGCCATGGTCACGGAACTGGTCGGCCAAGACGCCAAACAAGTACGAACTCTGGCCGTCTTCGGCGATGGTCAATTTCTCGAAAACCGCGAATATTACTTGAACAACACCCCTTGTGAAAAGGTGATTGCCAACGCGATTGGATATCATCCCGTCAATGTCCAATCATTGTTTCCCATGGATATGACGATCACTGAACTCAGCGCTGAAAGTTACATGGGAGTGCCGATGCGTGACGCCAATGGCAAGGTGCTCGGCCATATCGCCATTCTCGATCACCGCCCCATGCGTGATGAGGAACTGCAGCGCAATATCCTGCAAATTTTCGCAGTGCGGGCAAGTGTGGAATTGCAACGTCAAAGTGCCGAAAACAGATTGCGGGAAAGCGAAGAGTATTTCCGCTCCCTCATCGAAAACAGTAACGATGCCATTTCGATATTGACTCCCGATGGTATCGTCAGATATACCAACCCCTCCATGGAAGTGATGCTGGGATTTTCTCACGCGGAAATGATCGGTCAGTCATTCGAACCCTACTTTGACCCGGAGGATTTGACATTGGTTACACAATATTTTAATCAGTTATTAGCGCAGCCGGGCATCCCACATCGCACGGAATTGCGCGCCCGCCATAAAGACGGCCGCAAGATCACGATCGAGAATGTCGCCCAATTATATCCCTCAGGCAAGATTATCAGCAATTGTCGGGATATTACTGAACGCAAAATGGCCGAGGAAAAACTGCGCGAGAGCGAAGCCCGCTTCCGCACCTTGATCGAGAACGCGCCGGAAATCATCATCATATTCGATGCCGATCAGGATAAGATAATTGATGCCAGTCAGACCGCGCCGGAATTTTTTGGTCTGACCCGCGATCAACTCCTAACCACATCTCCCATTGAACTTAGCCCGCAATCACAGCCCGATGGCCGACTTTCGACGGAAGCATCACGATTATATATCGAGCAGGCGCTAAACGGACAAACCGCCATCTTCGAATGGGTGCATTGCAATGCCTTGACCAGACAGGAAATCCCCTGTGAAGTGCGGTTGGTGCGACTGCCATCGGCTGGTCGCCATCTGGTGCGTGGCAGCATCACTGATATTACTGCTCGAAAGGAAGCGGAATTGGCCCTGCTCAAATTGAATGCTGAACTGGAAAAACGCGTCGAGGAACGCACCGCTGAAAGCATGCGTCTGACCGCGATTATCGAAGCCACCACCGACTTTGTCGGAGTCTCTGATCTTCAGGGCAATATCGTCTATGTGAACCGGGCGGGTAAACGCATGGTCGGGTGGTCTGATAATGAAGATATATCCATCTACAAAATTCAAGATTTGTTAACTCCGGATTTCATGGTACGTGTATCCCATGAGGTTATTCCCACGTTGCTTGACAAAGGGAATTGGTTGGGTGAAGGCGCCTTCAAGCATCGGGATGGACATGAGATTCCCCTATCGATCGATGGATTATTGCTTTATGCTCCCGACGGCACTCCCAAATACCTGGCAGGCATTCATCGCGATATCAGTGAACAGAAACGGGTTCAGGCTGAACTCACCGCCGCCAAGGAGGCGGCTGAATCGGCTACCCGCGCCAAAAGCACTTTCCTCGCCACCATGAGTCATGAAATCCGCACCCCCATGAACGCGGTGATCGGGATGACATCTCTCTTGCAACAATCGCCATTGAACGATAAACAACAGGATTTGGTCGCCACCATCCATAGTGCGGGGGAGTCTTTGTTGACCATCATCAACGATATTCTCGATTTCTCCAAGATTGAAGCCGGCAAGCTTGAACTTGAATCTAAACCCTTTAATCTCAGCCAATGCCTGAACGCGGTTAACCAACTATTGGCGCCACGAGTAAATGAAAAAGGATTAACGCTCAATTTTTCCCTCGATCCCATGTTGCCGGATGGAATTATCGGTGACAGTACCCGCGTCCGCCAGATTCTCCTGAACCTGATTGGCAACGCAGTCAAGTTCACCGACAAGGGAGAAATCAATGTCATGGTTACCGTGGTCAGTCAACCGCTTGAAATGAACGGGTTTGCCACCGCGAGTCGCCCACTTAATCCCCGAGCGATGCATTTGCACTTCACCGTGCGCGATTCCGGCATTGGCATCCCCCCTGCCAAGATGGATAAACTCTTCCAATCCTTCAGCCAGTTGGACGCCTCGACTACGCGGGAATATGGCGGCACCGGCTTGGGTTTGGCGATCAGCAAACGCCTGGCGGAATTAATGGGCGGCAAAATGTGGGCAGAAAGCGCCGGTGACGGTCAGGGATCGACTTTTTACTTCACGATCGCAACCGAAGCGGTGATCACCATGCCGGCGCCCGCAGCCGAAAGAATCGCGCCAGTATTGGACTGTAATCCTAAATCACTTAAACAGCCTTTAAGAATTCTCCTGGCCGAGGATGTCGCGTTGAATCGCAAATTCGCCCTGCTGGCGTTGGAGGATCTGGGATTATCAGCCGAGGTGGCGGTAAACGGCAGGGAAGCGTGCAACCTTCTTGCTGCCCGGGAATTCGACATTGTGTTCATGGATGTCCAGATGCCGATCATGGACGGGTTAAGCGCCACTCGCGAGATTCGCCGGTTCAATGGCACGGTCAAGCAACCCTACATTATCGCCATGACCGCCAACGCCATGCAGGGCGACCGCGAGATGTGCCTCGAAGCCGGAATGAACGACTATATCAGTAAACCCATTGATCTTGACGAACTGAAAATCGTTCTCGAAAAAGCCGGGCAAACCATGGGCAAACACACGCGGGAATGACATCAAATCGCCACTCCATAATTCACTTTTGTTCACACGCGAAGCCGCAAAGGCGCGAAGATTTTTGGTATGAAATGATTTTAATTGTTTGGGTTCATGATAATCTTCAGGGATTGTTTTGGCGCTAACTTGTTCCAAGTGGATGGCGAACTCGTCCGGGTTGGACGGGCGGCACTCGCGAACTTCCTTTCGC
>CAZTTH010000047.1:13765-25361 GCA_964615975.1 uncultured Lentisphaerales bacterium | reverse complement strand
GACGCTAAACCATACTCCACAGCGGGGATATAGCGATGATATTGATAACAATTGGGCTGACACCATGATAACCAAAAGTGAATTCAGAAGCACGATCCGCGACGTCATTGTCACCCTGCCGGAAAGGTTTCGACAGGCGATGAATAATATTGCCGTGCTGATTGAGGATTGGCCGGATGAGGAAACCATGCGCGAACTGGATATCAGCGATCGCAACGATCTTTTGGGGGTCTTTAATGGCGCTTCATTGATTGAAGCTGACGAAGACGTTACCGGGAGATTGCCCAACGCGATTACCCTGTATTATTACCCGATCCTGGGATCGGGGCGTACAGATGCCGAAGTCCGCGCGGAAATTCGGATCACGCTGTTACACGAGCTTGGTCATTACTTCGGATTGGATGAAGATCGGCTGACCGAATTGGGATATGATTAAAAAAAACCTGGTTATCACTCAGAAGGACTGCACCTCGTCGAATTTTCGCACGCTGCCGTGCCAATCAGTCTGGTGATCGTGCATTCTTAACCAAAGCGGCAGAGCCGCAACCAAACTTAATTAACCAGGTTTAGATCATCACCTTGACCCAGAAGACGATCAACGGCGGCGCGATGAGGCCGATCAGCAGGCCGCCGGCAAGGAAATCGCGGTTGGTCAACCGCCCCTGAGCATAGGCGATGGCATTGGGAGGGGTTGAAATCGGCAGGCACATGGCCGTCGAAGCCGCCAGGGCAATCGGGATGATAACCATCGGTTCACGGCCGGGCATCAAACCAATGAAGATCGGGATGGCGATATTGGCCACCGCGGTATTGCTCATTATATAGAAGTTTCTCAAGTTGGTTATAGGTGAATTCTTTGAGGCGAAATATCCAAGAAAAATGATCAATGAAGAACATCATCGTTTGTATGGTCATAATCATGCAGATTAAGTTACAGAAAAGTATTTATTCACATCATAAGGATTCAATTAATGCAACTTGCCCCGGTTCCAGACAATGAAAAACAGCGACTAGAAGCGTTGTCTCGATATGATATACTCGATACAAATCCAGAGGAGCTTTTTGACGATTTATGCCGATTGGCATCGTATGTTTGCAATACACCAATTGCGTTAATCAGTTTGGTGGACAGCAATCGGGAATGGTTCAAATCACGGGTCGGAATTGAGGCTACTGAGGCGCGGCGTGACACATCTTTTTGTGCTCATGTCATTCTTGGGGATGATATTTTTGTAGTCGAAGACACACTCAAGGATAGTCGCTTCGCGGACAATCCTCAAGTATTGGGTAATTCCTCTATCCGCTTTTATGCCGGTATTCCCTTGAAAACTCACGATGGACACAATATTGGCGCCCTTTGTGTCAAAGATCATAAGGCAAAAAACATCACCGACCATCAGTTGGAAGCCTTGCGCATATTAGGTAATCAAGTCATTAACAATATGGAATTACGATATCATGCCATACAGCTGAGAAAATCAAATGAAATATTGATGACTAACGATGCCCGGTTGCGCCTGTACAATGATATGCTTACCAAGTTGGAATTAAAAAGAAAAACGATCGATAAGTTGGACTATGAGTCTGCTATCCAAGAAATTGTCACGATGACATGTTCCACATTAACAACTGCACGCGCTGGGATCTGGTTATATAACACCGATCGCACTGAATTGATCTGTCATGCACTTTATGCAAATGGGCGGTATACTGGAGCGCGGGAGACGAAAATTAAGGTCGCAGACTATCCGGCCTATTTCGCGGCGCTGCAAGTCGAGGCGACCATTGTCGCCAACAACACACATACCGATTCCCGGACCCATGAGTTTTCAGAGACTTATCTCTTCCCCTTGGGTATTACCTCAATGCTTGATGTTCCCATTTGGCTATCCGGAAACATGGAAGGGATATTATGTTGCGAGCACGTCGGTCCAATGCGCGTGTGGACTGATGAAGAAATAAATCTGGCCCGAACGGTGGCGAATATGGTAACAATGGTTTTGGAACAACAAAAACGTCAGGCCGTCCAAGCACAACTCCGCCTCAGTTACCGCGCCCTCTACGATGCCACCAGTGGCATTCTGATTGCTGTATTCAACGGCAATGATAATCCTTGTGTTTTTTGTAATCGCGCCCTCGAAGAAATCACCGGATATACGCGAGATGAATTTATCGGGCGGGACTGCCGGTTTTTACAGGGTCCAGAAACAGATCCGCGCACCAGGGAAAAAATCCGTTACGCAATTATGGAAGGAAAAGGCTGTAGTGTAGAAATCCTAAATTACCGGAAGAATGGAGAATCTTTCTGGAATGAGTTGTCGATCTCACCGGTTTATGATAATGATGGCCGGTTAACTCACTACATAGGATTATCAAATGATATCACCGAACAAAGGCAGGTAAAAGAGATATTACAACGGACCAAGGATGCCGCCGAAGCTGCCAACCGGGCGAAGAGTGAATTCCTCGCCAACATGAGCCATGAGATTCGCACACCGATGAATGCTATTTTGGGTTTTACTGAGATATTGAATGGGTTTATTCAAGACGGTAAGGCAAAACATTATCTGCGTTCGATTCAATCAAGCGGCCGGACATTGCTCTCACTGATCAATGATATTCTCGATTTTTCAAAAGTTGAAGCCGGGAAGTTAGAACTGAATAATAACCCGCTGGACTTGCGTTCATTAATTTTGGAAATTAAGATCATGTTCCAGAAAAATGCTGCGGACAAAGACATTGACTTTATCATTGATATAGATCCTGATGTTCCACATGTTCTAATGTTGGATGATGTGCGGATACGACAGATATTAGTAAACATTGTCAGCAATGCGATCAAATTCACTGATGACGGTTATGTTAAATTAAAAGTGAGATGTGTTGAGGGGAATGATATGGCGGTGGAACGGGAAAGCAACTATTCGGGAACTGAAGCGAAACTGATTCTTGAGCGCTTGCTCCCCTCCGCTCATGTGACAATACAATCTCCCATTGATACCAATGATTCATATTTAACGGCTCACGACAGCGCGGTCAGGCTTTTCCTCGAGATTGAAGATACCGGAATTGGAATTCCAGAGGATCAGCTTGGAAAAATTTTTGGGGTATTCGAACAAGTGTCAAATCAGCACCAAATCAAGTATGGCGGCACTGGTTTGGGATTGGCGATAACCAAACGCTTGGTGGAGATGATGGGTGGAGTTGTGTCTGTTCGCAATAATATGAATAGAGGTTGCACCTTTCAGGTTATCCTGAATAATGTGAAGATCGCCTCCTCTGTTAGCGTGATGGCTCAGGCAGATTTCGATATCGATATTGATGCGGTTCAATTTGATCATGCATCAATCTTGATTGTTGATGACAAAGAAGAAAATCGACAATTAATTACTACCTATCTGGAACAATACAATTTCACACTGTTCGAAGCTGAAAACGGAAATCAAGCAGTAGAATATACCAGACGCCATAACCCTGATCTGATTTTGATGGACTTTAAAATGCCAGTCATGGATGGTGTTAAGGCCGCCACATTGATAAGAAATGACATCACTCTCAAAGATATCCCAATGATTGCGTTGACAGCGAATATTGCATTAACCCACTCGGGTATTCTATTCCGGACAAGCATAACTGAAAAATTATTTAACAGCTATTTAACGAAACCTATCAGTAAGTCCGGACTCATTACTGAATTAAAGAGATATCTCAAACATAACCTAAAAAAAGCTTCGATTGAGGGGGAATCCAAACCTGAAGTGCCGATGGAATCAGAATGGTCACCAGAACGAATTGATCCTGCTTCTCGGGCAAAATTACCGGAACTGCTGAAAATTCTAAGCGGTCAAGCAAAGACATGTGAAACTCTGGCAAGAACGTTGTCAATTGATGATATAGAAGAACTTGGAATTCAGATGCAAAAAGCCGGCAATGATTACAATTATCCCCCGCTAATATCATGGGGTAAAACCCTTGCCAATCATTTGATTTTGTTTGAGATTGAAGGTTTGGTGAGAACGTTGGAAAGGTTTGTAGATATATTACGTGATCTTGAGAAGATTGTCCTGCGCCAATGTGATTCAATCAAAACATGATATATGGCACAAACAATATCAGCAATTAGTTTCCACCTCTTAATGGGGCCCCTGTTATTTATGCGAATCAAGCAATAAACGAATATAACTCTGAAATATGGATCATTTGACTGATAACAAAAAATCGCGCATTCTGATTGTGGACGATACCCCGAAGAATATTCAAATATTGGCTACCATACTTCGGAACGAAGGCTACCAACTAAACATTGCACAAAATGGGCTACAAGCTCTGGCGATCGTCGAAGAGATAATACCCGACCTTATTTTGCTTGATGTTATGATGCCGGAGATTGACGGTTTTGAAACTTGTAAAAGACTGAAGGCCATTAACAAAATTAAAAATATCCCAATAATATTTCTCACTGCCAAGGTCGAAGTTGACGACATCGTTAATGGATTGAAGCTTGGCGCTGTCGATTATATAAACAAACCTTTCAAACAAGTTGAACTTATCGCTAGGGTAAAGAATCATCTGGAATTGAAATTTGCCCGTGAAAGGGTTGAACAACTAAATAAGGAATTACAGGACAACTTGAAGATGAGAGAAGTCCTTTCAAATATGATTGTTCATGATATGCGTACCCCATTGACATCGATTATTGGCTTGGCATCTCTATCAAGATTGAAACTAAATATTCCAGATCTAAACGACTATATGAAGAAAATTGAAAAAAGTGCCAGTCGAGTAAATTCTTTTCTGAATGATATGCTGGCGCTGGCAAAAATGAAGGAGAATAAGTTGATTCTTAATTGCGTTGACAGTGACCTCGTCAACCTCATCGAGGCGGCCTGTGAGAATTTTGCTGAGTTAGCTCAATCACAAAATATAATCCTTGAGTTCATTAGACCACCCGGATCCATCGAATTGCTTTTTCTGGATGTCAATCTATTATCCCGGGTACTGGATAATCTTATTTCAAATGCAATGAAATTTGCTCCGGCCCATAGCAAAATTACCCTTCGGGTCGATAAACCATCCCTTGCGATCACCGAAAAGCATGAGAAAGCCAAAGTATGTATAAAAGTTATCGATCAAGGACCAGGAATTCCGAAAGAAAATCGGGAGCGTATCTTTGATCTGTTTGAAAGTGGAAAATCGACCAGAAAAGAAATGCTTTCATTCGGACTTGGACTCACATTCTGCAGGATGGTCATTGACGCCCATGGAGGGAAGATTTTTGCTAACCAAAATGAACCCAATGGAACGGTAATGACCATAATTCTGTAGAGAAGTTGCGGCTTGAAATTTAGCTGAAGATCAAATCATCACCTTGACCCAGAAGACGATCAACGGCGGCGCGATGAGGCCGATCAACAGGCCGCCGGCAAGGAAATCGCGGTTGGTCAACCGCCCCTGAGCATAGGCGATGGCATTGGGAGGGGTTGAAATCGGCAGGCACATGGCCGTCGAAGCCGCCAGGGCAATCGGGATGATAACCATCGGTTCACGGCCGGGCATCAAACCAATGAAGATCGGGATGGCGATATTGGCCACCGCGGTATTGCTCATCAGATTCGAGAGGATACCGACGAAATAACAGATTATCAGAGCCAGGACTATCGGGTTAAGGCCTGATGCCGGGAGTTTAGCCACCAGCCAGGCGTCAAGACCGGAGACCGAGACCCCGGTACCGAGCGCCAAGCCGCCGAGAATGAGGATCAGGATATCCCATGGCAGGCGGCGCATTTCCCGGGGCGTGATAATCCCGGCAACGGCAAAAGCGGTGATCGGAATAAAGGAAATCACGGTGGTCGGGATGCCATGCAGGGGCTCGGACATCCAGAGCAAAATGGTCATCGCAAACACCGCCATGACAGTCAATCGCGGCCAGTTCGGCCCGCTCTCCACCGGGCTCGCCACCGGGATCGGCGGTAATTTCATGGCTGCGGAGGTGCGGTAGCGCCGGATCAAAAACAGCCACATAATGATAAATAAACCAAGCGCCAACGGCAGCCCGATGCACATCCACTTAAAAAAATCCATGGGGTAGATGGCGCTCAGGCTGCCAATGGCAATGGCATTGGGCGGGGTGCCGATAACCGTCGCCATGCCGCCGATATTGGCGGCAAAAGGGATGCCGAGCAACAATCCCTTGATGAAATTGTTATGATCCTGATCAGCGGAGGAAGGCGGGGCTGAATCCGGATCTGGCATATTCACTTCATCATCCTGGCGATGAATGCCGGCGGCTAAAAACGGGGTAATCACGGTCATCATCATTGCCGTGGCAGCGGTATTGGACATGAACATGGAAAACATAAATGTGATTGCCATGACGCCCAGTAATATCAGGCGTGGATTCGTGCCGAATAATTGCAGCAGGCGGCCGGATAACCAGCGATCCACATGGGTCTTGGTCGCCGCTTCAGCCATGACCAGGCCGGCTAGAAACAACCACATCAATGGGCTGGCCCAGGGGCGGATGAAAATTTCCCAATCCGTGGGGTTGGTGGCAAACACTCCGCCCGGTCTCCCGAGTATGGCGATTTCAAGGGCGACAATCAGTATGCTGACCGCAAAGGCGGGGATCGCCTCTGAAATCCACAAGCCGGCGGCGGTGATGAGGATAAACAACATCCAGCGGCCTGCCGGTGAAAGTCCGGAGTATTCTGGGAGAAAAGCAATAAGACCGGCGGCGACCACACAACCAGCGACACTGGACAGGGCATAATTAAGCGAAAACGAAAGCCGTCGCAGCATTCGGCGAAGAGCTTCTCTGCGGGTATCTAACATCCGTGATCTTTTCCTATAATGGCGGGTTACATCCGCCGTTTCAGCGGTTCTGCTCTTCAGCAGAACCGCCGGATGGGTTAAGAGATCTATCAGTATCCCCAGCGATGAATCACTGGTCTGCTATCACTTTGTCCCATGAGGGATCCCGCCGCTGCGGCGGGAATCTTAGCCCACCAATCTGATGGGCGGGTATTCTGAGTGGCCGCGGCACAGTCCCATCGGGACGGTTGAACGGGGTTGATGGAATATTTACCGAGTACCTATCCCGCATCAGAGTAATCAAGAGCAGGTCTTTACATTAATAGCAAAGAAGCTATAATCTATTTCACTCGGCATACCATTTCAGTTTCTAAAATGTATACTCTCCCACTTTTATTGAAATCATGAACCAAGAAGAAGAAATATTGGCGCAATTAAAAGCGGTAATCGATCCGGATTTGCATCGGGATATCGTCAGCCTGGGGTTTGTCAAGCAGGTGCGGATTTCCAGCGCCAATGAAGTGACTCTGGATATCGAATTAACGACGCCGGCGTGTCCGGTGAAGGAGAAATTCCGTGAGGACTGCACCCGATTGGTTTCCCAGTTGCCCTGGGTAAAAGGGGTCACGGTCAATCTGACCGGCAGGCAGGGCAAGCCCTACCTGGAGAAGACCGGTCAGGGGATGGCGGCGGTCCAGTATATCATCGCGGTTTCGAGCTGCAAGGGCGGTGTGGGCAAGTCAACGATCGCGGTCAATCTCGCATTCACACTGGCAGGGCAGGGCGCGGCGGTCGGGATTTTCGATGCCGATGTGTATGGTCCCAGTCTCCCGACCCTGGTCAAGGCGGATTTTCAGGGGTTATATCAAAAGCACAAAATGATCATTCCGGTGGAATATAATGGAGTAAAATTGATGTCCTTCGCTTATGCCTCCGCCAACTCCGGCGGCGGCCCGGCGATCATGCGCGGCGCCATGGTGACGCAGATCATCAATCAACTCCTGACCGGAACCAACTGGGGAAAACTCGATTATCTGATCATCGATATGCCGCCCGGCACCGGCGATATCCCGCTGACCCTGTCGCAAATCATCCCGATAACCGCCGCGGTGATCGTGACCACGCCGCAGCAACTGAGTTTTGTGGATGTCGAAAAGGGAATTCAAATGTTCGATAAGATGAAGATTCCGACGGTTGCGGTGATTGAAAACATGAGTTACTTCATCTGCCCATCCTGTACTGCCCGGCATGAACTTTTTGGCTCGGGATCGATGTCCAGGCTGGTGAATCAATTTGGCATAACGAATTCATTTACTCTGCCGCTTGATCCAAGTGTGTCGCGATTAAGTGATGCCGGCACCCCGATGGTCAGCGAACAGCCTGACAGCAGTATCAGCCGGGAATTCACCTCGATCGCCGCGGCGGTGGTGCGTGAAATCGGTCGGATAGTATATGGAGAAAATACCAAGCCGGAGATTACTTTTGAACCGGATCAGGGGATACTCTCGCGTACCAATGGGGAAGTTAAAGCCATTTCGCCCGTGACATTGCGTCTGGCTTGCCGATGCGCTCATTGTGTCAATGAGATGACCGGTGAACGCATGATTGGTGAGCATGATATAGACCAGAATGTGATTCCGCAATCGATACGCGCCATGGGGAATTATGCCGTTACCATCTCCTGGAGTGATGGTCATTCCTCGATTTTTCCCTATGAATATTTGCACCAACTGATGGTTTGACTAAACCGCGAACCGCGATAATCATAACATATTAAATCTTTTAATTTTACCATTTAATGAAAGGACCAACGCTATGTATCCAGAAGATATGGTTGCGCCAATGCGCAAGGAAGCAGTTGCCATGGGCTGCAAGGAACTCCGCACCGCGGAACAAGTGAAGAAAGCCCTCAGCGGCGATAAAGGGACCTCCCTGGTATTTATTAACTCCATCTGTGGATGTGCCGCGGGCATGGCACGGCCCGGTTTGGCCAAGGCGTTAGCACAGGCCAAAAAGAAACCGAATCAGGTTTACACGGTATTTGCCGGCAACGACAAGGAGGCCACGGATGAGGTGCGGCGATCCCTGGTAGGTTATCCGCCGTCGTCACCCAGCATCGGTTTATTCAAGGATGGCAAGCCGGTGGCGGTTGTGCATCGCCAGGATATCGAAGGCCATACCACCGAGCAGGTTGCTGCTCAGGTGTCGATGCTTTTAGATAAATTCTGCGCCTGATAATGGTGATACAACCAGATGTCAGGCCTGTCGGCGGGATCGCGGCATGACCGTCCCCGGTCATGATTTCCAGAACACATTACCTGATGCCAGAATACTCAAGCATAATACCGTTTAACGGCGGGCTGCTGACGCCAACGATTTATCGGCGGTGCGCTTCGCACCCGCCTGACAAGCGCTGGCGCCTTGTTCCGCCTTCAACCGCTCGTCGCGCGACGGATTCGGCTGACTCGGTTCAGCGCGCCAATAAAAAGCTTGTCATTCGGTAAGAAAACTTCATAAACTATTGACCACGACCAAGACGCACAACCGGCGCCAGGGGAAATAAATGGATCGAGACAGGGATTCTTGATCTCACCTCTCCAAGACCTGCTTGAGCGCCGCGATAAAGCGCTTGTTTTCGCCAGCGGTACCAAAGGTAACCCGGAGATACTGTGGCAGGTGATATCCCTCCATCGACCGCACGATCACCCCCTGATGCATCAGCTCCTGGGTGGTTTTCTTGCCGTCACCGACTTCAATCAGCATAAAGTTGGTGGCAGTGGGGATGTAATTCAGTTCCAGGCGCCGGCATTGCTCTTCGATATACTCGCGACCTTGACGAATGGCATGGTGATTGGCGATAACGAAGTCATCATCATCCAATGCGGCGCTGGCTGCGATCTGCGCCAGGAGATTGACATTAAAGGGCTGGCGGGCTTTCTGCAGGGTCTGCACCACCGCGACCGCGCCGAAACCATACCCAATCCGCAGACCAGCCAGGCCATAGGCTTTCGAGAAGGTGCGGCAGATCAGGAGGTTGGGCAGGGTCTTCAATAACTCCAGACTGGGGGGCATGGGTTCGAGACAGACTTCAGCATAGGCTTCATCGATGACGATCAAGACGTCCTCCGGTATTTTTTTAAGCGCGGCAGTGAGCATGCCGGGATTAAGAATGGTGCCGGTCGGATTATTGGGATTGCAGATAAAGACGACGGTGGTATCGGTGGTGATGGCAGCGACCATGGCATCGATGTCATGCAGTAATCCGGGTTTCATGGGGACTTCAATGATGCGCGCCCCAAACAGTTGCGCGACAATGGTGTAGACCGCGAAGCTGTGGCTGCTGTATACCACCGAACTGTTTCGCCCCAAAAAGCAATGCCCCACCAGTTCGAGGATTTCATTGGAGCCATTGCCGAGCATGATCTGCTCCAGATTCAACCCATATTTGGCTGCCATCTTGAGACGCAACAGATAGGCGGTGCCATCCGGATACCGATGCAAGTCCGGCAACTGCTTTTTGATGGCTTCGACGGCTTTTGGAGATGGTCCGAGCGGGCTTTCATTCGACGCCAGTTTAATGATTCCATGGGGATCCAGTCCCAGCTCCCGGGCGACCTCTTCAATCGGTTTTCCGGGTTTATAGGGGTGGATGGTATTGATATCAGGATTCAGACGATTGAGGAGTTTCATCAATAATTCTCGGGGGATGATCCGCCCACGGATTTCTTCCCCATAACCGGTGGTTTTGAGGCTCTTGGTTCATGATTGCCCGGGAGAAGATGGCAACGGCGCAGGCGATGAATTGCGACGACGATGGTAAGGGACATACGGATCATTTATTGTCGGCCTGGGCATTAAGTTTTGCTAATTTCTCTTGTTTTAATTTGTCCAATTGAGTTTTGACTTTACTCTCGTAACAACCGGGACAAATGCCATGAGTAAAATCAACATCGGCAAAACTTTTGACATAAACTTCGACGGCCTGCCAATATCCCTGATCGTCCCTGATTTTCTTGCACCAGGCGCAGATCGGCAATAATCCGCTTAAGGTCTTCACCTTCCCCAGCGCGTCCTGGAGGTCTTTGATCAGGGTCTCATTTTCCTCCTGTTTCTGACGCAACGCCCATTCCACGCGTTTGCGCTCATCAATCTCATCCACCAAACGTTGGCGCATCAAAGCCAGATCCGCGAAGCCTTGCACCTTGGCGGGGAGGATTTCGGCAAGGGGCGGTTTCTGCAGATAGTCAATGGCTCCGGAACGATAGCCTTTGAAGACCATTTCCCGGGTGAAAAGTTCGCCGGTCAAAAAAATGATGGGAGTGGATTTGGAACGCTCGCGTTCACGCATCAAGGCGGCGACTTCGAAACCACTCATGCCCGGCATCTTCGCGTCCAGAATGATCAGAGCGAAATCTTCCTTGAGGAGAAATCGCAGGGCTTCTTCGCCGGAATTGGCGCGCCTCAACCGATGACCAAGCGGCGCCAAAACATCTTCGAGAGCATCGAGGTTTAGCGGAATATCATCGACCATGAGAATGGCGACTGAATTGGTATCATTCGTGGGGGATTTCGGATCAGGAGTTGCGAGATCAGCCATGATGTAATTCTACCTTAGGATGAGCAATGAAAAATTTATGATAATCGGATGCCATACTGGTCAGATGCCTTTGCCGATGGAGACCTCATAATGATAGCTGGTTTAGATGAAATATCCATCCCAATTTTGGGAAGTTGATAGGGTTTGGCTGAGACCGCCAAAAGCAGCACCGCCCCAGTCCACATCATT
>CAZTTH010000047.1:0-13665 GCA_964615975.1 uncultured Lentisphaerales bacterium | reverse complement strand
TTGGTTTTTTCCCGAAACCGCATCCTCCCGATCTCCGGTTCGACTCATCCCGTGAGCCAGACCCGCATCAGGGAACAAAGGTATTCGCGGTCGATGGGTTTGGTGATATAATCGGTGCAGCCAGCCGTCAGGCATTTTTCGCGGTCGCCCTTCATGGCATTGGCAGTCATGGCCAGAATCGGCAACCGGTCGAATTGGGGAAGCGCACGGATTTGCCGTGTTGTTTCGTAGCCATCCATTCCAGGCATCATGATATCCATCAGGATCAATTCGATATCCGGAGTGCGTTGCAGGATTGCCAATCCCGCGGCGCCGGATTCAGCTTCAATCAACTGCATGTGATGGCGCTCCAACGCGGCGGTAAGACTGAATATATTGCGGATATCATCATCAATAATCAAAATTTTTCGGTCCGTCAAAACCGGATCATCACGCAGCGCCGTATCCAGCAGATGTTGTTGCTGTACTGATAAACGCTCATGGTGACGATGGAGAAAAAGACTGGTATGTGCCAGCAACATTGCGGGAGTAACCGCGTGATGGAGAATTACGTTGGGCGGAGCACTCCGCAAAACTGCAGCCCAATCAGACAAGAGTGTATTGGGATCATAGATCACCACGGGTAATGACAACGCCTTGATCTGGTGGAGAAAATCGCTCATGGTCAAATCAGGAAGGACGGGCGGGATTACCACACATCCGAATGACACATGCTCCAGCATGGTCAGGGCAGCGGCAGCGCTGGCAGCGAATTCGAGATGAATATCCGAGCCGCCCAACCATGACTGTAATTCATCATATCGGGCGGCAACCGGTTCCATGACCAGGAGATTTTTTACTGCCTGTGTGGTTTCATGGTGTAACTGTTGAAAGGTTTGTGCCAGGTTTTCTTTGGTCGCCGGCTTTTGCAATAATGTTAACGCCCCGCTATGTCGCGCTCTCCAGGAGTCTTCCACGGCGGTGATCACCGCCACCGGAATATGGCGGGTGAAAAGATTGTGTTTTAGCTGATCCAGGACGACCTAGCCGCTGCCGTCGGGAAGATTGATGTCAAGGGTGATGGCCAGGGGATGAGCTTGTCGTGCGAGGGCCAATCCGTCAGCAACATTCATGGCGACAATGGGTTCATATCCAGCATCTCTGGCCAGGTCGCTGATGGTGGGGATGATTTTCTCATCATCCTCCATGATAATGAGAATCGGCATCCCGGATTGAGTCGCACGGATGATTTCCGCAGTGTGATGAGACTCCAACTCCTTTCTGGTCAGCGTGCGGGAAGATGGCAGGTCGCGGGATTGCGGCAGCGATTCGGCGCTTGGCGGTTTTGATTCGGGGTAGTAGGCAGAATTTCTCAGGTTCCGGGAAATATTGCCCGCCGTCGTCAGCTTCTGAGGGAGATAAAAGATGAAGGTACTGCCCATGCCGGGTTCGCTATGGTTGAGGCGTAACTCTCCTCCCAGCATTTGGACAATCTGCAGGCAAATGGACAATCCCAGGCCGGTGCCCCCATATTTTCTGGCAATCCCGGATTCAGCTTGTTGGAAGGCATCAAAGATGAGTTCCTGTTTATCCGCGGGTATGCCAATGCCGGTATCCCGCACCGAAAAAGCCATGACCGATTGAGCCTGATTGAGATCGGGATGCGCGGGCGACCAGCCTGAGGTTGCCGGCGCAATGGTTAATACTACTTCACCTTTTTCGGTGAATTTGAGCGCATTCGCGATCAGATTTTTCAAAATCTGCAGGAGCCGTTGATCGTCAGTATTCATCTCCGGGGGAAGTTTCGGATGCATGTCAATCCGAAACGACAATTTCTTTTTCTCCGCCGTCAACGCGAAGGTGCGGTTAACCGCATCCGCGATGTCCGAAAAGCGGCAATCAACCACATTTAATGGCATTTTACCGGATTCGATTTTCGCCAGATCAAGGATATCATTGATGAGTTCAAGCAATTCCATTCCCGAAGTGTGGATGGCGAGCAACCGCTGTATCTGTCCGGGATTGAACCTGCCTTCACGGTTTTCCGCCAGAGTTTGGGAGAGCAGGAGGATGCTGTTAAGCGGAGTCCGCAATTCATGCGACATATTGGAGAGGAATTCAGATTTGTATTGCGACATCAGGGTCAATTGATGGGCTTTGTCTTCAACCGCCGATTTGGCGATTTCGAGTTCAACTTTTTGACAGGTTAATAATTCAGTTTTTTCCTGCAAGGCAGAGTTGACGGTTTGCAATTCCTCCTGTTGTGCCAGCAGACGTTTTTGCTGGTCTTTGCGCTCTGATATATCGCGGGCAATCAATGAAACGCCGAAAGCCTCGCCCTGCTTGTTTACAATCGGCGATATGGCGATCGACACATCAATAAGCCGCCCCTGTTTGTGACGCCATATTGACTCGATATGATTCAACTTTTCACCCCGTTCTATCGAGGCATTAAACCGTGTAGCTTCACCTTCAATTTGGGCGGGAAATAATATCAGGATGGGTTTGCCGATGACTTCGTCAGCCAGGTAACCAAACATCTTTTCCGCTCCAGGATTCCAGCTCAGGATAACCCCATTGAGATCCTTGCTGATGATGGCATCATCGGCGGATTCGATAATAACAGCCAGTTGCTGCAATTGTTTTTCCGCCAGTTTACGATCACTGATATCGCGTAGAATCGCAGTGAAATAGATATGGTTTTGCGAATGCCAATGACTGATGGACAACTCAACGGGGAATTCTTCTCCATCCTGTTTTTTGCCGGTCAATTCCACCGTTTTACCGGCGAGTTTGCTGCGCCCCTGGGTTACCGCGCGGGTATAGCCTTGGTGATGAGCGTCATGCATGCGATCGGGAATGATGGTCACCAGTGATTTACCCACCGCATCGCCGCCGGTAAATCCAAACATGCGAATCGCGGCATGATTAAGATAAATGATCCGTCCCTGATTGTCGGCGGAAATAATCGCGTCATTCGCGGTTTCCGCCACCGCGCGAAATTGATTTTGACTTTCACGCAATTGCTGCGTCATTTTTTCCGCCAGCGCCTGGGCTCTTTTGTGCATTCGGGACATCTGCCAGAATACCATGAATAACAGCGCATTGAACACCACCCCGGCGCCGGCTATCAGATTGGGCAACCAGGGATTGGCGATCGCGGCATCGAAGGGAGCCCGGGTCGAATAGTGAATCGTCCAGGTCCGGCCGGCGATTGCCAGGGATTTTTGTGCGGTGAAGTCAAATTTGGAATCGATTTCCCGCTCTAAATCCATGACCTCGGCTTCATTGTCGTACATCAAGGATTGAGGGGTAATTTCAGTTCCATCATAGAGCTGGAAACCGATTTCTGAAATTTTATCGTATCTCAGAATGCCATTCATCAGATTCTGCATGCGAAATGGACTATAAACAAAACCGTGTAAAGCGGAGCGGCGTTCCGCAACGGTGGACACCGGCATCCCATTGCGATATACCGGCATATAAAACAACACCCCGGCTTGAACATCGGTTTGGGTTTCCTGAACCAAGGTGACTTTTCCCGACATGGCGGATTTGCCGGAATCCCGGGCCCTGGACATCGCTTCACGGCGTACCGGCTCCGACCACATGTCATAGCCGAATGCCCTTTGATTGCGCAGATTAAAGGGTTCAAGGTAAAATACCGGGCAATATTGTGAACGTTCTCCGGGCGGCTTGATGTCGAAGTCAGGATAGCCCTCAGAACGAACCTGTTCGATGACGCGCGATTTGTCTTCAGCTTGAACCCACAAGCCCAATCCATAGCCCTGAATACCGGGATAAAATTTTTCGATCTGCAATGAGGTATAAAACAATCGCCATTCCGGTCGTGAAACTTCCGTTGAGGCATTAAAGAGTCCAACCCCGCACTGCAATATCTGCTCATATTCCAACATGCGGTTCTCAATGGCGATCTGAATATCCTTGATAACCTCTTGAAAATGAATTTCAGCGCGTTGACGCAGTGAATTCACGGCCAAACGCCAGCTCAGAATGGTAAATCCCAATGAAACGATGAGAACCAGCCAGGGGATGCTGGGATGGAAGTTGATTCCACCAGATGGGGTCAGATCTGGTGGGGATGAGTTTTTACCGGGAGCCGCATTCGCACTGGTAATCGGGGGATTTATTTCATTATTCATTGGGCTGATGGAGCGTTATCGTTAGTTAAGTTTCCATAAGGGTAATATAATGGTAAAAGAATACAATATGAGCCGCATTAACGGGAGAAATAATCTTCCGTTTCATTTTGACTGCCAGCAGTCGAATTTTCACCTCCCGCGGTTTCCATCAGGCTGGTAATTGGGTAAGCTCTTGCTAAAACCTGATCGGGTTCATAACCTAAGGTAAACTGAGACCTGGGTTTGATTTCAAACTCATTCAACCCGGCCGTGCCGATAGTTTTTATCCGGGTTCGGATTGCCGGTTACACCATCAACACTTACCTTACGCCGAAATCAAAACAAAACTGACTGGGCGCTGTCGATTAAGCGAATGCCGTTGTGTACCCATCAAGCCGGAAATAGTATGATCATTAGCGCAAACCTGGACCTTTTCCCTAGAAAACATTTTATTTGTACAGGGTCATAATATGGGACGAAAACTGTTGCTGGAACATAGTCATATACCTGACCTCAAGACTTATGAGGTCTATCGCCGTCATGGCGGTTATGACGCGGTCGAAAAAGCGCTGCTGAAACTGACCCCAGATGATATCCTGAATGAGGTGAAGAAATCGGGATTGCGCGGGCGCGGCGGCGCCGGCTTTCCCGCCGGCATGAAATGGGGCTTCATGGCCAAGCCCCCCGGGGTGCCCCGCTATTTGTTGTGCAATGCCGATGAAAGCGAACCGGGCACCTTCAAAGATCGCTACCTGATGGAATTTAATCCCCATCTGCTGATTGAAGGCATGATTATTTCCAGTTATGCGTTGGGCTGTAACACGGCCTACATTTATATTCGCGGCGAATATAAATGGATCATAAAGATACTGGAACAGGCGATCGCGGAAGCCAGCGCGCACAACTGGCTGGGAAAGAATATCCAGAACCAGGGATATTGCCTGGATATTCATGTTCATCCCGGAGCTGGCGCATACATTTGCGGGGAAGAAACCGGGTTGATCGAATCGCTCGAAGGCAAACGCGGCAATCCGAGAAATAAACCGCCTTTTCCCGCGGTCTATGGACTGTGGGGGTGTCCCACCGTGGTCAACAATGTCGAAACCATCGCCGCGGTTCCCTGGATCATAAATCACAGTGGGGAGGAGTACGCCAAAATCGGGATTGGCAAAAGCACTGGCACCAAATTGATTTCGGCCTGCGGCAATATCAATAAGCCGGGAGTATATGAGATCGAGCTGGGATTGCCGGTGGAAGAATTCATTTACAGCGAGGAATACTGCGGTGGAATCAGGAATGGCAGGGAACTCAAAGCGGTGGTTGCCGGCGGTTCCTCCGTGCCAATTCTCCCGAAATCATTGATATTGAAAACCGCCAAGGGTGAGCCCCGTTTGCTGTCTTATGAATCCTTGAGTGACGGCGGTTTTGCCACCGGTTCGATGTTGGGATCGGGCGGGTTTATTGTCTTTGATGAGGACCAGTGCATTGTCCGCAATACCTGGAATTATGCCCGCTTTTATCATCATGAGTCCTGTGGGCAATGCAGTCCCTGCCGCGAAGGCACAGGGTGGATGGAACGGGTGCTGCATCGCATCGAAGCAGGTCATGGCAAGATCGCGGATCTGGAGCTGCTGGTCGATATCGCCAGCAAAATCGAAGGCAGAACCATTTGTCCATTGGGTGATGCCGCGGCCTGGCCGGTCGCCAGCGCCATTCGCCATTTTCGTCATGAATTCGAATACCATATCCAGCATCCAGAACGGGTTTGCCATCCCGATCATGCCTGTAACACGCACTAGTTGGCACGTAATAACAAGGATCATCCATGCCGATTGAGATCATCATAATTTAGGAATAATCACCATGTCCCGTCTCAATCAACTCTTTGCCAATAATCGCGCCTGGTCAGAACGGATTCATAAACAGGATCCGGAATTCTTTGTCCAGCTATCCCAACAACAAACGCCGAAGTATCTCTGGATCGGCTGTTCCGACAGCCGGGTGCCTGCCAATCAGATCGTTGGCCTGATGCCAGGTGAGTTGTTCGTCCATCGCAATATTGCCAATCTGGTTGTCCACACCGATCTGAATTGTTTATCGGTGATCCATTTCGCGGTGGCGATATTGCGGGTGAGTCATATCATTGTGTGCGGCCATTATGGCTGCAGCGGGGTCCAGGCCGCCCTGTTTCGTGACCGTCTGGGGTTGGTGGACAACTGGCTGCGCCATTTACAGGATGTAAGAATCAAACATGAAAAGCGTTTGCAAGGCATTACCGAGATGTCACGACAATTTGAGCGTTTGTGTGAATTAAATGTCATCGAGGGAGTCGCCAATGTATGCCATACTTCAATCGTCCGTGATGCCTGGGAACGAGGCCAGGAATTGACCGTTCACGGCTGGGTATATGGGTTGAGCGATGGTCTGCTGCAGGACTTGAATACATCGATAAACAGACAGGACAAGATCATCCCCAATTATCAAGCGGCCATGGCCAGCCTGAAATGGTAATGGTCATGGTTCCCAATCATCAGGTTATTTAAGAAAATCATGAATCCCCATTACAAACAGCAATTTGAGCATTATTGGCGCTTTGTGAATCGTGATTTGTGGTTTCTCGATCTGCGCCCATTCACTCCCATGCAGCGCCTGGGATTGCTTTTCCTGCGCGGGATTTACATTGTCATCTACAAGTTTCAAAAGATCAATTGCCTGCATCAAGCGTCAACCCTGACCTTTATCACCCTGATGTCGCTGGTGCCGATGCTGGCTTTTATCTTCTCCCTGGCCAAAGGATTTCAATTGCAGGATCGCCTGATGCTGGCAATCAGGAGTTATGTCGAAGCCATGCCCCGGGAGATACAAACCTTTATTCAACGGTTGTTTGAACTGGTGCAGAAAACCAATTTCTCGGTGCTGGGGATCATCGGATTGCTGATCCTGCTCTGGACTGTGATCAAAGTCCTGGGGAATATCGAGCATATTTTTAATGCCGTCTGGGGGGTTAAGAACGATCGGCCGCTGATGCGTAAACTGGCGGATTATATCCTGATTGTAATTGTGGCGCCGCTGATGGCGATATTCAGTTCGACCCTGAATGCCACAGTATCGAGTTATGAGGAAATCTTTGATATGACCGGCGATTTGGGGGGATTGGCGATAATTTTCAAGATCATCATGGCCCTCAGCAGTATGCTCGGGATGGTGGGGGCATTCAGCTTTCTCTATCACTTCATCCCCAATACCAAAGTCAAAATCTCCTCCGCGTTGGTTGGCGGAGTCGTCTCTGGAATTGCCTGGTTCGTCATCCAGTTTTGTTATATAAAATTTCAAATTGGTGTGGCCCGCTATAATGCGATTTATGGCATCTTCGCGACGCTGCCAATATTTCTTTCCTGGTTATATATCAACTGGATGTTGATCCTGGTGGGAGCACTGCTGTGTTTCACCCATCAGAATGTCTGGCGATATCTCCCCGATAATATCATGGCCCGGGTGACTCCCGCGATTCGCTTCAGACTGGCAGGGATGATGATCGTTGATATTTGCCGGGAATTCGAACTCGGCGAAAGAACCTGGCAACTTTCCGCCTTTGAGGAAATCCATCGTTTCCCCCAACGTTTGCTGGAGGATATCCTCCAGCAATTATGCCGCCATCGTATCCTGATCGCCACCGGTCCCGACAGTTATGTTCCGGCATTGCCACCCGATCGCCTGGGTTGGGACAAGGTTTATCTGGCATTGTGGGGTGATGGCTGGAATGGATTGAAGTTCGCCTCTGAGGCTCCCACTCCCCAGCTGAGTGAGGTACTTGAGAATGAAGAACAACGCCTCATCCAGAACCTGGCGCGTCAAGCCATCAACACCAAAAGCAGCAAGACGCTACTTAAAGATGCGGCGCAAGAGCTCGAATAGGTGTTTCAATTGCACCGGCTTGGCCAGATGTTCGGTGCAACCTGCGGCCAATGAATCATCGATGGTTTGCTGATCCGCGCTGGCGGAGATCGCGACAATCGGCAGATTTTTATATTTTTCCTGGGCACGGAGATAGCGGGTGGCTTCAAATCCATCCATCACCGGCATGAACAGATCCATCAAAATCAACTCGGGATTATTCTTTTCCGCCATCTCAATGGCTTCGGCGCCATTTTTGGCAACCAGGACGGTGTAATGCTCGATCATCAACATCTCGACCAGAATCGCAAGATTCATCTCATTGTCATCAACTACCAGCACCCGATGTCCGGCCTCTGGGGCTTGCTCATTGATTTCTGGTTCCCCGGGGGCTTTTCTCCCGGTGGCAAGATTCAATGAACATGGCAACCTCACCCAAAAAAGACTCCCCTTATCTTCTCCGTGTTTATACCCGATTTTACCACTATGCAATTCCACCAAATGGCGTGCCAAAGCCAGTCCGATACCGATCCCTCCCATCTGGTTATCGCGAATCGGATCGACGTGATAAAATTCGCTAAACAAAAACTCCAGTTTATCCTCCGGGATACCGACACCTTGATCACCAATTTCAATATAGACCATATTGTCTTCCGCCATTTCCCCACGAATGGTAATTTCCCCGCCGGTTGGCGAATACTTGATGGCATTGTTGAGAAGCGCGGCAAGTATTTGTTTGACCCGTTGCAAATCGCCATTAACATACAATTTTTCGGGATCGGCAATGGCGACGTTGACTTTCAATTCCTTTTCCACGATACCGGACTGCATTGACTTCTGCACCGTCTCGATGACTTCAGCAAGATTCAATTGTTTCATTTCAAAAGTGATCGTTCGCATATTGACCTTGTACAAGTCTGACAGACTGCCAATCATGGCAAGCAAATGATTGGCGCCTTTATTGATTTGTTCAATACACTCCTTTTGTTTGTCATTCAGGGAACCATAAAATTCATCTTTCAACAAGGTGGTGAAACCAGATACTCCATGGAGGGTTGAACCGACCTGTTGTCCGACCAGAGACAATATTCTCAAGGCATATTGGTTGGTTTCCTGAAGTCGCTGATGGGTAACATTAAGCTCGATTTTGGTATCGTTGAGCTCCCCATGATGGCGGGTCAAATCCTGATTGAATTCATTCAGCGTGTTTTCAGTAACCTGCCGCGCCAGCACCCCGCCGATACACAGTCCCAGAAATTTTAACATTTCCATATCAACGGAAGAAAACGCATGATCTCGTGCGGCAAAACCAAAAAAACTCAACGTCCCCAGCCGCTGCACCCCGAGAAGCAGGGGAATGCTGAGACAACAGCCCACTTGAGGAGCTGCTTCTTCAAGATGCGGATAATATGACGACTCCATCAGATTGTGAATCGCCAACGGATCATTGTTATTGGTAAATTCGAGCAGCTCGAGAGGGTGTAAAATTGCTTCGATGGAAGTGTCCATGGAAGGGGCGGCAATATAGGAATAAAGTATCCGCGGAGTGGGAAAGTTATCATCAAATAATACCCCGACATCAAGTCCGACCAGCCTCACCCCCACTTTCAGGCTCTCGATAAATTGTGCTTCAAAATTCGTGGTTTTGGCCGTGGTCAACCCATAAAGCGATTGCACCCGCTGCAACTGCATCTCGAAAGTGTGCTCGGTTTGCTTTTGATCATTGATATCAAGAGTGATTCCAATCAATCCTGCGAATTGACCATCGGAATACAAACGCGGGTTGGCCTGATCGCGCACCCAGGAATAATTTCCGTCCACGCGTTTAATGCGATAGTCGCAGGTGAAATGTTTTTTTAACTGATGCGCGTTACGCAATGTCTGCCGATACCGATCATAATCATCGGGATGAATATTCTCCAACCAACCGAACCCCAGTTGTTTCTCGGTGGATTTACCGATAAACTTAAGGAGTTGCTTGTTGACAAACGTCCGATCCTGATAAGGACTTGTCATCCAGATCATCATCGGAGACCACTCCGCCATGAGCAGGAAGCGATCCTCGCTTTCCTGGAGCTGCTCAGCCTTGTATCTATTGAGAACCATTTGAATCGTGGCATGCAACTCCACTTCCTTGAAGGGTTTGAGGAGATAGCAAAATGCGCCGGAGGTCTTGGCCCGTTCAACCAGGACATCCGCGGAATACGCGGTCAAATAGATGATGGGAATGCGAAATCGCCGATGAATCTGCCGGGCCGCTTCAACCCCGTCAATCCGGCCTTCCAGCATGATGTCCATGAGGATAATATCGGGACGATGAGTGGCGGCATTTTCGATCGCGGCAACTCCGGTTGTCACCAGGCAACTGACCCGATAACTGTAATGTTCCAGAGTATGCATGATGAAACGCGCTGAATTCGGATCATCCTCTACGACCATGACGTTGATGGAATTCATTATGATGGAAATTACCTGTTGCTGTTTTATGTTGGTGCGTGTATTAGTGGGTATGCGGGCTTGACATGAGCCGTTGTATGGTTTCCAGCAAGACCTTTAATTTCACCGGTTTCGCCAGATAATCGGTAAAACCAGAAGCAAAACATTGTTTGATTGCGGTTTCATCAGCGCTCGCGGTTACCGCCACGATCGGGATGGAACGATACTCCGGATTTTGCCGCAATGCCTGGGTGGCTTCGAAGCCATTCATTACTGGCATCTGGAGGTCCATCAGTATCAGATCCGGTTTTTCCTTTTCGACACTGGCAATGGCTTCCTCGCCATTGCGAGCCACGCTGACATAATGATTCGCCACCGCCAGCATGTCAAGAATCATATTCAAATTGGTGATATTATCTTCAACCACCAGGATGCGATGACGTTTCCTGGCACGTAAATTGAAATGGGTGGTATTATTAAAAAGCGAATCTTTCGATTCCGATTTCGCCATTGGAAGCTTGAACCAGAATGAACTGCCCTTCCCCGGAGTGCTGGTAAAACCCATCTCACCCTCATGCATATCAATCAAGCGCCGTGCCAGCGCCAAACCAATGCCCGCCCCGCCAAGATGCTCCTCACGCACCCGGTTTGCTTGATAGAATTCGGTAAATATTTTATCCTGATCCTCAGGCTCGATCCCCATGCCGGTATCCTCGACCACGATCTTGATGGTCTGGTCTTTTTCAATCACAAGCGCCACCGTGATCAAGCCGTTTACCGGGGTGTATTTGATCGCGTTGGTCAATAAATTGAGAAGGACTTGTTTGATTTTAATTTTATCCGCGGACATGTACAGCACTTCTTCTGGCAGTTTAAGCTGGATTGTCTGCTTTTTGTTGGCGGCTTGATTTTCCACCATTTTGTAACATTCGACAATCAAATTAACCACATTGAAGGATTCGATCTGGATGGACATTTCACCGGCTTCTATTCGCGCCAGATCCAACATGCCGTTGAGCAAAGAGAGCAGGTGCTTGCCGCTTTTATTGATTTGCTCGGAATAATTGGTTTGTTTATCGTTCAATTTTCCATAATATTGACCTTGGAGCAAATCACAATATCCCAGGATCGCTTGCAATGGGGTGCGCAACTCATGACTCAGGGAGGAGAGAAATCGATTCTTATGATTGTAGGTTTCCTGGAGGATGTTGTGAGTCGCCTCAATTTCCATCAAGGACGTGCGCAGTTCATGAGTGCGGGCTTCTACTTCCCGCTCCAGTTTTTTGCGTTCATCAAGCAACAACGAAGTGGCACGTTGACGTTCACTGATATCGCGACATACGGCCAGAATACAGCTGATATTATTTTCCACCACCTGCTTCACATTCATCTCGACCGCAAAGCTCGACCCTGATTTTCGCCGCATCTGAACTTCAAATACCCCGCGTTTGTCCTTGGCAAAAATTGTCAACAATTCCTGCCAGGACAGGGCATAAGGATTGCCGTTCAACAAATCAATCATTTGCAGGGATAAAATTTCTTCACGGGTAAATTCAAGGGCCTGAGAGATTTTTTGATTCACATAAAGATTTTGACCGCTGACAGTGTCGACAACCAGGATAAGATCGTTGGAATGATTGATGAGCTCTTCAAACAACTGGAGCTCTTGTTCGGCTTTATGCCGTTCCTCCTGTAATTCCAGCCAGGAAAAATAGCGGCCGATCGCATTTAATAATTCGCTGCTGGTAAACGGTTTGCGCAAATAGTCGTAGGCGCCATGCTTCAATGCGCCAATCGCGGATTCCATGGTCGCATGGGCTGTCATCATGACACATAAGAGGTAGGGTTGTATTTTTTTTATTTCCGACAACAGTTCTATCCCGTTATGCGCCCCCATGTTAATATCAATCAAGGCCAGAGAAAATGACTGATTTTGGGACAGATCAATGGCTTCTTGATACTGGGTGGTGACGACAAGTTTGTACTCGGTCGTTGCCAGTGCCTCGGTAATGGAATGCAGGATGTGCGACTCATCATCGACGATTAGAATGGATTTGGGATTTAATGTCATGGTGATGGAAAATGAAAAGATGAATCACTCACAATATAAAAATCGATAAGTTTTTTATAGAATGGACATCAAGTAAACATTAAGTCAATATCGCCCCGAAATGCAAATGTAATTTATTAACTCGGCTCAATTTGTGAAATAGCTGACTCAATTTATATTCGCGGTAGTTAATTCAGCACTGGCCGGTAACTCATCGGCTGGTTAATGAATGAATTCAACTGGTTATGGATATCATTTATAATGATGAGCCGACCCGGCGGATTGCCTCTTTATGGGGAATATATGCCCGCTAAAGTCTAAAAAAAAAATCTGCATCTAAACACCCTCAACTTCGCTAATTTTTATTGTCAATCTCATGGCTCAAGTCGTCGGCACCATTTCACAATTCGAAACTCTGGAAACGCTCAGCCCGGAAATCGCGAACTCATGCGATCTCGGTGAAATTCGTTTCGACCTCATGGGGCTGGCGGAGCTGAATACACTGGCGCCCATCTGCCAGCGTATTCGCTCCTGGTCTTTCCCGCTCCTGCTGACTATTCGCTTGCAATCAGAGGGCGGCCAATGGCCGGATGATCGCGATCAGGAACGCTTTGATCTCTATGTTCGCGGCCTTGATCTGGTTGACATGATCGATATTGAACTCCAGAGCACGATGTTTCCGCAACTGCTCGCACTGGCGGCCGCGAAGAAAAAAGCCGTGATCGTTTCGTATCACAATTTTACCCGCACTCCTGATCGGAGTGAGCTGCAGCGTCTCGTATCGCAAATAGAAGCTGAAGTCGGGTCAGAGAACATGATTATCGCAAAAATCGCCACTCAAATTCAGCGCCGGCAAGATTATTTCGTATTAATGGATTTACTCGAAAAATCCTGGCGGATGCCGCTTTGCCTGATTGGTATGGGCCCTGACGGCGCGGGTTCACGGGTTTTATTCCCCCTCTTGGGTTCACGCTTGACGTATGGCTATATCGACGCGGTCAGCGCTCCCGGCCAATTATCCTGTGAGGAATTGACCCATTACCTCTGCCGGTTTGACCGTGAGTATAATGCCGGCAAACACGGGAAGCCAGGGATGATTCCAGTCGTTCCCAAGGAACCTTCCATAACTCCATGACAAGCCGACATCAGGATCAGGGGAACTAA
>CAZTTH010000046.1:0-26046 GCA_964615975.1 uncultured Lentisphaerales bacterium | reverse complement strand
ATGAACCACACACCATATCAAGGGCTGAAAGCCCGATTCATTCAAAATAATACGCCAACGACAATCCCAATATGACAAATCACAATACTCATAGGATTAATCGCGCCGTTGGCGCTTGCGGGGGTATATTACCCCCAAAATCCAGGTTGGCGGCGTTGGCTGGTATGGATGATCGGGACGTTGCCACTCTGGAAATTATGCGGACTCATCGTTTAATTTTATTATAATTACTTTTAACCCCTTATTTTTAGCATATGGTCACTTATCCTGCTGATCTCATTCCCGAATTAAGACGATTGTGGGAAACCATTCGGATGGGAAAACAGGAACGTGTTCCTGAACTTCCCGGCGATGAGGTCTTGCTGGACTTATTGAATGTCGCCTATCACGCCAGTTTTCTCACCGAGGAGCAGCGGCGCATTGGTTTCCGGCTGCTTTATTGTCGCAAGGATGAGTTGATCAAGCATCCGCGCTATCTCGGTCAGAAAACCTCACCGGAACCGATTGAATTCGGGACGCCATTATTTTTTTCGGTTAACGAAATTCTCCGCCTGGCGCCAGCGCTTGATTATCATAAGGTGTTGATTTGTGTCGGTCCAGTGAAGTCGGAAGCCGAATTCACTTATCATCCGATTAAAATCTGGGGGGTGATCGACACCGGGTCATCGTGGTGGGATTTTACTCAATCCGAATCCTCCCAAGGGTATCCCCCGCCAAATTTTCTGACTGTGACTACTACTGAACCCGGGCAATTGATCCTCTCGCGGCAGGGCTATATCATCATTAGTTTGCGTAATGGACGGGTGAACAAGCCGCGCGAATTAAATTGGATTAAAGGTCCGATCGCTAATTTTTTCAAGCCTGCGGAAGCCGGAATGATTCACGAAATCCGGAACCAGTTGCGATCGAAATATATGGATAATGCCCAAGATTTCGATGAAGAAGTGCCCAGGAAGGAATATCATCAATATTTGCGCCGCATCCTGAATCATATCCGCAATCAACATCATGGCGGCACCTTGCTGGTTGTGCCGGATTATCTGACGGTTGACGATCCCCGCCTCAAGGATCGGCTGAATATCAAATACCCCTGCCATTATCATCGGGGATGGAAGTTGATCATCGAATATGTTGTCCTGTACCGGCTGGTTTACGATTTGAATTTCCCCTCAGGGGAAGAGTCGGATCGGCAATTGCTTGAAACCTTGGGCAACACCACCGCGGTACTCAAGGATGAGGTGAAGAATCTTGAGGATGCGATCACGGATTCGGTCAGTTTTGTGGCGTCATTGGCGGGAGTTGATGGCGCGGTTTTGATCACAGACAGGTTGCGGGTACTGGGGTTTGGCGCGGAGGTTATTGCCCACTCTCCATCCCTGCGCTTCATCCGTTCCGCGGAAAATGAAGATGGCGACAAGGGACCGCTCATCCCGTTCGATGCGTATGGCACCCGGCACCGCTCCGCGTTTCGCTTCTGTTCAAGCTATGAGGATGCGATGACGTTTGTGATTTCATCCGATGGCGGGATCAAGGGGGTTAAAAGAGTCGGGGCGGATCTGGCCTTTTGGCCCGACATTAATTATGGGGTATTAGGAATTTGACCTCACCATTTTCGATCCGCAGCGCCGCGGCAAACTCTTTGCCTGATTGATGCTTAAATCCTTTAAGCAAACTTGTCTGGCCATTTTTCAACAGGGTTTTGGCGGTGGTTTTGGCAATGGTTTTGCCTGCCATCTTTTTCCAGATGACAAAGCGGCAGCCAGTGCTTTTCCAGGCCGAACAGCCAAAGGATTTTGGTGTTTCGGCAACCGGGGATTGGCATAGGGGACAGGCGCCAAGGCTGGCCTTGTCCGGGGCAGCGCGGCGGTTTTTTTTCCCCGTGTTCCGGGCGCCGCCGGAGGGGCGTTGCGCCGAAGTCGACAAAATAGGCCATTTGATGCCATGCATCCGGCCGCGCTCATCCAAATACACATACTGGGTTTGGGATGTGCCATGATCATGAACCTGAATCAGCGCAGCAAGGCGATGCCATTGAAAGAGTTCACGAGCCTGGGTCAGGGTCAGCCGGTGACCACGATAATCCATCCACACCACCACCTTGCAGCCATCTTTCCAACCTGAGCAGCCATAACCTTTGTGTCCCTGGATGATCGGTTTGCTGCATACTGGACAATTGCCGATCCGGTTTTCATCTAGCGGTGGCAGTTGACTCTCCGCCAAAACTCGGAGGGTAAAATCCTTGATTTCCGCCATGAACGCGGTGGGAGAAAACAGGCCTTTTTCGACGCGGCGCAGAGTTCCTTCCCATTCGCCGGTCAATTCCGGGGATTTGATAATCGGGGTGGGGATGAGGGAAATCAAGTAGGCGCCGGCCGGGGTGGCGCTCAGGGTTTTCTTGATCCGTTGGATGTAATGACGTGATACCAATAATTCGATTATGGCGGCACGGGTCGCGGGCGTTCCGATGCCTTTATCCTTGAGGCTTTCCTTGATCTCTTCGTCGGTGACATATTTGCCGGCAGTTTCCATATCCGCCAGCAGGGTATTCTCGGTGTAATGCCGGGGTGGTTTGGTCTGACTTTCCTTGAGATATGGCTGATGAGTACCGGTCTCACCGACGATAAAGTGGGGGAGAGCCTGGTTCTCCGATTCAGTTTCACTATCGCGAGTGAGGGATCCCGATTCCTTCTCCTCGCCCTTTTCCGGATAGAGGGCGGTCCAGCCGGCATCGAGAATCGTGGTTCCTCGGGCTTGAAATGGCAATTGATTGCTCATTCCGTCAATGGTGGCAATTTGTTTCAGGCAGGGCGGGTAGAAGACGGCAATCAGTCGGGTCAAAATCGCGTCGTACACCCTGGCCGCGATGGTCTCCAATGCGTGGGGTATTTTTCCGGTCGGGATGATGGCATGATGGTCGGTTACTTTCTCATCGTTGACGATGCGGGCATTAAACGGCAGGCTGGTCAGGTCCAGTTTCGCGATTTCATTGTTCTTGAGCGGGCGCAATGAGTGTAAAATGCCCGGAACTTCGGCGGTGATATCCTGGCTGAGATAGCGCGAATCTGTGCGGGGATAGGTGATGGTTTTTTGCTCATAAAGTGCTTGGGCAATGGACAAGGTGGAGGCCGCGGAGAGATTATAGCGGCGATTCATCTCCCGCTGCAATTCGGTCAAATCATATAGCTGGGGTGGTTTTACTTGTTCCTGGCGATGGTTTATGCCGGTAATGCTAAAGGGTTGTCCCTGTACGGCCGCCAGCATTGATTCTCCCGCCGTTCGTTGCTTAAACCGTCCTTTGGTGTATTGAAATACGGCCGTGCGATAGGTGGTCAACAATGTCCAATAGGGGGTTGACTGAAAGGCCGAGATCTCCTCATCTCTTCTGACAATCAGCGCCAGTACCGGGGTTTGCACGCGGCCGATCGACCATAATTCACGATGAATTCCATAACGCAAGGTATAGCAGCGGGTCGCGTTCAAGCCGACGATCCAGTCCGCCTGTTGGCGGCAGCGCGCCGCCGCGAACAGGCAATCGAATTCCTTTCCCGGCCGCAAATTGGCAAAACCGGCACGAATTGCTGAATCTGTCAGGGAGCTCAACCAGAGGCGAAAAAAAGGTTTGCGGACGGCGCCGGCAAGGATTTGCAAATAGCGAAAAATAAGTTCTCCCTCGCGGCCGGCATCGGTGGCGCAGATCAACTCATCGCCATTGCGGAACAGATTCTTGATCACCCCATACTGCTTTCGTCCCGCTGCGTCGGCGCTGACTTTTAATTGAAATTCTTCGGGAAAAAAGGGGAGATGTTCCAATTGCCAGCGTTTCAATCGGGGATCATAATCCTCAAAATCTTTCAACCCCACGAGATGTCCATACGCCCAAGTCACCTGATACCCACGCCCTTCCCAATACCCATCCTTGCGCTTTGTTGCCTGTAAAAATACCGCCAGGTCACGGGCTACTGATGGCTTTTCCGCGAGTACCACGGTCATTTTAAGTGCCTTTGAGGCGGGATTGCCGCGCGGATGAAAATTGCAATTTTAAAATTGATGGGTACATTGATTGCCTCGATTTATTAGGAAAATTCAAGCGGTCGGGATGGTTGCGAAAAATCAGTTTTTGTTGATGGCTTTTGCTCCCTAAAAGTGATTTATTTGTGAACTATATTCGCCGTTTCTTGCTGCCTGATTTTTATGTGTACCGGAGCCGTCAATAATCAATAATCCAGCATTTAGTCCTCCATGAGTGAAAAACCGCTTTACGTTCAATTAGCCCAGCTTGAAAATCAACACCTGCGCGATAAAATTTCCCGGGCTGACTACATTACTAAAAAGTGGGAAATTTTAGGAAAATTTCATGCGCGCCAGGAAGTCGTGATGCCGCTGTTCAAGGATAAACATGCCCGCGAGATTCGCGATTCACAAAAAATGTTCTTTTGTTATGTCCCTCCCAGTCCATTCATTTATGGCGCTGCCAATGGTTATGGTGAATTGAAGAGTGGCATCTACATGGGCAAATATCCTGTCAAGGTCAAGGAGTTCTTAAGTTTTGTTCAGGACAGTGGCTGGGATTATCCTCAGGCAGCCATTGATGTCATGTCACAATATTCACCGAATGACAATTGTCCGGCTTGTAATATCAGTTGGCAGGATGCCAAGGAATATTGCCGCTGGCTGCGCAAAAAAACCGGCGAATATTACAGTCTGCCGCGGGAAGTGGAGTGGGAATACACCGCTCGCGGGATTGACGGACGGCCCTATCCCTGGGGGTATCGTCAGCCTGATCAGGCGCTCGCGTGTTATAGCGGCAACCCGCCCACACCGACAACCGTTCCAACCGGTTCATATCCGGAGAATAAAACCCCCTTTGGGTGCATGGATATGATCGGCAATATCTGGGAATGGTGTGTTGACGAATTTGATGATCCCAATGATCCGCACGTGCTGCGCGGCGGCGCGTTCTGTCATGGAATTGAATACGTAAATTGTGTGGCGCGGATTTTTTGTAACCCGCCGAACAAGCGCTTTGAATACGCCGGAATCCGCGTCATCTATCTCCCGGGCGAGATGTTAACTGAATATCAGCGGATTGTGTCTGGTGAATCAGACTATGGTGCGGATGTTTCAGGCGACTCTGCGGCGGCAAACGCGGCGGCGGCGGCCGGGAATGATGTTGTCGATGGGGCGGAAGATATCCCAACCGAAGAGACCGTTGAAGCTGATGCGCCTAAAACAGGCTTGAAAGTACTTGGGAGAGTCGATTAATCATTCAGGGCGCGGCGCGGGCCACGGGCGCGATGAGATTTCACCTTGGATTTTGGCCCGGCGCGACCGGAATCGTCGCTGTGGATGTCGGCATGGCGGACTTTAACGGGCGTTGCAACAGCGCTTCCTGGATGCCAATGAAGCGATTAAGCAACTCATCGCTGGTGGCGCAACCGGTGAGTTCAGTGGTATCAACTCCCGGCACCATCTCCAATTCTTCGTTTTGATCGAATTCACCTCCCAGATTGCGCCGAAAGACGATTTCCTGTTTATTGGCCAGAATCGAAATGTAGAGATCATGATCATAGGCGTTAAGTATCTGGTATTGGTGTTTGAGGAACTTGAGGAATTGTCCCACCAATCCCAGATTGGGGAGGTAGAATTGTGTATCATCGTTTTCATAGACATACAGAAGCGACCATTCTACGAGAACCGCGATGACATGGGAAACACGATCACGGGTAAGGCAGAGGTTGGCGGCGATTTCGATGATCGTCTTTTCGATATTCAGGGTGACGCGGAGGCAATTGTTAAATTCATCTCGTTGCGGTCGTCCCCAACATAAATAAATCAATAAGAGCTGATTTAAAACATGATAGGAACAATCCGTATTCAGGAGTGGATGAACGTTGGCATTGGTGGTGCGCAAACGATGGACCAGAGCTTGAACAATGTTCCCCATCCATGGCGATAATTTATCCAAACCGCGCTTGATCAAATCCTCGGTGATCACCACCACATTGGTTTTGGTCAGGGCTTGTACAGATGCGGATCGCGGGGCGTCGGAAATCATCGCCATTTCACCGATCGAATCGCCTTCCTTGAGCGTGACCAGTGGGACTTGTTTTCCTTGTACCGTCTTAAAAACCATGACCTGCCCGGATTTGATAACAAATGCTTCGTGGCCTTTCTCGCCCTCTGACATGAGCAGGTCGCCGGGTTGGTAATTGCGTTGTTCGGAAACCGTGCGGCCTTCCATCAGATCATCAATATCCTCAATGATATCGACAACCGTTTGATAGCGATGATCGGGATTGGGCGCCATGGCCTTCAATATGATCCGGCAGAGTTCGATCGGCAGTTCGCGTTCGGGAGCGCGATCCTGAGGATTTTCGTAGCGGCACAGTTCGGAATTTTCAATGATTTCAATGACGTCATCGCCAAGAAACGGAGCGCTCAATGTCGCGATGGCATAGAGCGTTGATCCGAGGAGAAAAATATCACTGCGTTTGTCGATTTCATCAGCCATGCCTTTGGCCATTTCCGGCGCCATGAAAGCGGGAGTTCCCTTGATCAATCCATAACGGGTGCGGCGGCGATTGCTGATGGTATCCGCGAGGGGATCGATGTCGTCGAATTCAATCGCTTCTCCCTGAACTTCCTCCTGATCCAGGCAGCGGGCCAGACCCCAATCCACCAGCAGCACTTCACCAAAATCGCCGACCATGATGTTTTCCGGTTTTATATCACGATGAATAATGTTGCGGGAGTGCGCAAACGCCATGGCGTCACAGACTTTGCGAAAAATGGTCAACAAGGGAAAGAGAGTGTATTTCTCGCAGGTATGGGGGTCACCCTGCTTGATCCGGCGCAAGATGCTGTCCAAGCCATCGCCAATGATCTCCTTCATGGAAAAATAAGGTTTGTTATCCTCCAGCACTCCCAGATCGTGCACCGGGATAATATTCGGGTGTTCGAGTTGAGCGGAGATCCGCGCTTCATCAATGAAACTGATGAACATTTGCCGATTTTCCATGATCTTGGCATGCATGATCTTCAACACATTATGGCGTTTCAGATCACGGTTGTAGACCCGGAAAATCGCCCCCATTCCACCTTGGGCAATTTGTTCCTGAATGATATATTTTTCGCATTCCTTCTCGCGATTAATCAGCTTGCTGCAGGCCTTGATGGGATCGAAATTATCGTCAATCGTGAAGATGGACTCAAAAGGCTTCAGGGGAGGGGGACCGCCCTGGGGTTCGAAATTAACCGTTTCAGTTGTGAGATTATCGCCGGCGCTCATGCGGAAGTTATTCTGCAATGTTTAGGGTTGAATGCATGCATCATTTAGGTATGGGAATTGGCATAATTGTAACCATGGAAGGAAGATATAATGAAATTGATTGAATTCAATTTATTCAGGCGATTAAATCGTTATTTGTTGGCAATGCAGTTGGATGGATGTTTTATTGGCTTATGAACAATGAATTATGCCTGACAATCCTGACACTGTGAAGTCGACACTCCCATCCCCATGGAAAATATGGCTGAACGCCTGCCGGCCGCAGACTCTCGCCGCCGGCATTGCCCCCGTCTGTATCGGCATTGCCCTGGCGGTCGCGGACGGGGGCGGGCATTGGCCCTCGGCTTTGACCTGCATTTTTATCGCTCTCACGGTGCAGATCGGCGCCAATTTTGCCAATGATTATTATGATTTTATCAAAGGCGCCGATACCGCCGCCAGGCTGGGGCCGCCGCGCGCGACTCAAGCCGGCTGGGTAAAACCACAGGTCATGCGCCGGGCGGCGGTTTTAATGATGTCCGCCTGTGGAGCTTTGACCCTTTCCCTCTACCCCCGTGTCGGCCCCATCGTGATCGTTGTTGGCGGGGTCTGCATTGCTTCCGGCATGCTCTATACCGCCGGCCCATATCCGCTGGGATATCTCGGTTTGGGTGATTTCTTTGTCCTTATTTTTTTTGGACCGGTCGCGCTTGCCGGGACGTATTACGCGCAAACATTGAGCTTATCACGACTGCCCATCATTGCCGGTTTCGGTCCCGGATTGATTTCCATGGCTATGTTGACGGTCAACAACCTTCGTGACATCGATCAGGATCGTGCTGCCGGCAAAATGACCCTGGCAGTCCGTTTTGGCCGCCAATTTGCCCGTTATGAATATTTGTTCTGTATTCTGGGCGCCAGTGTGATCCCGATCATACTGGTAAGCATGGAGTCTAACCATTATTATGCTCTGGTCGCCGTCATCCTACTATTGATCGCTGTCCCCAGTATTAAAACGGTATTTATTTCAACCTCCGGCGCGGAGCTCAATCAGGTGCTGGCATCAACCGGGAAGTTTTTGCTCTTCTATAGTCTGTCTTTTTCGCTGGGCTGGCTGCTTTAATTCCGAATTCACAGAAAATATCCCATTCATTTCCGACATGCATCTATTTAACCAGATATGGCAAACCGCAGTCACTGATCATTCCCGGCTGCCAGCGATTATTGCCGGTGAAAGCATGTTCTCGTATTCCGCCATCGATCGGGAAGTCAAGTTAATGACGACGCGATTGCAGGCGAGCGGGATTTTCAGCGGGTCATGTCTGAGTGTGATCCCGCATAATAATTGGGAATCACTGGTGCTGCTGCTGGCTTTGTTTCATCAGCGGGTCACAGTGGCTTTATTGTCGCCGCGCTTGCCGCCAACCGCGGTGGCAGAATGCATGGCGCAGATTGGCAGCCATACCGTGATTTCTGCTGCCAATGACTTACAGCGGAGCCCGAATCAGAATCTCACAATCCTGTCTAGGCAGGAGTTTTTTCGCGCCGGCCGTGAGGTGTCATGCTCTGAGGGCAAACCTGATCGGGATCACCCCGTCTCAGACTCTCAGAGTGATACCGGAGGCGTCATTATTTTCACTTCCGGATCGACCCGTCAGCCCAAAGCCGTTTATCATCGCCTGGAGCAGCATTGCATCGCGGGCATGAATGCCAATCAGCATCTCCCTCTGAGTCCGGGGGATCGCTGGTTGTTGTCTGTGCCGCTTCATCATGTCAGCGGACTGGCCGTCTGCTTCCGGTGCTTGGCTGCCGGCGCCACCATGGTGATTCCGCCGGATCCGGGTCTGCATCCGGCGCAATTCTCACAGTATGGCATTACCCATTGCTCGTTGGTCCCGACCCAGTTGCACCGCCTGCTCCGCGCACCGGAAATACGATCACATGTTCATCGATTGCGGGCAATGCTGGTTGGCGGTGGTCCTTTGGCGAAATCGCTTGGCCGCCAGGGGCAAAGATTGGGTCTGCCTTTGTTTCCCACCTATGGGGCGACGGAAATGGCATCACAAATCACCACCGTTCCCGTTGGCGCGCCGGCTGAAAAATCACTGACCGCCGGGAAGGCAATACCCGGGTGTGTGATCAAGATAACGGGGGACGGCGAGATTCTGGTTCGGGGACCGACCCTTTTCGCCGGGTATGTCCGGCAAGGCAGGATTGTTCCGGCAATGGACACAGATGGCTGGTTTCATACTGGTGATCTAGGCATACTGGACCATGACGGATATCTTTCGCTGATTGGGCGCAAGGATAATATGTTCATCTCAGGCGGGGAAAATATCCATCCGGAAGAAATCGAGGAATGTCTGAAGGCGATTCCGCGGGTCATCGATGCGGTCGTCGTGCCGGTTCCGCATCCGGAATTTGGCTGGCGGCCGGTTGCTTTTGTCGGCGTTGTTGATCCGGCTGACAGGTCTCCCCTGCGGTTGATCGAGGCGCTCTCATCGGTTTTGCCTGCCTTCAAGATCCCACAGGCCTTCCATGGCTGGCCGGAATCATTTCCCTGTCCGCTGGAAACCAAAATCGATCGCCAACATTGGAAGGAATTGGCGGATCATTGATCTTCGGCAAAAGTTCCTTGATATGCCTTGATCAAATCGGCAACCTCGATGGCGCCGATTTTAACCGTGTGATAGGTGAATGAAATCACCGGATTGGCGATCACCCTGCCGACTTCAGCGCACGTCACATGCTGCATAAGGTTTTCGAATTGAACCTGGTTTTTTGGGGGAATGGTGATGATAAAACGGCTGCAACTCTCGGAAAACAATACCTCCGCGGGGGTCATCGGGTTGGTGGTTTTAAGCGCGGCCAGGTCAATCTCCAATCCCAATCTTCCCCCGATGGCGATCTTGCCGAAACCAACCGCCAATCCCCCCAACGCCGGCGCGTGAATGGAATGACATAGTTCAGCATCTGTTGCTTGTGAAACCGCCTGACAGATCGCCGTGGCGCTGGCCGCGTCAACCCTGGGAACATGATTGCCGACATAGCCCTTCATGAAGAGATATTCACTGCCGCCTAATTCAGGTTTGGTGAAGCCGATGACATAGACGAGATCGCCGGCAAATTTCGCCGCCAGTGTGACTGCCTTGCTGATCTCCGGCATGCGGGCAATCGTCGAAAATAACAAGGTAGGGGGAACGGAAATTTTTATTCCGCCTTTAAGGCTGTCGTTTTTCATGCTGTCCTTCCCTGAAATGCAGGGCACCGCGAATGCCTTGGTATAATCGTAAAGGGCTTGATTGGAGCGGACCAGTTGCGCCAGCTTGTATTTGCCATCGGGATTGTGGGGGCTGACCACCGGATCAGGCCAGCAAAAATTATCGACTCCGGCGATATGTCCGAGCCTGCCGCCGACCGCGATCGTGCGGCGAATGGCGAGGTCAATCACTGCCGCGGTCATGTGATAGGTGTCGATATCTGAGTAGCGGGGCAACATCGCGTTGGCGACAATGATGCCTTCATGAGCCAAGGGTTCCGCCATGAATACCGTCGCATCGGATTGGACATCCGCGGCGCTGCCGACAAATGGTTTGATCACATTGAGTCCCTTGACCTCATGATCATATTGCCGCGCCTTGGCTTCATGCGAGGCGATATTCAAGCGCCCCATTAAAGCCAGCAGGTCCGCGAGGATATTGGTTTCCTGATACAAATCCGCTTGCGGTTCAGGATGCCGCGGCGCCTCCCAGACTGCTTCCAATCGCATGCGTGGACAACCATTATGGACAAAGTCGAGATCGATGCAGGCCACCGTTTCATTCTGATGGACGACGATGAACTTTCCCGAGGCGTTGAATTCTCCCAGAACACAAAGTGTGACCTCCCGCCGGGCCGCCAACTCCTTGAGCGCGCCGATTTTATCCGGCGGCACTGCCAGGGTCATGCGCTCCTGTGATTCCGAGAGGAGGATTTCCCAGGGTTGCAAACCAGGATACTTGAGCGGGGCGGCAGTTAAATCGACGTAACACCCACCGCAATGAACCGCCATTTCACCGATGCTGCAGGAGAGTCCGCCGGCGCCATTATCGGTGAGGAAACGATACCAGCCGGCAGCACGCGCTTCGATGAGAAAATCATAAAGCAATTTTTGCGTGATCGGATCGCCGATCTGCACCAATTGGGCGGTCGCGCCGGCAGTCAACGCTTCACTGGAAAAGGTCGCGCCGTGAATTCCATCGCGGCCTATCAGTCCGCCGGCCATGACGATCAAATCACCCGGGACAATGTCTTTTTCATGGCTGGGACGTCCGTTAAGGGTTTTGGGGAGTTTGCCGATGGTGCCGCAAAAAACCAGTGGTTTGCCGATGTATCGTTCGTCGAAATATTCTCCGCCGCACCCATAAGGAATCCCGCTTTGATTGCCGCCGTCCATGACCCCGGCATGAACCCCATCGCGAATCCGGCGCGGATGGAGCAATCCCGCGGGCACATCGCGAGGATCGGTGAAGGGCGAGGCAAAACAGTAGGACCAGAGATTGATCAGCAGCTCCGCGCCCATGCCCGTGCCCATGGGATCACGATTAACTCCGGCGATGCCGGTGATTGCCCCGCCATAAGGATCCAGGGCGGATGGGCTGTTATGGGTTTCGACTTTGTAAACCAGATTCATCGAGTCATTAAAGGCGATCACCCCGGCGTTATCACTGAAAACCGAGACCAACCAGTCGATATTTTTGCCAATTTCAAACGTGCTGCGTTTGATATAACTTTTATATAAACTGGAAATGTATTCGACGGGCTGATCGCCATTGTGGTAAACAATGTCGGCGGCGAAGATCTTGTGTTTGCAATGTTCCGACCAGGTTTGCGCGAGAATTTCCACCTCAACATCCGTGGGGTGGGCGTTCAATCCCAGTTGCCTGCGTTCAGGCGCTGCGCCATGAGTTGAGAAGTAGTTTTTGATTGACCGCATCTCCTCGAGGGACAATGCCAGCAAGCGTTCCCGGCTGATAGCTTCCAGTGCTTCATCGTCACCATCGAGGTCGATCGTTTCGACCAAGCGGTGAAAGGTGGAGTGATCGAATTCAGGGCGGATGACCGGCGCTCCCTTTCGGGTCCATTCCTCACGGGAAAATATCTGAATCGAATGGAGTATGGGATTGGCGAGCAAACCGCTGGCGATGGTCTGAGTCATATCCCGGCTAAGGTCGCTGCCCCAAAGCAGGTATTCATGCGAGCTGTAAATCTGTTCGTTCTCATGGAGCTCGCGCCGCCAACTGCAGCGCGCCGCGCTGCGCAAGGTTTTGGCGACATTGTCGGTGACTCCGGGAAGGAATCCAATGACGATCAGCCAATCCCAATCGACTTTGCCTTTGGTGTCAAGCCGCCAGGTTTGGGTGATCGGGTTGGCTATTTCATCCGCCAATTTGCGGACTTCCGTTTCTGTGGCTTCGGTAAACAGCGAATAAACATCTCGTTGTACTAACCGTGCCACCGGTAGTTTCAGGAATTGGATGATGCGCTGCTGCAATTGCCGGCTGTGGCTGTCGGTCTCAGGTGGATCTGGAGTTATTTCAATTCGATAGTACATGGTGTTGTGAATTGTCGCGTTGAGGAAACCAATTGGTTAATTTTTCCGTCATGAATTTTATTAAGAAGGTTTCAGTAATATGCATTGTTGAATGCACCGGCATCGCTGCCTGTGCATCTATGGAGGATCAGAGGCATAATGATCATCCCAGGTTATAATCTGATGTCCTTTCCGTTTATCATGGCTGCTCATCCGCCGCCATCCAATTTGATTTTGGGGAATGCTTTCAGGTAGAAGAGGAGGGAAACGGAGAGGTCGCGGTCGTCCTGTTCGAAGCGCAGTCCGCCCACCCAGCAATGCAGGTCATGGGTGATATCGTAGGTTTGCCGGCCGAATTTGCCGCGTTCCAGGTCGTAGAGATAATGACAATACAAATTTGTTTTCGGATTCAGCGGCACTTGTAAATCGACATGGAGATTATGCGGGCCTTCGAACGTCAAGGGCATGAAGTTAGACGTCAATATCTGTGTCGATTCAGTGTCCATCGAATAATTGAAGCGCGAAGTGTAGTTGTCACGGTAGAGATAAGAAACCGCCAGATTCATCCCGTCGCTTTCCCCCAGAGTTGCACCGCTGTGGATAATTTTCATGCGGGCGTCGTTACTGTCGAGGAGAAATCGGGTCCATAGTGAATAACGAGGTGAAGGAGTCAATTCGATGATCGTGCCAAAGTCGCCGGGTTTGTCGCGACTGGATTCCGGCGCGAAATAAAAATCCCAAAAATTTTCCATCCGCGCCAGGGTGTAGATTCGCCCATCACGTTGAGTATTGAGCCGGTGCCGGAGACCGAGCCGGGTCGAATTTAGCGCGTCTACCCGATCAATGTCATCGAAGAAATACAGGTGATCATTGTCGCTGCTCGGATCCGGAATCCAGGTATAATTGACAAAGGGCTGAAGCACATGCTGTAATCCGTTGATCCCCCAATTCTCCCGCTGGACCGCGGACCAGTTCGCGTTGGCTTTGAACGCCAATTCCACCCCCAATTCCAGCGCCAGTCGGGTCTCGTCGCCGCCATCATCATCATAGGGGAAATTCACGAAGGGGTTAGAGCGTTCGGGGCGGGGATCATCCGCTTGGAAATTGCTTTCCAATTGACTCTGGGTCACCCGCCGCCGGCTGGTTTCTGAATAATAGGTTACCCGTCCACCCGCTCGTGGTATGACATTAAGTCCGGCAAGATTGAGGGGGTAATAAATGAAGTTCAGGGTGTCAAGACGGGCGGTTGAGTAATCATCGGGATCAGCCAGATTATTGGTGCGCGGCAGATCGTAATCCCGCCAGTTCTGCCGCAGGTAGGCGGCGGTAGTTTCATTCTTCACCAGGAAACCGCTATCGCCCAACGGTACGCGTGGAATTTCAAGGCGCAGTTCAGGCAATCGTTCAACCACCGATTCAAAGTCATTGACCCGCGGTCGATAGTAGAGGGATAACTCGTAAAAGTCAGCATTATAGAGTAATTCCGCGAAGCTGACAGGTTGAGGGTCACGGCGAAAATCCTTTTTGTAAAATTCATAGAGGATATTGTTGTCGCTAAATTGATCGAGATGGAGTTGCAAGCTTAAGCGCTCTGACAGATTGGAGCGCTGTTTCAGTTTTAAGCGATAGCGTTGTTCTTCAACGCGAAAACGGCCGTTATAATCCCTGCCATTTACCGTGACATCGGTAAGCGGATCCTGATCTTTCATGCCATAAACCAAGGCCTCGGTGTGGGTGTTTTCAGTTGTGGAAGCGAGAGTGTTTTCCAGGGCGAAACCGCGCGAACCGCGATAAATGATTCCGGTATCAAGGCTGGTTTGATCATTCAGCTTCCACTCTTTGGCCGCTTTTACCACCAGCCCATAGTTATTCCGATATCCCAGGGTAAAATGAATATTGCCCCCCCGATCGCTGTCGGTGGAACCCTTGACATAGGGAAGATAGAAGAGGGGAATTCCCAGTATCCGGAAGGTAACCTGCCAGGCCTTGAACGTGCCATCCTGAAAATGCTGAATCCGGCGCGCGGACATGCGCCAATGGGGATGACCAAGCAGTAAATGGTCGCAGGTCGATAGAGACATCGAGCGCGCGTCAATGGTGTGGTCGGGACTCAGGGTGGCGGCAGAACCCGAAAGATACCAGGGCGGCGATACCGTCTGATAGTCATTAAAAGTAAACTCCTGACGATCGAGATTGCCCGTGAGACCTTCTCCTTCCCAATAACTGTCGCCATAGACGATCCGCACCGTGCCAATCGCCTTGATGTCAGTGCTTTGCGTGTTGACCGTGACTTCATCGGCGGTTAAAACCAATCCCTGGTAGGTGATCCGCACATTTCCCATACCGTGCATTTCGCCGGTCCCCTGAAGGTATTCCAACTGATCCGCGAACGCATCGATCCCGGAAGGGGTGGTTTCCTGCGCGGTTAAGGGAATACCGAGCGCTAAAACTGACGCTAGCAACAGGATGATTACAGAAGAGAAAGCAAGTGGGGTGACTACATTCATGAATTACTTTGGATCAGGGTTATTTTAATAATAGAATTTCACACTATATCAAAAAAACGAGGGTTTTCTATTCTGGTTTACAATTGTCATTCAGGGTTTGAAAACCATCCGCCAGTCGGTACCGCGTTGGAATCGGGAAGGAGGACGACAGGGGTATCTGCAATTTGTTTCCCACTAAATAAAATGATGCGTTACAAGGCGGAGTTGATCCTCGGTGGCGGTGGTAAACAAATGATACTGCACGCGGTCAAAATTTTCACGTATTATTCGTCCCTCCCGGACTTGACATACACATGATCAGTTCACTTCCGCCAAGCAATTAACGGGCTATGCTCACGCGTCGCATCCGGGATGAAATGATACAAGCCCAGCGCTTTATATGGGTTTAGCATAATCATTGAGGGTAATCAATGTTGGAATTCAGTCCCGCATTGCGGAATATGTGTTTAACATCGATTGGAGTACCGGCTTAAGTCTGCTGCGCTCTTCGTCCTGGGGCGGGGGCGGTGTCGTACTTCCGCAATGCAGTTGGAGTACAGGCTTCAGCCTGCTCTGCTCTTCGGCCGTCATCGGAAGCAGTCCCGCATTGCGGGACTGGACTCCAACCTGAGCGTCACACCTCCGCGGGACAACAGTAAATCCATGACCATGACTTTAAGTTTAACCTTACTTCTACATAAAGATGGTGTCATTTTGCAAGGCCTGCCGGGCGAGTTCTTCGGCTTTGTATGAGCTGCGCACCAGCGGGGCGCTGGCGACCGCTTTGAATCCCATCTCCTTGGCCTGATGTGACCACTCATCGAACTTTTCCGGAGTGACATATCGATCCAGACGCCAGTGTTCCCGGCTGGGCGGCAGATATTGGCCGATGGTGAGTATGTCAACGCCGGCGGCAAGCATGTCGATCATGCACTGTTCCACTTCCAGGTCGGTTTCCCCTAATCCCACCATGATCCCGGATTTGATCGCGGTATGATTCCGCGCCAGCTCCTTGGCCAGGCGCAAGACCGTCAATGACCGGTGATACTGACCACCGCTGCGTACCGGCGGGGTCAGGCGTTCGCAGGTTTCGAGGTTGTGGTTAAACACCGTGGGACGCTCCTCCATGACCTGTTTGATCAAAGCGGGTCGGCCCTTGAAATCCGGCGTCAATATTTCAATGCCTGCCGCTGGCAAGCGCCGGCGCAAGCTGCGGATGGTGGTGACAAAATGACCGGCTCCCTTATCGGGCAGATCATCGCGGCTGACACTGGTGACCACCACATATTTCAACTTCATTTGTGCCGCGGAATCCGCCACGCGTTCAGGTTCATTGAGGTCAAGTGGTTCGGGATTAAAGGCATGGATGGCGCAGAATTCACAGGCGCGGGTGCAGCGATTGCCCAGAATCATGAAGGTCGCCGCGCCGCGATGCCAGCACTCAGCGATATTCGGACATTTCGCGCTTTGGCAGACGGTATTCAAGCGTTGGTCAGCGATCAAATCCGCTACTTCACCACGGGTGTTTCCAGCATGTACCCGGACGCGAATCCAGGGTGGCAGGCGGCTGGTTTCCTGGTTTTCTGTTGCAATCATGTCATTATCCTTGTTTTTCGCAATGTTACAAAATGCCGTTAACAGTGTAGAGTCTCTCCCGGTTGTCAAACATGAAACCAAAATCTCAATACTGAAGACATGAGCAGGGATTTTTTTTATGATAAGTAATGATAGTATATTCACATCAAAAAAATGCCACAAATTAGCGGTTTATTGTATTGATTATAAATGCTGACTCATCTCACTAAGAGAGCTCTCTAAGATGGAAATTACTGCAAACATAATGGAGGGTGATTGTTTAGAAATATTGAAAGACTTTTCTGAGCAATCATTCGATCTGATTGTTACTTCACCACCTTATGCGGATCGTCGATTATCAACCTATGGTGGCATTGCTCCAGATCTTTATGTTGATTGGTTTATTGCTCGTTCGGAGCAGTTTATTCGCGTATTGAAGAATTCTGGTTCATTTATTCTCAATATTAAGGAAAAAGTCGAAAACGGAGAACGTCATACTTATGTGATTGAGTTGATCCTGGCGCTACGCAAGCAAGGATGGTTGTGGACAGAAGAATACATCTGGCATAAGAAGAATTGTTATCCCGGCAAATGGCCCAACCGCTTTCGAGATGCATGGGAACGATGCCTGCATTTTACAAAAGAGAGAAAATTTAAAATGAATCAGGAAGCGGTTATGGTTCCCATGGGAGATTGGGCAGATTCACGCTTACGCACACTGGGAAAAAACGATGTGATTCGTTTTAATTCTCAAGTCGGCAGTGGCTTTGGTAAGAATATCGCCAATTGGAAAAATCGCCAGTACGCGTTTCCTTGCAATGTCTTGAATTTTGCCACTGAATGTGGCAATAAACAACACAGTGCCGCATTTCCAAAAGCATTACCGGAATGGTTTATCAAGCTGTTCACCGATGAAGGCGATTATATTCTGGATCCATTTGTTGGATCAGGCACTACCTGCGAAGTTGCGCAAAACCTCCGGCGTAATTCCGTGGGTATTGACATTCTAACAGAATATTGCGATTTGGCCAGGAATTCCATCGATGAAATAGTCCCATTATTATTGGAAAATGGTGGAGAATATGAAAACGCTTAATGAAAGTTTAGTTGCCTATATAGAAACAAATATTCCGTTGTTTCATAATAAAAGACTGGAAAGCCTAACAACACTGAAATTAAAAGAGATTCTAAGAAGAAAAAATCCTTATCTTTTCAAAGCAAAAAGCATTCACACCGCCGGAGAACTTATTAAGGGATTAATTGATGCTCATTTATCCTCCCAGGAAGAAACGATTTTCGGTGGATTTCTTGAAGGATTTGCTATTTTTACTGCGTCCCAAACGTATCATGGCCGGAAGTCATCAGCAGAAGGAATTGATTTGGAAATCGAAAAATCCGGGGTTTTATATATTATTTCCATCAAATCAGATCCTAATTGGGGGAATAGCAGTCAGATAAAGAGAATGATAGACAACTTTAAAAGAGCTAAAAGAATATTGGGCACTAATACCTCAAGTAAGAAAGTTGTTGCGGTTAATGGTTGTTGTTATGGAAGGCAACGAGTAACTGATAGAGGTGATTATTTAAAATTATGTGGTCAGCAATTTTGGGAATTTATCTCTGATAATTCTTCATTATATACCGATATTATTGAACCATTAGGCTTTAATGCGCGACAATGGAATGATGAGTTCAAAAAAGAATATGGTAAAATTGTCAATAGATTTACCGCGGAATTTATCAATGATTTCTGTAATCCAGACGGGGAGATAATCTGGGAACTTATACTGAAATTTAATTCAGGTTCATCAAAATGATGTGACGATGAAAATCTGTCATGTCATAACCCGGATGATTGTCGGCGGCGCTCAGGAAAATACCCTGTATACGGTCCGGGGTCATCTCGAACATGGTCATGACACCACCCTGGTGACCGGATTGACGGTCGGACCGGAAGGCAAGCTGCTGGATAAAGTCAGGATCCCTGAGCTCCGGGTCATCCATCTGCCGGCATTGCGGCGGCAAATCAATCCTTACCATGATTACCAGGCTTACCGGCAATTAAAAAGATTATTCCGTGACGGACGCTATGAGATTGTCCATACCCACAGTTCCAAGGCGGGGGTCATCGGCCGCATTGCGGCCGCGCATGCCCGGGTGCCGGTGATCGCGCACACCATCCATGGGCCCTCATTTCATCCGTATCAAAGCAGGTGGCTGAATCGGGTATACATTGGCCTTGAACGTTTGGCCGCCCGCCATGGACACCGCTCTTACACCGTAGCTGACGCCATGCGTGATGCCTATCTGCAGGCTGGAATTGGCAGACGGGAAGAGTATAAAACCGTGTACAGCGGCATGGAGCTCGAGCCTTATCTCAATGCGGCAAAAGATCAGGATCTGGCGAACCAATTGGGATTAAATCTCGCGCAGCCAGTCGTCGGAAAGGTCGCGCGCCTGTTCGAACTCAAAGGTTATGAATACCTGATGGCAGCAGCGCCCGCGATTCTCCAGGCTGTGCCCGCCACCCAGTTTCTCATTGTTGGTGATGGCAACCTGCAGGAAAGGCTTAAACGACAAGTGCGCGAAATGGGGATGGCATCACGCTTTATCTTCGCTGGTCTGGTGGAACCGCCAGCGATTCATCGTTATACCGCTTTGATGGATATTCTCATTCATCTCTCGTTAAGGGAGGGATTGCCGCGCTCGGTAGTGCAGGGACTGGCAGCCGGCAAGCCGGCAGTGGGGTTTGCTCTTGACGGCACGCCCGAAGTCATTTTGGATGGCCGAACCGGTTATCTTTGTCCGCCGCGGGATGCGACTGCTGTCGCCGCCGCGGTGATCCGTTTGCTGAAAAATCCCGAGCAGGCGCGGGAGATGGGTGCAAACGGTCGTGAACTGGTGCGAACGCGGTGGGATTGGCGCACCATGGTCGCGACCCTTGAGGATGATTACCGTCAGTTATTGGAATCACGGCATTCATAAAAGTCGTTGATCAAGTCACGACGTTTATGAATCCTTCATACCATGATCGGGACGACATCCAAGATCTCGGGAAATTCCCCCTGCAAGCGGTTTTGAATTCCCATTTTGAGGGTCATGGAAGAACTGGGGCAACCGCTGCAGGCGCCGACCATTTCGAGATAAACAATGCCATTCTCAAACCGTTCGAAGGTAATGTCGCCGCCATCCATCGCCACCATGGGGCGGATTTCTTCATCGATGATCTGGCGAATGCGCTGTGCGGTGTCACTTTCTTCTCCCCTGATTTCAGTCTTGTCCCGGGGAATACAAATGATTTCGCCGGCCTCGAGATGATCCTTGATGGTCGACATGATTTGTTTGTTGAGCTCGCGTAATTGCGACATGTCGGCAATGGTGACCGTGATAAAGGTGGCGCCGATCATGATGCCGGTGATGCCATTAAGCGCGAAAAGTTTGGCGGCCAGCGGTGAATAGATTTCAGCTTCAGCCCTGGAGGTGTAATTCTCTGGTCCGGTGACCAACAAATGTCGATTCAGAGTATATTTGAGAGTATTCGGGTTCGGCGTGAATTCGAGAGTGATTTCTATGGTGACTTTGGCAGGCATAAGGCGGATTATTTGGTGACGGTTTTCAAGAGTTTATCGATCAATACAAATGCCAGTGAAGCGCGTTCATTGCGGGTCATTTCTTTTTCCAGGCGGGCGATTTCCGCCTGAATTTTCGGCGCGCTCTGGGGATCGTGTTCGGCCAGGCGAAATGCTTCCGCCAATTGCGCCTGATTGATACAATAGACGGATTCACCACCGGTTAATGGAACGGGGACAATGCTCATGAGAAAGTTAGAAGTATGAAGTAAAATTATGAATTAGGAAGTTGGAAGTCGGTAATCGGAGGTTAAGTGTTTTTGATAACGAAGTGTCAATTGCTAATGTTGAGTTGTTTATGATTAAGGTTCTGAAAGACCGTTCCAAAATTCATGGACATTAATATTGTTTTATTTACTGTGTTGACAATATGGGCCGTCGGCCGACAATTTATTCAACCCTTGTGAATCATGAGATCAGACCGCGAAGCTGGAACCACAGGCACACGCTGACGCAGCTTTCGGATTGGTCAGGCGAAAGCCCGCCTGAATCAAATCATCGGAGTAATCAATATGCAGTCCTTCGAGAAAAAGCGAACTGCGCAGGTCGGCGACAATGGTGAAATTCTCGTCCTGATAAATAACTTCGTCCTGATCGGTCATGATCGTGTCCAGGCTTGCCTTATAGGTCATGCCGGAACAGCCCCCGGAGATCACCGCGATGCGAAGAAATTGATCGCGGGCGGTTTGAAATCGTTGTAACTCGGCTTTCGCCTGGTTGGTAATGTGCAAATTCATAATGATATGGCGCCTCTATCCTGTGCAAATAAGTCTTGATGCCTGTATGCCGTGGTGGCATACCAATATTCCTGGTCCACCGCGGGGTTAATAATTGAATCGTTAATGTAAGTGTGTTTTATGATACTGCCAATGACAACTCTGGCGGCGAAAAGTTTCTTATGATTGAATTTTGATCGGTACGAAATCATTGGCGGATGATGCAGGGACATTCCCTGCATCTCATTTTTCGCCAAGTCACATTCAAAGGACCCAGTTTATAGGAGATGAATCCCCATGCAGGATTTGCTTTATCGCGGCGTGCTCGATGATTTAAGCATCCGTTTCAGTTATTGCTTGCTTTCAGATTGTATCAATGCGGCGGTACTCGCGCATCAGTGTGATCCAATGGCTGCCCATGTATTGGGGCGGGCGCTATCCTCAGCTGTTTTATGCGCGCCGTGGTTGGAGGAGGATGAGCGCCTCGCTTTCCACTGGCAATACCATGGCGCCATCAAGGCGGTCATGGTTGAAGTTGATGCCGAAGCCAACCTCCGCGGCTACATCATTCCCCATCAATTACACCAGGCGGTGACAATCCCGGAAGATATCCATGGCGATGGGGGGCGGATTTCGGTCATTCGTTCGAACTCAATCCGGTTGATCAGTTCCGGGATCGTTAATGCCGAACTCCTGGATGTGGTGGATGATTTAAGTTTATTTTACGCGCTGAGTGAACAGATCGAAACCGCTTTGGCGGCACTCATCGGTTTTACGCCTCATGAGTCATCGCCCGGATGTTGGAGTCAGGGGGTGATGTTGCAAGCGCTGCCCGGGTGCGATTTGGAATTCTTTGATCGGTGTCGCCAGCGTCTGCTGCAGCCGGATGCGCGGCAACTCCTAACCCACAAACCGGGCAACGACAATCATTTTGAATTAATCATGAAAGCCATCATTGGCAACCCGCTCAAGAGAATGCCGGCGATCAGCTCGCTGTCCACCCCGGTATTTCGTTGTCGTTGTACTCGCGAAAAAATTCTCGAGATTACCAGAATTCTGGAAAAATCCGAGATCGATGAGTTAAAAAGCAATGGACAACGATTGAATATTCGCTGCCACTTTTGCAATACCATCTATGAACTTGATGGTGATGAAATCGCCGTTTATCACCAATCTGGTCGCCCGAAACCGGAATGACCCTGATTGGCTTGAGGTTGATTTCATGAGCAATCGGTGATGGCAAATGTAGCGCTATTGATTGCAATCGCGAATAAAATTTCAATCATGGCGGATGCTTTCAAAATAATACACATGTACTAATTTGATCATATAAATGGCATCAAAATGGAAATAAAATTGGTGGTAAAAAGAATGAAATATTTATTTTGAGCAGGAATATCCACGCATTTTTCATATTTGGTATCATCTGTGCTAAGTAATCAAAGCGTGAACCATACTCACTATCGCATCAAAGATAACCATACACATTCAGCGATACACGAAACTTAAACCGAAATTTAGAACCAATCAGCCAGAAATCATCGCTAACCAAGGAGGAAAAAACGCAATGGAAACAGAAAGAAACAAAATCAAAAAGGAAGTGAATCTGTTAATCAAGATCGAAGATTTGCTGCCCCGGGAGAAGGTCGTCGGCGGTAAGGGAAAAACCGTTTTTGGCGCGTCCCAACCCCACGTTCCCAAATCTCCCCCTGGTTCTCTGGATGGGGTGATGACATAACCGGCAACCCTCAGCAGATAAGCACCAAAATCCATCAATCTCGTAACAACACTATTTAACCCACAACAAATACAACTCAAATCACAAGGAAAAAGAGGTAATTAAATGAAAAAGATTAAAGGTAAAGAAAAAATTAGTAAGCCCAGTGTGATCCATCGATTAAGCATGCTTGAAATTGTTTTGGCGCTGGTCGTGGTGGTTATCGGTATTGTCGGTATCATTGGTCTGTTTCCTGTCGGCATGGCGACGCATGACGAAGCGTTAAGCAAGAGTTACGCGACCGACGCGGCGGAGCAGTTCCTCCGCTTTAATAAAAGCAAGGTCGAAGAAAATTGGAATTGGCTGAATGTGTTTGCCAACTCCAAGCCCCAAATCAGTGTTCAGGGCGTGACCCAGGATGCGCGGGGTAATGAGATGGCCACCAACGGGATGGAAAACCTGATGGGCGCCGTCCCGGTCACCACGGGAGGGGCCAGCGATGGGGATGGTTCAGGGCCAGGGAGAAGTGACTTTGGCCACAGTCATCGTGAAGGTCGTAGCGGTGACACGAATACCACCACCCGCATGGAAGTGCCGACGGTGTTCCATACTTCCAATCTGACGATCCGGCCGGCGGTGGGCTTTGATCCCACGGTCGACAATAATAACGGGGTGTTTATCATCTCGCAAACCTCGCAGGATGGCCAAACCGAATTCAGCGCCGCTCTGCATTGCTGGAAGACGATGATCAAGAATGATGCCGGCAAGGTGACGGGGGCGCAAATGTGTGTCGAAGTCAGTTGGCGCGCGGAACAACCCTATAATACCCGCAAGAAAGAAATCTTCTGTGTCGAAGTCTACAAGACCCCCGATTCCTATGTTCCCACGACTGATATGTCCGCGGGCAATTGTCTGGTATCAGCGCTTGACGCCAATGGCTACAATGTCGAGCTCTCCAGTGTCACCCGGCAGAATAATGGAAAACGGAAAGTGATCCTGACCATGACTTCCAAATCCGTGACCTCGACGGCTGGTCTGGTGGCGGTCTCGGTGGGATGCGATTCGTCAAAGGTAGAAAATATCAGTTGTTCCCGCGGGGGATCGATTACCACGGGGACAAATCCCGCAACCGGGATCAGTGGTTTTACCATCAGCGGGGTGCCGCTGGGCGCTAATTTGACGATTGAAAGCATGACCATCACCTACACCTGGAAGAGTACTTCAATCCCCGATACTACCATTACTACTTTGACAGGTTCAACAGCGACCAGCACCTTAAACGCGGCCCAGTTCTCCCAGATATTCTCTTGTTCGGGGGGCGTGGCCGAAACGGTGAACAACCCGCCGGTCGCAAGTAACGATACCTATACGATTGCATTGGGAAATACCCTGGTGGTCAACAGTCCAGGGGTGCTCAGCAACGATTCGGATGCGGATGGTAATCGTCTGACGGCAACGCTGGTAAGCGATGTGTCCTCTGGTTTTCGCGTACCGGATCCCATGTCCGATGGCGCGTTTACCTATGAGCCGACCAGTGTCGGGACGACGACATTTAAATACAAGGCGAATGATGGACAGACCGAGAGCAATGAAGCCACAGTCACCATCAATGTGACGGCGGCGACCGCCAATATCGCCGATAGCGAAACCTTTACCATTCAATCCTATTCCTCCGGGCCGGGCACCATTGCTCCGGTGGGGATCTCCACCAACCCTGGTGATTTTAGAAGCGATATCGTTGCCAGTAACGGCAGTATTACCTTTCTCATCGTTCCATCTCCCTGTCCTCCCGGCGGTGGCGGCGGGACTGGCGCGTTTAGTGTTGGCGACGGCAGTGGCAGCGGCAGTGGTAGCGGTGTGGGCTCGGGAGTTGACAGCGGTGACGGCTCAGGAGTTGGCAGCGGTGTGGGCTCGGGAGTTGGCAGCGGTGTCGGCTCAGGAGTCGGCAGTGGTAGTAGTGGTTCAAGTGGCAGCTCAAGTGGCAGCTCAAGCGGCAGCTCAGGCGGCAGTACGCCGGTGTGTAATCGGATACTGGATGTCCAGGTTGATGGAATCTCAGTAGGCGCGGTCAGCAGCTACACCTTTGCCAATGTCAATAACAACCATAACATCCTGGCCTATTTTGAAGTCGTGGTTACGCCTCCCGTGGTGCCTCCAGTAGTGCCGCCGGTAGAGAGCGGCAGTTCCGGTTCCAGCAGCGGCAGCAGTTCAGGAATTGGCAGCGGCATTGGCTCAGGAATTGGCAGCGGCATCGGCTCAGGAATTGGCAGCGGTATTGGTTCCGGAGTTGGCAGCGGTGTTGACTCGGGAATCGGTTCAGGAGTTGGCAGCGGTGTTGGTTCGGGAATCGGTTCAGGAGTTGGCAGCGGTGTTGGTTCGGGTGTTGGCGGCACGGTTGTCGTTCCTCCGGTTATTGTCCCCATAACAACAACCAACTATACCATATCTGTTAATAACAAGGATACTGATAAAGGCTCGATCTCACCCTCAAGCAATGTCACGGTTGCTCATGGCGGCACACAAGCCTTCGTGATGACCGCAAACTCCGGGAAAAAGATCAAAAAACTCAAGGTAAATGGTTCACAAATAGATGCGGCTAAAGATAATACCACCTATACCTATACCTTTACCGGTGTGACTTCGGCTCAATCCATCGAGGTGGAATTCGAGTAAAAAAGGACTAGATGATTAACTGACGCAGGTCAGAACAAATCCATACATCATAAAAACTAAAACCCATCGGGAGGCAAGAAATTGCCTCCCGATACATTTTAAATGTAATGTGTCTAATCTCGCTTTGAGTGAGACAAAGTTTTTGAACGGTTACGCAACGGAGACGGATATCCTGTCCGCCATAAAGTAAAAATCCTGGCGGACAGGCGCGGCGCCGCTGGCGCAACGAACCTCTAGTTAGCCGCAGGGAGCGAAGCGACCGGCAATGTCCGCCCACGGTTAACCTCAAAGCAAATCCTTGATTGTTCCTTTATATACTCATCGTCTTCAAATTTTTCGAAAATTCAACATTGAATAGTAGTTGGTAGTAAGTATAAGGCTCGATCAGTGCCGTGAGCGACAATGCATGCA
>CAZTTH010000045.1:0-26551 GCA_964615975.1 uncultured Lentisphaerales bacterium | reverse complement strand
GGGCGCAATACCTTTCCATTGATAGGTCGCCCCATGGTCGCATATCCAATTTTGGCAGCAAAACACGCACGTAGTGTTGATCGGGTTTATGTAACAACAAACGCACCAAGCATTGCTCACATTGCTGCTTATCTGAGTGCTGAAATCATTGCGCGTCCACCTCAAATTGCCGGGCCGGAAGTGACATTGGAAGAGGTGCTCGTGCATGGTTACCAGGAGATAAAAGCGCCACTGAACGACTCGGTTGAGGCCATTGTTATTCTCCTGGCAAATGCGCCCACTGTGACCGCCAACATGATCGATCAAGGGATTGAATTATTACTCCAGGATCCCCTCCTAGACGCAGTGACTGCAGTCGCCTTGCGAAATGAATTTAACCCCCAGTATGCATACACGATAAACTCCGATAACTTGTTAGTACCACATCCAGCCTCACTGGCGAAAGACAACGCACCATTGGCAGATGCCTATTTCGACTCTTCAGTAATGTGGGTCATTCGCCCAAATTACTTTACCACACCCAAGATGCAGGCCATTAAACCGAATGCCATTATTAATCCATTAACGCAACGCATTCGTCCCATGGTGTTTGAAGGTCAGGGTGATATCGATTATTCCTGGCAAGTACCGGGAGTAGTGGATTGGTTGAGACATCAAGGTTTCTCAGAAGAATTTACCCCCTATGATGTTCGAGATGTTCAGCGAACCGCATCCTTATCAATCCCGCCACCAGTTCATGTCCACCCTCCCAAGCACCACGATGAACGACGGGTACTAATAACCACCGTTCCATTTGCTGAAGTGGATCGCACTCCTTTAGATTTATTAGAATCCGCCGACATTGAATATGTCATTAATCCATTAAATCGTAAACTCAAGGAATCCGAGTTAATTGATTTGGTCAAGGATTTTGGTGTGATAATAGCCGGGACAGAACCACACACCCGTTTAGTGATGGCAAACGCACCATACTTACGACTTATATCCCGTGTAGGTATCGGATTGGATAGTGTTGATTTATTAGAAGCAAGGAAACGCGGAATTTTGATTACTTATACTCCCGACGCACCAGCACCCGCAGTAGCCGAATTAACCATAGGGTTAATGGTTTCCTTGTTGCGTGCCATTCCTCAATCGGATAGAAGTATGCGTCAAGGGGTTTGGCATCGTACTTTGGGCCGGCGATTAGCGGAATGTACCATCGGATTAATCGGTTGTGGCCGAGTAGGCAAACGGGTAGTCAAACATTTACAAGGATTTTCACCGAAGAGAATTCTAACCAATGATTCGAATCCGGATATTGAATTTGGCAGTATATACAATTTGGAATGGACTGATAAGGAGACCATATATCGTGAAGCGGATATCATTACATTCCATATCCCATTAACCCATTTAACCCAAAATCTGATCACTCATGATCAATTTCTCCTGATGAAACCATCCACGGTGTTGATAAATACATCACGTGGTGGAATTATTAATGAACAAGACCTGGCTCAAGTTCTCCGCAAGCGAAAAATCGCAGCAGCAGCAATCGACACATATCTCCAGGAACCATATTCAGGTGAATTAACCACCATAGAAAATTGCATTTTAACCAGTCATATGGGATCAATGTCAATAGATTGCCGATGTCAAATGGAATATGAGGCTACTCAGGAAGTCATTCGTTATCTGAATGGAAAGCCATTACTAAAATTAGTCCCTGACAGCGAATATGAACTTATGGAGTAACATTAGTAACTTCATCAAAATGTCAACTTAGCAGGAGCATAATCATGTTTATACAACAAAAACCTTTTCTGCGAAATATTAAGCGTGTTCGAGTATCTGAAGGACGCAAATTAGATATTGGATTGAGACTTGATCGAAATGAGAAGGTCGATGTCTGGCCGCCCGAATTTTTGTCAAAAATCTTTGCCGCTAAGCCAGATTATCTATTAAGTATATATCCTGAAAATGACTCCCTGTATCGCAAATTAAGTCAATTTCTTAACGTTACCGAAGACCAATTGATGTTGACCTCTGGAATCGATGGGGGATTGAAAACCTTGTTTGAAATCATTACCGCTCCTGGTGATCTGGTAGGTGTATTAAGTCCAACTTATGCCATGTACAAAGTTTATGCAAATCTGTTTCAGGTACATCTAACAGAAATCGGCTATGCTTCGGATTTTAGCATTAAATATTCTGATTTAGAACAATTTTTACTTCAACGACCTGCAATATTATTTGTGCCCAATCCCAATCAACCCATCGAAAGCGCTTTGACGATTTCTGAATTGGAAGTATTAGCTCAACGAACCAATCAACAAAATTGCTTATTGGTTATTGATGAAGCATACCACATGTTTGGCTGCGATACTGGTTTACCTCTATTGAAAAAATTTAATAATGTGGTTGTACTGCGAACTTTTTCGAAAGGATTCGGTGTTCCGTCAATCCGCCTGGGATATATGATATCTAATTCCAATAATATGCAGGTTCTGAGCAAAACTCGTTTAGCTCATGAAAGTAATGCCTTATCGAATACTGTTGCAGAATATTTGTTAGATCATTATGATTTAGTAGAATCATATATTCATCAAGTAATTTCAGGTCGCGATTATATCAAATGTGAACTGGCTAAGCTGGAATTGAAGGTCCATGGCAAGGTTGGAAATTATCTCCTGGTTGATCTTCATACCCCGATATTTGCCGAAAAAGTTGTTTCTTATTTACGAGATCGCGCCATATATGTCAAGGGACCCTGGCCACCTCCCTGGGATAAATATATTACCATCACCGTTGGACCAATACATTTAATGGAGCGCTTTGTTATTACACTCCAAACTGCGATAACCACTTTTTCAAAATAGAGGGAATGGAAATGAAAATCGTTATTACCGGGGGATTGGGATTTATTGGTAAGTATCTGACTCGACGATTGCTGTCTTTAGGCCATGAAATTATGATTATCGACACTCCCGCAGTAATCAATAAGAATCCTCCCCAAAAGGATTGCCAAATTGTAAGTGCCGATATCACCAATTATGATAGCCTAAGAGAGATAGTCGCTCACAATTTCGATGCAGTGCTGCATCTTGCTGCTCAATCATCCGGTCCTCGATCGATTGAAATTCCCGACATCGATATTCAAATCAATGTTCTTGGAACTCTGAATGTGATTCGTTGGTGTCGTGATAATCAAATCAAACGTCTCATTTTCGCTTCCTCTTTCGTCGTGTATGGCGATCCTGTCGATGCTGAAATTTTAAGTGAAAAAGATTATTGTAAACCAAAATCTATCTATGCGTTGTCAAAATATACCTGTGAACAATTATTGGAAATCTATGCAACGCCGCATGGCATCAATTGGAATGTTCTTCGGATGTTCAATGTTTATGGACCTGGACAGGATTTGACTCGTGGCGACCAAGGGATTGTCGCCATTTTCCTTAATTTTATTAGAAATGGAAATCACGTGCCAGTGAAAGGACGCCTGGATCGATTTCGCGATTTAATCTATATTGAAGACGTCGTACAAGGATGGGATTTGTGTCTACATGATACCGCTCATCCCAATCAAATCTACAACCTGGGGTCTGGCAGCAAAACCTATATCTCAGCCTTGATCGATACCCTGATAGCTGCCTATGAAAAAACTGGTCAAGTAACCGTCGAGGTCGTTGGTTCAACCCCTGGGGATATCATGGGATGCTATGCCGATATCGCGAAAATCTCCACACACTTGGGCTATAAACCTAATTTTGATTTGCAACGTGGTATTCAAGCGATGGTGGCTTGGGCGAAAAGTCTGTAACTACTTAAGGATAATCAAATCATGAATTGTTGGATTTGCGAACGCGCTACTTCCCGCAAGGAAGTTCCCATCCGCGGCGGCGGCAAAGATCAGGTAAATTGCTGCGATTATTGTGATTTTCACTTCTTTCCCCGGGATAATACGACGCTGCTGACTACCAACCAATTGGATCAAACACGCTTGGCGCGCGCCGGATTGGAAATTCCGGAAATTGCGCTAGACTACGAAAATGGACTGAAACAAGCAGCCGGTTATATCCAAGATTACCTGACTGAATCCGACATCGGCAAGAACATCTTGGAAGTGGGTTGTTCCTGGGGATATTTCCTTGATCTGGTAAAGAAGAAAGGAGCGCATCCATATGGGCTTGAATTGAATCCAGTCCGTGCGCATTACGTACGCAAGCTTTTGAATATCTCCTGCTATCAGACCTTGGAAGAACTGGAAGCTACCCACCTGACCTTTCATAAAATCTTTGCCTTTTACGTCTTGGAATACATTGCCAATCCCAAGGTTTATCTCAAACGTCTTCATGATTTGTTACAACCTGGCGGTCAACTCATTATCATCACGCCCAACTTGGATGACCTCATTAAAGATATTTGGCAAAATCCTGGATTTATCAATTTCTTCTATGACGAAACGGCGATTGCCTATTACTCAGTACGCGCATTAAATAATTTAACCGCCATTTTTACTGAATTAAGTTCATGCGCAATTAAAACCAAACAAGGATACAGTTTTATCAATCATCTCAGCTGGTATCTCACTCAAAAACCGCGGACTACTGGTATGGTGGGCGGTGATCGATATGTCAATGACATCTCTGTAACTTTAAGCTCTAATAGCCATGAACTTGGCCAAAAATTAGCAAATCTCATTGAATTATTTGATCGTCAATATCGTGAATCGATCGAACTCCATGGATGGGGAAATCAGATTATTTGTAAATTAGTCAAAGGAAAAAATCAATGAATTCACGGTCATTGAAACACGCAATGCAAACCGGGACTGTTTGCATTGGTAGTTGGTTAACCTTGGGGCATCCAGCGATTGCTGAAATAATGGCTAATTCTGGTTTCGATTGGATTGCGATCGATCTTGAACATAGCGTTATTACTATTCGCGAAGCTGAAGATTTGATCAGAGTCATCGAACTTTGCGGGGTTACTCCACTGGTCCGATTGACCAGCAATAATCCGGATTTGATTAAACGTGTACTGGATGCCGGTGCTTATGGGATCATTGTCCCAATGATAAAATCAAAAACTGATGCGATGAAAGCAGTCTCATCTGTGTATTACCCACCAAGGGGGCAAAGAGGAGTGGGGTTGGCACGTGCGCAACAATATGGTGAGGGTTTTGTTAGATATCGCAAATGGTTGGAAAATGAAGTGGTCGTTATCGTGCAAATTGAACACATTGATGCGGTTCACCACTTACATGAAATTCTTAGTGTTGATGGCGTCGATGGTTTTATTGTCGGACCTTATGATCTTTCAGCCTCGATGGGGTATCCAGGCGAATTCGATCATCCGGAAGTGGTCGCGGCAATATCGGAGATTAAATCAGTCAGCCGGTCATTAAATAAGCCTGGCGGCATTCATGTGATCGAACCTGATCCAATACAATTACAAAGCCGTATCGCAGAAGGCTATACATTTATAGCTTATAGCCTGGATATCCGCATGCTCGCAGTAACTTGTCGCAATGGCCTAAAAAAAGGAGTACACCAATGATAACTTGGGGAATCATACCCGTGCGCATGGCTTCAAGTCGCTTTCCCGGCAAACCTTTGGCCCTCATTCATGGAGTCCCCATGACTGGACATGTTTATCATCGCGCTAAAATGAGTCAAAGTCTGAATGCTGTTTACCTTGCGACCTGCGATGATGAAATAAAAGCATATGCTGACCATATTGGTGCACCATGTGTTATGACTGCTGATACCCATCAACGTGCTTCCGATCGAACCGCCGAAGCCATGATCATATTAGAACAGAATACTGGTCAAAAAGTCGATATTGTTGTAATGATTCAGGGAGATGAACCAATGATTCATCCAGACATGATCGATTTGGCCCTTGCTCCAATGCTCCGTGATGTAGGTATTAATGTAGTAAATTTAATGTCAGAACTTCAAACAATAGAAGAATTTGAAGATCCCAATGAAGTCAAAGTAGTGGTGGATATACATGATAACGCTCTGTATTTTTCGCGAGAACCAATTCCATCTCGTAAAAAAGGTGCTATTAACGTCCGCATGCTGAAACAGATATGCGTCATACCATTCCGGCGAGATTATTTACTCAAATTCAATAAATTACCCCCTACCCCGCTTGAGATAGCCGAGTCGGTCGACATGATGCGAATTTTGGAACATGGTGACAAGGTAAAAATGGTATCAACACCCCATCATTCATGGAGTGTTGATACGCCCGAAGATTTAAATTATGTGATCGAGGCCATGCAAGATGACAGTTTATACGAAAACTATCTGAATTGATCTATGTTAAAATCTAAAATCTATCGCTTAGTCGCCCAATCCTTGGGAATGTTATTGCGGAGAGCAAGCGGATTGAGTGTATACATAGCTGAACGTTTGAACCCCCAACACACAGTAACGACCCAATATGGTCCAATTAAATTGATTTGTCGTAATGAACTAACCTTATGGCGAGCACATACATTTTATGATAAAGAGCCTGATACGCTCGCATGGATAGATTCTTTTCAAGAAGGTGAAATTCTCTATGACATTGGAGCAAACATTGGATTGTATACCCTGTATGCAGCTAAAAAAGGGATCAAGGTTCATGCATTCGAACCTGAGTCGCAAAATTACGCACTTCTTAATTATCACATTTATATAAACGGCATGCAAAATGTTGCCAGAGCATACTTATTCGCTCTAAGTAATATCACAAAAATTGATTATTTATATGTCAGCAATTTCTCTGTCGGTGGTGCCCTGAATAATTTTGGCGTTGCCAGAGATTTTAACCAACATGAATTTACTCCAGATTTTAAACAACCGGTCATATCGTATTCGCTGGATGTCTTAATCGAGGAATTTAATCTGGTTGCTCCACATTATATTAAAATCGATGTTGACGGCTTGGAACGCCAAGTAGTAGACGGTGCTCGACAATTCCTAACAAAAAATCAAACGCTCAAAAGCATCTTGATTGAATTGAATGAGAACCTGGAGGAAGACATGGAAATAGTCAAAATGTTAGAGCAAGCTGGCTTCACATTAAAAAGCAAGTATCATGCCCCCATGTTCGATGGGACTAGGTATCAATCTATTTACAATTATATATTTTATCGTTGTGTTTAAAAACTGTTCGATCGAAGCTGTCATATTGGATTTTGATGGTGTTATCGTTGAATCAGTTGAGATTAAAACTAATGCTTTTGCAGAACTCTATAGACCTTTTGGATCTGGGATCGTTCGTCAAGTCATAGATCATCATCAGAACAATGGGGGAATTTCTCGTTATGAAAAAATCCGGTATTATCATCACCAGTTTTTAGGCATCGAACTAACGGAGTTAGAACTCGCGGATTGGGCTTCCAAATTTGCCCAACATGTAATAACTCAAGTCATCGAGGCACCCTACGTGTTGGGCGCCTATGAATTTATTATACAACATTACCGAAACTATCAGTTATTCATATCATCTGGAACCCCAGAAGACGAACTGAAAACGATTATCCATGCTCGTCAACTTGCCCCATACTTCGATGCTATTTTAGGTGCTCCAGATAATAAATTTTCTCACCTCTCATGGATTTTAAAAACCTATCAAATTCTTCCCCAAAATATCGTTTTTGTCGGCGATGCGACGACCGATAGAGATTCAGCAATACAACACCATATCCATTTTATTGCCCGAGTTACTGATCAAGGTAGCCTTCTTAGTTCTGAACCCTATCAAATTAGAGATCTTACAGAATTATCTGAAGCCATTGACAGACTTCCGCTTTTACCATGAGACTTAACTTGTCTGAGGAGGGGCAATTATCCATCCCGCAAAGGATGCTATTAAATGATATTGCAGAGCGAACCAGAAAACCATTCAATGACATCATTGGGCAACTTACCATAGGTCACAACTCCAATCTGGATTGGTGGGTTTCAGAAATCGCTAGTCGTAATACATACACCAATGATTTATTCAATGACTGCTGTTATGCCATATTTGTATCAGAATTGTTAGGCCAATCTGAAGATATCAAAGAGATCCTTGTTTCTTCGTTACCCTTGTCAAAGGTATTGCGAAAATTTTGCCAGAAGCATCAACTTCAAGTGAGAATCTTCTACAACGGTGGATGGTTAAGGTCATTAAAAAAAATTCTACGGGTTGGGGTAATTATGGCGCAGTGTCGATTAATTTTGAAACTGCTTTATATATACTTCGTCTGCCGTTGCAGTAAATCTGTATCATTGAAAATCACTGCCCCCATTACCTTGATCGATGTCTTCGTTAACGATACAAGTTTCAACCATGAGCGCTTTCAGGATCGATATTATCCAGGAATCTTAAATTACCTGACTGTGACCGAAAAACCGAGGTTCTTCTATCTACCGACCTTTCAGATTTCTTGGCGAAATGTGAAAAAAATTATCGCCTTATGTCGACGCAACCCCAACTTTCTTCTGAAGGAAGATTATCTCACAATATGCGATTATTTCTATGCCCTACTCTATCCCCTGCGTGCGTTAAGATTGTATCCATCTCAAGTGGCACTCTCGGGAGTGGATATTACCCCTCTATTCAGATCCGTATGGATTGACAATCTGGTTTCCGCCAATTCAATCGAAGCCTTACTAAAATATCGTTTCGTTCGACGCTTGAAGGAAACCAATATATTAATTAGACTCGTTATTGATTGGTTTGAAAATCAAATTATTGACAAGGGCGCAAACGCTGGATTTCGCCATTATTATCCAGAAACCCCACTCATCGGATATCAAGGGTTCATCGTTCCCAAATATTATCTATGCATGTATCCGACCAGCAATGAATTAAATAGCCAGGTAATACCTAAAATTATTGCGGTCTGTGGTCACGGATTGATAGAATCTCGAAAAGAGTTTTGTGCCGATTTGACTGTTATAAATGGACCAGGTTTTCGCTTTTCTGGTGTCTGGCAAGACCGGCTCAAGAATCCTGATTCTAATCATTATACGATTTTAGTCAGTTTGCCTCTAGAAGAAGGCTGGAAAGACATTATTCGGATTGTTGTGTCTGTAAGTAATAAGCCTTTGCCACAGAAAACCCGTTTTCTGGTTAAACCTCATCCCAGCGCCAAACCTATCGAGCCCCAGCTCAAGACTCTAAATCTTGCATTACCGGATTGTGCTCAATTTATCCATGGTGAATTTAATGATGTTGTCGAACTGGCAGATTTAATGATCAGTAATACTTCCAGTACCGGTCTCGAAGCCATGGCCAAAGGAGTACCCGTAATTATTATCGGGAATCAAATTGGAATAACTCAAAATCCCATCCCAGAAAATCTAAATACTAATATGTGGCGTCTTTGTTATTCTCCTGAAGAAGTTTCTGAAGCTATCCAGTTTTTTTCCAATTCAGATCATAAAGACCATTCAATTCAAAGTGAAGAGTGCGCTAAAATAAGAGAACTATATTTTAATCCCGTTAATCGAGAAACAGTAAGAAAGTTTTTATTGTTGGATAGAGATTTTTAATTAAATGCAGGTTTTTAAAGGAGTCTTAGTATCAATCATCATACCTTCGTATAATGCTGCTCACTTTATCGGTAAAACACTCGCTTCAGTGATCAAGCAAACATATCCTCATTGGGAGGCCATTGTCATTGATGATGGATCGACCGATAATACTAGAGAAGTCGTAGAAAATTGGTTATTAAAAGATTCTCGAATCAGTTATCATCATCAACCCAATTCCTCACAGGCAGTCGCCAGAAACAGGGGGATATCAGTAGCACAAGGTGAATTCATCGCATTTTTAGATGCTGATGATCTCTGGCATCCCAGGAAATTGGAAGATCAATTGCCCTTGTTTGATCAACCGAATACAGGATTGACTTATACACAAGCATTAACTATTGATGTGAATGATCAGGTGATTTCAGAGGATAACCCAAAATGTTACCGGCATAACGTATTGAAGCACTTGTTGTCACTGAATTTTATCTATTGTTCATCTGTGATAGTGCGATCAACCTTGATCAAAGAAATGGATCCCTGTTTTCGCACCGGACGACAAAGTGTCGAGGATTGGGATCTCTGGCTGAGACTGGCCTTGATAACTGAGTTTGATTTCGTTCCTAAACCTTTCTTGTCTTATCGTGCTACTCCTGGCAGCAATAGCAGCAATTCAGCCTTATCCTATAAAGGAAACATGGTGGTCATTAATGATTTTTTACGTGAGCTGCAAAATCATTCGCAAATAAACCACAAGGATAGAATTCAATTGACCTCTCTTGCTCTAAAGCAAAAATCATATCAATCTTTAAAATTTGGACATATCCTATTATCAGAAAATAAATTGGATGAGGCCAGAAATATGATGAAACAGGCATATTCATTGAATAAAATCAATGTTCATAATTGGTGGGGAATGATCAAATCCTATTTAATTCCACTCTACACTTCGCTTCAATTGAAGCTCCTTGATTGATCGCATTCAACTTAGCCGCAGTTTGAATCATGCGTGTTTTATATATAGAGAGAAGCCTGGATACGCAATCAGTGGTTTATGATCAAATTAGACGAATACAAAAACATGCATCTACCCATACCATTGCGGTTCAGGAATCAAGAGTATGTCCCATAAATGATAATCAGGTGACCAATGTTCACTGTCCTTTCTTTCCCAAGATCGAAGTCATCAAGAGTTGGTTATTTATTCAAAGTACTCTGTCGGGATGGCACAAGGTCGATTCGCAAACTCATTTTGATCTCATTCATGCTCATTTTGCCTATCCTGATGGGTTGGCGGCAAAAAAATTGAGCCAGCGCACGGGGATACCTTACGTAGTTACTGCTCGAGGTGATGATATCCTGATTTATCCACACCGTAGTGCTTACCTGTACCAGACAATAAACCAAACGCTTAAATCCAGCAACGGCCTGGTCGGCGTTTCACAACACATCTGTGATGAAGCGATCCGGTTGGGGGCAAAATCGGAACAATGCCGATTTATTCCGGATGGAATTCCTGAATCAATCTTTGTGTGGCTGCCAGAACAAGAAAAAAATCGTTCTATCAATACCATTTTATTTGCCGGTGCTCTCCTGCCGGTGAAAAATGTTGAGCGCTTGATAGACGTATTTGCCCTATTATCCAAGCAATTCACCGACCTGGTTTTTTTACTTGCTGGAGATGGTCCTCTAAAGCCGGTGATGGAAAAAAAAATCGGCGCCCATGGAATCGCTAAACAATGCCGATTCCTGGGGCAATTACCGCCAGATCAACTCGCTGAAACCATGCACCAGTCATCCCTTCTGGTTCTCCCCAGTATCAGTGAAGGCTGGCCTAATGTTGTCATGGAAGCGATGGCATGTGGCACTCCGGTTGTGGGAGCGCGTGTCGGTGGAATCCCCGAACAAATCATCGATGACAGTTATGGTTTCCTGTGCGATCCTTATTCCCCCGATGATATCGCTGATAAGATCATGACCGCTTTATCCCGCACCTGGGATCATCAGCATATCGCACAACACGGTAAAACGTATACCCGCGAAAAATCTGCCCATCAAATCTATTTATTTTATCAAGACATTCTGAAGAATATTCGGCATTAAGCCTCTTCCTTCCATTGATGCCGAATCATCATCCAACCCGCCAAATTTCACCATACTATTAAATCAACCCATGTGCGGTATAACTGGAATTCTCTCTTTCAAGCCTGGAATTGATCACAGTCAAGCAATTCGTTGCATGACCGATTCATTGAAACACCGCGGTCCAGACGGAGAAGGATTTTATCATGATGAACACATCTGGCTTGGACATCGGCGCTTAAGCATAATCGATCTGGAAGGTGGCAGGCAACCAATGTCTAATGAGGATAGCTCCTTGTGGATTACTTATAATGGCGAAATCTATAATTATGTCGAATTGATGATTGAATTAAAAGCAAAGGGGCATGAATTCAAGACTCGCTGTGATACTGAAGTGATACTCCATGCCTATGAACAGTGGGGGGAACAATGTGTTCATCACTTTAATGGCATGTGGGCTTTTGCTTTATGGGATAAAGCAAAACAATTATTAATGTTAAGCCGTGATCATTTCGGGATAAAGCCACTTTTCTATTCCAAAACTGCAGAGAAGTTTTATTGGGCATCAGAGATCAAGTCCATTTTAGCTGCAGGAGTCAAAGCAAGTCCTAACTTGCCAGCATTATCACGTTTTATTTGCGATGGATATCTTAATTGTGATCAACAATCCCTGTTTAAAGATATCGATCAATTGGAGCCCGGCCATAATTTGATCATCAAAATCGATGACTTTCAGCATCTCAATTTCAAATCTTATTGGCCGCAATATCCACTTCAGAATCATTTGACTTATTCTCACTCTCCCAAACCTGATCAAGTTCATGATTTACTGACGGATGCAGTCGCAATTCGCTTGCGTAGCGATGTTCCCATTGGTTCAACTTTATCCGGGGGCATCGATTCGTCTTCCATTGTCGGTTTGGCTCATCGTATTACTACTCAACAACAGAGCCCGTTTAGTTATCATACTTTTACCGCTCACTTTCCCGACTTCAGCTTGGATGAATCGCAATACGTCAGATTGCTTGCCAAACAAAATTCATTGCAAACTCATTTTGTGCGAATGGCTGAAGATGATTTACCGCATGAACTGGAAAAACTTGTCTATCATCAGGAAATTCCACTGACCTCAGGTAGTTGTTACGCGCAATGGAAAGTCATGGAGGCAGTTCATGAAAACGGGATTAAAGTCCTTTTAGATGGACAGGGTGGTGATGAGGTTTTTATTGGCTATCCCATGTTTTTTCCTGCCGCGATCGCTGATTTTATTGCAGCAGGTAATTGGCGTCAAGCTTGGTTGACAGCTCGATCAGCAATCAATTATCATTCCTTTTTACCACACCAATTGTTGGGATATACTCTATTTAACTTTATTCCCATTAGGCTGAGATCAAAACTGCGGCATTTTCGTAAATCTATAACATTGCCGCTTCATCCTGACCTGAAAGCGGTATTACCTCCCAAAAAATTTCCCGTCATTAAATGTTCACTTAATCGCTTATCCTATCACCAATTGATGGTAATAAAACATTGGCAATTGCCTGACTTATTGCATTTTGAAGACCGGAATTCCATGGCTTTTTCATTGGAAACCCGACTTCCCTTTCTTGATCAAAGATTAGTAGAAATGGGGATGGTATTAGCCAACCATGATAAAATCAGAGATGGTTATGGAAAATGGTTATTGCGTCAGGCGGTTAAAGGTATCGTTCCAGATGATATTTTGAAGCGCTATGATAAAATCGGGTTTGCGGCTCCGGATCAATCATGGCTGGAGGGAAAATTAGGCGTTTATTTTAAGAAAATTATCTGTTCAGAATCATTTAACCAGCGGAATTGGATTGATCATCAATGGTTGTATCGCTTTAAAAACGGAGAGATTAATCTCGGTACGAATATGATGTGGAAATTAGCCAGTCTGGAAATTTGGGCACGCGTTTTTTTGGACCAATCCACCCCCATTTCCTAAAGCGTACCCTGCCCGCAAACCAATGTCATCCTGCCGTACGGCAGGACAAATTATGATGAGAAAACTCCATGAATTTCTTGGCTCGATGCGGAATGACAGAAGTAGGTAAACAAGAGAATAATCTCATGTCCTTGACTAAAATTTGTTCGATCGCATGTATTCCCCATTCCAGTGTCGAAGGTCCGGCTACACATTTACGTGAATTGCATGCGGAGTTAGTCAAATTCAATTGTCAAATTGACCTGTGGTTGGTGGATATAGGATTGCCTTCCCGCATTGAAATTCCCCTGGTTAAAATAAATACGATTCGCACCCCGAATATTCCGGTTTTGCGATTTTTCCTTTTCGATTTGTTACTTTTTTTTCGTTTGTCATTTCAATTCATAAATGCTTATAATCGGCCACAGGTTATTTATCTTCGTCAGAGTTATTCAACAATTTTAATTGGCGTATTGTCCTGGATCTATCGCATCCCCTTGATCGTTGAGGTTAATGGTTTTTTTGCATGGGATTTGGCTGCCCGCAACGCTTCTTTTCCTATTAGATGGGCCTCCAGATTGGGAGAATTTTTCAGTTTTAAAAGGGCAACCTGGATCATCTGTGTAACCCAGGGGATCAAGGACGAATTGGATCGTATATTTGCGATAAAAAAGAAAACCGTGGTGATACGCAATGGGGTAAACTTAAAGCGATTTCACATTCGAGAAAAACAAGAATGTCGAGAAAAACTGGGTTTGCCAATCGACCGCACCATCATGGGTTATATTGGTTGTTTTACCCCTTGGGATGGGATTAAAGAAATGATCGAGATCATCCCTGGACTGACACAACGCCATCCCCAATTGTACTTCTTGTTAGTCGGGGATGGTTATAATCAAGCAACAACTAAAAAACGAATGGTTGATTTACAATTACAACCTTTTATTCACTTTACCGGATTCATCGAACATTCAATGCTGAACGATTATATCGCCAGTTTCGATTTTGCCTTGGCTCCCTATATCCCGGGCCGAAATCGCATGGGGGTGTCATCACTTAAATGCCTTGAATATTTTGCCTGTGGAATTCCGGCTGTAGTGGGTGCGGTTCCGGAAATGGATTATGTTGAATCTTCCGGTGGAGGAGTATTATTTAATCCTGGAGATTGGGAAGATTTTACCGCGAAAGTTTCTCTGTTACTCGATCATCCTGAGCGATTGGGTGAAATGGGAAAAAAAGCACGCGCTTATGTTGTTAATCATTCCTCATGGCAAAATATTGCGCAAAAAACCTGGGAAGTAATCCATCGCTCCCCTCATCATGAACATTGAGAATTAAGGGATATTTATAATCCAAGGAAAATTTCTATGGCACAAAAATCACCAAGAATCAGCGTCATCGGGGCCGGGAATTGGGGGCGTAATTTAATCCGCAATTTTTATGAATTGAATCATCTCGAACTCATTTGTGATACAGATGATAATCAATTAACTCCCTTAAAAAATACCTATCCTCGGGTAAGAATGACAACCTCAATCGAGGATGTTCTGCATGATCCCACGATTGAAGGAGTGGTGATAGCCACACCGGCAATCACTCATGCATCACTCGCTGAATCTGCCATGAAAGCAGGCAAAGACGTGTTTGTAGAAAAACCCTTAAGCCTGACTCTGACGGATGGGCAAAAATTGGTGGATTTGAGTAATCTTACCCAAAGAATATTAATGGTTGGCCATCTTTTGTGGTATCATCCGGCTGTGTTGAAGTTGAAGGAACTTGTGGACCAGGGAGATCTCGGTCGAATTCAATATATCTACTCGAATCGCTTGAATCTTGGCACCATAAGAAGAGAAGAAAATATTCTCTGGTCATTCGCTCCTCATGACATATCAGTGATTTTGGGCCTGGTGCGGGAAATGCCTGACCACATCGTCACTCAGGGGGGCAATTATTTACATCAGAAAAATGCCGATATCACCGTGAGTATGATGACCTTTCCCAGTGGAGTAAAAGCCCATATTTTCGTTTCCTGGTTACATCCATTCAAAGAACAAAAATTGGTTCTGATCGGAGATCGACAAATGGCTGTTTTTAACGATGCCGAACCGGAGCATAAATTGGTTGTTTATCCTCATATTATTCATTGGGAACAACAGATTCCAAAAACCAATAAAGCTACTGGCCAACCGGTTTCATATGATTTAATTGAACCATTGCGTGCAGAGTGTCAACATTTTATTGATTGCATAAAAAATCGATCACTTCCTCGTACTGACGGGCAAGAAGGGCTTCGGGTATTGAGGGTTCTGAATCAATGTCAGCAAGCACTTGAAAATGAACCCGAAATGCCTTTTCGTTTAACGCCAACTTCAATAAAAAATTATTCCGCGCATGAATCTGCGTTTATTGATGAAGGAGTGGTTATCGGTGATGGGACTAAAATCTGGCACGTATCGCATGTCATGAAGGGGTCTAATATTGGTAAAAATTGTAAGATTGGACAAAATGTCGTAATTGGCCCGAATGCAGTTATTGGCAATGGCGTAAAAATTCAGAATAATGTTTCAGTCTATGAGGGTGTAGTGCTGGAAGATGATGTTTTTTGTGGTCCATCAATGGTGTTCACTAACGTTATTAATCCCCGCAGTGCCATTCCAAGAATGTCCGAGTTACGATCAACGGTGGTAAAAAAAGGTGCGAGTATTGGCGCCAATGCAACGATTATTTGTGGAATTACCATCGGCACCTATGCCTTTATTGGTGCGGGAGCCGTTGTCACCAAAGATGTTCCCGATTACGCTTTGGTGACTGGTTGTCCTGCAAAAATAATCGGTTGGATGTGTTTATGTGGAGAAAAGTTAAGCTTCGATGATGATGGTCATGCTACTTGCGAATGCGATCGGAGTTATTTTAAAAAAGACAATTCTGTTATCTCCACAACTTAAACCCTGGTTAAACTATGGACATCCGGGTTCTCGAGTGAATTACAAATTGGTTCGGCGATCATCTTCGTGTATCGCCATTTTTGTTATGTCTTTTTTCAAGATTGTCGCCACCGGGATCAGATACAGATGAGATGTTAGAAATCGTTGAATGACCATCCTGGGTAATCCTCTCCTGCTTAATTACATCATCAAAACTCTCCTGGGTCAATTCCTTGAATCGCAAGTAGTGTTTTTGGATTTCCCGATACAATTTTCCCGCCTGCCGGAATAAGGAAGGCAGATCCTCAGGACGCAACAACACAATTGCCACCATGACGATCATTAACATTTCACCTAATCCGATTCCTGGCATAAGCGTATTCTTATCTATGCTATTTTAAATTTGGCTTGCTCAAACAAGCGTTGACAATACTCTGACCAAAATCATATTAGTGACCACCTTAAAATCAGCTCCGGTAGCTCAGTGGATAGAGCAACAGCCTTCTAAGCTGTCGGCCGCAGGTTCGATCCCTGCCCGGAGCGCCATATATAACTCTTCTAATCCTTGATTGGAGTTCACTTCATGAAAAAAAACTATTCATTAAATAAACAGATGATGGCTATTTTTGCTTGCTTTTTCCTGATCACATTGGCTCCGGCTTATGCTTTCCTGATTCAGGTAGATAATTTCGACTCACAAACCTCAGGATCGATTCCAATCAACAATTATCAGGTTTTCGGCAATGAATTGACCGATCGCGGCATCAGCAGTCTAACCAGTGTTTCACCACCTAATTCTGCCTATCTCGTTGCGGATTTTTCCCAAGCCGATTTTGGCGTCATCATGAATCATGACTTCCAATTATTGCGTCTCGATCCTTCCGCAACGCTATCGCTATCAATAAAATCAGACATCGATTTTATCGGTAATTCCTTTGCCGGGTTGATTGGGTTTCAATTGCAGGATGGCGATGGCACAGTTTTCAAGACTCAAACTGCCAATTTGTACACTCCCAATACAGGTTTTACTACCTTTACCCAGAATATTTCAGACATCACATTAATCGAATTATCTGGTCAGGTTGCTGGGCTCGACCTCCAAAATATCGTTCATTATGGCATCTTGTTTATTGATCGCAATGATTACAACGGAACCGCAATATTTCACATTGACAACGTTACCCTGACTGGCATCATACCTGAACCCGCCACCAACGTATTAATGGGTAGCATCATGATTATATTTGGTCTACTCAAATATGTTTATAGGAAGTCGCATAATCATTAATCTCTCAATACTCTTTTAAATCCTCCAATGTGAATGGTATCAGAATTCACATATTTGGCAGAGTTGATTAATTGATGACACAAATTTTACCAGATTTATTTTCTTTATTATTGGCATATTGATGCTCAATTTTCCCGCCGCCCACAGTCTCCCATACATGAGGCTCTCCACCTTGGTTTGTCATCTAGTAAATTTAGGGCTGATAATTGGCGCTGAAATTCCCCTAGTTGACACCACCCAAGCCCACGATCTGATCATGCACTCAGGCGCCAGGGGCTAAATCATCCTTCTCCCAACCTAAAATCGTTCTGCTACCTCAGGTGCAAATGACAGGTAGTACCATAATTTCCTGTATTTTGACCTGGAGCCACGAAATTCTAACCGTCAATTATAAGTTTCAACCGCCCGTTCATCAAGTAGACATGCACGGCTGATTGGGAGTTTAATAAAGACGGATCATCACCCTATATCGCAGGTAAAACAATGTCGATTAACAAAATTTATAAAAAAAAATTTTATTTTTATATAAAAGGGTAATTGCCAAGCTGGATTCATTATCTAAGTTACAATAATAAAGAGTGGATTTCACCGATTTTTTTCCCCGCTTCTAATTTTACATAACTCGTTGTCTATTAAAGGATTTTACCATGTATTTACATGTCAAGGTTATCTTACTCACATTCGTTCTCGTTATCGTTGGCGGTGTATTGTATTTATTCCGTGGAGATATTCCGAAAATACCGATGTTTAATCGCGATCAGGAAATAGCAAAAACTCCCCCTGGCGCTGTAGTAAAAAATGATAGTACGAAAGAGAATACTTTGACCGCATCCGACAAGAAATCATCAGCGAAACAACCCGTTGATGAATCCACTCGATTATTTAATGAAAAATTAAATCTGGCTAAAAATCTATTTCAAAAAGAAGAATTCATTAAAGCGAAAAAAATCGCTGAAAACATCATGGTCGATCCCAATCTTCTAAAATTAAGTGAGAATTGGATACGGGGCGCAGAAGCATTAAGCCAGATCAATACAAAAATCCTGTTTACCGACATTCCCTGTTCTGAAAAAGCAGTCTATACCGTGATCCCAGGGGACAGCCTGGACAAGATTGCCAAACGATTCAAAACCTCGATCGCCCTGATTCAAAAAAGTAATAATTTGGATGAAACCAATCCCATGATTTATCCCGATCAGGTATTTCGGATCTATCAGGCAAATTGGAATATAAAGGTTATTAAAAGCCAATTCCTAATGCTCGTTTACGACAAGGATACATTGTTTAAAATATATCATGTTGGAATTGGCAAACAGGATCGCACCCCGGTGGGGACATTTGTCGTCTCCCTAAAGGATCATGAACCGGAATGGTATCATGATGGTATCGTTGTTCCCTTCGGTAATCCCGATAATGTCCTTGGAACTCGATGGTTGGCACTCAAACCAACACAAGGGACAGATAACCGCCTAAAGGGTTATGGTATTCATGGCACATGGGAACCGGAGACCATAGGCACTGCATCTAGCTTGGGATGTGTTCGCATGATAAACGAACAGGTTGAAGAACTTTTTGATTATATTGCAGTTGGCACACAAGTGGTTATCGAAGATTAACCGGATTCAGTTTCGCTTTTCCTGACTTCTTGATAGATCGAGATACTTGCCCCCGCTCTCCTGCAATTTCAGCATTTATCTTGCGACCCTTTATACGCATACGGTTCAGTGCTTCTAGTGCCATTTCCAATTGCGGTTTTGCAATCTCGACAAATAAAAATTTCTTATCGATATCGATGATGCCGATTGCAGATTTGGGAATCCCTGCTTCGCCGATCAACGCGCCCACCACATCCCCCGGACCAATATTCATAGTGCTGCCCGCATTAACGAAAATACGCTGCATATCTCCTTGAGTCTGATTCTCCTGAAATCGGTTCGACGGCTTCGCTGAATTCTTATTAGTATGGGTTTTAATTACAGGAAGTTGATTGGCTGAAAATTTTTTCTTTGACGAAGCTGATTTATCGGATGAATGCCCCAGCTTCGCATCAGAATATACTGCCAGGATATCTTCTCTGGGGCGGCTGTCGATACCAATAAATTGAGCCAATAATGCGGCGGCAATATCCGTAGATGAAAATCCTTCTTCAAGTAATTCATCGAGTAACGCGTCATGTCGTTGATATTCTCCCTTATTGAGTATACCACGGAGTTTTTCCAGATACTGTTCGGTCTTTTTGGCTTCTAATTCATCAAGTGTCGGCAAACGTTGACGGCGGATTTTGGTTTTGATAAAACGCTCGATTCTTTGTAACAGATAGATTTCTCCGCCAGCAACCAAACTGATTGCAAGTCCGGCTCGACCGACCCGACCGGTCCGGCCAATTCGATGCACATAATCCTCTTCATCCTTGGGCAGGTCGTAATTAAAAACGACTTCAATATTCTCAACATCAATCCCACGCGCTGCCACATCCGTAGCCACCAGAAATTCGATACCTAGATTGCGAAATTTATTCATAACCCGTTCGCGCATATTCTGATTAATGTCACCATGCAATCGATCCGCGAGAAATCCCCGGGCAATCAGATCATCAGTCAATTCATCCACCTGACGCTTGGTATTACAAAATATAATTGCCAGTTTGAAATCATTTAAATCGATCAATCGTGTAAGCGCTTCCAATTTACCCTGACGCGGCACCTCATAAAATGATTGTTCTACGGTCGGTACCGTCAAAGTTTTGTGTTCGATCTGTATGAAGTGTGGATCACGGGCGTGTTTGCGTATTAAATCCTGAATTGGTCGGGCCAGGGTTGCGGAAAAAAAGACCATTTGCCTGGTTTCCGGTGTTACCTCAAGGATTGCATCTAAATCGTCACGAAATCCCATGTCCAGCATCTCATCAGCTTCATCGAGAATAATGATTTTCAGTGCCTTGAGAGATAATGTTTTTCGGCGCAAATGATCCAGTACTCGACCAGGTGTCCCGATAATCATGGCGGCACCTTGTTTCAACCCCCGGATTTGTCGATCATAAGATTGTCCTCCGTAAATCGGCAAAACCCGCAAACCCTCCTTGAATTGTGATAACTTGTGTACTTCTTCAGCTACCTGCACCGTGAGCTCTCGAGTTGGACAAAGTACCAGTACCTGGGTTTGCCTGTTGGTAGGATCGATCGTTTCTATGGCGGGAATGGCAAAAGCCGCAGTTTTCCCAGAACCAGTCTGAGATTGCCCCACGACATCATGGCCAGTAAGTAGTATGGGTATGGCTTGGGATTGTATGGGTGATGCTTCTTCAAAGCCGAGTTTATCAATGGCGGATAATACTTCCTTGGAAATACCCAATTCAGAAAAGAGACGTTTGTGCATAGTATGCTAAAACTTATAGAGTTTGGAATTATCTGACAGGAACCGATTATTTTAAGTGAATCAATCCATGTAGTTTAGAGTGCGATCAATGGTTTACAAGCTTATCAGACCAGTCACTCGCTTAAGTGAGAATAATTATTCAATAGAACTGCTTGCCAATCATCTGCCTGCTCTTTAGTTTATAGAACTTTTTTTACGTATATGGTGATCGAACTGGCGTCACCTTAAATTATAACTAATTGGAATAAAACTGGTTGAGGAATTTAATGAGTTTGTTAAATCGATCGTTTAATCTATTGCCTGGCATCCTCAGATGCACATTTATAATGCTGATCGGAAGTTTATCACCCCAAGCTTTTGCAAGTGAAGCGGATCTGAAGATTCCTCATCTGCTCACCGAATTTGATATCATGGGAACTGCGGTGTCCGGTCACCAGCTCTTATTGATGGGATTGATTCTTCCATTTCTCGGCCTGATTTTTGGATTACACCAATTTTACAAAATCAAAGCTCTGCCCGCACACAAGTCCCTCCTGGACATCTCCTCACTGATCTATGAAACATGCAAAACCTATCTTTTGCAACAAGGCAAATTCCTGTTGGTTTTAGAAGTCTTGGTCGGAGCCTGCATTTTCTACTATTTCTATTCTCTCTCCCACATGGAAATTGGCAAAGTCATGCTGGTGTTATTTTGGTCGGTGGTGGGGATACTCGGATCCTATGGAGTGGCGTGGTTCGGCATTAGAATCAACACCTATGCCAACAGTCGCACTGCTTTCGCGTCTCTCCGTTCATTGCCTTATGATGTGATGGCGATACCTCTCCAGGCGGGGATGTCGATTGGGGTTGTCCTGATTTGTGTGGAATTAATTTTAATGATTTCGATTCTCCTCTTTGTCCATCCGGAAAGTGCAGGCGCTTGCTTTATCGGCTTCGCGATAGGTGAATCATTGGGGGCATCAGCTTTAAGAATTTGCGGCGGGATATTCACCAAGATCGCTGATATCGGATCGGATTTAATGAAAATCGTATTCAATATCAAGGAAGATGATGCCCGCAATCCCGGTGTAATCGCCGATTGCGTTGGCGATAATGCCGGTGATTCCGTCGGACCAACCGCGGATGGTTTTGAAACCTATGGAGTTACCGGTGTGGCTTTGATCAGCTTTATTGTCCTGGCAGTTGGGATGAATATGGTGGACGGGCAGATCATCCATGGCGTTCATGCCCATGACTGGCAGGCGCGCCTGATCGTCTGGATTTTTGCCATGCGAATCGTCATGGTGGCGACTTCTCTTTTTTCATACTGGATCAATGATTTATATTCACGAGCAAAGTATGCCACTAAAACCAAATTCAATTTCGAGATGCCCCTTACGACCCTGGTATGGATCACCTCGATAGTCTCAATCATCGTTACTTTTGGAATCAGCAAACTCCTGTTGGGAGGCAGCAACATGGGCGACATCTGGTGGCAACTCGCGGTGATCATCAGTTGCGGTACTCTTGCGGGAGCTGTTATTCCAGAATTAACTATCCTGTTTACATCCTCTAAATCCAAGCATGTCCAGGAAATCGTCAATGCATCCCGCGAAGGCGGCTCCTCATTGAACATATTATCAGGATTAGTCGCCGGTTATTTCAGCGCCTTCTGGAAAGGGTTGGCGATTGTACTGTTGATGTTTATTGCCAGTTACACATCAACTTTTGGACTGGAAAATTACATGATCTACCCATCAGTTTTTGCCTTTGGATTGGTGGCATTCGGTTTACTGGGAATGGGACCGGTAACCATTGCCGTCGACAGTTATGGTCCGGTCACTGATAACGCCCAGTCGGTATTTGAATTGTCTCAGATTGAAACCATTCCTAACATTAAAAATGAAATCGAAAAAGATTTTGGATTCGTTCCTGATTTTAAAAACGGTAAATTGAACCTCGAAGAAAATGATTCTGCCGGAAATACCTTCAAAGCCACCGCCAAACCGGTTCTCATCAGCACTGCGGTGATTGGCGCCACCACCATGATATTCTCCATCATATTGCTCTTGAATTTGAAACTTGATCTCCTCAATCCCCATGTCTTGCTTGGATTTATCCTGGGAGGTTCGGTGATTTATTGGTTCTGTGGGGCTTCGATTCAAGCCGTGACTACCGGGGCATTTCGTGCCGTTGAATATATCAAGAAAAATATCAATCTGGACTCCCAAGAAGCCGCCTCGGTCGAAACTTCAAAGGAAGTTGTCAAGATTTGCACTCGATACGCCCAATCCGGCATGATCAATATTTTTGGCGTTGTTTTTTCCATGACCATCGCCCTGGCCTGTTTCAGTCCTACCCTATTTGCCAGTTATCTGATCTCTATTGCTTTGTTCGGATTATTTCAAGCAATGTTCATGGCCAATGCCGGTGGCGCTTGGGATAACGCCAAGAAAGTGGTTGAGGTCGAATTGAGACAAAAAAATACCCCACTTCATGAGGCCGTTGTAGTTGGAGACACAGTTGGCGATCCCTTCAAGGATACTGCTTCAGTGGCATTGAATCCAATCATCAAATTTACCACTCTATTCGGTTTACTGGCGGTGGAAATCGCCGTCTCAGCACAACATCTCGCGATGAAATTTGGTGTCGTCTTTATGATCATCGCACTTTTCTTCGTTGTTCGCTCGTTCTTCGGTATGCGCGTCACAGCCTGATTCTGAAATTAAATAATTTAAGCACAACCGCTTAAAAGTTGACAATCATCCTTGTCCCTATACTATCTGGTACCCATTGAGGTTTGGTATCGATATTCCTGGACAGAATCACCGTTGAGATCTTTGTCCAAGCGCGATTCACCTCACTATTTCCCATTAAAAAATCACTTTTCTTCCTGTTCCTTGCTTCATATATGACTTTGAGAAAAGCACACCATGGGCATTCAATTAAAATCCTGAGTGATATCAAATTTTTACGCTTGGTTATTACCAGATTAACTAAAATCAAGGATCATGGGAGTGAATAAAACAATCATCATCCGTTCTGGTGGTCTGGGAGATTTCATCCTGACACTTAACCTGATTGCCGCAGTGAAAACAATTACTGACGAAGTCATCCTGATCACCAAATCAATCTATTATCGATTGATCGAAAATGACGGACTTGCGGACCGATTTATCGATATTGATGGCGCACTGTTTACCACGGTATTCACCCGGCCTGAAAAGCTGCTCCAGGCAATATTCCATAACGCGGATGTTCTCTCCTTCCTCACTGATCCTGATGATGTAATGAGGAAAACCTTCCTCTCATGCCAAGTGCGATCGTTTGCCATACTTCATTCCCGGTCTACTGGTCCAAGGCACGTTATCGAACAGATGTTCGTTGATGGCGGGTTAAAAATCCCAGACGGAATGTGGGATAAACCTATCCTAAATGACTTTTTGGTTCCTTCACAGCAGAAACGCAACGTCTGCTGGTTGCATCCCGGTAGTGGTTCCCCGCGCAAAAACACGCCATTGATGTTCTTCAGGAATGAGACAGAAAAAGTATTGGCAGCTGGAGGTGTTTCTGTTATCATTTCATTAGGTGAAGCAGATGGTGACCTGCGTGGACCAATTGAGACGATATTTACCGGTTTACCATTCCAATTTCTAATCCGGCCATCCTTGATGGAATTGCGCCGGCGAATGGCAGTTGAAGCCAGTCATTATATCGGTAATGATTCCGGAGTCACCCATCTCGCAGCAGCAATGGGAATACCAACAAGCGTTTTTTTCGTTGCTACTGACCCCGTGGTGTGGCGGCCACTGGGTAGAAACGTGAGGGTTATTGACCTGCGATCACAAATTAATTAAAAAGGGAAATCATCGACTCTGCCAGGACTTACCTTTTTTATTAATCAACAACACCCACCATTACCAAGGCACGCGGGATCAACAGACGATATGGGAGTGCCGCAAGGAAACAATCCGAAATGCCTTTTGCGATCACCAATGATCTTAAAGTGGGGAGAGAATCGGGTTTCCTGGATCATCGCGGCGGTGTTGCCACACACCAGCATGGGTTGGTGTGCGATGAACATATGATGGTTGTCGAGGATAAATGAATGCGGCGATTCAGCGATGGTTCCTTGATAAATAGCGACCTGGCCATAATCCTCACAACGGTCCTCCAGGGTTTCCAGATTAAATGCGCGCACGGTGATGGAAGAGAATTTCACTGGCCCTACCAATCTTTTCATCTCATTATCCTGCAGAGCAATCAATTTAGTGGAGATGATGCGGAAATCATTAATTCCCAACCCCAATAACATGCGGCGAAAATCTTCGAGATAAAGAGCACCGCCCAGACATTCGCCATACAATAATGCATTTGAGCGCATTTCATCAGGAACCCTACGGTCAGCAAAGACATCAGCAAAATACAATTCGCCGCCGGGTTTGAGAACACGGAATATTTCCCGGAAGACCCGGCTTTTATCTTCTGATAAATTGATCACACAATTTGAGATCACTACATCGACCGAATGATCGGCTATATTCATCGCAGCCAGATCTTCGATGTATCCCGACTTAAACTCGACATTCGGTTGTGCAAAACCGAACTTCTGCGTTTGCGCTGCAATGTGGGCGCGAGCAATCGCAAGTTGTTCGTCAGTCATATCAACTCCGATGACTTTTCCGGATTCCCCCACTAAATAAGATGCCAGATAAACATCCCGACCACTGCCACAACCCAGATCCAACACGGTTTTCCCCTGCAATTCAAGCGGCAACGGAGATCCGCATCCATAAAATTTGATCAGGATTTCGTCGTCGATCAGTGACAGTATTTTTTTATGATGATCGGGCAAAGTTTCAATGGAACAGCAGGCATTGGTTTTCAGATCCCCATTCGTTTTCAGGGTTTTGCCATAATATTCCCGCACCAGGCTGCGTGTCTCGGTAATTTTTATCATGGTTTTATGCTTCCTGTAAAGAATCCCGTTTATATAGAAATTATCGTCAATCACTTTTACGTCAAGGGTTAAACGACATCAAGATTTTAACATTTAGAATATAGGTTTGAGTTTGTGTAATATTCCTGTCTCAAGGCCTCATTCTGATACATGTGAATTCTTTTCTCACCTCATACCTCGCCTCCAAGACCATCTCCATCCACAGGAAATCGGATTCTTAACAAAGATTTAACATTAGCTTAACATCATCTTATCACCTGCCGCAGATACTATGAGGAGAAAGTAGAAATTATTGACGATTTTAATTAAATACAATAAATCAATACCTGACTCAATAATATGAAAGGAGGTCTATTCGGATGAGATAACCAATGATGTTCAAGGCATAATTTGAAGTTAGTATCAGTTGAAACATTAAGCAACACAATTTAACCAACCACACAAGTCAATAAGCAAAGGGAAAATCAATGAAGAATCTAAAACCATTACTAA
>CAZTTH010000044.1:0-27840 GCA_964615975.1 uncultured Lentisphaerales bacterium | reverse complement strand
TTATCGCATGATCCTCAGTCCGACGCTCAAGGAATATTACAATAACGCGGCATTTAAGACACAGTTCTTGGCCTTTGAAGGGCGACAAATTACTTTCCCCAAACGTTTCTGCCCCAATCAGACATTTTTAGAAAAGCACCGAGAGAAGTTAAGGGCTTCGTAAAGAACACTTATGAACATTCGTGATTGTATAGAACGGATATTGGAACAGTGGCCTTCGGAAAAACAAAAACCTTTCCCCAGGAATGAGCTAACACTAAATACGGAGCAAACCCACTTCAATGATGTGACGCAATTACAAAGGGAAACAAGAGTTCTCAATTTAAGACCAAGAAAATGCCTGGACTACAGAACTCCAAAAGAGAGGTCTTCTATAACGGGGGTGTTGCACTTGCAATTTGAATCCACTAAATAATAATGCGCTTAAAAAAATATTACTGTGCACGGCATAGAAATTGATACTGGAAAGCTTGGCTAACCAAATTCCTCTGGATCGAATCGCAAATTTGTTTCAAAGGTGGTAGGTTGATGACGGGCTGGTTTTCATTAGGCACTCCATATTGTTTAGGACTATGTATTAACCCAACTTGCCAGATACTATCCTCACTTTCTACTTTATTAAATTAAAACTGCGTCTCTGTGAGACGGCTGTGAAATTACTTAACTGTGCACGGTACGGAAATTATGGGATCGCTGAGTTATCTCAATCTCCCATCAACTTGGGCGTTAGCAAAAAGCACAATCAGATGCTGGATGGATTCACTCAGCGAAGTGTTGTAGAATAACCAGCAAACAAAGAGACAAATCAAGACATCATGCAACAAAAATCAGCACTTTACGGGTTGAAGAACTCAAACCGTGACTTTTCAAGTCCTTACGCTTGGGGAAAGAACCAGTTCAACTCGTCTTTTCCAGCCGCACTGGCTTGCTATATGCGTAACCAGAAGATTCCATCCACTTTCATAAAGCACGGTCAAAAATCGAACACAGTACTTTCCGAAATTTCTTTTGATGACTTTTGGCACACGACATTGCCGAACGAAAAACTCTTCTTCTCCTTCGAGTACAGATTCACGCCCTATGCCGAAATGACGGTTGACGATATCCAACCCATTGATTTAGTTGTGTCCGAACATGACTCCAAGCGTCTGCTCGCGCCTGTCGAAGTAAAACTTACAACCATCCCTGACAACACTACAGTTGATGAAGCGGAAGCGGATTACGGTTCGGAACTGGTTGTGCGTTCCCCGACTATGCGTTACACCGCAATGGGAATGGGGCTGTCTTGTGCCTCTTCCATGAAAGAAGTGAGGGATTTGTTCTCGCCTGCGTGCGCGAAAATAAGAGATTGGGACAACATCATTGAAGTTTCGAAGCATCGAGACAAAATCATCAAGGCACTTGACATTTTCCTCAACACATATTCCAAACACGAACAACCGTTCTTGATGCAACCCATCTGGAAGACGAAAGGCAAAACCCCTGTTCTTGCAGACAACTGCCTTGACATCTTTGTTTGGAGCGATTTCGCTCTTTGCCGTCTACTTTTGGAATCTGGCAACGGCGATGATGAGAAAATCTCCCGTCCCCAAAGAGCCGCACTGCGCTTGGCGCGGTTTCTATACGAACTTTCAACTAAAGGCAAAGTTTACCAGAAGCCCATTTACGATGGGATGACTTTCGACAACCTCAACGACAAAGAGTTTGCCGTCAGCGGCAAGAAAACGAACCTGCACATGCGTTGCGACCGGCTTACCAAGCCGATTATCGAAAAGGGGCAAATCAAAGATATCATACTCGGCGGCGGACAAAGGTTTCTTTCTCCAGAACGCCGATTTGATGCTATTATTTACTACTCCAGAGAGCTTTTTGATGAACAGTACACTTAAAGCGATTGATTTGTTTTGCGGTGGCGGCGGACTATCCCAAGGATTGTCTAATGCCGGCATCGAAATTTTGGCCGCATTTGACAACTGGGATGCCGCAATAACCTTTTACCAAAGAAACATACACGGACATCCGATAGAAAAACTTGACTTACTTGACAGTGATTATGTCGCGGCAAAACTTAGCAAATACAATTTCAACATGATTTCCGGAGGGCCACCATGCCAGGATTTCTCTTCCGCTGGCAAACGAGATGAGAATGGAGGGCGGGCAAACCTCACAATCTCATATGCAAAAACTATCGGCATACTGCGCCCGAAGTATTTTATTATGGAGAATGTCGAACGTGCCCAAAAGACAAAGACATTTGCCAAGGCTTTAGACATCTTTAAGGAAGCTGGCTACGGTCTTACGGCAACTGTGTTGGATGCTTCGTTGTGCGGTGTACCGCAAAATAGAAAACGAGCAGTCGTGTTTGGCATCCTAAACGGTCCCAATAATGTATTTATATCTGCAATCCGTCGAAACCAGTTTGCGACCCCGATGACAATTCGTGATTACTTCGGCGATAAATTTGGCATCCAATATTATTATCGCCATCCGCGCAGTTATGCGCGGAGAGCTGTGTTCAGCATAGATGAACCCAGCCCAACTATCCGGGGGGTAAACCGCCCCGTGCCACAGGGCTATCCGGGACATCCGGGAGACGCAGCTCCGATTTATGACAACATCCGCCCACTCACTACAAAAGAACGCAGTTTGATTCAGACTTTCCCGGAATCGTGGAATATTTCAGGCAAAAAAGCAGACATTGAGCAGATTATAGGAAATGCTGTGCCTGTGAAGATGGGAGAGTTCATCGGTAAATGTCTTTTACAAACTGTTTCAAATAGCCAAAATTATCCTGAATACAACATCGACGAACATGGGAATTGGATGTTGTTTGAACAACGAAGCAAATACTCTGCAAAAAAAACTGAATTCCCGCATAGATCGCACTCTTTCCTTTGACATATCCGATCACCGATGATACCGCATATTTGGGAGGAATTGAGATCAGCATATGAACTTGATCAACCAATAAATGTCCCTCCTCGATTCGACATCCATGTTGCTCTGCCAATTGCCTAAACACTTCTCCTAAATACTGTCGTAACTCCTTGAATAATCTTTTCCGCCGGCACTTGGGGATAAAGACTACATGATACTTGCAATCCCATTTGCTCTGGGATAAACTGTTTATCTCTGGTTTCATAAGACTCCCTTTCGTTGGCTTTGAGCAGCCACGAAAGGGAGTCTTTTATGAATTTCGTAAATGTCAAACACTGCCAGTCCTCCGGCACAGCCGGGGGTTTACCTATTCAATTATGTGCTTGAAACTGAGTAATTAGCGCTTTCCTCTGCCGCTTCCAGGTATTGGGTTTCAATAACCGGATAAAGAGGAAATGCATCATTTAGACGCCGGTCCAGCAATTCCAGGTTGTTGATTTCACACTCCCAGATCACCAGGACACGCCAACCGGCCTGTTCCAATTGCGTCCGGTATTTCTTATCGTTTTCGATATTGCGGCGGAATTTATTCTGCCAGAATGCCACATTGCTTTTCGGCGTGGTGCATCTCTTGCACCCTTTGTGGCGATGCCAGAAACAGCCGTGGACAAAAATTGCGGTTCTGAATCGGGCGAGGACAATGTCCGGCTTGCCTGGCAGCACGCCGTTGCCGCAGATCCGCTTTGAAACCTTTCCCTGCAATCGGAATCGATACCCCAAACGATGCAGAACAGAACGTACAATCCTTTCCGGCCCGGTGTTCCTGCCGTGGATTCGGCTCATGTTCCAGCTCCGACGTTCTTTGCTAAGATGGTCAGCCATGGTTTTGTTGCCGCCAGTTTATTGCTGGCTTACAGGTTTCTGTCACACTTAACCAGTTACAAAACAATAAAATTTTAACAGGAGGTAACATCACGTGATTCGTATAGCGAATACGTGACTATCGGAGTTAACAGAGAAACAGCCCTCGTCAACTTGAATAAGATAAGGTGAAAATCAAGATGCAACTTGAACGATCTCATTGAATTTCGCAATCGATTATTCATCGATTATCTGTTCTTGACCTTCCCCCCACTTCGTACGATAAATCAGAAATTTATTTTCCTGGCAAGATAATATATGAATGAATATTTAACCGCGGATAACACGGATGGTCGCAGATTCTTCCTGCGGAAGATCAGGTTTTACCGTTCGGCAAGATATAATCCTGGGGAGGTTTAATATTCTCACTGAAAGATATCTAAACCATTTATTATAATTAAAATTATCCGTGGTAATCAGCGTTATCCGCGGTAAAAAAACTTTGGTTTCGGCCACTTGGGACAAGTTTCGCAGATCAGGTGATACCCAATGCCGATGCCAGTCCAGATAAATTTTTACCATGGGTTTGATATAGATATATTATCCACAAGTGCAACTGATTCTCTCTGTGTTTTTTTCAATCAACTTGAAATAATTGGTGACGCAGATTCAACTAATTGAAAATTGTTAATTAGCATGGCCTGGCACTGAGTGAATCCTCTCGCGGTCTTATCAGGTCGATTAGAAGGAGCACTGAAATGATGAATAGCCCGAAAAAACATATCCTCCTTGCCTTGGGTAAATAATCCGGACGGTATGTCATCTCGACCGTGTGAATTCCCGCAGTCAAGATCACTCCTCTGATCGCACCCGAAAATAGCGGCAGCACCGTCGTATCCCGACCGTCGATTGCGGCCTTCCAACCGGAATTCCAATAATCAGAAATAACCAGAATCCGCTTGTAGTTCGTGGTGACCCGGAATTTCAAGGATTGATAGCCGTCTTTCAGAATTTCGACGTACTCTTCGTTTGACACCGGGGGGCCGCTGATTTCTTCACCTATGCCGGGTTCAGCGAGAACGGTGTCATTCAGATTGATCTGATCGGTCTGTTCCAATGGGTTATCAACCTGCCGCAATGAACGCGCGAGCCGGATTCGCGGGAGCGGGTCATGAATCGGGTGGGTTTGATGGTCGGAGACATAGGCATGCGATATCGATGCTAATCTGAGATGATCATAGCGGGAATAGTCCAATGGCTCTTTCGGAACCATCCCCATATAACCATTTGCCAGATAATATCCGTCCCACAACGGTTTGTTGTTGAGTGCGATCCGACGGAACATTTTGTCTTGTGTCATCATTTTGGAACGGGCCTCCTGGACATCGTTAAAGGTCTTGAATGGTACATCCTGAATGATTGGTAAGCCATATAACGCAAGATCTAAAACGCAGATCACCGCGAGGCCGGTCCGGGCATAAGGTCTATGGCGCAGCGCCAAAATAAATAACCATGAGGTTAGAGCGCAAAGGATTGGGCCGAGGCTCAATGAACTTACATTGTTGAAAGCGATTGTTTGTCCACGAAACTTTAGTGATCCGAGCATCGTCGCTGTAACCCAAACCAACAGCGTAGCGGCAAATGGAATACCGAGTAACAACCATTGCCTTCGGGATAAACTTTTGTGTACTCGAGTGTCCAATAGATGGAATATCAGCGCCGCGATCAGCGACAGCCCAAAGGCGATGACCGATTTGTAACGATTCGGTGAACGGATCTGGGATATTAGCGGTATATCCTTGAGTAGATCATTAAGGCAACCATAACGCCCCAGCATCAATAACCCACAGACAATGAGGACGCCGGTGAACAAAATCGATACGACTCGATTCTTGCGGGCAAACAAATCCCCGGCGAAAACGACAAGTCCACAAAATACCAGCGTGATCAAGGCAATGCCGAAGTACGCCGAACCTTCCGAGATGTTATTGATGTAAACCCGAGTCGTAGCGTTGACATAAAACCAGTCGCCGATGATTTTGTCTTTGAACAGCGCGGGAGAAAAATTAGACAGCAGTTGCAGCGGATGCAACGAAAAATTATTTCTTTGAATCACCGACAGATTACCTCGATCTGTAGCCGCCAACGCGATCACGGACGGAATCAATTTCAACATTCCGATCATCAGGCCGGCGCTGATTCCGATCAATGCCAATGCCACTCCACGATAACGCAATCGGTGTGGTTCAATGGTCAGTGAGCGGGATATAATCGCGGCCGCTGCGGGAATCGAGACCAGCAATGTCACCTGGGGATGTTCAAGAAGAAACATGGAGCCATAGAGTAAACCCAAGAATGCCGAACCACGGTATTGTTGACGACCCCGGAAGCATTGCTCAATCGCGATAAGCACCCATGGAAGATGGCCGTAGATCCAGACCATATGCACCTGCCCAAAATGAGCCATGAAAAATGTCGAATGAATAAAAATCCCGGCGCCAAAAAGCGCCGAGAGGCGCGAAAGCCCGCAGAATCGAGAGAGCAGCAGATACATCCCCATACCTGCAATTGGGAAAATTATCAGGGATTCGATGATGATACCGAGATGAGTGGGGAAAAACCGGTATAGTATGAAGTGTCCGGGATGATAACTTCCGGTTTCAGCGACGCCCAGATGATCGTAACCCCTGAACAGAAATGGATTCCATAAACCTGGTTCATTGTTTTCGAGGGCAATCGAGTAAAACACCCGGGTCGGTATCATCGTTTGTTCCACATCAAGAGACGCGTAGATTCGCCCCAACAACGCCGGGTGACAAATCGCAAAGTAGGAAAAAATGAGGGTCAGGAAAATGATTCCCGCATTGATTTTCGATGAGTTCATCGCGATTTAAACCAACCATCAATCCGCATATGATAAACAGGTTTCACGTAAATGAACGATAAACATTTAGTCAAGCGCAAGCTGAAATTGAGCATTATCATTCCGGCCTATAATGAAGAAAAAAATATTATCACGGCGGTTACCAGAAATATGGAAGTGGGCAGGGAAATTGCAATTGATTTTGAAATCATCGCGATCAATGACGGCAGCACCGATGATACCGGAAGGAGATTGGCCGAGCTGGAACCCAGCGTTCCCGAACTCGTAGTTAAAACGCATTCCACCAATCGTGGAATCGGGGCGGGGATAGTAACGGGGATTGACTGTGCAAATGGCGAGTTTGTTATCTTTGCTCCGGCGGATAACCCCCTGGAGATCGACGTCATTCGACCATTTCTGAACATCGCGGATCACGCGGATTTGATCCTCGGTTATCGAATGGAAAAGCCGGGATATTCTTGCGTGATGAAGTTTAATTCGCGTGTCTACCATTTCCTTCTTCGTCACATCGCTGGACTCCCCTACCGCGACATTAACTGGATTCATCTATATCGGCGTGAAATTTTTCATCATCTCGATATCGAATTCGAGGGCATTGTCATGGCTGCCGAGGTGGTATTGAAAGCCCATCGTAGGGGATTGCGAATTCGCGAAGTCCCCTGCCCAATGGTCGAACGGCAGCACGGCCGGGCTTCCGCGAGCCGCCTCCCGGTTATGATAAAAACCGGACTTGATCTAGCCCGATTGCTGATTCGATCGCGTTAATAGCGGGGAGAAATCAGTGATATCTGGTAGGACACGCTTCAACGCTGTCGTTAATAGGGGGGCGCGGGGGCCGTTTTTCCGCGGCGTCGAATTCCCACCCGAATCTAAGAAAGATTATAGTCCGGTTTCCTGTCAGAGATGGCCGGTATTGGCTTTTCCCGATTCGACCAAAGGGAAAGAAAGACTAACTGTTTGACCAGGATTATAATACCGACTACTATTATTGCAAGAATAAGGTTTGCGAAATTTCCAACCCTTATTGCGTTCGTTGCCGCTTCGTTATCCTCCCTTTCGGTCGGATGCAGTCTCATCCTGCTGGTTCTGCTGGACAAGCAGGATTCAGCGCACAAATAGCGAAAATCTGATGACAATTGGTATATTAAAGAGAATACGGCCGCGACACCGATTAAAAAAAACCCGAATTACGCATAACACCCTATGATCATCCTGATCGATAACTACGATTCGTTTACCTACAATCTGGTGCAGGAAATGGGCAAGGTCGGCGCCGAAAATATGGTCGTTTACCGCAATGACAAAGTTGCCGTGGAAGAATTGGTGGCGATGCGGCCTGTCGCCCTGGTGGTTTCCCCGGGGCCTTGCACTCCCAATGAGGCGGGGATCAGCATCGCGGCGATCCTGGCGTTTACCGGCAGTATCCCGATCTTGGGAGTCTGCCTGGGGCATCAGGCGGCGATTCAGTCATTCGGCGGCAAAATCGTTCACGCCCGGCATATCATGCATGGAAAAACCTCGCAGATATCCCATCGCAACGACACCCTTTTTGATCATATCGCCAATCCGTTTGAGGCCGGCCGTTATCATTCACTGGTGGGCGAGCATGAATCTTTTCCATCCTGCCTGGAAATCACCGCGGAAAGTGATGATGGCGAGATCATGGCTTTCCGGCATAAGGAACATCCCACCTTTGGCGTTCAGTTTCATCCAGAATCGGTGTTGACGCTTGCCGGCCCGCAAATATTTCGTAATTTCCTGCGGCAGATATAGACAGCAGGGAGTCGAATCCGCGAACGCTGCCGCACTGATCAAACAGGAATTCTTAACCTCACCCGCGAAATCCTGGTCGTAATCGCTAGAATAATTATCAGGCGGAGATCTTGACACTAGTCCTTCCGCCATTACTGTTTAAGCCCGATTTATACAAGGTCATTTGGATTGACGATTATTCCCGCTGTGGAGTCAGGATCGTCTGGGCATGCATATCGGCACTATGTAATGAGCGTCCAAGAAACACCATCATCGCCACTGAAAACAGCAGAGAAAAGAATTGCAATTGAGAGAGTGAACCATGGCACATAAAAAAGGACAATCGAGCAGTCAGAACGGACGTGACAGCAATCCGAAAATGCGCGGCATCAAAGTGTGGGGCGGACAGGTTATTCCTGCCGGCAGCATCATCGTTCGTCAATGCGGCACCCGCTTTCGTGCCGGAAATAACGTTGGCATGGGCAGGGATTTCACATTATTTTCGTTGGTTGACGGCACCGTCAAGTTTAACAAGGAACTTCGAAAAGTTCATGTCTTGCCTCTGGCCAATTAATCCGGGATTTGTCGCTCCGGTTAAAATCGCCCGCGATCACAAAAATTAATCGCAGGTTGAAATCGGCCATGCGCGGCGCCTGAGCGAGAATTGGAATCGCGATCATCCCGCGGGTATGGGGAGGATCAGGGAAAGAGTCGGGGCGCCCGGATTTGAACCGGGGACCTACTGCACCCAAAACAGTCGCGCTAGCCAGCTGCGCTACGCCCCGTCTAATAGCGGATGTAGAATATGGGATCATCAGGGCGCTTTTCAACCTTGGTTTAACGAAAATTCCCCAACCCCGATCAATTCAAGTTAATTTTTTTCAGCTCCTGATTGACGGGATTTTTTCCGCGGGATGATGGCGCGGAATCTCCCCCACCCCTAAATGACAATCATTAACCAATAAGGCAAAAACCCATGGTAACCGCGTTTGTTTTAATTAATATCGAAGGCAAAAATGTTCGTGAAACCGCGAAAAGTCTGATCGCCATCGATGGCATCACCGAAGTGTATCCGATCGCTGGCGAATTTGATTTTGTCGCCGTTGTCCGGGTCAAGGATAATATGACCTTGTCGCGCATCATCACCGATGATATCATTCATAAACCCGGAGTGCGCAGCACCAAAACATTGATTGCCCTCGACGTTTTTTCCCATATTGATCTACAAACCGTTTTTAACGTTTAATGAATCAGATCGATACAGAAGAACTGCCAATCGGCAGGGTGGGATATGTGGCATTGGTCGGGCGGCCGAATGCCGGCAAATCAACTTTCATCAATCAGGCGCTGAATTATCATCTGGCCGCGGTTTCTTCCCGGCCGCAAACCACTCGCTGTCAATGGCGGGGCATACTTTCGGATGCTGTCAGTCAGATTATTTTTACCGATTTGCCGGGGATGCATGTGGGCAACACAGCCCTGGATCAGGCCATGCTGAAAACCATTGACCGCAATCTCAGAGACGCGGATGTGATTGTTGTCATCGCCGACCCCAGCCGCTCTTGGGGCGAAGAAGATACGATGGTGGCACAGCGGGTTGCCGCATCCGGGAAAGCGCCCTTGCTCGCGCTCAACAAATCCGATATCTCCTCTGCCAGTCAGCGCGAGTTATGCCTGTTGCGTTTTCGCGAGGTTACCGGGTTGGAATCGGTTGATTGCGGCGAAATCAGCGCGTTGACGGGCGCCAATATTGATGCGCTGATCGGCGTGATTCGGGAACGGCTGCCGACCGGACCATTTCTTTATCCACCGGATCAGATAACTGATGCCTTTGAACGTCATATCGCCGCCGAGTTGATTCGCGAGGCCGTGCTTGATTCTTTGTTCGACGAACTCCCCTACTCGATCGCCATCAATATCCAGGAATGGCATGAAAGTGACACCAAGATCAAAATCAAGGCCGATATTTATACTGAACGGGAAGCGCATAAACCGATTATCATCGGTGAAAACGGGAGCAAAATCGCGGCAATTCGCGGCGCCGCGGTGAAAATATTGCGCGAGAACTTTGGCAAATTCATCGATTTGCGATTATATGTGAAGGTTGCCAAAGACTGGCGCAATCGACCGGGGTATCTCAAAGAATTAGGCTTGGCCGGTTAGAAGCAGTATAGTTTACGCGCGATTAATTGTTGTATTATTGAATAAAATTAAAACAGGAGTCCGATCATGTCTCGTCATCAAAGCTTGAAAGGCAGCACCACCATCCGCGTCAAGCGCAATGTGCTGAAACGATTTGAACGCATTAATCAGCTCGGCAAGGAGAAACGCTGGAAGCAAGGGGATAACGTTCTGGGATTGCCAAAAACCAAAGTCATTGAATAGTTGCCAAACTTCTTGGTGGTGAAATAATCATGGAAATCGGTGAGCGGCCAACGGTTTTACTGGGCGTGGGCGGCGGTATAGCCGCCTACAAGGCGGTGGCGTTAACCAGCTTATTCCACCAGGCCGGCTACGAAACTCATCTCGCCATGACCCCGGCGGCAACACGATTTGTTGCCCCATTATCCTTTGCCGCGATTATCAATCGACCGGTGCTTACCGATATTTTTCCCGACCCGGCGGGAAGCGGACGTCAGCAGGTATATCCACATCTATTTCCCGCCACTCACGCTCACTTCTGTGTGTTGGCGCCGGCTACCGCGGATTTGATTGCCAAAGTTGCCCATGGTTTTGGCGACGACATTGTCAGCGCCTGTGTTCTGTCATTACCGGCGAACTGCCGGCGTTTTTTCTGTCCCGCCATGAATGTCGAAATGTGGCGTCAGCCAGTGGTTCAGGAAAATGTCGAAAAGCTCGGTCGCATGGGGTGGCAACGCATCGGTCCTGATTCCGGTTATTTGGCATGCGGGGTTGTCGGGGAGGGGCGGATGGCGGAAGCGAATGAGATCTTTTCCATCATTACCGCGTCCCTGCCTGCCAATCAGCGCCTGGCTAACCGCCGGGTATTGATTCTTTCTGGTCCCACCATCGAACATCTCGATCCGGTCCGCTTTATCAGCAATCACAGCAGCGGTAAAATGGGCAAGGCTCTGGCCGCAGGATGTGCTCACGCCGGCGCCGAAGTCACTTTCATTACCGGCCCGGTCTCCAGGGAATACCTTCCCCAGCATTCGCGCATCACGATTCTTCCTATCAACAGCGCGGTCGAGATGCTGCAAACCGCGCAATCGTTATTCCAACAAGCCGATATCGTTCTCTACGCGGCGGCAGTCGCTGATTTCATGGCAACGAAGACAGACCCTCAGAAGGTGCCCAAGACCACCGGCAATTTCACCTTGGAAATGACCTCCACCCCGGATGTGGCGGCAACTCTTAACCAGAATAAACGACCGGGGCAGTGGTGTGTGGGGTTTGCCCTCGAAACCGGAGCGGACGCGCACGCGCGCGCCAGGGAAAAATTACACCGTAAGAACCTCGACGCGATAGTTCTGAATGGTGTCGATTCCTTCGGCGCCGACACGGGGACATTCACCTACCTGGCCGCAGGCGCTCCGGATTCAGAAGAAAACTGGGGGCAAATTTCCAAAACCCTATGCGCCGCCCGGATCATTGAGAAAATTCCTGGTTGATTGCTCCCGGCACCTGATAATTTATCAAGAATGATTCTTTGCCCAATCGGTCATGAGATCAGTTGGATTGCGACCGATTGGATCTGATTACCATCAAAATGCTGGATTCAGCTCTGCTCTTCAGCGGAATCTGTTTACCGTTGTCTGGAGTTCAAATCCCCGGATGACCGCGAAATTTTTTTTATTCACCTGTGGTTGTTAAGGAAATCTAAATAATCATTAGGGGGAAATTATGGCGCAGTTCTCCTGAACTGCGTCTAAACTCAGGCCTGATAAGCGATCATGACAGTAAACCTATACCCCTGCCGATTGGGTGCGGGCAAATTTTTACCTATCCATCAGAGAGGAACCAGGCGGTGTTCATCGCAGCCGGGAGGAAGATCGGGTAAACCGATACAGACTTCAGACTAACAAACCTTTAAAGCACATATCATTGGCCGCTTTTTATTGACCACATTTTTTGCGCAATCGAACCGGGAAATGAGTAACCGCAGAAATAAAAAACACCCATCGCAACACCCCGCTAAAGAAGAAAGAAAAAGTCCGTCGTCAGGCATTGGCAAAGAAAACATCAGACCCATACCGCATTTATACCTGCTCGGGATCCTGGGGATCACGGCACTCGTATTCTTTCCCTCTCTCCACAACGGATTCGTGAATTGGGATGATCAGGGATACGTCTATGAAAACGACCTGATTACAAGCCTTACTCCATTCAGCAAGTTTTTTACAACTCCGGTCGGCGCCAATTTTCATCCTCTGACAATGATCACTTTGGCCGCAAATTATGCCCACGGCGGCCTTGATCCATTCGGGTATCACTGCACCAATTATATCCTACATCTGGGCAACACGATATTGGTATTTTTTTTCATCCTGATTCTGACGCGACACCATCTTTTTATTGCATCAGTTGTGGCAGTGTTATTTGGCATTCATCCCATGCATGTGGAATCAGTCGCGTGGATATCGGAGCGCAAGGATGTCCTCTATACTTTTTTCTTTCTGGCATCATTAATTGCTTATTCAAGACATGCGTTGGAAGAAAATAAAATTTGGTTCTTTGCTGCCTATGGAGGTGCAGTCTTATCAATGTTGGCAAAACCTGCCGCGGTAGTGCTGCCGGCAGTCATGCTCCTAATCGACCATTTCCTGGGACGTCCGATTCAAAAAAAGATTTATTGGGAAAAAATTCCGTTATTCATCATCTCCATCATGGTCGGAATTATAACCCTCAAATTTCAGCGCTCAATGGGCGCGCTCCATGAGGAGGTAGTGGTTGAATTAGGGCGAAAAATTTTATTCGCCTGCTACGGTTTTATCACCTATCTCGGGAAATTGATCATTCCAATAAACCTGTCTCCTTTTTACCCATACCCTGCGATCAATGAACCGTTGCCGGTTATATACTATATTTCACCTCTGATGGTCTTATTAATCGCGGGAATTTCGGTTTATTCCCTGAAATACACCAAGGCAATCGCCTTTGGAATTCTCTTCTTTTTTTTGAATGTTGTCCTGGTTCTTCAACTGATCAGTGTCGGCAGCGCGATTGTGGCGGATCGATACACCTATGTTTCCAGTATCGGATTGTTTTTCGTGTTTGCTTGCGGGATCAATTATGTGAAAAATCTGGCCGGTGGATCCCATTCATCACTTCTGAATAAGGGGGCATCCCTGGGTTTGGTGGTTTACCTCACCGTTCTGTCTATCGCGGCCTACCGACAATGCGGGATATGGAAGAACGGAAATACCTTGTGGACTCAGGCCATTCAAATTACACCATCCGCGAAAGCTTATGCCAATCGCGCAAAATATCACAAGGATATTGGCGGGGTTGAGCAGGCACTCAGCGATTATGATTCAGCAATTGCCCTCAATCCCACCGACGCCGACGTTTATAACGATCGCGGCAATCTCTACCTGACCCTGCAAAAATACTCCCTGGCAATGTCGGACTATGAACAGGCGTTCAAAATGGGAGGCGCCGAATCTAAATACCTTAAAAACCGAGGAACCGTTGCGGGAAAAATGGGGAGAAACCACGACGCCATTGATGACCTGACCAATGCGATAAAAATGGAAACCAATGATATGGCTTCAGCTTACAATAATCGGGCTTGGAATTATTTTGTTATCGGACAGCTTGCTAAAGCCGCGGAAGATTATGCGGAAGCCGTTCGACTCCAGCCCGATGACGCTCAACTCCGGGTTTCCAAAGCCATTGTCCACTTCCAGCTACTGGATTACGAAACAGCGCTGCGAGATTGTAACCATGCGCTGCGAATTCAACCTGAGTTTAAGGTGGCGCACAATCTCCAAGAGCAGATTCTTCAGGCAGCGAATAAAAATACTCACGCTGAAAAAATAACTCCGTTAGCAAAATGAGCGATGCGGGTCATCATGTCTGTAATCCCGGGAGAAGAATCCGCCCATTTAATGACGGTAAACAAATGCTCAGCAGAATTTATGGTTTGCTTATAACAACAATGGCTGCTTCTCATCGGGATTGGTAAAAGACGCAGTCGATAATTTCGGCCAGTGTTCAGGGAAACGGGCTTTCCGGCAGGAAATCTGGAAGAGATTTTTTATCAGTTCGGCGCGCGCACCTTCACCTCTCATGCGGGTATGAAATTCAGCATTATTGAGCTTGCCGCCGCGAACCTCCTGAATAAAAGCAACCACCTTGCTCCTGCGATCCGGATAATGACGCTCCAACCAGTCAAGAAACAAGTCTTTCACCGCAAACGGCAGGCGCAGCATGACATATCCGGCATAGCCGGCGCCCGCCTGCCCTGCCGCCGCGATGATTGCAGGAATTTCATCATCGTTCAATCCCGGAATGACCGGAGCCACCATCACCCCGACGGGAATACCGGCTTGCGCCAGTTTCTCGATGGCGCCTAACCGCCGTTCAGGCTGGGCCGCGCGCGGCTCCATGCGCCGCGCCAGATCGGCATCCAGGGTAGTGATCGAGATGATGGTCAGGACACCGTGAAAACTCGCCAACTCCTGAAGCACATCAATATCGCGGATCAAGAGATGACTTTTGGTGACGATACCGACCGGATTGCGGAATGCCGCCAGAACCTGCAAACAGCGGCGGGTGATTTGCATTTGTTTCTCGATGGGTTGATAACAATCGGTGACTCCGCTCATCGCCAGAGCTTGCGGCTGCCATTTTGATGACGCGAGTTCCCGACGCAACAATTCCGGGGCGTTTTCCTTGACCAAGATTTTCGCTTCGAAATCCACCCCGGACGACAACCCCAAAAATTCGTGGGTCGGACGAGCATAACAATAGACACAGCCATGCTCACACCCCCGATAAGGATTGATGCTGGCACTAAAGCCGACATCCGGGCTGTCGTTATAGGTGATGAGCGATTGTGAAGTATCCTTGAAATACTGGGTTTTCAGCTCCCGCCGATCATCACCGTCGTGCTGGGTGATATCGTCAGCATCCGGATGATAGGTGATGGTTTCGAACCGCCCGGCAGGATTGATACCGGCGCCGCGCCCGGGAATCTTGATGGATTGATATGTGTTCATTCGAAGTTTAGCCTACTTTTTCCCCCAACCGTGGGCGGCCAGGAATTTACGAAAAGACGGGTTGTCGGCGGCGATCGCGGGGAAATACGAGCGGACAAAGGTTCGTTTCCACCACAATTCCGGCGCGTCAGCAAACGAGGTGAATTCATAGAGGTATAAATCCGCCTTAATGAAGGTTGGCGGTTGGTCGGGAAAAGGATTGACATCAATCAGGCTAAGAACTCCCGGATCATTATGGAAAAGTTTTTCAATCATATGCATAAGCCATGAATGTTGTTGATAATTGGACATGGCAGCGAACCAGATTTCCCAATCAAGACGATATTGAAACGGGGCGATGAGTCCGGGGCGACGATCGACTTTGCCGGGTTTGCACTTGAACTCATATTCCCGCCACTGGGTTTTTGAGGTTACAACCCGATCGGTTGTGCCGCTGATAATCACCTCATAACGCTCTTTGCCAACATGTCCGAAGGCGCCATAGGTATTAACAATATGATACCGATCAAATGAGGTATTCATCACTTGTTCTTTTGAGATCATATTCAGGACTGGATTCTTGCTCATGTAAATAACCAGAAAAGTCAGCGCCAGCAGGATCAACCCGCGCCCCCAGCGTCTCACCCAGTGAGCGGGCCGTACGCGCAGACGATTGATCAGATTTTCGGGGAATAAAAGAGCCAATGCCCGGTCGTCGAAACAGGCGATGAAAATCACCACCGACAACCAGTTCAGAAACGAGAGATTGCCGCTGATAATCAGGATGAATTGAAAACTGACAAAGAGAATACCACAGTACACCCGCGCGGCCCGCGGCCCGAAGATCAGCCACGGGACAATCAACTCCACCACATGATTCCATAATACCCCCAGCTTATGAAACCACAGCGGCGCCTGATGCAGGTACCAACTGATGGGATTGGGGATGGGCTGGGTCTCGTAATGGTACACCAGACAGGTCAGATCCGGCCACCAGCAGGAATCGCCGCGTATCTTGATCAAACCGGCGCCGAACATCAAACGAAACGCCAGCCAGCGCAGCAGCCACATCAGGATTTTGGGGGGCGGAGATTTCTCCGGGAATGGATGAATACTGAACAGTGGACACAGAAAGATCGCCAGAAATCCGGTTTCCATCATCATAATCTCCCATCCGAAGCCATAAAATATTTGGCCGATGGCGACAAATGAAGCATACACGTACCAGAGAAAAGCCATCATAAAGGCATTGGTAAAACCCATTGCCACCAATCCCGACACAATCAATCCGGCTTGTGCCATGCGCAGCATGAACTCGTCGCTGACATTATGCCAGAACAGAGTTGGAAACATGGTGGGGATGACTGCGGACCGCGGGATTTCCTTCTGCTGCGCCACCCGCTCAATCAAATTGAGATAATTGCCCGCCGGCACAATCCCGTTTTCTCCGATTAATGGCAGCAATTGCTGGTAAAGGCATAAAAAAGCAATGACATAGATAATGCCAAAACACCGGAGAAACAGGAAACGGGTCAACCAATAATCATGTTCGGGCGGTTCAAAGAAATAAACCGACTTGCGAACCGAATCAATCAGCCACTGGATTGACTTTTTGCCATATGACAGAAACATGTGTTCAACCTGATTCTTGACTATTTTTCCAATAATCAAGAAAACAACTCGGTCATTAGTGCTTTTTGAGCATGGAGCCGATTCTCGGCCTGATCCCAGACAATGGATGCGGGACTGTCAAGAATCTCGGAGGTGATTTCCTGGCCGCGTTTGGCGGGCAGGCAATGCATGATCCTGATCGTCGCGTCAGCATGGGACATTAACGATCGATTGATCTGATAAGGCGCCAAAACTTTTAATCGCTCGCTGGATTCGGATTCATATCCCATGCTGACCCAGACATCGGTGTACAGATAATCGGCATTGGCAACCGCGGCAATGGGATCTTCGGTAACCACCACCGATCCACCCCCTTTTATCGTGGCAACGAATTGAGGATCGGGCTGATATTCCGGCGGGGCGGCAATGGTTAGATGGATGCCGGATAATTGCGCGGCAATGATCCAGGTGAGGGCCATGTTATTGGCGCCATCCCCCAGATAGGTTACCCGGACATCACGCAACCTCCCGGTATTCTCATGGATCGTCAGCAAATCAGCCAGCAACTGACAGGGATGAGAACGATCGGTCAACGCGTTAATGACCGGAATGGAAGAATGTTGGGCATATTCCTCCAGTTGCTCATGTTGATGGGTGCGAATGATTACGCCATGGACATAGCGGCTGAGCACCCGGGCGGTGTCGGCAAATGATTCGCCCCGGCCAATTTGGAGATCGAATTGGTCCATGAACAGAGAACAGCCGCCTAATTCATTGATGCCAACTTCAAAGGACACGCGGGTGCGGGTGGAAGATTTGGAAAAGATCAACACCAATGTTTTCCCTGCCAATGGACGCGAGGTACTATTGCCGCGATTTGCCTTGAGCCTGACCGCGGTCGCAAGCAGGGAACTCAATTCATCACCGGTAATATCATTCAAGGTTAATAAATGTGGTGTTTTCACTGCGTTTATTTCGGACAAACTTTTTTGAGTATGGATATGGCTTGATCTATTTCCGCGGGCGTAACCGTCAACGGCGGATAAAGCCGAATAATATTTTCACCCGCGGCAATCAGCAACAATCCGGCATCGGCAGCGGCCTTTAGGATTGGCGCCACGGCGGTATTGAATTCAACCCCCACCATCAAACCGATTCCTCTTACTTCTTTGATGCAGGTATATTCACCTGCCATCTGGTTAAGTTCCTGGATAAAATACCTGCCGCTTTCCTGGCAATTGCTTAACACATTCTCCCGGTCGATGGCATGAAAAACCGCCAGCGACGCGGCACACGCCAATGCCGTTCCGCCAAAGGTGCTGGCATGCGATCCCTTGATCATAACCTGATCCCATTGTCGCCGGATAACAAAAGCGCCGATGGGAAATCCATTCCCCAGCGCCTTGGCCAGGGACATGCCATCCGGGGTCACCTGATAATGTTGATAGGCAAAATAATGACCGGTCCGCCCCATGCCAGTCTGGACTTCGTCGAAAAGCAATAAGACCTCATAACGATCACACAGCGAACGGGCGCCAGCAATGAATTCCGCGGTGGCGGGACGAACTCCTCCTTCGCCCTGGACCGGTTCCATGATGATCGCCGCGGTGCGTTCGGTAATTGCCGCCTCCAGCGCGGCCAGATCATTGAATGGCACTCGAATAAACCCCTCCACATCCGGACCAAATCCTTCCCGGTATTGGGGACGGTCGGTTGCCGCCAGCGTGGCCAATGTCCGGCCGTGGAAGGAATTGCTCATGTAGATGATCTGATATTTCCCGCGTGAAGATCCCCACTTGCGCGCAAATTTGATCAATCCTTCATTGGCTTCCGCGCCGCTATTGCAGAAAAAGACCCGGCCGCCCAAGCTTTTCTCCGCGATCAACGCCGCCAGTTGGGGTTGCTGATCGTTCATAAAAAGATTGGACACATGCACCAATCGCGCCGCCTGTTGTTGAATGGCGGTGGTTACCGCGGGATGGCAATGACCAAGACTGCAGACCGTGATGCCGGTGGTGAAGTCAAGATATTCATTGCCGTCAACATCCCAGACATAACAACCGCGCCCCATGTTCAAGATGATGCGCGGGTCATAGGTGGGCAGCACATAGCGAGATTGTAATTCGAGTAATTCCTTGGTATCCATGGTCGCTTGAATAAAATAGCAATAATGGGGTTGTTATTTACGGTGAAGTCACCTGGCTTGCATACTGATCATTCTCTTTTAATTGAACTTGTTATGTCGCCCTTACAGGCTGGACATTTACTTGTTTCTTCTGCTCCCCAGGGTGTTCCCTGTACGTATTTAACGGAGCATTGGAGTACTGTCCCGCATTGCTGGACTACTGCAAAGCAATGAACGACAAAAATGCCGTCCCGCAAGTATTTATTTAGCGTCGGTTGGAGTACAGGATTTTAGCCGGAACGGCAATCATGCCTGAGAGAGGAGTATCCTAAAATGATGAACTCCAAACTCCACCAGCTTCAAACTCTGCGCTAAACACATACAGAGCATCGCTCTGAGAAATAAATAATCCCACCCAAGTCCTTATAGGGCGATTCAAAAGTTCAGTTTATGACCGCGAAAAGTATGTCTTGAGCCTGATTGCAGGCTGGCGCACCCGCCACGTTCATTCGCCAGCTCAATCAATCCTTGATAATTTGAGTTCCAACCCCTTCGTGGGTAAAAATTTCCAGCAACAGCGAATGCTGCAATCGCCCATCTATAAAGTGAACCTTGTTGACCCCGGTTTGCAGCGTAGCCGCCGCGCTATGAATTTTCGGTAACATGCCCCCGGTGATCACTTTAGTTTTTATCAGTTGATCCAATTCGCTGACACGAATCGTGGAGATCAACGACTTTTCATCCTTCGGATCAGCCAAGATGCCCGGCACATCACTTAGATATACCAATTTGCGCGCCTGCAATGCCTCGGCAATCCGACTGGCAGCAATATCCGCGTTAATATTATAAGGAAGATTGTCCTTGTCCGCGCCCACCGGGGTGATTACTGGAACTTCTTCATTATCCAATATGGCTTTTATTTTTTGAATATCGACTGCCGCCACATCGCCAACAAATCCCAAATCCATTAATTCACCGGTTTCCAGATGCGTGGATGAGATCTTTTCCGCCAGCAGTATTTGCTTGCCGGAGACTCCCTGCGCCCGCCCGCCAAATTTTACCAGCGCATTCACCAAATGCGGATTGACTTCGTAATGGAGCACCTGATCAACAACCGAAATGGTTTTCTCACAGGTATGCCGCAATCCATTGATGAAACGCGGTTCAATGCCGATTTCGATCAGCTTGGCGCTGATGTTCTTGCCGCCGCCATGAACGATCACCGGTTTCATGCCGACACATTCCATGAAGACAATGTCGCGCAGCGTATTTTCCACGCATTCGGGATTTTCCATGGCGCTGCCGCCAAATTTAATCACCACGATTGCCCCGCGAAATGATTGTATATAAGGCAGCGCTTCGATCAGCACCGCCGCTTTTTCAATGTATTTTTCCATCGTCATCATTGCTCTTTTGCCGTCATCCAGAAACTAATTTAATCCGCGGAATAACCCAAGGTGGTTAAAGCCATTAAATATAGTAAGTATGAGGTGGGTGTCAATGCGCTGAAAAGAGGGAGATTTTATTGGCGGATTGCCAAGGTTCGAATCCATGAAAAATGATTCTCATGATTTCAAGGGTTCGATTTTCTTTCGCGGGTGGTAACCCGTGGCCAGGTTCCAATTGGTTCACCATTCATTTTGAAATCGCGATGCCCATTTAATAACCAACCCGAGAGCTCTGGGCGGTAGCTTCCCCGCCAACCGATGTTCCATCACGAAACCTGATGGAATATCAGTTACAAAATATCCCATGACTCGTTGGAGATATAATCGGAGAGGATGTCATCGTCGCCGTCGCGGTTATCCCGGTCAGCAAAGAACCAGTCGGCGCCGTTATTGCCACGCAGGGTATCCGCAAACCAATCATCAAATACCGTTACATTAACTTGCAGATAACTGCTGCGAATCGTTGTCGTCCGGCTGGCGTAACTGGCAGTCGAGATCCACACGGTGCGAACAGCGGTTAACACGGTAAGATTATTGTCGTAGCTGGTAGTCCCGCCGATCAGCAGATCATCATCGTCGCCGCCATCCAGATCGTCCGCGCCCATGCCGCCAATCAGAATGTCGCGACCCTTGTCTCCTTTAAGCGTATCCATCCCGTCTCCGCCCAGGAGAATGTCGTTGCCATCGCCACCTTTGAGCACATCATTATGGTTGCCGCCATTCAAATAATCATCCCCCTTGCCGCCATCAAGAGTGTCATTGCCGTCGTCGCCATGGAGAGAATCATTGCCATCCCCGCCATAAAGGGAATCGGCGCCGGCGCCCCCAATGAGTGTGTCATCACCATTGCCGCCATCCAACTTGTCATTCCCAGCGCCGCCTTCAAGCTGGTCGTTCCCGTTGCCGCCGTATAATTCATCGTCGCCATCTCCCCCAATCAGGTGGTCGTTGCCGTCACCGCCGGTTAACTTGTCGTTCCCGGCGCCGCCATGGATTTCATCATCGCCGCTGCCACCGGTCAAGTCATCGTTCCCGGCGCCGCCATATATTGTCGCTTTGCCGCTGCCAGCCGTAACAGTGTCGTCGCCTGCTCCGGCGTCAATGAATGCTTCCTGAGTGACCGCGCTGGTGATAGTCAATTTGTCATTGCCATCCAAAAGCAATGCCGTAATTCGTGTGATGGCAGTGGGCGTGAAATTCATCGTCACGCTTCCATTTGAAAAGTTCGCGGTGACTTTCAACAGCCCGCTCTTGATCTCGATTGTGATGGTGTCGGTGCCTTCAGTGCCCAGGATAAACAGTTCTCCGTTGCGATTAAGCACCTGACCCATCTGATAATTAATGCCCGTGCCACCATCCAGCACATCCGTGCCGCCACCGCCATCCAGATAATCGTCCCCGCCGCCGCCATAAAGGAAATCATTGCCCGAACCGCCCGTCAACGAATCATCCCCATCGCCGCCATACAGGGTATCATTCTGCGCGCCGCCATCCAATCGATCGTTGCCGGCATCACCGTAGAGAATGTCATTCCCGTTGTCACCCCGTAATACATCGTTACCCGCTCCGCCGTGCAACTCATCATTGCCATCCCCGCCGATCAAAAGATCATCACCCTCTCCGCTCCACAGCACATCGTCTCCCTTGCCACCGTCGAGCAGGTCGTCTCCGGCGCCGCCATCAAGGTAATCATTCGCATCCTCGCCATACAGAGTGTCATTGCCTGTCCCCCCCCATAAGTTGTCCTCGTCGTTGCCGCCATGGAGTTCGTCATCTCCGTCTTCCCCGTACAGTTGATCGCGCCCTTTGCCGCCGCTTAACAGATCGCTGCCGCTACCACCATGGAGTATGTCATCGCCATCCCCGCCGTCCAGTGTGTCATTGTCATCGCCGCCATCCAGATAATCATAACCGGCTTCTCCCTTAAGATCATCGTTGCCTTTGCCTCCCATCAACAGGTCGTTTCCATTGCCGCCTTGCAAAATGTCATTGTGATGACCGCCATCAAGAAAATCGTTTCCATCGCCGCCATCGAGGGTGTCTTCGCCGAAGCCGCCAATCAATGTATCATTGCCGATACCCCCTGTCAGCTTGTCATTGCCCGGTCCGCCATCCAGCATCACCGGGATCGTCCCAATGTTCGAGTTCACGGTGATCTCATCATTACCCAACCCGCCATAAACCTCGATCCGGCTGATATTGCTGTAGGTCTGATCGAAATCGACAGTCGATTTGTCATCATCGTCGATGGTCACTCGCACGGTCCCGGATCCGGATCCTTTTTTGACATCAATCTTATCGTTATTGGTGGTGCCGCCGATCCGCAGAATCGATTTGCCGGGGTTGGCGGTATCCGGTATGAGGAGGAAGGTCGAGACCTGCAAGGTCAAAGTTGTAACGCCCACCGCATTGCTATCATCGGCCGCGCCGAACATCACTTGATAAATGCCGTTCACCGTGGGCGCAAAGGCAAGGGAATCGCCCTCCCCCACCATTATGATTTGGTTCGCGGCATCAAGCACCCGCCACTGCATCTGCAATCCACTCCCGGCCGGCGAGGTGATCTGGCCGCTGAACATCAGTGTCTGACCGCGGACTGCCAACGTTGGTCCGGTAACGATAACATTCAAGCTGCCAGCCGGTGTCCGACCGAAGACGGTGCCGGTTGTGGCGTCGATTGACCCCGGCAACACGTCGCCGCTTGGTTTGATCAGGCCACCGGTGGCGGCCACATCAAGAAGGAATCGCTCCAACCCGGCAGCCATCGCGTTAAGGAATAACCCCTGCAGCAGATCAATGGTATTGCGGCTCGAACCGTTGCCGCTCCATTTCATCGTATCGGTACCGCCCCCGCTGATCAGCGTGTCTTTACCGGAACCGCCGAAGAGCTGGTCATTGCCGGCGCCGCCGTTGATGGAATCCTTGCCCTGCTGACCGTAGAGCACATCGTTGTTGTCGCCGCCGGAGATTGTGTCGCCGAAGGCCACATCCAGTTTGCCAACGTGCCGCGGGTCACGCAGGATGAAACCGTAGCCGGAAAGGATGCCGCTCTTGAAGTACGGCGCCTGGGTTCCACCGGAGCCGGCGTTGGCGGCGAGCCCGAAGGGGACCACCAGCCCCAGATTATCACCGACTACAATATCGCTGCCATCGTCGCCGGAAATCATATCATTGCCGATGCTGATAAAGATCTCGCGATGGTTCCAGTAATGGGACTGGCGGCCGTGATGCCGGTATTCAAAGTGTTCGCCGAAGAAGGTCTTGCCAAGATCCTTCCAATATTTGCCGTTGTGGCTCTTATTGAAGAACTCGAAGGTGCTGAAACCCAGCCACTCGCTGTAATGTCCGAACCAGTTGTAGTTGTGAGTGTCGTCAAACCAGTTGCCGTTAGACTTCTTGCCGCCGTGCTTGAACCAGGAACTGTTGAACCAGCCCTTGTTGTTGCTCGTCAGATAATGATCGAACCAGTCAGCGCCATGATAATACCAGGCATTGGCGCCATTGCCCTGAGGCAGCTGAAGGACAATCGGCACGATAAAATAAGCGAAGTCGCCGACCAGAAGATCGTCGCCGGAACCTCCGGTGATCACGTCATTGCCCCGGTTCAGGTCGTATTCGAAATCATACGGAATTAGTTCCAGATCCGCGGCGCTTGGCATCTGGTTGCCTAACCCGGCATGATCGCCACGGAGATGGGCATCCAGCTCCCGTTCACGAATCGTGACAAGTGCGTCCAACGCACTTAACGCGGCCTGCCAGGTTGTTGAAGACACTCCCCAGGTCGCGTTCATGCTCGCATCCAGCGCCGCATTAATCACCGGCATCAGCAGGGACATATCGTCGCCCACCACAATATCGTTGCCGGCGCCGCCATTAATCTGGTCGTTGTTCACGAAGAGATCATGAAGGTTCGGGTCAACGATTTCCCCGGACTTCGGACGAACACGGTTCGGATTATTGGCGACCGCGTCCGCCACAAGACGATTGAGAATCTGGACATGCGCCTGCTGAGCCACCGCGAGAAAGTCGAAGGCCAGATGTTCCAGATCCCGCAGGAAGTTGTAATATTTCAGGACCGCGGTCACGAAATCCGTCTCTTCCACCGGCAAGCCCACCATGAATGCCACCCGCAGGACACCTTCATCTCCCACGATCAGGTCATCACCGTCACCGCCGTCGATCACATCGTTACCGTAGCGGATGTCGTGTTCATCGGAGAGCTTCAGTACCGTGTGTTCGTAGAGATCGTAATCCAGGGCGAGATGATGCAGGGCGTAGAGAATCGCATTCATTCCGAATTGCACATCCTGCCTGGCCCGTTCGATTTCACCCAAGCCGGTAAACAGCGGCGCGTAAATGACCACATCATCGCCGAAGATCATGTCCGATCCCGCCCCGCCGTCGATGATATCGTTGCCGGGCATCAGGTCGCGATGATGGACCATGTCGGGAATAATCGCGACATACGAAACAAAGGCAGCACCATCGGCGCGCAGCAAGGCGTCATTGGCCGCCAACGCTCCCAATTCCGGGGAAACATTCGGGACAAAGGTAATTTCCGGAGCAATAAAATCGTATTCATCGGCACGCAAGGTCAGGTTGGGCACAATCACCGCGCCGCCTTGAGGAATAATCAGCGGCACATTCGCGCCAGGAACCACACTCAAAAGACGGATGCCATTGACAATCTGCGGAATATTGGTCACGAACGGCACGACGTTGGTCGCGCCATCACCAAAGATCAGGTCGTTATCATTTCCACCCATCAGTCTGTCGTCGCCGCGCTGGCCGAAGAGAATGTCCTCGCCATCGCCGCCGTTGAGAACGTCATTACTGGCGGGTACCAGATCCACCAGCAGGATGTCGGTTGCCCAGGCGCCCGTGTCGGCGTTGGTCAGTTTCAACCCACCCGGCAGGAGAGTGCCGCCGAGAATGATCAGGTCGGCCGTCAACAACTTTCTGGCCAGATCAGGGTCATCCAGCCGCAGCGGTGTCGTGTCACTGTGAATCCAACCCGTGATCACCCCGATTTCTTCGAGATACACCTCGCGATGCCATGACCCGTTGGCATCGATCCGCGGGGTTCCGTTGGCATTGTAGGCTTTCACCAGCAATCCCGCGTCGCCGATCAAAATGTCGTTACCCGCGCCACCATTGATATCATCGGAGCCCAGTCCGCCATAAATGTCGTCATCCCCAGCGCCCCCATCCAAATGATCATTGCCGCGTTGACCATAGAGAATGTCGTTGCCATCGCCGCCCAACAGAGTGTCATCTCCGGCTACGAAATCGATGTTGTCAAAGGCCACCACGTCCCGGATCACATCCGCGAACGGCGCCGGATATCGCGCCCAATCCCCGTTGGGCAACAGCCACCGTGTAATTGTCCCGTTGTCCCCCAAAATCACATCAGCGCCGGCGCCACCATCGATGTAATCCGCCCCGTCAACTCCGTAGAGAACATTGTGACCGCCGGTAATGTCATCATCTCCCTCATCACCGAACAATTGATCGTCACCCTGCTGCCCGAGAATGAAATCATCACCGGCGCCGCCATGGATGGCATCGTTCCCCGCCCCGGTGTCAACCCCAATGAAAATCGCCCTGAAGTTCTGATTCCGCGGCAGGGAGTAATCCAGCAGACCATGATCGCCCAGCAGCACGTCATGCCCGTTCCCGCCGTAAATAGTATCATTACCCGTCCCGCCGAAGACCACATCATCACCATCGTCCCCGGAGATCATATCCCGACCGCCAATCGTGGGATCCGTGCTCATCACGGCATCAAGTGTCGCCGGATTTCCATCAACCGTGTAATCCGCCCGGCCCTGATCTCCCAGGATCACGTCATTGCCAGTGCCGCCGGAGATCGTGTCATCCTTGGCGCCGCCAAAGATTAAATCGTTGCCTTCTTCTCCATTAATGAAATCGTCGCCGCCGATGGCTGGGGCGAGTGTTTCAACCAATTGCAGCAATCCGCCCGTCTGAGTGATGCGGGCATTGTCACCCAGGAGAATATCATCTCCAGCTCCGCCAAATAGATTATCCGTGCTCGCTCCGCCCGCCAGGATATCGCGTCCATTCCCTCCGTAAATACTGTCATTTCCGCCAATCTCAGGGGAAGTCGTCACGATTAAATCCAAGGTGCCGGGAGCGCCGTCCACCATGAAGTCGAACAACCCGTTATCTCCCAAAATCACATCATCACCATCATCACCGAAGAGCGCGTCGTCTCCTGCACCGCCCATGATCATATCGTTCCCCCCTCCACCGTGAATGATATCGGCGCCGCCCACTGCTGGATCCGTCGTCTCGATCCGGGTTAGATAACCACTCGTGTCGAACAGAGCTCTGCCATTATCTCCCAGGATGATGTCGCTGGAGATATCGCCGCCCGCGTCGATCACATCATTTCCTGTGCCGCCGATGATCACATCCGGTCCATTGCCGGTGTTGATGATGTCATCACCGCCACAATCAGGATCGGTCGAGTACACCATCAATAGAACACCTGCGGCGCTGAATTGGGCCACGCCATTGTCCCCGAGCACAATATCCCGTGACAGATCGTTGCCAGTATCGATCTGGTCATTGCCATAACCGCCCAGCACCACATCGCTGCCTCCTCCCGTCGAAATATGATCGTTGCCGCCCGTGCATGGATCGGTCGTTTGGATCAAGGTCAACATTCCATCGGTGAACGTCGCTTGACCATTGTCACCCACCACAATGTCGGTTGAATTATCGCCACCGAGGTCGGTGCCGGCATCGATGGTGTCATTACCGCTGCCTCCCAGAATCACATCCGGCCCGTTACCGGAAACGATCCAATCGTCTCCACCGATATCCGGATCGGTTGTCTCGATGTAGATCAGTTTGCCCTGTTCATTAAAACGCGCGTTGCCGTTGTCGCCCACCATCACATCCCGGCCGTTGCCTCCGGTGATCGTGTCCGACCCGATCCCGCCCAGCGCCGTGTTGAACCCGTCACCGACAGTGATCTGGTCATTACCCCCGATTGTCGGGTCGGTGGTTGTGATCGTATGCAGTGTCCCATCCCCGTAGAATGTCGCATGGCCGTTGTCGCCAAGAATAACGTCATTGCCGGAACCCGCCGTA
>CAZTTH010000043.1:0-29013 GCA_964615975.1 uncultured Lentisphaerales bacterium | reverse complement strand
TCACCCGCAGGCGTTCATTGGAGGTATTGGAATAGACGATGACCAGTGACCAACCAGAGACCACGCCGGATGTCGCGCAATGGGGAGTGGCGGTATTCACCGACAGATTATTGAGCAGATAGGTGACCGCGGAAGTACTGGCCGAAATTTTACTGGTGACATCGGCACGACCGCAAAAGTAGTCGTAGTTGATGCCGCCAAAAGTAAAGGTGCCGGTAAATTGATTACTGCCAGTTGCTGTATAGGTGGTGGGACTGCCGAACAAAATTCCGAAATCAACCGTCCAGTCTGGGGTTGTCTGGGTCGATCCGGTCGCGGTCGAATAAGAGCCGCACCAGTACAGCCATGCGGCAACGATAGTCGAGCCGGAAGGCATTCCGGGAACTGATTGTGCCGCCGAGCTGGCAACCGTGCATGGATTTGAAGCGTTTGATGCAGATCGGAGGGTAGCGCCAGTGGCAATATAATTGATATTGCCGGCGTAACTTTTAAATAATGAAACCGTGGTTTGGGCCGTAAGAGAATGGCCGGCGAATAAACCCAATATCACCAATATGATACCTATGATTTTCCGTGTTAGCATCACTTCTCCGAGTAATAAATGAGATTGTTGTCATACTCAATATAAGTATGTTATGGGAACCGTCAATCAAAGCGCCAGGCCTGCTGCATGGCAGGCTTGCCGTCAAATGATAAGCAAGCCCTGATCATTTGCCATTTCGGGAAGTGAAAGCATGATTAAACGGATTAACCGGCGCCTGCCGGTGCGCGATCACCCACCCTCAGAGCTGAATGCAAGCTGCCACATCCGGGATTAGGCCGTTATCGGCCAGAGTCAGTAATAAAAAACAATCTGCTGGTCAGCAGAATGAATTCAATGCGGTTGCAGTTATGACGTTTATGTTAACCCCGGCCATGAATTTATTTCCGCGCTCACGACATCAGGGTGGATTTGATCCATCTGACGGTGCGTTCCAGTCCTTCGTCGTTGGTGACCAGGGGATGATAACCCAAATCCCGCCGGGCATTTGCCATATTGAAATAGTGTGATAAGGCGAATTGGCCGGCGACAAAACAAGTCATTCGCGGTTCCCCGGGCAGAGGCAGTGCCCTATAGAGCAACTCCAAAATGGCGCCGAGACGGTAAGCGGTTTTAAATGACATTGATTTTTTGATTCCGGATATCCCCACCTGACTCAGCAGAGTATTGATCCAATCCCATAAATTGACGGCTTCGTGATCGCCGATAAAATACGCTTTCCCCGCCAGCGGTGAGGACCTGGAGAGTTTATCAACTGCCAGAAGATGGGCATGCACCGCATTATCGATATATGTGATATCAACCCGATTGCGGCCATCCCCAACCTGAATCAGTCGATGCGCCCGCGCCCGCAGTATCAGCATGGGAATGATGTGGTTGTCGCGCGGCCCCCAAATCAAATGGGGACGCAAGGCGCACACCGCGACATCATGTAACCCATTGGCTGCCAGAACATATTGTTCCGCCATGGCTTTAGTATGGCTGTAATAGGAAAAGAATTTTTGGGGATAGGGATAGGATTCATCGACTCCTTCGAGGTTTTCCATGCCAAATATCACGCTGGGGGTACTGGTATAAACCAGCTTTGGCACACGATGTTCCTGACAGGCCATGACCACATTCTCCGTTCCCAACACATTAATGTCATAAAAATCCCTCCACCTGCCCCAAATGCCTGCCAATGCCGCCACATGAAAGACCGCGTCCACACCCGCCACAGCTTTGGTAACCGCACTTCGATCACGGATATCGCCCTGTATGCACTGACATCCGAGGGTCTCCAGTTGAGGATAGCTATGGCGACCCAGAACACAAACATGATCGCCTCGTTGAATGAGCCGTTCTACCAGATAACTCCCCAAAAAACCGCCGCCGCCAGTAACCAATGCTTTCATTCCGCATATTCCGATTCAGGTTAAGGTATTTTAATATTTGGAATCCGAGGTTGTGTATTCACCCAAAATTCACAACCTTACCGTTGATCATTATAACTTTATCTTCGTTGCCCACATTATCCATTCATTCGATGTATTCACCCATATCCATCAAGGCAATTTCTTTTGATGCCGGGGGGACCCTGTTGTATCCCCATCCTTCCGTCGGGATCATCTATGCTGAAGTCATGGAAAAACATGGGATGAATTTGACTCCTGATGTGATCGAAAAGGCTTTTGTTGTGGAATTTGCGCTCGCTCAGAATCAGCAACAGCCTGGCTCCATGCAACGCGACAGTAAGGAATGGTGGCGAATTCTGATTGTGCGATTGTTTATCCGCCTGAATGAAAGACCCGCTGATATTGACAGGCTGTTTGAGGATTTATGGAATACCTTTGCCGATCCGGCCTATTGGAAACTTTTCCCGGATGCCCGGGAAACGCTGATACAATTGCGCCGCCGTGGGTATCAACTGGCATTGTTATCGAATTGGGATGAGCGCTTGCGAATCTTGTTGGATGGTCTGGGAATCACCGAATATTTCGATGCCATCATCATTTCCAGCGAAGTCGAATGTGAAAAGCCTGACCGGGCCATCTTTCAACATCTTGAACGGCGCCTGGGAGTTGCCGGCCATGAAATTCTCCATGTCGGAGACAGTGCTGTTCATGACATCCATGGCGCCCGTGAAGCCGGATGGCAATCGCTGTTGGTATCATATTCAGCGTCGAGCAATCATGCCAGCCGTCAGATATCGACATTGAAAGAGGTCATGCATTTTCTCGAATGATGACCTGCCGGTTTAGTGCTGTAATGAGTTCAAAAATGGGAGTGTTGGCAGGAAAATCCACACAAGGAAGGACCACATACCTCATTGATTGTATAATCATCTCTAAACGTATGCAATCCCGAGGGGATTGTGGCATCCAGCCCAATGTTGCCCCTACCAAAATGTAGGGCTACGTTGGGTAAAAGAAAAGCTGAATATTACCAACCCTAAAGGGTTGCGGCAGGTTGAATGAACAAGAAAAATAACCTATCATGACATACCTGCCATGATAAAACAGTATGACTTCATCTGTCGCAACCCCGCCGGGGTTGGTGGTGATTTGTTAACATTAAACCAAGGTAGTCTTCCTTTTCAGTCTAAACAACCCTGGGCGCTAAACAGATTGTGACTTTCAACTCTCAAACGTTGGGAATGTCATGATCGTGATGATGCCGGCAATGATTGCAGGTGCGGCATAAATGGCGATTGAGCAGATGGCTGCAGGTTATGCCTAAACCTCCGACAATCAGCAGCAATAAACCAACCGGGTTTTTATGGGGATTGTTGCTGGCCATATGGCCATGAGGTTCATCATGAGTGATGAATGTCGGAGCAATGCCGGAAGCGGCGGTTATGGCAGCCGTTGACGATGCGGAAGATTGCCCGGCATCGTGCTGGTGGGGCAGGACAAAAAGTCCGGTGAGGATCATAATCGCCGCCGAACCCAGGATCATTAAGCCACGGGTTTTTTTATGAATGCGATACCCCCAGCACAAATTGAAGGATGCCAGCAGGATGGTGGCCACGGCGAAGACCCGTTCCGCCGTCACATTGAGAAAAATCTCCAGTCCCATCAAGGGCAAAATAACGATCAATAAAGGAAACGCCAGGCAATGAATGGCGCAGGCAGCGGCAGCGCAAGCGCCGAGCGCGTCCAAACGGGCGTTAAGATTTTCCCCGCGGGTGGTTAATGTCATGGGATTATTTATTTTCAGTGCAAATGATTTGAGTGTACTTTTTGTTCAGGTACGAGAAAGATACTCAGAAGTTAATCCTTGTAAAGCGGCTTTATGCAAAATTTTTGCGTTTGAGGCAGCCCGGTCGCAATCATGTTTGTCCCTGGATTATAGCAACAGTGTAATCTGCCAGGCGGGATGGTTTCTTCACCATTAATGCAGTAATGCGGCCCAGCATTCTATGCCAATGAATTAAAATCAAATCCTCCCGTCAGATCAGCTTCACGATGTTGGCGCAACGGGCTCCGAACGACCCAATGACCACTTCAATAACGGTGGGGTAACGAGGGTGGTGACGATGACCATGATAACGACCGCTGAATAGGTCGAGTTATCAATGACTTTGAGTTCCTTGCCTATGCTGGCAAAGATCAAACCGACTTCTCCGCGTGGAATCATGCCTATCCCGATGGTCATGCGATTGACCCCCTTTTCCCATACTCCCAAGCCACAAATTTGTTTGCCAATTATCGCCGCCACGGTTAAACCGGCAGCAACCCCGAGGATGGTGGGATTCAGAAATGTCTCAAGACGGACTTGTACGCCCATCAAGACAAAGAAGATCGGCACCAGAAAGGTGGCAATCGGATGGATCATTTCCTCGATCGTATGTTTTTCATTAAAATGTGAAAAATGAACCCGCTCCATAATCAGTCCGGCGGCAAAGGCGCCAACGATTGTGGCCAATCCGGTGGCATTGGCCACATAAGAAAATGTAAAGACCAGCAACAAGGCAGTGATCAACATCATCCCGGCGGTGCGCAAACGGGCCAGATGTTTCATGATTTTGGGAATAAAATAAATGCCGATTGCCAATGATCCGGAGAGGAATAACATCACCATCCCAAATAAATTGAACAACGCTCCTATTTTCATTGTTTGCCCCATTTCAGCAGCCGTTATTATGCCTGAAACGACAGTCAAAATGATCAACCCCAGCACATCATCAATCACCGCGGCGCCCAATATGATTTGCGCCTCCTTGGTATGCAATTTGTGCAAATCCTTGAACACCCGGGCGGTAATTCCGACACTGGTGGCGCATAAAATCGCGCCCATGAACATATGAACATAATGGAGATTGAATTCAGGCGGCACGATCCCGACCAGGGTGGCGGGTAATTCCTTGATAAAGATAAAACTAACACCAAAACCAAGAATCATGGGCACAAACACTCCCAATAATGCGACCAACATGGCGGGTTTACCCACTTTCATCATATTCGTGACCGAGGTTTCCAAGCCAACTTCAAATAAAAGTACAATGACTCCGAGACGGGCCAGGCTGTCAACCACTACCGCCCAATGAATTTCGATCCCGGCGCCACGTAACGGTCCGAAAAAATCCCACCCGGCATGAAGCATGCCGAGATTGCCCAATAGTACTCCGCCGAGCAATTCTCCCAAAACCGCCGGTTGTCCGAATCGTTCAAATAAGGCTCCCCCCAGTTTGGCCGTCATCAAGATGGCGATCAACGCCAGAAGCAGCGGCGCCACCGGATCAGTGTGACCGCCTCCGGATTCGCCCGCGAATACCGGAAAGACAATGAGTAATTGGGTTATCAGTAGGATCCCGAGGTGATTTAATTTAGCGAGATGAATGGTCATAATAGTTCTCATAAATATTTCAGGTTAGGACAATGGTATTGGTTGTATATGGCGAATGGTGGAAATAGAGTTTGGTCTATCGGTTTAACCCGGTCTAGCACCATCCCGGCCTATCCTGGCGCCTGACTCTCACAGTAATTTAAACAGATTTTCAAGAGTTGATGTTCATGTATGTATTTAAGGTCCAATTTCAGCATAGTGTGTAAGTGATGCAGACATCAGGCAGGGCACGAAAGCGCCATTGGGGTGTACACAGCTAACGCCTCTGGCGTCGGAGATCACAAGCATACGCTCAAGCGGCGCAGCACCGACCAAACTGAATTCATCCTGCGGACCAGCAGAATAATATTATAACCCCAAACTTTGACAAAAAAGGGAGAAACCAGACGCTGGATAATCCCCCCTGGTCGATTTAGTTTAACGATCGATTTCACGTTTCAATTTTATTAGAAAGCGCTTTTAATTATGGACGCCACCTTACCCATTAGCAATCGATTGCTGAAGAAAAAAGCCGAATTCGGTACCGCGCCGGTTTTTCTCACTGCCATTTCGACCATTCTCGGCGCGATTATGTTTCTCCGCTTTGGATACGCCGTCGGCAATGTCAGCTTCATGGGCACACTGGTTATTATAATTATCGGACACATGGTCACAATCCCCACGGCCATGGCAATTGCTGAGATCGCCACCAATCAAAAAGTCGAGGGCGGCGGCGAATATTATATCATCTCCCGGTCCTTTGGATTGACCATCGGCGCGACCGTCGGTTTGGGACTATTTTTTTCCCAAGCTATCAGTGTGGCCTTTTACATAATTGCTTTCGCCCAATCATTCGACCCGGTTATTCCCTATATCAGCACTCACAATGGCATCACCATCCAGGATAACCGAGTCTTCGCCGTTCCGGCATTGATCATTCTGGTAATCCTGGTATTGACCAAAGGCGCGGATCTAGGGGTTAAAGCGTTATATGTGGTGGTATCGGTGCTTTTTCTCTCGCTCATCGCATTTTTTGCCGGCACGACCGACTATGAAAAAAATCATGATTATATGGTCCTTCTCAATCACATCAAAAATCCGGATAGTTTTTTTTATGTTTTCGCCATTTGTTTTCCGGCGTTTACCGGGATGACTGCAGGCGTGGGATTATCCGGAGACCTTAAGGACCCAACCAAATCAATCCCATTGGGGACCTTGAGCGCCACCCTGCTGGGTGCGATCATCTATATCGCGATCGCGTTCAAATTGTCAATCGCTGCTCCGCCTGAAGCATTGGCTCATGATCAATTGATTATGAGCAAGATTGCCGTATGGGGACCGATAATTCCGCTGGGATTGGCATGCGCGACTTTTTCTTCGGCACTGGGGTCGATCATGGTGGCGCCACGCACTCTCCAGGCATTGGGTGGGGACAATGTCTTTCCGATTCCCAAAATCAATCAATGGCTGTCGATCACCAAGGGGGTCAATGCCGAACCCTTCAATGCCACTATAATCACCAGCGCCATCGCGATTTTTTTTGTCCTCATCGGTGATGTCAATTTTGTGGCTCAAATCATTTCGATGTTTTTCATGGTCACCTATGGTTCAATCTGCATGATATCCTTTCTCCAGCATTTTGCCGCCAACCCGTCGTATCGTCCGGGATTTCGTTCGCGCTGGTATATCTCTTTGCTCGGCGCGCTGATGTGTCTCTGGCTGTCTTTCATGATGAATGCCGTTTATGCCATCATCGCGCTCATCGTCATCACCGTGCTTTATTTCGCAATCAGAGCCACGATCAAGGATAAAACCGGCCTGGCGGCAATCTTTCAGGGAGCAATATTTCAATTGAGTAGAAAGATTCAGGTTTTTCTCCAGAAAGTGAACAAGGAGAATATCGATGGGCAATGGCGTCCATCGGTAGTCTGTTTCACGGAAGCGAGTTTTGATCGTTTTGCCCTGTTGGATTTGCTGAAGTGGATTTCGCATCGCTATGGCTTCGGCACCTATATTCATTTTATTCGTGGGTATCTCTCCCGCGAAACCCATCATCAATCCCGGATCGTTCTGGAAAAGCTGATCAAGATCGCGGATCTCAGCAATGGCAATATTTACATGGATACCCTGGTCAGCCCCTCATTCACTTCGGCAATCGCCCAAACCATCCAATTACCCGGGATTTCCGGGAAGGAAAATAACATGATTTTATTCGAAGTTCCCAAGAACGAAATGACTGGCATCGATGAAATATTGGAAAATTACAATTTGATCAGAGCGATTGATTTCGATGTTGGTATTCTGGTCAGCTCATCCAAGGGTTATGGATACCGCAATGAGATTCATGTCTGGATCAAATCCACCGATTACGAAAATGCCAATCTCATGATCCTCCTGGCGTATATTATTTCAGGACATACCGACTGGCGCGGCAACACGATTAAAATCTTTGCCTTGCATCAGGAAAAATCCCTGGAGGAACAACGCACTTACCTCCTCGATCTGATCCGCGAAGGACGACTGCCGATTTCGCCGACCCACATTGAGCTTATTGCCCAGGGGTCCATCGATAACGATAAAACCTTAATCAACGAATATTCCGCGGACGCGGCATTGACCATCATTGGTTTTCGTGAAGAATTGATCGTCGCCACCAAGATGGATACCCTGATGCATTATGATAAAATTGGGAATATCCTTTTTATCAACGCCGCACGTGAGAAGAAAATCAGTTAGACGGAGAAATTTTAATCCGCTTTACCGGAACAAATTTTCGCGCGTCCAAAATGCGATTGAAATTTGTCCGCAAAGGGTATAGTTTCAGACCATGCTTAAACGATATCCAGAAGAAAGCCGGATCTCACTTTCTCGGTGCTATATCCCATTCCGCTGACATCACATGCTGGTTGACAATTGTATTCAAGCATGCTGTTACTTAAAACTGGACAAAGGATTTTATATCCCATTCCCAGATCATATATCCATGTGTCAATTATCAAGAAGAGGGCAATCAAATCATGATTGATTTATCAACGCTGTCAAACAAGGTCATTTTTCAAAATACACTCTCATCGTGGCTCCTGGCGCTCATTGTTGTCATTGTCTGTACCCAGGTACTGAAATTTCTTTGCGCCAAAGCGCATCGCATCATCCGCAGCGCGGCGAAACGCACCACCACCCAACTTGACGACATTCTGGTCGTAATCTTCGATAACACCAAGCCATTATTTCTCCTGCTTGTTTCGCTCTTTTTAGGCACAAAATTTCTCGTCCTCCCGGCCCCAGTCGATATCATGATCCAACGCGTCGCCCTGTTTGCCTTATTGATCCAGGCCGCGATTTGGATCAACAGCGTGATTCGCTTTTGCATCACCGATTACACCAATGCCAAGCTGGCAGATGATGCGGGGCAGGCAACGACAGTCAAAAGCATTGGCCTGTTGAGCAGAATCGTGGTGTGGTGCATCATTACTCTCATGGCCCTGGACAATATCGGCATCGATGTAAACGCCCTGATCGCCGGTATGGGTATCGGAGGAATCGCCGTGGCGCTGGCGGCACAAAACATCATTGGCGACATTTTCGCCTCGATATCCATCGTACTCGACAAACCTTTTGTGCTTGGCGATTTTATTATCGTCGGTGACTACATGGGGAACATTGAAAATATTGGCTTGAAAACCACCCGGATTCGAAGTTTATCGGGCGAACAAGTCGTCTTCAATAACAATGATCTGCTGCAAAGCCGCATTCGCAATTATAAACGCATGTTCGAACGCCGGGTGGTCTTCACCCTTGGAGTTGTCTACCAAACTCCCCAAGAAAAAATGGCCAAGATCCCGGGAATCATCAAAGACATTATTACAAGCCGCACCCAAGCGCGTTTCGATCGTGCTCATTTCAAAACCTTCGGCAATTTTTCTCTTGATTTCGAAGTCGTTTATTATGTCCTGAGTCCGGAATTCAATGTCTATATGGACAATCATCAGGCAATTAACCTGGCAGTCATGGAACGGTTTGCCCAGGAGGGCATCAGTTTTGCCTATCCTACGCAAACCCTTTTTCTCAATCAGGAACCCAGTTAAGCGCTCATGTCACGCCTGTTTCTAATTTCAAATCGATTGCCGATCAGCGTCACCAGCGATCGCCATAAACTCAATATCACTTTGTCATCCGGTGGCGTCGCAACCGGTTTGCGTTGCTTTCATGATCTTACCGACAGCCGCTGGCTGGGATGGCCTGGCATTCATCAACCCCACGATGAATCACAACGACAGGATCTAGCCGACAAACTGCGGGAATGGCGCACGGTCCCCCTGTATCTCTCCAACAAGGAAGTCCATGAGTATTATGAAGGCTTTGCCAATGGGGTTCTCTGGCCGCTTTTCCATTATCTTTTGGATAAAGTCCGGCTCGATGCTGCGAAGGATTGGAAAACCTATTGCCAGGTCAACCAACGGTATGCCGATTTGATTCTGGCTCAGGATAAAATCGAGGAAGGGATCATTTGGATTCACGATTATCAATTGTTATTGGTGCCGCAAATGGTCCGTGAAAAATTACCCGGGGCACGCATTGGTTTTTTTCTCCATATCCCCTTTCCCAGCATGGAAATCTTCCGTCTCCTGCCCTGGCGTGAAGCGTTGATCAACGGTATGCTGGGCGCCGATCTGGTTGGATTCCATACCGAGTCCTATATGAAAAATTTTCTTGAATCAATCCACAAAATCATCGGGATTAAACCGCAAGGCCATACCGTGCGGTTCGCGGCGAGAACCATAAATGCCGGGGTATTTCCCATGGGTATCGATGCTGAGAAATTTTCCCGACTGGCAGCCACACCCGAGGTTGATGAGGAAATGGCGCGCATAAAAACCGAATATCATAACCGGAAACTGGTCCTGTCGGTTGATCGTCTCGATTATACCAAGGGCATCACTCACCGCTTATTCGCCATCGAAAAATTACTCAAACAAACCTCCTTGCGTAAGATGAATTTCCGCTTCCTCCAGATTGCCGTGCCTTCACGAACCGCAGTCGAGTCATATGCGCGATTCCGCCGCGAGATCGAAGAAATGGTCGGCCGGATCAATGGCGCCCACGGCCACATAAATGTGGTCCCGATTCATTATGTCTTTCGCTCGGTTTCGGAAACCCAGTTAACGGCATTATACCGCGCCGCTGATATCCTGTTGATCAATTCACTGCGCGATGGCATGAATCTGGTCGCCAAGGAATATGCCGCGGCCAGAATCGACAATGACGGGGTATTGGTACTCAGTGAATTGGCCGGCGCCTCTGATGAATTGTCGGCGGCATTGATTGTGAATCCCCACGATATCGACGGTGTGGCCGCAACCATCAAACGCGCGTTGGCAATGCCAAAGAACGAACGACAGGAGCGGATGCAGCAACTCCGCCACCAAGTCTTTGCCCATAATATTTATCGCTGGGGAACAGAATTTATCTCCTCATTAATGAAGCCCACGGCGTCCACCAATGCCCAGGATATCCCATTGTTATCCTCATCAGAACTTCTAACCGATGTCCGCAATAGAATCAAGACCGCTGAATTTCTGCACTTATTATTGGATTATGATGGGACCCTGGTGCCCTTCGCCGATACCCCGCAGGAAGCGTCACCGGGCGCCGAATTATTATCGCTATTAAGTTCACTCAGCAGCCGTCCGCGAACCCATGTCCACATTGTCAGTGGCCGCTCTTACCAAAGCCTCGGTGAATGGCTCGGGCATCTTGCAATTACCTTGCATGCCGAACACGGGTATTGGACCCGACCAGCCGGCTCAACCAAATGGATTGCGAACCATTCCCGCTCATCAAACTGGAAGGACGCAGTCCGCGCACTCATGCAAAAAGCGACCCGGGAGCAACCCGAATCCCTGCTCGAGGAAAAAGAATCAGCGCTCGCCTGGCATTACCGCCTCGTCCCTTCCCCTCATGGCGCCGCCCTGGCGGAAAAGCTGCTGCAGCAACTCAAGGACATTCAGAGTGATACCGCGTGGGAAATTCTGCGGGGCAATCAGGTGGTGGAAACGCGACTGGTTGGGGTTCACAAGGGAAATATCGTGGCCCAGGCCATGGCGAACCAACCCAGCGGATTGATTGTGGCGATTGGTGACGATAAAACCGATGAGGATTTGTTTTGCGCCCTGCCATCTGGACATATCGCGATTCATGTCGGTTCTCAACCGAGTTCCGCCCGTTATCGCATTGCCGATCATGGTGCCGTTCGTGATCTGCTGAAAAAGATTGTTTAGCCCTAGGCGAACACTCGATTTAACGCGGCAAGTCATTCCCCAATGAGGAGCAATTTTAGGGGATGAAACCCGGCCTGAAGACCGCCGATTCCTTCGCGACCAATTGGGGCGCATTCCCCGATCCTGTCCGGGCGATTGACACGATGATAGTCAGGTCGCATGGCGGGACGAATCCAAGAATTGGAGAGTCGGAACAATTATTTTCAATTCCACTCCCTGAAATCAGTTAATAAAGATCATCATGAATCATATCCTGATATTACTCTTGGGAATTGCTGCCGCCGGTATTGGCGGCAAATTGTTTATTCAAGGCATGGTTAATCTGTCCCATCGTTTTCAAATCGCGCCGGGACTCATGGGATTGACCTTGGCGGCTTTTGCCACTTCTGCTCCAGAATTAACCGTGGCAATCGCTGCCGCGCGCGCGGAAACACCGCAGATTTCATTCGGCAATGTCCTGGGCAGCAATATTGTCAACGTCTCATTTGTTCTGGGATTGGCTCTTTTGATTTCACCGATTCATTGTTCTCGCCAAGGCGCAAGAAGTTCTTATTTCCTCGCTCTTTCACTGCCGTTATTAATCATTTTTTTCATCTTCGACGGCATGGTCTCCCGTGCTGAAGGAGGGATATTATTGGCAGTATTCTTCCTCTGGCTGGGAGGGGTAATCTGGGAAAGCCGGCATCATTCTCCCTTTCCCCGACTGACTGCGGCGCCAAAAATCAATTTCAACAATTCCCTGTTACGATTTATTGCCGGTCTGATCTTGTTGTTTGGTGCTGGAAAAATGGTGGTAAGAGGCGCTTATGGCATTGCCCTTACCTGGGGGGTATCCGAATTTGTGGTGGGCGCCATTCTCGTGGCAATCGGAACGTGTGTTCCAGAAATTGCCACCACAATTACCGCTAAATTAAAGGGCTATGACGACGTCGGATTAGGGACAATTTTGGGCAGCAATATATTCAATAGCTTGTTTATTGTCGCGGTTGCCGCCCTTATCTGCCCGATTGTCATCGATCGCGAGGAGGTGATTATTTGTTTGGTCGTCGGATTTATTTCCGTCTTCCTGATCTGGCCATCGGCAAATGAATATATCAGCCGCGGGCGGGGAGTCGTATTGTTGCTGATATATGGCTTCTATTTGTATTCGCTCGCACCATGAACGATGTAACTAACCGATGAAACAGGTTAAACTCATCATCAGCGATTGTTTTAGAGATGACGAAAGCACAAAGGAGACGATTCTTTGGAAATTATATTAGGGGGCAGGTGGATGAGATGATATTTTAGAATTGCTATTCACAAGGGGGATTAAATGGATATTAGTAACCCCATTGATTGAATTCCCACCACCCCACTTTCGATTCCCTGGCATTCCTTAATCTGAAATTTAGATGCAAGTTATGAGTCCAGCATATCGTGTCAAAGCTCCTATTCAATATCATAATATGAGCTTAATCATTATTGCCGCTTATATCTTCTTTGCAGTTACCAGTGAATCAATGGCACAAAGCTTGAGCAATGACAAAGAACTCGCTACCGGCAATAATTCCCCGATGTCATGGACTCTGGCAGATTGTATCTACATAGCCTTGAAAAAAAATCGTGATTTGGAAAGCGTGTATTTGGGGCGGATCACCCAGAAATTCAGTCTCAAGGTAGCTGATGACGAATTTGTTCCCGATGTCAATCTCAATCCTTACATGGATTATACCGTTAGCCGATCAAACAATGATCAAACCGACAGTCGCGGCGGCGGCGCCCAGTTTCAGGTAACCAAAAAGATAAAGACTGGGGGACAAATCAATTTTATCTGGGACAACACGGCGCGCCAGACTTTGGGGATAACCGATGGCGCCGATTATAACACCGGGCTGTCAGTTAATTTTTCACAGCCATTACTCAAGGGGGCAGGCGCCAAGGTTGCGACCGCCTCACAACGCATCGCTCATCTCAATGAAGATGCGAATTTGATAACATTACGATCCACGGTGATGGGAACAATTTTTGGGGTGATTCAGTCGTATCGTGGATTCATGCAGGCCAAGCGACAAGTCGAAATCAATGAGCGCTCACTGGTACGCGCCAAGGAACAATTCGAAATCAATCGGGCATTGATCGATGCCGGCCGCATGGCACAAGTCGAATTGGTACAAAGCGAATCCGATGTTGCCAATCAGGAAGTTAGCCTGCTGAATACGCAAAACGCCCTGGACGCTGCCCGCCTCAATCTTTTGAAAATCCTGGATATCGATAAACGCACCCAGATCGTACCAATAGAACAATTGCAGGCAAATGCAGTGGCGCTTGATTACGATAAAAGTTTGGAATTGGCCTGGCAATATCGTCCCGATTATTTGCAGCAACTGCTGAGTCATTCGGTCGCCGAAATCAATCTCACCCTCGCGGAAAGCAATAAACTCTGGAACCTATCATTCAATACCGGCTATGGAATAACCGGCAATGGCACCCGATCTTATGTTCGCACTCTTGATCATGCCACTGATTTGGACAATACTGGATTTACCGCCGGATTGGCGCTGCAAATACCCTGGTTCGGTGATTACACCCGCGAACAACAACAATTGAATGCAAAAGTGGCATTGGCACAATCGGATATTCGCTTCAAGGAATTGCGTGAAAGTATCGAGATCGAAGTCCAGGATGGTCTGCGCAATATCGAGATGCAGATCAAACAGGTTAAATTAGCGACCATGGCCCGGCAATTGTCAGAAAAAAAACTGGAGATCGAAAAAGAAAAATTAAAAGCTGGAAAAACGACCAATTTTCAACTGGTCTCATTTCAAAATGAATTGGTCAATTCACAAAATGGCGAATTAAATGCCATTATTTCCTATTTGAACAGTTTATCTGCTTTCGATCAGATCTTAGGCACCACCTTGTTGACCTGGAAGGTTGAGATTATCGATGGAGAAAGAGCAGAAGCACAGAAATAATCCCATAATTTAAATATCCATCCTATGATTAGACGAATATTTACCGGTCATTTGCAGGCACAATCTGAAATTGTGGAAGACTTAGATGACTCATCGGCGAATCTCGATAACGTGTTAGGACTGGTCGTCTCCCGCATCTCGGAGTTTATCGATGCTGAGCGTACCACCCTGTTCCTTTACGATCCTGAGTCAGGTGAATTATGGTCAAAGGTGGCTGAAGGCTCCGAGAAAAATGATATGAAGGAAATTCGGGTGAAGCTCGGCTATGGCATTGCCGGCACGGTGATGAAAACCGGTGATACCATTTTTATCCCTGATGCCTATAGCGATCCTCGTTTTAATCGTAAAATCGATGAGAAATCCGGATTTATCACCCGCACCATTTATTGCCGGCCGCTAACCGACCCCAAGGGGAATCGGATCGGCGTGATCCAGATACTGAATAAACGCAGCGGTGATTATACCCAACGTGACGAAAAACTTCTGGATGCCATGTGCTCACAAGCTGTAGTCGCCATCGAAAACGCCCAACTCTATCAAAACGTCAAAAAACTCAACCTAACCCAACAGGAGCTCTATCGAGAACTGCAGGATAAACAAAAGATACTACAAGATGCATTTCTAAAGATGGAAGAAGGCAATAATGAAATGCGCAATGTGATGCGCCGCATGCGCATTGTGCGTTGGGCCGTTGCGATTATTATTTCAGGATTTCTTATCGGCGCTGTCATGTATTCCTATCATGCAGGAGTAAGCATGGAGAGCATCACTCAATTAGTGCCACAACCGCAGGCGGCCGCAACTAGCGCTTATCACCAAACCTATAAAATCCTCCCGCTCCCGGTGTCATCGTCCATTTATCTAACTGGTAGTTTGGCGCCTTTGCGGTTGGTTTCCCTGCCCGCTGCACTCGACGGGAAAATTGTGAATATTCATTTTCAATATGGCGAAATGGTAGAAAAAGATCAACTCCTGATCGAACTGGATACCACCACTGCTGAAATCAAACTCCGTCAGGCCAAAGCTGCATTGATCAAGGCGGAAACCCGTCTCAACGAATTACGCACCTGGGAACAACGTTCCGAAGTGGCCAACGCCAAGCGCACCTTATTGAAAACCCAGGTCGCCCTGGCCAATCAGGAACAGGAAGTCAAGGAAAGTGAACGTTTGTTTGGGATGGGGATCATTCCCGCCACCGAATTTGAAAATGCCAAACAGCAACTTGCGAATTTTCGCATGGACTCCCAGGCAGCTCAGGAAAGCCTGACCTTTATCCTTGAGCAAGCCAACCAGGATAACGTGAAGATCGCTGAATTTGAAGTAAAAAACGCACAGTTGGAAGTTAATGAAATCGAAGCCCAAATAGCCAAGGCCAAAATTTATGCCCCTCTTTCCGGCATCGTCATACTCCCGGGCACGGAATTTGGTGAAAGCAAGGACGTTAAGGAAACTCGGAAGGAACTCTTTCCCGGACAACCGATAAACAAAGGCGATGTCTTATTGTCAATCGGCAACATGACCGGATTAACCGTGCACTCACAGGTGACCGAGATTGACATCCACAAAGTGCGGCAGCATCAGGATGTCATTATAACCAGTGACGCATTTTCGGGAATAAAATTGCAGGGTAAAATTACCTACCTTTCGTCACAGGCTTCAAAGGGCGAACGCAGTCCGATTTTTAAGCTCGACGTGACCATTGACCAGATGACGCCGGAACAACGACAGGTCATTCGCCTGGGGATGAATGTCAGCCTTGAAGTAGAAGTCTATCACAGGGAGGATGCGGCCATGGTTCCCCTGCAGGCGGTATCGGTGGAAACTGGTGGCAACTTTGTGTTCAAGAAGGTTCAGGAAAATCCGGAACCGTTAAAAACACCGGTGCAAACCGGGATTACCAGTCTTGATGCCGTAGAAATTTTAAGTGGTGTCGGGGTCGGAGACGAAATCGTTTATTGATGGAATACGATGGCGCGGCATTGCTCTTAAAACACTGATAATTCACCAGAATATGCATGTAATGAAGCGATCAAACTTTTATCCCATAAACATTTATGCCAGCCCTACTTGAACTAAAGGACATTCGCAAAAGCTACCGCATCGGTCCGATCGAAGTGGAAGTTTTGAAGGGCGTGAATCTTGCTATTCAAGCCGGAGAATTGACTGCGATTGTTGGCCAATCGGGTTGCGGCAAATCTACGTTGATGAATATCATCGGCCTGCTGGACCAGCCGAGCTCAGGCCTATACGCCATCGACAATCGCGAAGTGCGTCAAGTCAGTGACCATGAGCTTTCCCGCATTCGCAATCAAAAAATCGGCTTTGTGTTTCAAGCCTATTATCTGCTCTCCCGCCTGTCGGCGGAGGAAAATGTCGGAATTCCATTGGTTTATCGCGGCTTAAAAGCCCGGGGCATTCGCGAGTCATCGCAAGCAATGTTAACCCGGGTCGGCATGTTGGAACGATCGCATCATAAGCCGAATGAATTGTCCGGGGGACAACAGCAGCGGGTGGCAATCGCGCGGGCATTGGTGGGCAAACCCAGTCTGATTCTGGCGGATGAACCGACTGGCGCGTTGGACAGCGCCACCAGTCGGGAAATCATGAATCTGTTCATCGAGCTGAACCGGACGGAAGGGATAACCATTGTTATCATCACCCACGACAACAAACTGGCGGCACAATGCAAGCGCCAGATCCGCATGGAAGATGGACAGGTGTATGAATGAGGAATGTGGAATGTAGGTAAAATCCCAATCTTAAAAATCACAAAATCCAAATAATCAACAATGTTCCTAGACCCAAATAACAAACCACCTTACGATCTTGAAGAGCGAACGTTTCAATTTGCTAAATCCATCTGAATTTTCGTAAAATCTTTGCCGAAAACTATCGCAAATATTGAAGATGTGAAACAACTCATTCGCGCATCAGGTTCAGTTGGCGCCAACTACCTGGAAGCGAATGAAGCTCTAAGCAAGAAAGATTTTGTATTTAAACTTAAAATCAGCCGTAAAGAAGCCAAGGAAAGTCGATATTGGTTAAGGTTGATCAATGACACTAATGAACTGAACAGTGTAGTAGAAATTAAAAAATTAATCGATGAAGCAAACGAATTGAAACTCATTTTATCAGCCATTATTGAAAAGACTCATAAACCAGAATGAACCATGTAATACGAAATACATTGGAACACGGCGGTCTGGTTCATTTGAAATCTAAAATTTTATTAGCTCATCATCATTCGATGATACAATAATTAAATGCTTGTGTAACCACCATGTACACAACAATTATCATAAAAAGCATAGTTGATGTTAAAACCATTTAGATTTTCGTTTTAGTAAACCATTTGGATTTTGTTGATTTGGGATTTGGGATTTTATTTGAATTTTGTTGATTTGGAATTTGGAATTTGGAATTTTAAATCATTATGTTCATCATTCCGCATTTTCTTATATGATCTTTCTCGCTAACATCAAAATGGCTCTGCGCAGTCTCTGGGGCTCGAAACAACGCAGCTTTCTGGCACTCATTGGCATTGCCATTGGTATCGGATCGGTGATCTCAATGGTCACAGTCGGCACGATCGTTCAGAATGAAGCCATCAATCAATTCAAGGAACTGGGCACTGATTTTTTGGTGATCAATAAGGAATGGGGTTCTAGCGCCAAGGGAAATAACACAATCAAATTGACTGATGCCATGGCATTACCCCGGTTTGCTTCATCCCTGGCCAGCGCAGCGCCCTATGTTCAATCTGGCGCCAACATTGTCTATGGCAACAACGAGGTGAACGCTCAAATCCTGGGAGTAACCAATGCCTTCGCAAGCATCAATCGGTTGAAATTAGTCGATGGTCGATTCATTTCAGATCTGGATATCGCCATGCCATTTTGTCTGATAGGTGAAGAACTAAGAAGCAAACTGCGGGCTATCGGGATACGCACCGGAATCGGTGATACTATCAAGATCCAGGAGGTTAAATATACCATCATTGGCATCCTGCCTCAGGTCTCCCGGGGTGGGATTTGCCCTTACAGTATCAATGATGCAATTCTTATGCCGATCGCCACGGTTATCAAATCGTTTGACAATGCCGAGATCAATACGCTGGTCGCCCGCATCAAGCAGGAAGTGGGAAGCGCTCAGGCAATTAAAGACATAAACCGGTATTTCAATCTCAATTTGCGTGGCATCAAGGTGCGGGTGGATAGCGCCGAAGCTCTGATCGTGCAATTGGAAAAACAAATGAACATGTTTCGCCTGATGCTGGGCGCGATTGGCAGTATTTCCCTGATTGTTGGCGGTGTAGGAGTTATGAATGTGATGCTGGTTTCGGTGACGGAACGCCGTCAGGAAATCGGTATTCGTCGTGCCCTGGGCGCAACTCAGGGTGATATCCAAAGCCAGTTTATTATTGAATCACTGGTACTGTCTCTGATCGGTGGCTTCTGTGGCATTGGCGGCGGGATCCTAACCACGTACATCATCGCCAATGTCAATCATTGGCAATTCGTCATCGCTCATTCCTCGATCGTTCTCGGTGCTGGCGTATCATCCGCGGTCGGTATCTTCTTTGGTTTCTATCCTTCACGCCAGGCAGCCAGGCTCAACCCCATCACGGCATTGCGTTCGTAAAATAATCTATCGATGTCATCCACCCCAATAATATATTTTAAAGTGGGCAATTGTAGTCTTCATATATCCAATCCAAGTTTGATTGAATATTACAATGATTGCTTGAAACATCGATATTTTAACTACAGGAGGAAAAACCATCAGTAGTATTGTTAGTATTTGTGAGTGAGGAATGTTGGTAAATGGATTTTAACGGGTATTCAACCAATTTCAAATAGGAATGCTTATGAAAAAAATAATGGGTATTGTCAGAAAATTATCGCTATGGGTCGTTATCACGGCGGGGGTTGGGGTCCTGGTTCAATGGGGAATAATGCCACAAATAGGATATTCCAGTCCGCCATCACCGTGTCAAGTCAAAATCACGAATGCCTCAAGTGAGAGAGTAACAAACCTGTCAGGTTCTGCCAATTATTCAACCAGTAATGTTGGAGGCCCTGTTAATTTTTCCAACATCACCTTGGAACCAGGACAGAGTCATACCATGAATGCGGAAGGCACGGGTGGCGCTAGTACAATCAAACTAACCAGTGCTTCATTTAGTTATAACAAAGGCAATGACCGGTTTTCTGTTAATATCAGTTGCAACAGCAATGGGGATGGCACTCAAATGAGCGGGAATTGTCGACTGGCCAGAATAGCGCGATCCGGACAATTGGCTTACATCGATATAACGAATTGTTATTGATTGTTCTCCACCTGCCCTAAACGAGATCGATCGTTCCGACATTTAATATGTAAGGGATATTGTAACGTTCGTCGACAACGAACGGTTTCAGCTATTTATCCATTGGCTGGAACCGTTTTCGTTTTTTATCACGATTACATGCTCCATGCCATGATCGTAGCGATAACATCAATCCAGGTTAAGAAGTTTGACTGGTGACCTTATCCGCCATGAACGAAAATAAAAGACGGTGGTGTTTTCACTTGGGGTGGCGTTTGGGAATCCTGGCCGGATGTTTTCCGCTAGTGGTGGGAACGATAAACTACCTCAATATCATGCTGCCAGTTTTATTTCCGGAACAGGTCATATTGTTTTATGATCCATTTGGTTATCTCAAATTTAGTTATCGAGTGCGGCAATTGGGAGGGGAGTTCGCGGACTATTTTTTTATTACCGGCCAGGTTGGTTATGCCAACCTGGTGGGCAACAGCGTGGTTATGCTGGCATTGATTTATTTTGGCATTCGTCGCCGGCTGTGGTGGTCGTGGTGGATTTGCTTCTTCATGTTGGTTTGGGTTGGCGGCAACGATCTAATGGCCTTACTCCGTTATCGTATCTTGCCTCTGCCTGTCATTCCCGTGCTGCTGGGATTGTTTTGTCAAGTGCTTACCCTGCCGGAAATTTTAACGCATCGAGCAACGCGGAATCAAGGCATCGTCGACGATAATGAAATCCGTTAGATGCATCATAGTGGCGATTATTGCCGTGGCACTCCTTTTGACGGGATGTAAAGACCTGCACTATCGTCATATCGCGGTAATGCCAACCCAGGAAGACGTGTTGCCTGACGGCAGCCTTTATACGCCATCAACGCAAACCGTGCTGCGTGGACATCACTGGCTCGAAGGCATCGAAGCACTCGACATGACGATAACGCCAGATTTCACTGGCGTCATCAAAGTACGCGCCAGGGACTCACGACATGTTCTGCGACTTCGTTCCATTCCCTGGGATTGGCTGACACCGCGTTTGCATTATCAGTCGAAATCGCCTCCAGATGAATTCGACGCCTTTAATTTGATGATGGCGGAATATTCGCGTAATGGACTAGCTTTTCCCACCGGTAACAGAAAGGATCGGCTACCACATTTCGAAACCGACCTTCTCGATGCCGCTCCCTGGACCTTGAAAGGAGAGTATGATTTTATTCCCAACCCCACTTATAAGCCGTTGCGTATCGGTCTCATTAATAATTGTCTGGCGCCAGGATTATGGGAACTCAATGCCCTGGATCGCGCCGGCGAAATTTATCATGCCTGGTTTTCCTTTCCCGATGAAGCTTATTTCAAACTGACCGCCGAAGTCAATCGATTGTCCGCTCAATTCGTACGCGAAGCGCTACCCTGGAATACTCGCAAAGTGAAAGCTGATCTGTCACGTCTGCGCTCCGTGCAGGAATCATTGGGGACGGCGCCAGTGCGGATTATCGACGATCCGGTGGGTTATTCCTCCCAGGGCTCCCGGCAGAAACTGCAAAAACATTTTGCACAGGTTACCCGTGAGGGAGAACTCTTAGCCCCACAAACCATGCGGGATTTTCAGCGGTATCCAGCATCGTTCTCTCAATTCGTCAATCCCGGCAAATATTCATTAACACTACGAAGCACATTCGATCTCTCTTTTTTATTTACCGCCACCACTGCGGAAATCAGCCTCGTGAAGCCGTTAACTAATTACCGCTGGACCGAATCCATCACCTCCAGTTTTTTTTCACCGGAATATCTGGAAATCCAAATCTCCCTGAATGATAAAAAGATCGTTATTGGCAATTTGCCACTCAGTCTTCTGGTGGAACATGAAGATTTTACCTTATTCGGCTTTGGTGTCGGCATCCTCAATCCTGATAGCTTGATTGAGCGCCGCCAATTATTATTCAAGCAAGGACCACATCCCAGTTTTGCCTATATCCTGGAAGAACGGAATTCGGAACTGTGGGCGGTGAATTCGCATGAGCTGGGATTGGAAGAAATTTATCTGCGCGCTTATCCGCGACGCTCTCAACCTTTTATCGAAATTATCATCACCTCATACGAACGCATGGTCGATGTGATTAAATACCGGATTCCCATTCCCGCTCAGGTGTTGGAGTCGATGAAGAATTATGATGACCATTACGTCTCTCCCGCATACAATATTTATCGTGACGACAATACCCGGTAAGGGAAAATGATAAATGCTGAATGAGGAATGAGGAATGCTGAATGAGGAAGTGGAGAGTGAGGCGTAGGGAGTGATGAATGACATTCGGAAAACAATTTATCAAGAAGCATAAGTAACATGAAAATCACCCGCAAAAAAGTCGGAATGACATTACTAATTCTGTTCGGACTTTTTCTAATGTGGTTCAATCATTTTTTCACCAACTACATCAATCGGGTCGCCACGGAAAGTCGATTGACGATTGACGATGAGAGCCGGTCGCAAGCAAATGCCGCGATACCGCCGGGCGAAGGAGCGACCGAAGTGGATGATAGTTTCAAGGAGTTGGAACCTGTGCAGCCAATGCGGGAGATCGATCCATTCGACGAAGACGCTAAAAGTTGGTCGAATTTTTTCAGTCAATTCAGTGCCGGAATGGTGATCTTTGATGCCAATGGCGATGGCCGTCTTGATATATACCTGTGTCAGGACGGACGCAATTGGACACGCCCGTCGGATGAAAAAGGGATATTGATGACAACCCCGCGCCATCAACATAATTGCCTCTATCTCAATCAGGGAAATAATGAGCAAGGTTATCCCCGATTTACCCAGGTCAGTCAACTGACGACTCGGAACGAGACCTATCAACAGGAAGAAATGCTTATCGAAGAGTGTTTATATCCGCGTTCGTCAACCGCTGATTCAGGTGCGCGGCCGGGGCGTCAATCGATTGTTGCGGTAGCTGCCGATTTCGATAATAACGGTTATCCGGACTTGTGGGTCGGCAATGCTTTGCCCGGTTATGTATGGTCGGATCTCAAAACCCAACATATCCTGCCGCGCTTCATCGCTCCCGAAGGCCGGGAAGCGCGCCAAACCAAACGGCCGGTAGCCGGACTGGGGCATTATTTTTTGCCGGGGTATGTCCCGCGCAATAATAGCGATGATCAAGTTTCATCCGCGCGCGGGTCCGAATCTATGGCCGCTAACAGCCTTTATTTAAATATGGGCGATCAGGATAACGATGGTCTACCCGAATGGCAGGACGTCAGCCGCGCAGCGGGCATTGAAGGCCATCGGTCAACGACTTCCCTGGCGGTAGCCGACATTGATCTGGATGGCGATTTGGATGTCTTCGTTGGTAATACCGTGGACCCGGATTACTGGCCGGGAGGAGCTCGTTCCTGGGCAGGCGCCGCCAATCAACTGTATATCAATCAATTGGCTGAAACGGGGGAATTAAAATTCAAGGAACAAGGGCGGGAAATGGGAGTGGACGAGGCCATCACACCCGCTCATCCACTGGTGGGATTTTATCGGTTGAAGCGGATTCCTTTAATTCCACGGGAATATTCTTTATTGAACATCAAGGTTGAGCCGTATACCCCAGAAATTCTAACCCTCAATGGTCAACGAGGCGAAGCGGCCTTGATCACCTGGGCGGCATTCTTTCAGGATGTAAATGACGATGGCTATCCGGATTTGTGGGTGGCTCACGATTTCAATGTCATCAGCTTATTTATCAACGAACGTGGCCGGCATTTTAAAATCGGTTATCCGCCGCGTTCTCAAAATCCTGGAAGCTGGATGTCGTTCACCCCGGCTGATTTCAATGGCGACTTAAAGGAAGATATTTTTGTGGCGAATCTTGGCGCGGGTATTTATGCCAACAGTTATATCGGGTTCGATCCGCTGACCATGTTCGAGCCGGTTTTGACCGATACGTTGCGCCTGGGCTACTACGATGCGCGCCATCTCTTTATCGATGGCAACGACATCACCCGAGGATTGGCGAACCGGGTACGACATTCCCAGGTGCTTCCACCCGATACGTCATTGCCCAATAACATTCGCTCAACCTCGAATTTAAGTGGTTACCGTCCGGATTTCACTCTCGACACCATCGACCCCTATGAATTTGCCTGGAGTTCGACCGGGCTTGATGTTCAGAATGATGGCTTGCCGGATTTGTATTTTGTGGGTTGCCTCAATGGTCGGGGCGGCAGTATTCAAAGCACTATCGGCACCTGTCCGGGACGGCTTTTGATCAATGCCACCCGGGATCCGACATCTTTTCGCCTGGTCGATTTAACGGCTGAACATCACGTCTTTAATATCGAGGAATTGAACTATGACCATCTGGTTGCGGATGGTTATATTGATCGTCCGGCGCCTACGCAAAACTGGGTCAAGCGCGATCGAGTATCTAGCTACGATCGCAGTGTGTGGACAGCTCAGGGTTTATATCTTCTCGAACGGATCATCAATCAGGACCTGATCCAGGCATCTGAGAATGGCCGCAGCACGATGGCAGCTGACCTCAATGGTGATGGCTTTGCCGACCTGATTGTCCGCAACCAAGGCGGTTATGATTCGCGCAGCTCCAAAGCCACAAACCTAAAGTGGCGAGGGCCTGACGGGCGCGTTGCCGCGCTCCCTTCTGTTGATCACAATTACCCATTGTTAACTAATTTCGAACCGGGCCGAACCCGGGTGTTTCTGAACACCTATTCAGCAAATCAGTGGATAAAAATTCGCCTGCTTGATGATACTCCCGGCTCCTTCAATCATAATGCCATTGGCGCCAAAGTCGTGGTGAATGGTAAATATCTGGCCGTGCAGCGCGCCTGCCAGGGCAGTCATATTACCAATCAGTTGAGCGATCTCCTTATCGGTCTGGGCAGCGAACCTGCCACTACCATCGTCATTAGCTGGCCGGATAAAAAACGGACTGTGACCAATCTGACATTGGATCGACTAAGCCGGGGCACTGTGATCGTTTCCAAATCCCGGGGAATGCTGGCATGGAAATCGTAACGGAACATTTTTTTGCCCAAGAATCCACCGGCCAATCCAATATCTAAAATCTGAAATTTAATAATTAAATTGTTAATGGACGCGAATCACCATTCAAACCGCCAGAACTGGCCTGGACTGGACTGGTTAAAATTTCTCTGTGTGTTCTTTATGATCTGCAACCATGCCTTCTATTGGGTCGCCACCGATAACGGCATGATTACTTATCCAGCAGATTGTTTCATCGCCCCACTGGTTAATAAATTCATGTTTGTAGCGATGTTTTCCCTGATGATTCCCTTTACCGCGGGATGTATGGTCTGCTGGGGGCTGGAAGAATCGCATGGTCCCAATCAGAAAATGGAGTTAAAGACCATCGCGTTGATTTGCAGCAATGCGGTCGTTCTATGGTTTTTGGGCGGTGTAACGAATTGGCTGGCGGCGGGCCGGGGGGCTTTCCTGGCCTGGAACGTTTTGCAATTCATGGCTTTGTCAATCATTGTCATTGTCATAGTACTAAGGGTTATGTCTATTCCAGGAGTGTTGAGCGCGGGGATATTGACTTTGGTATGCACCGAACCGCTGCGCCAGTTATTTATTGGGGATCGCCGTTATCTGCCGCGAATTATTTTTGGCGATGTTGACGATAATCATGCCTGGCCGTTTTTCCCCTGGTTCGCCACTGTCGTATGTGGATATATTGTTACCCATTGTTACCGGCGCTATTCCGGGCATCGTCATTTTGATGTCACCGCCATGACCTGTGGAGTTATGATGATCGTGGGAGCTGTGAGTCGAAAGCAACTTATTCCAACGTTGGATAACGGCAATATAATAGGTCCGTCCCTGTTTATGCCCGCTTCCTGGTTTGTTGTTGGGTTGATGGGGGTTGCCATCGTCTTGCTGATGATCTCAACCTGGGCATTTGCGAAACACCGCTTTCGACGTTATGGCATCGTCACCAGTTATAGTCGGGGTATTCTTTTGATTTATATCATTCACATGGCGGTAGGACATCGGCTATCCTTTGTATTGCATCGACATGTCGATCCGGGGTATATGATGGCGCATCTCTGGGAGGGATATAATCCTGTGATCTGGATCGGCTATCCCTTGTTATTATTGTCTCTCAGTTGGTTGGTCGGCTTTCTGGCAATCAAGTATCTACTGGAGAAACGATTTCATATTCAACTGCGAAAAGTCAAATGAAGATTGTACCGCGGATTACATGGATGAACGCGGAGGCAAAGGATTTAATCATGGAATCGATTGATAAAAACAAGATTGAAATCCCAAACAACAAGCTCCAAAACTCAAATAACCCTCAACATATTCACGTCCAAATCGTCAAAACCTTACCGAATCTGGCCGGTGTCTATGGGGGTAAGTTTTTTAGAATCCAGTCATTAGCGCTGATTGGAGATTTGGTGCTTGGATTTTGAGATATGAGAGTACATAAATTTCAGTATTAAGCAGACCGATCAACCAGCGATGAATACCCATCAGTCCTATTCGAATGCCGAAGTATGTGTCATCGGGTATGGTTGTGTTCTGCCGCAGGCAGGGAATCCGGAGCAATTCTGGGAAAACCTGCTGGCGGCACGTTGTGCGATTCAAGAAGTCCCGAACGAACGCTGGGATAAATCATTGTATTGCAGTCCCAACCGGGAGGCGGCCGATAAAACCTATTCGACATTCGGGGGATATATCGATGCTGATATCATGAGCGGAGCCGCTCAAGCCGCCGGGGTATCGTCACCAACTCATAGCCGTCTTCAGATCATGACTTTGGCAGCGACGCAGCAGGCATTAACCAACCTTGATTGGCAGATGATCGCGCCCGAACGGGTGAATATCTTTCTTGGCTGCATGGATCAGGATGGCGCCTTGCCCATGCAGAAATTTCTGATTGATGAAGAAGCTGATTTACAGCGGTTTATCCAGGATCAACAACTTCCTGATGGCGAAAACATCCTGGAACTGATCCGGCGGCATTATGGCGCCAAGGTGCCGGATCGAAAAACGATCATCAAAAACCTGATTCCGAGTTCGGCACTGTATATGGTGAAAGAACGCTTTGGCTTCAAGGGCGAAGCGGCTCTGATTGATGCGGCCTGCGCTTCATCCTTGGCCGCTATCGATATCAGTATGATGATGTTAAAGTCGGGGGAATGCGATCTGGTTCTGTGCGGCGGGGTGGAAGCCAATATTCAACCGGAAACCTATGTGTTATTCAGCAAGGTTGGCGCCCTGGCCGATGAGCCCTGTCGCCCTCTGGATAGCCGCAGTCGAGGGTTGAATCAGGGAGAAGGCGCGGTGGTTCTGGTTTTGGAACGATTCCAGGATGCGGTCAGGAATGGACATCCGATTCATGGGGTTCTTCGCGCTTGTGGCGCCTCCAGTGACGGCAAGACCGGGAGTTTGTTTGAACCAACAGTTGACGGGCAATTGCGCGCCTATGAACGGACGCAGGGGAATGAGGAGAAAAAACAAACAATTTATGTGGAAGCACATGCTACCGGCACCACGATTGGCGATACCATTGAAACCACATCTCTGCAACAATTCTTTGCCGGCCACACCCCCTATATCGGATCGGTCAAAGCGTTGTTAGGGCACACCAAGGCGGCGGCAGGCGCGGTGAGCCTGCTCAAATGCCTGCTGAGCCTGAAACACCGCATTCTCCCGCCATCCCCCTATTTTCAGTCAGGGCTTACCGCTGGGAATGAACAGTGTCAGGTCAATACCCAACCCCTGGCCCTCGACGAGAAATTATCTCCACTCCGGTTCGGGGTCTCCAGTTTTGGTTTTGGCGGCATCAATTACCATCTGGTACTGGAAGAATATCTGCGTGAACACACCTTGCTGGATCCCGAAGTAAATCCCCGCAATAACGTGGTGATTTGCGGGATAAAAACCATGTCGACGGAGCTGACCCTTGCCGAGGAGTTAGCGAAGCTCCTGCATCTGCCGCCACGCAGTCTGCCGCAGATCGATAAAGTCCAAATATCGGCCTTGGTCGCCGTGCATCATTTGGCGCAAGAACTGCATATCGATTTATCCAGTTTGGATAAACCCTTGGTGACAGTGATTTCCGCCAGTACCTTGGGATTGGATCATTCCCGCCATCTGGCGAAACGAGTCATCTACTTTGAAATGATGAAGGCCTTGGCGAGTTGTCCAGAAGAAACAATCACATCACTGATTAATTACAAGGAAAAATATCCCCCGGTCACGGAAGACACCGGTCCGGGGATCCTGAACAATGTGATTGCCGGCCGGATTGCCAATGTTTTTGATTTGCAGGGCAGCAATTTCAATGTGGAAGCGGAGTTGAATTCACTGGCTTGTGCGTTACGCATTGCCGCCATCCGGTTATCCCATCAAAACGGCATGGTGATTGTCGTCGGAAGTCATGATCAACTCAATGAGCAGACGCTGTTGATCGACCGTCCGGAAGTCTCGTGTTATTTCCTCGCTTCTTTGGATTTCGCCCGGCAATACAATCTGCCTATCCGATCCCGGCTCACATCAGTGGAATATGTCCACCACGATATTGGTTCTAAAAATTAGTTTTTGTAAATGCAAAAAATTCATTTCAGATTAGAGATGGAATTTCAGACTTCCATATTGATTAAACCAAGTCTTCCAAAGTGCTAAAAGAGGGAAATATGCCTTACCGCTTTCCATTATTTATTATCATATATTTCATGAGCGTGTACGCCGTTCAAGCCCAACAATCCGACATTGAGACAATCACCAGAGGGACCCTTAAAGTCATGGTAATGGGCATGAAAAATGATCTGGGGCTGGTGCGGATCGCGATGTTCGATTCTGCTGTTAATTACACACAAAACAGCGAAACCTTCCGGCGGGCACTGACGAAGATAGTCAATAAAAAGGCGGAAATTGAATTCACCGATATCCCCTTTGGCGAATACGCCATTCAATTGTTCCACGATGAAAACAATAACGAAATACTCGATCGTAATTTCATGGGTTTGCCGACTGAACCCTATGGCTTTTCCAACAACATCAGAGGCAAATTCGGCCCGCCCGAGTATGATCAGGTCAAGTTTGATTTTCGTTCTCCCAATCAGATCATCACCATCAAGGTCAAGTAAT
>CAZTTH010000042.1:0-29655 GCA_964615975.1 uncultured Lentisphaerales bacterium | reverse complement strand
CTTACGATTCGTTTTTCTGCTTTTCGCCTTCGAGCAATGGTTCTGCAAAAAACGCTGGTACTTTCTCCCCTATGCCTTTTATCTCTTGAGCGGTTATCTCTATTATCTCTATGGATTGTTCATGGTGATCTATGCGATTTTCCGCCTGATCGAAAGTCGTTGGGAGTCAAAGTATTCACTCATATTTTTCACCAGGTCCGTGGGGTTAGCGGTATTGGGTATTCTGATGTCTGCATCCAACATCATCTCTACTTTCCTCAGGATCCTCACCAGTCCGCGGGGCAGTGGATTGTTTGACAGTAATAAGGCGGTTGTCAGCGGTGTGTCACATGCCCAGTCATTATCATCACATCCGATGTTTGGGTTCGATACCCCAATTCATTATATCACCGTTATCATGCGGCTGTTTTCCAATGATCTGTTGGGTAACGGTTCGAATTTCAATGGCTGGAGAAATTATCTCGAAGCACCTGCACTTTATTGCGGTTTGATCACACTGATCCTGTTGCCACAAATTTTTCTCCTTTTTGGCAAACGTGAAAAACTGGTCTATGGGAGTTTTTTTCTGATTTGGGTCATGATGATCATCTTCCCTTATTTCCGCTACGCGTACTACTTCTTTACGGGAAATTATTATAAGCAGGCTCTCGATTACATCATCCCGCTTGTTTTAATCCTGTTCGCTGCGCGCTCGCTCCATGAAGTGTTGGTAAATCGTAAACGCCTGAATACTTATCTGCTAGTCGCGATGCTGATTTTATGTCTGATCGCCTTGTTTTTTCCCTATTTCCAGGCGGATAAGAATATCGTCGATAAACAACTCCAGATGGTTGTAGCTTTTTTTCTGGTGCTTTATACCGTCATACTGTTGAGTATCAATCATGAGAAACTTACGCCTTATATGCAAATTCTTTTGGTCCTAACAATTATAGTGGAAGTGGGATACTTCGCTAATGTTACAGTGAATCGCCGCACTGCAGTAACGCCCGAGGAGTTAAATAAACGCGAGGGATATAATGATTATTCGCTGGAAGCAGTTGAGTATTTACAAAAAATAGACAAGAATTTTTATCGAATAGAAAAAGACTATGTAACCAGTACTGCCAAGTATACCAGTACGAATGATCAACAGGCACAGGGATATTACGGTACCATGTCCTATTCGTCGTTTAACCAGGTCTATTATATCCGATTTCTGCAGGAGATCGGAGTCATTCCCAAAAATAATGAACCGTTAACCCGCTGGGCTTATGGGGTATATGGTAGACCGCATTTACATGCGTTTGCCAGCGTTAAGTATTTACTCAGCAAGGAAGCTAACCTAGGTGCTTATAATGCATACTATGAACAAATCCATAAAATCAAGGATGTTCGCATACTGAAAAATCGTTACTACCTGCCGCTTGGTTTTACCTATGATCGCTACATCCGGTTTGAAGAATATACGAAGTTAACCGAGTCGCAAAAACATTTCTATCTCTTACAAGCTTGTGTCATAGAAAATTCTGATCTGAATAAATTTACCGATCTTAAGGAATTTCCAAGCAATGATGTGGACCAACTGACGCGAGTGAATAATTACAAAATGAGTGATTATGGCAACGATGCGGAAAAATTAAGACAAGAATCCCTCACTATAACAGAACACAAAAACGGATATGGATATTTTAAAGGTGAGATTACCACATCAGACAAGAAATTATTGTTCTTCTCTATTCCCTATGATAAAGGTTGGCATGCAACCGTGGACGGCAAGAATGTACCAATTCATCTTGCCAATATCGGCTTCATGGGGATTTTACTTGACAAGGGCAAACATACGATTGAAATGCGTTATATTGTGCCATATCAAAGGGAAGGAAATCTGGTCTGTGGAATCTCGCTCGGCCTCTTCTTGATCTTGTTAGGGAACACAGGGGGTAGGGCGCTATATGAATTTTGGAAAACACGCAAAAGCATTGCTATTGAAACTGACTGACAAAGGTATTGAATCGGTCATTTAATTCTGCCAGTTTATCTTCCAATTGAGCTACCGTTTCCTCCAGTTTGGCAAGGCGCTCATTTTCGGTGCGAACTGCCAGGGTTGCGGGCTCCATTCTTACACTCGGAGCTTCCTCCGTAATCTCCGGTGGCCCAGAAAGTAAATGCGTATAACGATTTTCCTTTTGTCCTGCCAGGCGGGGAAGTTTTATAATCAAACAATGATCCTCAGCTCTTGCCAACATGGATGACAACAGTGAGCTGATTTCATCTATGGATTGGATGGTAAGGTATCGTTCGCAATGCCCCTTGATTTCACCCACGGTTTGAGGACCACAGAGCATCAATGTCATAAGTATATAAGATTCCGCCAATGATGTCGCATAAATGGCATTAAACTCATGTTTATATTTCGGGACTCTGCTTCCAGGAGAATTATGCTCCCAGACCAGTTTTTTGTCCTTCAATCCATCCAGTGCACGGACCACGGATTCATGCGAGAATGTAACCACCGGATTCCGATTGGATTTTTGATTGCAGGCATTCACCAGGGCATTGAGGCTGAGGGGATAGTTTTCTGGTGTTGTCTTCTCCTTCTCAATCAGACAGGCAAGCACACGAACTTCATTGGGATTTAGTATTGTGAACATAGGAGGATGTTGTTATTGCGCTTAAAAATACCATAAACCAGGTATAAACGATCATTTTACACGGTTAAAAACTCAATTCCAATCTCATGGTCACTACCGTGGCATCATCGATGGATCGATCGCCGCTGGGGTTGATGATATATTGCACATCGGGTTTAATGCTAAAATTATCGCAGATCTTAAATTTGTAATACAGCTCCATCGCACATTCCATATCGTCTGTGAAACCTGCTCCCTGCTCATCAGTGAATTCCACCCAAGTGGCACCAATTCCAATTTGATCAGATGATCTTAGATTCAATGGCGCTTGCCATACCAATCCGGTGCCGATATGGAAATTCGCTTCATTTACATGTGAATCAGCATGACCAAGTTGGAGAAAACTGCTAATGGCCTGGCTGGTTTTATCCCGGCTATCATCTCGCCAAAGTGTTTGGTCGAGAACTAGATAAAACCCCTCAATGCCCGGGTCATTTCCCCCATCAAAACGAGTAAAATCACCAGTATGATGCCAGATTCCCAAACCCAATCGTCCATTTCGCTTATTCTGTTTACCGGTCCACAAAAATCCTACTTCAGTTATGAGGAATAGATCATCAGGTGCTTTCCATAATGTTTCGGGACCATGAGTGCCGGTATTGATGCCTTCATTCATGGCGCCATCATAAATTCCCACTCCCAGGTATGCTGATGGGCTTGGATAATAAAAGAGATTTACCCCGGTCGCGGTATTTGGAATGACTGGGATATCAGGATATATAGTAGGACTGATGGTCATCGAATAATTCAGGAACTCAGCGCCGTTTTCAACATAAGCGAACTCGGTTGAAGCATCAATCTTACCGATTTTCAAACGCATTCTGTCTTCATAGAAAAATTTCTCCAACCACACCTCAAAAAATCCGTTGTAATTATCTTGATAATCGATATTGGAATAAAACTGATAGTCGCCAGAATCTTCAAAACCCTTCTCGCCATTAAATTTCTCATACAAGACATAAAAAGTACCATTATTCCAGCCCAGCAGGGTTGATAAATTCAGACTCAGTTCCAAATCCAACAAGCCTCGACCAGCTGCACTTGTTCTGATGCCGCCACCCGTGACCTTGGAGTAATCATAGGTATAATAAGCATGGATATCAATGCCTTTGGCTGCCAGTGCTGTCTGTGTGCGGAACGGCTCAAAGTCCGTCCATTGCGGGGAGGAAGATGGAATCGGCGCCGTGGATTCGAATTTCATGGCTTCGCTTTCCATATTCCGTGGTGAAGCAGGTGGAATTACGGATGAAGCCCCGATTTCAGATTCGGGGACAATGGGCGGGGGCTCTTTGTGTCCCAACGAGGATTTTGATACGGAGGATACCATACTGGAAGTAGAGTCATATATCAGATGGGGATTGCGAATGATAATCCGATCGACTCGAGATGATTCTGCAACAGGTTTGGTAAAGAGAAATTTAAACACTTGTATCTGTTGCCAACGATCGGGAGTGAAATCTCGCGAAGTAATATCGGGTTTATCACCAGTCATTTTGGCCAATAAAAACTCGAAGGTTTGCCAGGATTGAGTCACTGCCATTGCCCGTTCCCGACCGGAGGTAATATTGGCGTCATCGTGAGTAGCTGCATTCAAATATAACTTCGTTTTAGATACATTTTCGGTTCGACATTCCAAACGAATCGCCTTTATTGATCGGCCGTTGATAGCCTGGGGCAACTTGATCATCCCTCCCACACCCCATGTCGATTGTGGCCATGATACATCGATTTCAATTTTCTGAGCGGAGATATCAAGCAATGAATCCCTTACTCCGCTACCGAATGCCCTCCAATCAACATGGGAATTTGGATCAAGTAGTGGGATGACATTATCGTCGCCAAAAACATTCAATCCATGAATACCTTGCAGGATAGTCATCCCCATGATCATTCTGACAACGAATTTTCGGGCGATGACAACTAATTGAATAAAATCTTTCATAGCCATTATTTCTCCTGTTTTATGGAAACGATTGAAACCGTACACTGATAACATCATTTATCAGATTTTCGAAAACAAAAAGTCGAACCCTGATGAAAGGGAATGACCATTGATGCCAATTTAACTTCTATCCTCACCAAGGCAACGCATTCCATCATTAATTAAACAGATCAGAATGCGATTATTCCCCATTAATCAGTCTCATAAAAATATCAATGTATTGAAGGTTTTTTGAAATGGGCAGACGTTGACAACTTTGGATTAATCAGGCAGACGCACACTCAACCCGACACCTGCGAACCAATCATCCGCATAGTCTGATAAACCCACACCGCCAGCAATATCGAATTGTATGTTTTTTTTAATTTGAAACGTGAAGCCGCCATTGAATGAATTTGCGGGATTCCCGTGGGCATTCAGTGGAATATCACCAAAGAGCTCAATAAATCCACCGAGGCGCTCAGTCAGGGTTAACCCCAAACTTGTCGTGTACTGGAATATCGCCAGGGTGTTGTTGTCACCATGTAAGTCTTCATTTGTTTCCCATTGTGTGCCCAGATTATAGCTGAAGGAAAAACGATCCGACAATGTATGTGAAAACAGAAATCGAAATGATGGGTCATGGCGATTAGTTGTAAATTCATCATCCCCAGAAGGAATGGAAAGATGAAAGAGAAAAGCAGTGTCGGGAATAAGTCCACGTTCATCACCTAAATCATATTTGAATCCGATTTCAGTATCACCCATCCCTGTCTCTTTATTATTTACGCCACTCCTGTCATCAATTTTCTCGGACTGGTAACCAGAAAACCCCAGACGAAGCTCCAAATCTGGCAGAATCCCCATACGTAATAATGTTTCGGGATAACTATCACCCTCTGATTTAGTCCCGCCATCTTTGTTCTCGCGGTGCGTCCATCCCAACTCAAGCTGGTAATAACCGGGATCGAGAGTTTCACTTGATTCCGTCTGATCCGGACGATCGGTTATCAAATCCCGTGCCTGCCCCAACGCAGTTTGTATTCCAATAACAATTATGACCGAGGACACCATTGCAGTGATAAATAAGTGGCGTAAAGAACATAAACTGAAACTTATCATGATTATTTTCCTATTATTTGTTGGGTAATTATTGATACGTTTCAACCATGATTTTTGCCGCCGCCCCAATGCCTAGGGTAATGGTTTCATCGGGATTCTGTGATTGAATTGTAATTGCTTCTGCCAGCGCATCTTTGACCAGGATGGTAAATTGATTGCCTGGAACTAAATGATGACGATGAGCCATTAACAAAAAATCCCGGTCTTGCTCCACAATTCGAACAATCTTCACCTTTTGATTGGGATGACAGGTGGCGAGACTGATTAGGCGTTGTTCAATCACCTCGCCATCAGCGCTGGGAATAGGATCACCATGAGGGTCGACCAAAGGATGCCCCATATAATCATCGATCCGCTGTAAAAGTTTTTCGGAAATGGCATGCTCCAATCGTTCGGCTTCGTCGTGGACTTCTGACCAATCGAAATCCAGAACTTTGACTAAAAACAATTCAAGCAACCGGTGCCGGCGCAACACTTGAATTGCCAAGGTTTCACCTTTGGAAGTTAAAGTAGAACCAGTGCGTGGTTGATATTTGACATAACCGGATTTGGCCAAAAGTTTTACCATGGCTGTAGCAGTAGCCGGGGTTACAGTCATGATTTCAGCCAATCGTCCCATGCCAACTAGTTTTTGATCGCGGCGCTGGCGTTCAAGATAAAGTTGCTTTAAGTAATTTTCTACCGTGCTGCTGGCCATGATAATTCTTTGATTTCGTGGGATTACTCCAGTTATTGTTTGATAAGTCAAGGGCTGTATCGCATCAGTTCACTGGGGACTTCTGGGGCGATTACATATGGCTTATACCATTTGTCACTCTTTTTATTACACAAATATTGAATGGAGATTATTTTTGATTATACACAATATTTATTTTGAATAATAAAAAAGCAATTTGTAATTTATAAAAATAAAGATTTTTTTAATCAATAGTATTGAATAATTAACATATAGCAATACTATTTAGACTAATAAAAATAAATATTTCGTAATATAAAAATATATAATCAGAGTAATCTAATGAAAGCTTATGCCCCTGCATATCAATTTTACTGTTGTCTTACTTCATTGAAAACTGCCATGAAGAAATTAATGGTTGGACTCTTCATTACAGGAACTACCACACCTTTAATGGCAGCTCCCATTTTGATCTCAACCTATCCATATACCATCACAACGACCGTTGGAATGGTAAATGATATTGTCAAACAAGTTGTTGGCGACAGGGCCAATGCGAACAACATTATCGGAGAGGGAGTTGATCCGCATCTCTATAAATCAACACGCAATGACGTCTCTACTCTCCTCAATGCGGATGTGATCTTTTATTCGGGTCTAATGCTGGAAGGAAAACTTGCCGATGTATTAGTCAAAGTGGCGCGCAAAGGCAAACCGGTATTTGCGGTTACTGAATTAATTGATGAATCTTATCTATTAGAACCCAAAGAAATGGCTGGTCATTTCGATCCCCATGTGTGGATGGATGTGCGGGGCTGGAGCAAGGCCGTGGAGGCAATCGCAAAATCATTGAGCAATGTCGATCCGATAAATAAAAAATTTTATGAGCAACGCGCTTCTGATTATCTTTTGGAACTGGAAAAACTCGACACATATGCAAAACAAGCGATTGCTTCGATTCCTCGAGAGGGTCGGGTGTTAATTACCGCCCATGACGCCTTCAATTATTTTGGTCGCGCGTACGATATTGAAGTTCTTGGAATTCAGGGAATTTCAACCGAGTCCGAAGCCGGCTTGAAGGATATCAATCACCTGGTAGATCTCATTGTCCAGCGCAATATCAAAGCGGTATTTGTCGAGACTAGTGTGGCCGACAAAAATGTTCGAGCCTTGATTGAAGGCGCAAAAACCAAAGGCCGGGATGTGATCATTGGTGGCTCATTATATTCCGATGCCATGGGCACACCTGACACCTATGAAGGCACATACATTGGCATGATCGATCATAACATAACTACCATTACCCGAGCTCTGGGAGGTGTCGCTCCCGAACGCGGAATGTCAGGAAAGTTACTAGGGCGTTAATCCCATGACCTATTCAGGAAGAACTGATTCAAGTAACGAATCCATGGCTGAAAATCTACCTCAAGAATTACTCCTGAACCCGCAAAAACATGCATCGGTTCTGCAGCCACCCGAATCATTTCCGGTACACGTACAGGACTTAACAGTAGCGTACCATCATAAACCTGTTCTCTGGGATGTTGACTGTGCTATTCCTGAAGGAAAAGTAGTTGGGATTATCGGACCAAATGGCGCCGGTAAAAGCACCATGCTCAAAGCGGTGATGGATTTGGTGCCAAGGGCATCAGGAAGAATTCAGATTTATGGCCAGACGTATCGCCAGAATCGTCACCTTGTCGGTTATGTACCCCAACGTGAAAGTGTCGATTGGGATTTTCCGGTGACTGCCCTCGATGTCGTCACCATGGGGAGATATGGGAAAATCGGTTGGTTCAAGCCGGTTACCAGAATTCATCGCGAGGCAGCTATCAATGCCATGTCACGATTAGGAATGGCTGACTTTGCCAAGCGTCAGATAAATCAATTATCCGGCGGTCAACAACAACGAATCTTTCTCGCGCGTGCCCTGGTGCAAGATGCGCGAATTTATCTCATGGATGAACCGTTTGCGGGCGTCGATGCCGCTACTGAAACCACCATTGTCAAACTCCTTAAGGAACTTCGCGCTGAAAGGAAAACCGTGGTGGTAATCCATCATGATCTTCAAACTGCACCCGAATACTTCGATTATGTAATTTTACTCAACATGCGTGTCGTCGCTGCCGGGGAAACCCAAAAAGTATTTACTGCCGCCAATTTGCATAAAACCTACGGTGGACGATTAACGTTACTGGATGAAGCAATTCAAGCCATTTCCCGCTTTAAAACATGATTTGACTCAGATCAAATGGCACACTTTGGTTCCTTGACAAATTATGAATAAATTCCCTTTATACACTTTGAGTTTGCTGCTAAACAACTGGACCCACGCCTCCCAAAATTCATTGGCCGACACCTCATTGCAACTGCCTTCGACTGCCGAACTGATACGAGTGCTCAGTTTAGCTGATCATAATACCCGAATCGTGGTTATCGGTGTCACCTTGCTGGGGATGACATCAGGTGTCATCGGGACTTTTATGTTACTGCGCAAACGCTCACTGATGGGTGATGCCATTAGTCATGCCACCTTGCCGGGTATTGGAATTGCCTTCATTGTCATGGTCGCTTGTGGTGGAAGCGGGAAATATCTGCCTGGGCTACTGATTGGTGCATTTATTAGCGGTGTCGTCGGAATGATGTTGATCCTGTTCATCCGACGGGTCTCACGAATCAAGGAAGATGCCGCGCTGGGCATCATATTAAGCACATTTTTTGGCGCCGGAGTTGCCATCTTGACAATCATACAAAAGATGAAAACTGGGCACGCTGCCGGGCTGGAATCTTTCATCTATGGCAAAACCGCGTCCATGTTAACTCAAGATGCGCAATTGATTGCATTATCAACGCTGATGATCTTGCTTGCCTGTGGACTGTTATTCAAGGAGTTTGCTCTCCTATGTTTCGATGAAAGTTATGCTGCCGCACAAGGCTGGCCGGTGGCCAAGCTGGATATCTTGATGATGCTCTTGGTGGTGATTGTTACTGTAATCGGATTGCAGGCGGTTGGACTGATTTTGGTCATTGCATTATTTATCATACCCTCTGCGGCGGCACGATTTTGGAGCGATAATCTACTTAAGGTATTGGTATTGTCAGCGGTCATGGGAGCGGCCAGCGGTTATCTAGGCGCATCATTAAGTGCTTTATTGCCGCGGTTGCCTGCCGGTGCGATTATCGTGATGATGGCCGCCACTATTTTCGTAATCAGTATGATTCTGGGGAGCAAAAGTGGATATGCGGTATTGTTACATCGTTATTGGAAGCTCAATCGTGGAATCGACCGGCAGCACCTTTTGCGCGCCATCTATGAATTGTGGGAAATGAAAACAGCCGCCACCTCAAGTAATAATGATATGGGAATTACGTTTGATGATTTGTTGCAAGTCCGATCCTGGTCGGCCGCCCGACTTAAACGCTCTTTGCAACTGGCCAAACGAGATGGAATGGTGGAGGAGGTTTACTCAGGCAGCTATCGATTGTCTAATTCGGGAATTTTATCGGCTAAAAGATTTGTCCGTAATCACCGACTCTGGGAAATGTATTTGATAACTCATGCGGATATTGCTCCCAGCCGGGTTGATCGGGATGCGGATCACATTGAACATGTGTTGGGTAAGGAAATGGTCGAAAAACTCGAAAAATTATTGGAATCCCAAGGACAACCGATTCCCATGCCGGTGAGTCCACACCAGCTCAGATAGAAGGTCAGGGAAGCCATACATAAAGCTCACAGTAAAATAACTTGTTAAAAATAAGTTTATGAACTTATATTGGTCATACATTGATACGTGGATAATCATTGCCGGGATTTTATGTGCAGTTTCCTGCGCTTTACTGGGTAATTTTATGGTTCTCCGCCGTCTCAGTATGATGGGTGATGCGATCAGTCATGCTGTGCTGCCAGGATTGGCGATCGCATTTTTGGTTAGTGATAGCCGTGCCAGTTGGGTCATGTTGATTGGGGCGATTATTGTTGGCATATTAACTTCTGTTTTCACTCATTCAATACAACATTTCGGTAAAGTTGAGGAAAGCGCTGCCATGGGAGTGGTGTTCACCACTTTGTTTGCGATTGGATTGATCATCATAGTCAGAGCAGCAGATTCGGTTGATCTGGACCCGGGTTGTGTACTCTATGGAGCATTGGAAAACATTCCTTTTAATACCGTGAGTATCGGTCGTATTGATGTTCCACTTGCGGTAATTTTGCTCACTGGAATTTTGCTTTTGAACACTGGATTTGTAATTTTCTTCTACAAGGAACTGAAAATTACCACCTTCGATCCCGAGTTGGCAACCACTCTGGGATGTCCCGCGCAATTAATCCACTATCTGTTAATGACCATGGTCGCAATTACAACAGTTGCCGCATTTGAAAGTGTGGGAAGTATCCTGGTCATTGCCATGTTGATCGTACCGCCTGCCACTGCCTATCTCTTGACTGATCGGCTCGCGATTATGATCGTGCTGAGTGTCGTGGTGGCAGTCATGACCGCGGTAGGCGGTCATCTCGCAGCCATTATCATCCCGGGATATCTGGGATTTTCAGATACCAGCACTACCGGAATGATGGCAGTTGTCGCTGGTGGGATATTTGGAGTGGCGTTATTCTGTGCTCCACGACACGGAGTATTGGGCAAGTTAGTGCAGCGAAACTTGTTAAGCTTGCGCATTATTGGCGAAGACATACTTGGATTATTATATCGCCTGGAAGAAATGGCAATCCCCAATAAGAGCCAGGTGATGAAGCGATTGCTTATCAAGTATGGAGGCAGCGGTCATTTATTATATCATATGGCACTTTTCAATTTAATCCGCCAGGGCAAGATCATGCGTCAGGCACACGCTTTGGCTTTAACTGTACAGGGCAAAACCGCAGCCAGTTCACTAATTCGTTCCCATCGTTTATGGGAGACCTATCTTTACACCGAAGGCAATTACAGCACCGATCATCTCCATTTTGCCGCTGAACAATTAGAACACATTACGGATCTTGATCTCCAGAATAAATTATCAAGCACAACCCATTCCCCTCAACAAGACCCGCACGGCAAACAAATACCGCCGCAATAATTATATTTTTTTAGCCAGGAGCGCTGATATCACTTACTTGAGTTCTATGTAGTGGCGTTTATGCGCCGCCATATGATGTAATCTATAATGACCGGTAGGATAGTCCGGTATATTAAGAGAACTACCATCTATGGGCAGTGGAAAGTGATAGAATTCACGGTATTTCTGATAATTCAATTCAGTTCGGTTATCAAGTAGTTGGCAGTGGTGGTTGGTATGAAGATACTGTTGGTAACCAGGCATTACTGTCCCGCAGAAAAACTCAGCCACACATCCTGAACCATAACTAAAGAAGCCAATTTGATGATTGGATAGATCGATTGTTGTATGATCCAAGAGTGATGACAGAGCAATGTATAGCGACGCAGCGTAACTGTTGCCGATAAGACGATTATAAATCAGGGCGGGGGAAATTTGTTCTTCTATTTCCGCGCTGTTAAGATCCAGTCCATTCGCTCTGGTCAATCTTAAATGTGCCATTTCCGCGATCTGGGAGAATGGTAGATGATAACAAAAACGGCTGAATTCAGCCAGCAATTTATTGGTTTGTTGTTGGTAATGTTGCCATGATTCCAGTAGAGAATGCAGGTAAGTCTTGATTGATAATCTTCCGTCAACCAACGCTTCATCCCGGTAATTCGGACGCCAGAAATCCATGATATCATCGGTATAATATCCACTTTCGCTGGCGATCGTCAGGATTTTTGGTGCTGCGCTAATGACCATGGCAACCGCGCCGGCGCCTTGGGTTGGTTCACCCGCTGTGCCCAATCCATACCGTGCGATATCACTAGCGATCAACAATGCTTTTTGTTGGGGATTTTGCTGAATCAAGGGCAATGCCAGCTGCATTCCTACCGTGGCGCTGTAACAGGCTTGTTTCAATTCAACTATGCGGCACCGGGATGGCAATCCCAATAATTTATGTATGTGAATTCCCCCTGCCTTAGATTGATCTATCCCGGATTCCGTTGCAAAAAGCAATAAGCTAATCGCATCGCGGTTGCAATCCTTCAATACTGTACGTGCGGCATTGGCGGCCATGGTTATGATGTCTTCACCTGGTGGTGGAACTGCCATTTTCTCCTGACCTAATTTGATCTTGAAATAGTCTCTGGAGATACCGTGCTGGGCCGCTATAGTCGATAACTCAATATAAAAATGGGGAACGTAGAAACTGATAGCATCTATACCGACTGGGTGATTGGTATTCATAAAATTGATTACGTAACAATTTAGTAGCTTATTCGATAAATTTAACAGGACAGAGCCGATCTTGATCAACCACGATCATCAATGGTTCAGGTGTTGATAATCAATCCGTGATTGCCTATCAATTGTTCTATCCGATTCACGCCCAATAGAAACATGGCAGTGGTGAATTCACGTTTCAGACGTTCCACAGTTTTAATGACTTCCGCGCTGGAAATCATTGCTGGTTCGATCAATGGACCAGCCATACCGCAAAGCCTGGCGCCCAAGATCATGGCTTTAACCATATCGATTCCATTACGAATGCCCCCGGAGGCGATAAAACATACTCGATTACGATATGCCTGTAATTGCTTAAGCGCAACTGGGGTAGGGATGCCCCAATCTTGAAAGGTCAATCCCAAATTGTCAGGTTCTGTCTGATTGTTGCGGCGGTGATGTTCAATCCGGCTCCATGAAGTCCCACCGGTACCAGCTATGTCGATGTAATGAACCCCTTGTTCAATCATTAATTTGACATCGGACTGCGAGATACCGGCACCGATTTCCTTGATTATCACAGGATAATTGAGGGTGGTGATGATGGAACCAATTTTTTCCGCCAATCCCATAAAATTGGTATTTCCTTCCGGTTGAATTGCTTCCTGAAGTGGATTCAGGTGAAGGTAAATGGCATCAGCGGCAATGGCTTCTATGGTTTCGCGGCAAGTATCTGTAGTAAAACCATTATTCAATTGTATGGCGCCAAGATTGGCACATAAAAGTATAGATGGCGCATAGGGGCGTACTTGAAAACTGGTAATGGCCGTAGGATTGGTAAACATCACTCTCTGTGATCCGACTCCCATTGCCACATTTGTGGCTTCAGCGGCCTGTGCCAAATTTTTATTGATTTTTTTTATCAGCCGATGATTTCCTCCCGTCATGGATGAAATAATCAATGGAAAAGACAGCGTTTTATCGATGAATTGAATCGAGGGATCAACGTCGCTCAGGTTGATTTCAGGTAATGCCCGATGCTGCAGTTGAATGGCATCAAAATACCGCTTGTCGCGATCGGTTTCGCGATCTGAACGCAGGATGCGGAGATGTTCGATTTTTCGCGCATTTGTACGATCTTTACTCATAAGCAGGAATTGAGACATTAAATCGCATGGAATCAAATATCATTGAACGCTAGCTCGTACTTCATTTTCACTCATTGGTCGTTCCATGCGGCGATGAATTTTCATGAGTTCATGGGGGTGTGTCAGAGCGGCCAGAAGTGAAAGTTCCCCGCATAAAACAGTTGCGGCGGCAATTGCCGCTAGCCGTCGGGCATTGCCGCCAGGAACGCGATTCTGTCTACATCCCATGGTTTCGAGATTCTGGTTGGCAAAGGCTAAATTCTTTCCGTTACCGATACTGCCGACAATAACATTCGGGAGCGTAATTGAAAAATAGAGATCGTCCGCAATCGTTTCCGCATGAACCATTCCTTGAGATCCTTCGACAATATTGGCCGCATCTTGGGCGGTGGCGAGATAAAACGCCAGCAAAATATTGGCGAAATGAGCATTGGCGGTACGTACACTCCCGGCAAGAATAGAGCCAATCAAATTCTTTTTTATATGTAACTCAACAATTCTTTCTGGTGGGGATTTGAAGTAGCTCATGCAGATTTTGCGTGAAATGGAGGTTTCTGCGATCACATATTTACCCCGACCTAAAATGCCATTAACCGCGGAGTTTTTCTTGTCAGTGCAGTAATTTCCCGACAGGGAAACATAGCGAATAGCGGGAAATTTTTCCAATAGCCAATTCATCAACTGCTCCGTGGCCAGGGTAGTCATATTATGCCCGGCAGCATCACCGGTAGTCATTTCCAAACGAAGATAAATTAAATTACCCGCTAACTGTGAGTGAAAGTCGAGAAATGAAATATGGCGACTGCTGCTATTTATTACAGTAGCAATTTCGTTTTTCCTCTGCTTCAGTTCATTGAGAAAAATTTGCGAAGCACTGGCGTTCGGTGTTTCCAATAATAACGATCGCGTCATTCGATCGTCGATAATAGTGACTCCAATCCCGCCTGATCTAAACGTGACTCGGGCTCCCCTTTTGACTGACGGCCATAAAGGTGATTCAAAAGTGGCGAGTGGGACCATTATTTCATCATTAACGATCGCTCCAGTAATTTTGATTGGACCAATGCGCTGCATGGGAATGGCGGCGACAGCGCAATGAGGGGTAGCGTTCATGTGATAATTGAAATCGAATCAGGTAAGTGTTAAAAAATTGTGACGAATTTGAACTAGTTGATCGAAACCTCTATATCATGCTTGATCGCGGGAGGTAATTCCATGATTTTGCTAATTGTGGCCTTGAGTTGCTGCGGGGTTATAATGTCTTCGCCCACTTTTTTCCCCAATAATGCACGACCGAGGGGGGTGTCAAATGATAAAATACACTTTTCCGGATTGCTATCCCACAATCCCAAGATGCAATAAGTCTCTTGTTTTTGTCCCGCATAAGTGAGTTCAACCTGACAGCCAGGGATTACCATTTCAAAAACACAGACATCTGAGAAGTTGGTGGGTATGACTTCCTTTAGACCGCGTTCCAACTCATCGCGTCGTGCCATCAGATAACGTTGTTCATCCTTGGCTGCCTTGAATTCCGCGTTTTCCCGCAAATCGCCATAGTCTCGAGCACGGGCAATTTGTGCACTGTTTTTGGGAATGCGATTGTTGATGATATCTTCCAGTTCCAGACGCCGATCTTCATAGCTGCGATAGGAAGTCAATTTTGGTATTGGTCGGCGTGCCACCACCTCATTCCTTTCAGCAACAATATCCTGAGCATCGGGGAAAATACGAACAATTTTTACCAATAAGCTTTGTTGTTCACCTTTGTTTAATATCGTGGTGGACTTGATGGATTTGACAAAATTGTTTATCCCCTTGTCAGTTCCTCCATCCATCATGGCTATTTGGAATTCGCGATTTTCCATCAACAGCTTGTAGAATTCCTTTTGGGCTTTTAGGTAATCGCCCTTGACCGTCTGTCCCAGAACTCTGAAGATGATATTCGAATTCGCGAAAGTTGATTTGGCTTCATCTCGTTTTTGATTCCACAACCAAACCAAGACATCTGCAGATGCCAGACCCTTTTTCAGTTTTTGTAACGCGACGGCGAATAAATCATCGGTAGTTTTATTCGTCGTGTTCAAGGTTTTCTCCGCCATAATGATATAACGCAGCGGGAGCTCGGTTATGGTATCGATGAGCCAATCCCCCCCTTTAATGGTATAACATACCTGTACCCAGTATGGAAAGAGTTTGGCAGGTAATTTACCGGAATTTTCGATAAAACTTTCAACGCTTTTCCATGCTGGTGCATCATCAGGAAGATTGGGAATCAAGGCTTGCAGCCACTTGGTATTAGTTGATAATGACCATAAGGTCGACAATGATTTGGCCAACACAAACTTGGCATTTGCCTTTCCAGCTTCAGTTGTTATGATCCTATTGAGATGAGCCGCATCTTGGTCATTAACGGAAATGGCGGCAACCTTCTCCAATGCGACATTAAGCTCATCCAAACTGCGAGATTCATTCCACTCTCTCGACTGTCCTTCCTTTTTCGCGGTATTGATTAACACTCCGCTATGCCAATTTACATAGGCTTTTTGATCGAAATATTTGGGAATTAATAACGCTTGAATTACCAACTCGGTTGAGTCCGGTGAAGGAAAAAAATCTTCCATTACAGATTGTTCAAGTTCGCGGAATGATTTTTGTATCGATCCCCCCACCAGACCGCCCTTTAACAATTGGAAGCAATATGAGTTGACTTTGAGAATGGACAAGGTAGTCAGGCATTGAGCAAGATTAAATGGTTGTCGACGCTCAAATTGGGTATAGATCAAATCGCTGATGGGATCCATTTCCATGATTGATCCCAACCCGTATGATGAATGCCATACCCAAGAATATAGATTCAAATATCCAAAAGCTTCCCAGCGTCTCTTAACATGTTTAATCGGAACTTCAGTGGTAAATATCCCCAGCGCGCGTATCAATCCCGCATGATCGGGATAAGTGGCATACACCTGCCGGCAAGATGCCGCTAAGGCGTCGCGGAGTGTCATCGAGTCAATATCTGCCTCCGCCAGCTCAAGAAATAGTTTTTGCTTATGGAGTACTTTGCTGGCTTGATCGAGGTTGCCGATCAGAATGCCAAGATTTTCCTGCAGGACTTTTTTGAGTTCAGCAGGCAAATTACCATCCTTATGTTGATTTAATAAATTGGTTATTTTTTTGCTAGATTGTTCGGGCTGTTCAATCATTAGCAATATCGCATCTTCAAAGTCGCGCATCAGATCTGTTGAATTACTCATATGCAAATATCCATTTTAGTTGATGTTGCCATATTTCTTATAAAAATCGGCAACGCTTATTCCCATTAATTGTGCCGCTTTGGCCTTATCTCCCTTGGTTGCATTCAGTACTTGATTGACATATTCAATCTCCTTATTCTTGATGAATGTTTTCAGTGACCACCAGCGTAGATCAATCTCATCAGAATAACTGAAAGCACTGGATTTATCCCGCATATAACACATTCTCACCGGAACTGGCAAATCACTCAGATGAATTTTATTATCCCGGCACTGCGAGGCGGCGCGAAAAACCAGACTCTTTAATTCCCGGACATTGCCGGGCCAGCTATATTTCGCGATCACCGCGGTGACCTTTGAATCGCAGCTCACATTCGTATGTGCCTCATTGTTATACTGAATGAGAAAATATTGCAGAAGCAATTGCCAATCCTTTTCCCGATCTTTTAATGCTGGCAATGTGATATGTTTGTAATTGATCAACGAATAAAGAGTGCTTAAAAACTGGCCTTTTTTGACCTTCGCTTCCAATGGATGACTGGTATCGGCAATGATATGGACATCGAAGGGTAAATCTTTATCACTACCGATGCGTTGAATTTTACCATCAATAATAACTTTGACAAGTTTATCCTGGATCATCTTGGGCATCGCGCTGATTTCCTCTATGCACACGGTTCCGCCGGCGTTCGTTTCCAAAATCCCCTTCTTTACGATTGGCAATCCTTTGATGACATTACCGTGTTCGTCTGTAGGCTGGGTAACATAACCAAAGAGAAGGGTTTCCAGGTGGGATTCAGGAATAATTGCGCAATTGAGGGTGGCAAACGGCGCCTCCGCGCGTTTGCCCTGTTGATGCAATATCTTGGCAATCAAAGACTTTCCTGTGCCGCTTGCACCGGTAATCAGGATCGGATCAGTGCTGGCAAGCAGGGACGGCAATTGATCGTATCTTTCCTTCATGATCGGACAATCACCGACAATATCCTTGAAATATTTTTTTATCAACGTCAGTTTATTTTCCTTTTGCGGGGTTTCATCCTTAACACCAGAAAGCTTGTGTATGTAACTAACTGCGCGTTGAATGGTTGAATTCAACTCTTCGATTTTGAAGGGTTTACAGACATAGTCAAAAGCGCCCAGCTTGAGTGCTTCGGTTGCCGTTTCGATAGTGGCATAACCGGTCATCATGATAATCTGGGTATTGGGATTAATCGTACGCGCCTGTCGTAACAGAGTAATACCGTCAAAAGGCTGCATCACAATGTCACTTAACATCAAATCGAATGATTCATGGCGGAGCAGGTTTAACCCTTTGTCGCTGCTGTCGGCAGTTTTCACCTCGAATTCAAGTCGGGTTAAAATGGTCTTGAGCACCAAGAGAATACTGGTGTCATCATCGACAATTAATACTTTTAACTTGCTCATAGTAAACCGTGATTATAGGCATTAAAAAATAAAGGTGAGCTGATCAGGTTATCAGGTAATTAATGTAACGGTGATCACTGAAATGTATAACCGTCTTCTTCAGGCTTTGATGCGGGTATGGGGTGGTCTTCCGATTGGGTATACATTAAATCCCAGAGCATATAATTCTTCATGATTAAGTAAGTTTCGACCATCAAAAATAAATGCCGGCTTAATCATGTTTTGATAGATTCTCCGGTAATCGAGATGACGATATTCCTCCCATTCAGTCAATACGGCAATCGCATTGGCATCCTTGGCCGCCATATAGGGATCCGCGTCGAAGGTAATTTGTTCATGAAACGGAGAGAGATCAATTCGAGCATACTCCAAGGCTTGGGGATCCGTTATCGCCAGGAGGGCTTTCTCTTCCAATAATAACCGACAAATGTTAATGGCTGGACTCATCCTGGTGTCGCTGGTGTTGGCTTTAAATGCAAACCCGAAAATGGCGATCTTTTTGTCTACCGCGGTATCAAAGAACATAGTCCGGATAATTTGCCGCGCGAAACGATTATTCTGATAATGATTCATGGTCACAACTTGCCGCCAATATTCCGCGACCTCCTGCAATCCGTCTCGTTCGCACAGATAGGCAAGATTTAATATGTCTTTTTCGAAACAGGATCCGCCGAAGCCAACGCTGGCTTTGAGGAATTTGCTTCCGATTCTGGAATCCATTCCGATTGCCCTGGCTACTTCATTGACATCTGCCTGGGTCGTTTCACATAGTGCGGAGATGCTGTTTATTGAGCTGATACGCTGCGCCAGAAAAGCATTGGCAGCCAGTTTTGAGAGTTCACTTGACCAGAGATTGGCGGTAATGATTTTTTCGCGTGGCACCCAGTGAGCATAAATTTCAACCAGTTCGCTGACCGCTTTTTGTCCGGCAGGAGTGTTATTGCCCCCGATTAATACTCGATCCGGGTTCATCAGATCGTTTATCGCGGATCCCTCTGCCAGGAATTCAGGATTGGAAATGACTTCAATATGAACGCCGCGATCATTGGAATTGAGAATTTGCTCCATCGCAAACGCGGTTCTGACTGGCACCGTGCTCTTTTCAACCACAATTTTATCACTGCCGCTATGTGCAAGAATTTGCCGGGCGGTCTTTTCCCAATATTGTAAATCGGCGGCTTTTCCAGCTCCATGTCCATAGGTTTTTGTCGGAGTATTGACACTGACAAAAATAATGTCGGCGGCAGCAATGTTACTGCTGATATCGCAGGAAAAGAATAGATTTTTATTTAATGTTTCGTTGACCAGTTCTGCCAATCCCGGTTCATAAATGGGTAAAGACGGGGATTGCCAACGGCGAATGCGGTCTTCATTGATATCAACAATTACGACTTTGTATTCCGGGCATTTTTTTGCAATCACCGCCATTGTCGGACCGCCCACATATCCCGCGCCGATACATAAAATTGTTTTCATATTGAATTCGTCCTGGTCATTCCTATTATATACCCACGTCAAACATCGGGGCGTGGCTCAGCTTGGTAGAGCGCTGCGTTCGGGACGCAGAAGTCGAAGGTTCAAATCCTTTCGCCCCGACCACTTTCATCATCCCTTCTGCCGATTTGATTTAATATCTACAGCAGCATCATAAAGGGATTTTCCAACGCGATAACAATAGAGCGCAGAAAACGCGCGCCATCGGCGCCATCAATGACCCGGTGATCGTAGGATAACGATAAAGGCAATAATAATTTAGGTACTACTTTGTCATCATCCCAGGTAGGAGTCCATTTACCCCTGGCAACCCCCAGGATGGCGACCTCAGGCCAATTGATTATCGGAGTGAATGAGGTACCACCTATGCCGCCGAGGTTGGACAATGTAAATGTGCCACCCGTCATATCATTCGGCATCAGCTTCTTTTGCCTGGCCTTATCCGAAATCTGTGCCAGTTCACGCGCAATTTCAGTAACTGATTTTTGCTCACTGTCACAGAGTGTTGGGACAACTAATCCATGGGGTGTATCCACCGCCACTCCAATATGATAGTAGTGCTTCAGAATTAATGCGTGGTTATGGCTGTCATAACTGGCATTGAAACGGGGAAATTTCTTTAAGGTATTACAAATGACTTTAATTAAAAACGCCGAAATCGTCAGCTTGATTCCGGCTGCTGACAATTGTGAACTGGCATTGGTGCGTAATGATTCTAATTGAGTGATATCGGCATGATCATGCTGGGTTACATGAGGGATGGATTGCCAGGCATGGGTCAAATGATCGGCTGCAGCCCGGCGTAATTGACTAAGGGGTTCGGTCTCGGTGCTGCCCCAGACACTGAAATCAGGCAATGGTTTAGGGATTAGAGAGCTATCTTCCTTCGCCAACCGCGTTTGGTTTAACTGTCGGGAATAGGCTTTAACATCAGGAATTGAAATTCTTCCTTCAGAACCAGTGCCATGCACCCGATTAATTTGAATGCCGATTTCTCTGGCAAAACGACGTGTACCGGGCGCGGCAGGGACATCTCTCGAATTTTTGGGGTGGTGGGTTATGTCATTGACGTTGAATTCGGAGGGGTGGTGAGCAGGGGAGGGGGGAGATTTAGGTATGGCTTCTTGAAGCCCGGCAGTTGTATTTGATATACTGGCTGAAGTTGATTTGATCGTATCACCAGTTGGATTCGCGATTTTATCATCGGTTTTGGTTGAGGCTATTAAGTCAGATTTGGTCGCATCGTCATCTAACGTAACAATTTTAGCTCCGATTGCTATGGTTTCACCTTCCTGCACATGGATTTGCTTGATCATTCCTCTGGTTTTGACTGGCACTTCGAATGTGGCTTTACCAGTTTCAACCTCGATAATTCCTTGATTGGCAACCACAGCTTCATCTACCTTTACCAAAATCCGTGTGACTTTGGCATTGTCAATATTCTCTCCTAAATTTGGCAATAAAATCGATTGCGGCATAGTCTTCAGCCTCAGATTCTCAGGCAGTCATGGGATTAATTTTATCCGGGTTTATTTTGTAGGCGAGGAGTACATCCTTGATTTTATCCGCGCTGATTTTATTGTCACGTGCCAATGCTGTCAGAGCGGCAATGACAATGAATTTTCGATCGATTTCGAAATGATCACGTAATGCTTCGCGCGTGTCACTGCGTCCGAAACCATCAGTACCCAGGGTGAGATATGTTCCTGGAACCCATTTTGAAATACCGTCTGGAAGACTCTTCATATAGTCACTGACAGCCACAAATGCTCCTTTTTCCGCCTGGAAGCACTCTGTCACATAGGGGATCTTTGATGGTTTATCAGGATGATGTAGATTCCACCGGTCTGCTTGCAATCCATCACGTCGTAATTCGTTATAACTGGTGACACTCCACACATCGACTGCAATATGGTGGTTTTCTTCCAACTCAGTTTGTGCCTGCAGAACAATCGGCATGATCGACCCGCTCCCTAACAAATGTATCTTCAGTTTAGATTTTTTATGCAGAGCTGCCTTGAATTTATATAGCCCTCTGGTTATGCCTGACTCGACACCTTTGGGCATGGCAGGCATGGGATAAGCTTCATTGTAAACGGTCAAATAATAGAATATACTTTCCTGGTGATGATACATCCGGATGATGCCTTCACGAATTATAACTGCCAGTTCAAAGGCGAAGGCCGGATCATAACTTACCACATTGGGAACAACGCTGAAGAGGATGTGGCTATGACCATCCTGATGTTGCAACCCCTCGCCATTCAAGGTCGTTCGTCCTGCGGTTCCTCCCAGCATAAATCCACGCGCCCGGCTGTCACCAGCTGCCCAGACCAAATCACCAATGCGTTGATAACCAAACATGGAATAATATATGTAGAATGGAATTGTGTTGATGCCGAGATTGGCATAAGCAGTGCCGGCAGCGATGAAACTGGACATCGAACCAGCTTCGGTAATTCCCTCTTCGAGGATTTGGCCATTTTGTGCTTCACGATAATACAGTAGTTGATCAATATCGACCGGTTCATAAAGCTGTCCAACACTTGAATAAATGCCACATTGCCGGAACAGGGGCTCCATGCCGAAAGTACGCGCTTCATCAGGAATAATTGGGACAATAAGCCGGCCAATTTTTTCATCTTTTAACAATTTTGAAAGTAATCGAACAAAGGAGGCTGTGGTCGAGGTTTCGGTATCATTCGAAGTCAGATAAAATTCATTGAAAAGCTCCTGATCTGGAAACTCCAATGGCTTGGTTCTTACCGATCGTTCGGGGAAGTATCCCCCAAGCTTTTGCCTTTGCTGTCTGAGGTACTGGATTTCCTTGCTGTCTTCATCCGGCAAATAAAAGGGCAGGTGAATGGCTTGCTCTTCTGAGATGGGGATGCTGAATTTGGCGCGAAATTCCTTGAGCTCGGCGACATTGAGTTTCTTCTGCTGATGAGTTATGTTTTTGCCTTCGCCGGCTTCTCCAAGTCCGTAACCCTTAACGGTTTTGGCGAGGATTACCGTGGGCCCGTCATTTTGTTCAACTGCTGCCTTGTAGGCGGCGTACACTTTTTCCGGTTCGTGACCTCCCCGTCGCATTTTCTTTAGTTGATCGTCGGAAAGATGTTCAACCATTTTTAGCAATTCCGGGTATTTTCCAAAAAAATCTTTGCGAATATATTCCCCCGTTTCAACGGTGTATTTCTGATATTGACCGTCAACAACTTCACCCATGCGTTTGATCAGAATATCCGCGTTATCATGTTCCAACAAGTTGTCCCAGTCATTGCCCCAGATGAGTTTTATGACATTCCATCCGGCGCCGCGAAAGATCGACTCCAATTCTTGGATGATTTTGAAATTGCCTCGCACCGGACCATCCAGACGTTGGAGATTGCAATTGATAACGAAAATCAGATTGTTCAATTTTTCCCGAGACGCTAAAGTAATAGCTCCCAAAGTCTCAGGTTCGTCGGTTTCACCATCGCCTAAAAATGCCCATACCTTGCCATTGCGATGCGGCTTGATTCCGCGGTCTTCAAGATAGCGCAAAAAGCGCGCCTGATAAATCGCCATGATCGGACCAAGTCCCATGGAAACGGTTGGAAATTGCCAAAAATTCGGCATCAACCAAGGATGAGGATAAGATGATAGACCTCCGCCTTCCTGTAACTCTTGGCGGAAATTTTCTAACTGTGTATGGGTTAGACGCCCCTCTACAAACGCTCGGGCATAAATGCCGGGTGCTGCGTGACCTTGGAAATACACTAGATCGCCATCATAATTTTCATCACGTCCGCGAAAGAAATGATTAAAACCGATTTCAAAGAGAGTCGCGGAAGATGCGAACGTCGAAATGTGTCCACCTACATTGGTCTTTTGATTGGCGCGCACGACCATGGCCATGGCATTCCAGCGAATAATGCTTTTAATCCGCCTTTCTATATCACGGTTTCCCGGATAAACCGGTTGTTTTTTGGCTGGAATACTGTTGATATAAGGTGTGTTTGCTGAAAACGGAACATCAACTCCCTGTTGCTTGGCGCGTGAGTGCAAGGCGGAGAGGAGTTCAATAACCCGTTCTTTTCCTTTATATTTCAAGACCCAGTCCAGTGATTCGAACCACTCTAAAATTTCCAGCCGTTCATCAGTTAACTGTGATGTGTGATCAGTCATAAATGTCCTAACTTTGGGTAAAATTAATAACTGCGCCGTACCTTACATGTTTTTAGTAAAATTGAATACCCCTGGAAAATAAAAAATCCAGCCATTTTTGAGATGGCTGGATTTTACTTTCATTCTCTTTATCAAACTGGATTGATAAAACCGAATAGAGTGTTTAACAAATTACTTGTTTTCTTTCGCCTGTGCTTCTTCAAATTTCTTGGCTTCTTCATCTGACACGAACATGTACACATGGGCTTTTTCTACAACCAGAGTATAGTTACGGGTTAGCGAAAATCCATAGGTTTTAAACATGATCTGATTGTTTTCATTGAGTTTTTTTAATGTTTCATCCAGATCTTTTTGAATTTGTGCTTTTTCGTTAGCGTTATTGGTGCCCTTCAGTTTTTCATTCAAATCAATGACTTGCTGACGTTGATTTTGCATAATTTGAACATTGCGTTGAAATTCCTGATTGGCTTGGATACTGTTCAACGTGCTTACGCGAATGATTTTTTGTTGTTGGGCGGAATCGGCTCCGTTTCCTTGGGCGCTTAAATTGCAAGCTGCCACTAGAGCACAAGCTAAAATCGATTTTGTTAAAGTCCCTTTCTGCATATTACAATTCCTTTCAGTTCGTTGTAGTGATATAATTTTGTTGTTGATTGTTTGTTGTTAGTTTAGTTGGTTAATTATGCTTTTGTTGATCAAATGATTTGAGAAATGTTTATAAAAACAAAATCCAAAAATTATAGATTGAACCATTAATTACAAATGATAAATAATAATTTTTTTCCAAATCATTCATCATAAATACTCCTATATTAAGGATAGGTTGCATTTCTAATCATTATATTTCTCTATGGGCGCTGTAAATTTGCGGGGTTAAAGCCGGATTGTTTGGCATTTCATGTCATTCAACATATTCATCTGCACTGCGTAACATTAAATTATAAATAAATCGTGGGAGAACACACTTTATGAAAAATAATCATGACTGGTTATGGACTGCGCAGCAAGAGCGTAATCATCTGTTACTGCGTCAGGCAAAATATTTGCGTAATACCATTGAATCGCATGTGCTGCCTCTGAATTTTGATATTGCGGATTGTCATAAACTGACCCCTGAAAATATAGCGGCCTTCCAAGCGGTGGAAAAACAGGCCGCTCGTATAGCGATCGAATCATTGGCATCATTGGCAAAAATCAATGAGCTTGACCATCTCGGTGGAGGGTTGGACCTGATCTCCGCCTTCCTCATGACCCTGATAGTAACGGATTATCATAAAACGCATTACACCATTGAACATGCTCATACCAGTATCGGCTATTTTAGTACCTTGGCGGCATTGGGTTTCCTGCAACCAGAAGATGTCATAGAAAACTTCCGGCGCAGTCTCGATATTCCCGGACATGTATCCTGGCTTCCTGGCGGTACTCCGATGAATGGTGGTCGTCTCGGTGTCATGATACCAGTTGGAGTCGGACATGCGTTAGGGACACGGGCAGTCCATGGCGATGGTTCCTGGGTGGTGTGTCATTGTGGGGATGCAGGCTGGATCTCAGGACAGGCATTGAATGGATTTAATGGCGCCAATTTGCATCAGGCACCCATCACCTTTATCATGCATCGAAATGGGGTTCAATTATCCGGCGCGACCCATCAGATCATGAACAAGGATCCCCGTCCCATCATCGCATCTCTCGGGATTGAAATTCTGGAAACACCAACCTTGCACGATCCGAAAAAACTTTATCAAGCCTATCGACAGGCATATTCGTTGGCACGCCAGGGTAAACCAAGCATGATTTATCCGGTTGGCTATCGATCGTCCAAAAGGAAAACCATTGACTTGAATATTTTGGGACATTTGTATGGCATAACCTCAGAAACAGAAGCCTTTGCCAGGCATCATGGGGTGACTATGGATACCAAAGTATGGATCCCCGGATCATTAATGAGTTATCGCGATGTGGTTTCCATGTTGCAATGCATCTTTCTGGTCAATGATCTGCCCGGCGGTGAAGGGCATCACGACGGGCATATGAAAGGCCGTAAGATCGAGGAAGTCTGCTCCAACCCCATGCTCCAATTAAGTGGCAGGGAAAAGGCCGCGTTAAAGCGATTAGCGCGTCAACCTAAACGACAGGTAATTACCACTGCAAGGCCGGCCCCCGGATCGCCGAATTTATGCTTATCCAATGAAGTTTTATCTAAAATAGACCTGCCCGGCGTAGGCAAGGAAGTCAGTGCCCGCGCAGGTGTCGAATCCGCTTATGCCGCCATTGCTGCCGCATTTCCAGAATCGCTTTATATTGTCAGTTGCGACCTCGATCCTTCGACAAAACTGGGCAAGGCACGTAAATTTATCAAACCCGACCATCAATACGAAATGAGCATTGAAGAGCAAGCGGCCACCCTGATTGCCAATGGCTTGGCGCTCACTTGTAATGCGCCGCAATTGGTGGTGATTTCCACCTTTGCCGCGTTTTTTGAAGGCATTGCCCGTGAAGGTTTTGAGATGTGGCGTTATCAACGAAATCTGAATGGAATTAATGAAGGACTGAATGTCACTTTTCATTTATCCCATGTCGGCGCCATCACCGGCCGTGACCACTTTTCCGGCTGGGGATTGGATTGGATTGGTTTGTCATTGGGGTATTTGCCCTACCTGCATCGTTTTTACACTCCCGCGGATGCCCGAGCTGCTTTTATCGCGATTCGTGATCTGGCAGCTCATTATGGCGGTCATATCATCGGTATTCCCCGTGATGTCCTGCCCATACTCACCATTCAGGATCGTCAAGAACCATTATGGCAGACTGGTTCTCCCTGGGAAGCCATTACCACATTCAGAACCTATCCTGGCTCTCAAAAAGCTATCATTGCGGTCGGAGCTACCGCGATTCTTGCGGAACAAGCCTCGCAGGCATTGACACATTCGGGAATCCCCACAGATGCCTATGTGATCAATGGCTTTCCGCTTCCTCAGAATTGCATCCCGCAACTGTGCGCGCGGTATCCGAAAGGGTTGGTGACTATTGAAGATGGTTTGATCGCCACCCCAGCACTGGGATTGCGGGGATTTGCGGGGCTGGTTGCTGCTGCCGCGTATGGTTCAGGAATATCCTTGCAACATCTGGGCATAGTTGATCCGCGCATCGCTCCTTCCACAGGTCATTACGAAACCTGGGAGTATTTCGGTATTACTAAAGAAGCGTTGATTGAGGCGGTAAACCGTCTTTAATCTTCAAGCATGTCCTGGATGATAATTTTTCTCCAACTGGCATCTAGCCCATCTATCTTGTGAAGTTTCTGTTTTAATGAAATTATTAATATGTATTCCCACCTATAACGAAGTCGAGAATATTCGCCCGTTGATTGAACAAATATTCGCATTGGAATTGGGAATTGAACTGCTGGTGATTGATGATCACAGCCCAGATGGTACCGCTGCCATGGTCAGAGAATTAATGAAAATCTATACCGGATTGAATTTGATCGAACGTCCCGGCAAACAGGGGTTGTCCTCTGCATATTTGGCCGGTTTTAAATATGGCTTGGATCGGGATTTTGATTTTATCGCTGAAATGGATGCAGATTTTTCTCATGATCCGGTGGCACTAACCGATATTCTCAAGCTGCTCAAAAGCGGTCGTTACGACTTTGTGATTGGCTCGCGCTATGTCCCTGGCGGCAAAACCGTTAATTGGGGAATATTGAGGAAAATAATCAGTCGCGCGGGGAGTTTATATGCTCGTGTTATATTGCGGGTTCCGATTAATGATCTTACCGGAGGTTTCAACTTCTGGTCACGCCAAAGTCTGGCAGTGATAGGTCTTGATCGGATTATTTCTGAAGGCTACGTGTTCCAAATCGAACTCAAAGCCCGCGCCTGCAAAGGGGGGATGCGCTTTATTGAACACCCCATAATTTTTGAGGATCGCCGGGTCGGTAAATCGAAAATGAATAATAAGATCTTTTTTGAAGCCATGTATAAAGTCATAATATTGCGGTTTTCGCTCTAAGATAATTTATTCAGTGAAACGGGGATTTTAAGTAGGTTAACCAATGACTGTTTTATGAATTTCAGTAATTATCAAATTGAAGGTTATTATGATGAAATGTTCCATGTGGATGGGAGTGTCCGCACTGGCGCTAAACTGCTCTTGGATAAGATAGAGTCATTAAGCAATGGTGAACTTGAGCGTCGTCAGGAAGCGGCAGAAAAAGCCTTACTCAATATGGGTATTACCTTCACCGTTTATGGCGATATGTCAGGGACGGAACGCATTTTTCCATTTGATTTAATCCCACGCATCATTGAACCGCCTGACTGGGAGCTCATAAACAATGGACTCAAGCAACGCACCCAGGTACTTAATCAGTTCATTGACGATATTTATCATGATCAGCTGATCATTAAGGACGGCATCATTCCGCATGAGTTGGTAATCACCAGCAAAGGTTTCCGTAGAGAATGTATCGGACTCAATCCTCCCGGTCAGATCTGGTGTCATATCACTGGTACCGATATTATTCGCGGCAATGATGGACGATGGTTGGTATTGGAGGATAATCTCCGGTGTCCATCGGGGGTTTCGTATGTGCTCGAAAATCGTTCCGTGATGAAACGCACTTTTCCCCGGCTTTTTGAGAATTCAATGATTTCAGCGGTTGATCATTATCCCAATCGTCTCCTTGCCTGCCTGCATCATATCAAACCGGCGTATACTTCTGACCCCACGGTTGTAGTACTCACTCCCGGTGTCTATAATTCAGCTTATTTCGAGCATTCTTTTCTGGCACGTCAAATGGGTGTTCAACTCGTTGAAGGTCGAGATCTATTGGTAAAAGACGGCTACGTGATGATGCGCACCACTCGAGGTTACGAGCGCGTTGATGTGATTTATCGTCGCATCGATGATGATTTTCTCGATCCCAAAGTATTTCGCCATGATTCAGTGTTAGGCATACCAGGTATAATGGAAGTGTACAAACAGGGCAGGGTTTCACTGGCCAATGCCCCCGGTACTGGTATTGCCGACGATAAGATTATTTATGCCTATGTGCCGGCAATGATTCGTTATTACCTAAAACAGGACCCCATACTGCCGAATGTAGAAACTTTTGTTTGCTGGGACAATACGCAACGTGATTATGTGGTGAAGAATCTCGATAAACTGGTGGTAAAAGCGGCGAACGAATCAGGAGGCTACGGGATGTTGATCGGACCGCATTCTACCATTGAACAACGGGAAAACTTTAAACAGTTGATTAATCATAATCCCCGTAATTATATAGCCCAGCCAACCATATCATTATCTCGTGTTCCAACGATCATTAATGGCACAATTGAGGGGCGGCATGTCGACCTGAGACCTTATATTCTTTATGGAGAAGACATCTACGTGTTACCGGGGGGGTTAACCAGGGTGGCATTAAAGAAGGGATCACTGATAGTCAATTCCTCGCAGGGCGTCGGCAGCAAGGATACCTGGGTGATGATGGAATTGC
>CAZTTH010000041.1:0-29851 GCA_964615975.1 uncultured Lentisphaerales bacterium | reverse complement strand
CGCGTGTTAGACAACGTTTCGACGAAGACCTTATCGAAATCAATTTGCGTTGTCAGTCATCGTCAGCTTCGAATCACCACGTTGCCGATAAACCGTTGATATTCAGCAAACGAGTATATAGTCGGTCAAGAATAAGCAAAATTAATTCCTAAGGCTCTCTCGAACAGATGAAGAGGATATATTTCCAAATTATACTCATGCCTGTTTGATAGCGGATTCATTCAGGATTACTCTTATCATCATGGATGGAGATGTTAAAAATTTGCACATTGACCGCTCAACATTTTCAGTGTCATCAAAACACGAAAAGACAATAGAGTTTTGGCGTCACAAAACACCGGAGGAACGATGGGAAGGGGTCGAGGCATTACGACAAATGATGTACGGCTATGATCCAATTACCGACAGAGTTCAAAGAATTCTTGAGATTGCTAAATCGCCATGACGTGGAGTACCTCCTGATTGGCGGCTGGGCGGTCGGACATTATGGATATGTAAGAGCCACTGGTGATATTGATTTCTGGGTGGCATCTACCTTCGTCAATGCCAAAAAAGTCATCAGAGCATTGAATGATTTCGGTCTTCAGGGTGACTCAGTAACTACCGATCTTGTCACAACCGTCGGGCAAATTATTAGATTCGGACTACCCCCCTTGAGAATTGAGATTGTGACTGAGATCGACGGAGTAATCTTCGACGAATGTTATTGCGGCCGGGAGATAAGAAAAATCGACGCGATTGAAATCCCAATAATTGGCTTGCCTGATCTCCTAGCAAATAAAAAGGCATCCGGAAGACTCAAGGACCTTGCCGACTTTGATGAACTCAAAGAACTTCTCTGATGTGGCAGTTTTGTTGCGTTCACATTAGAATTCATCACTATTGCTCGTCACCCGATATTCACTGGGTTCCTCATGTAGTACCAGCAAAATTTTTTGTGCCTTTTTCTCCCCTAATCCCGGAATCCTGGTCAATTCTTCTGAAGTTGCACTCATGACTTGTTCCACGGAACCAAAATGTTCGAGAAGTCTAATCGCCAGTTCCCTCCCAACTCCGGGCAGCCCCCGCAATACCCTGGTTTTTTGAGCCTCGATGGTTTTCGGTCGATACGCATGCAGAGGACCGGCATTTTTCCCCAGTCGTTGGCGCTGGAGATACAGGTGATGCAGATGCCATGCAGTGTCAAATTGATCCCGGGTGCGCAAAACCGGTAATCGGTAGGTTTGCGCCAGTGTGATCAATGCGCCCTTGACTGCTTCCAGCGCGATATCGATCCCTGAATTCGCGTAGGATATCCCTTCAACAATAAGGATGGGATTTTCACTTAATTCACTGAGGCGGTATGCTTGTTTGAATAACCGCCCATCAATAATCGACAGGCAAAAGTCATGAATGGTCTTACGTTCCACCAGGATATTCGCTGGCATCAAGTAATCGCCATGAGGAAGGTGACAGAACTCCAAGGTAAACCCGTAATTAGTGCTCAGGGCATAATGCAATTCCGGAGCCTGTTCGCGATGATCGACACTGATTGAGATGGTCATTATAAGGTTTAAGTGTCGAAATACTTGTGTGGTTGAAAGGTACTGAAATTATCACCTATTGGGAATAAAATAACTCAGAATACACATTGGAAAACATTGATAAAAGATATAATTCCGAATTAATCTCATGGTGATTTGACAGTTCTTACGAACAAACTACATTGGTTACATGGTTACTACATTACGAGATGCAAAAACAAAATCGAGTCATCTCCTGCGGCTTGTAGAAAAAGGCGAGGATGTCATGGTCTCCGTGCGCGGTAAACCCAAAGCACGTCTATCTTCTGTGACGATGGGAGATGATATTGAACCTGGAGATTGGATACGGGAGATCCGGAGACTTCATCGATCCTGCCGGGTCTCGTCAAAAGCAGACAGCGCCGGTGAAATAATTGACGAACTACGCGAAGATCGGTTTTGACAATAATGTCATGGATAAATTTCGACTGACGTATATAGCCTTCTTAATCAGTTTGGGAACTATTCTTCCCATATACTGTGCTCAAAACCAATCCGATATTGATCTAGACGAATCAAAACAGAAGTACCAGCGACCAGCGACATCCCGTCATTCACCTCTTAATCCCCCCATTCAATTCATTCCCAATGTGGGGCAGGACCCTACAACGGTACAGTATACCGTTTCCAATTCGGTATGTTCGATCAATTTTGAATCGACTTCAATTGTATTCAGAAAGCCAGGGATGATCGAACCGATCCGCATGATTCTCATTGACGGCGATGACAATATCCGAATTTCTGGATGGGGAAACCGGACCAGCAAGGCTCATTTTTACCGCGGAAACGATCCCCAGGACTGGCACACCAACATCATCTGCCCAAATGGAATAGTTTACCCTAATATTTACCCGGGAATCGATCTGATATACAAGAGCAATGACTCATCGATCAAACGGGAATATATCGTGGCGCCATTTGCAGATCCGAACGTTATTCGTTTTCGCTATAGTGGTATCACCGGGATTAGTATTTCCGATGACGGTCGACTAAACGTTGCGGCAGAAGCGGTTCAATACATTGAATCGGCGCCATTGGTATATCAGGAGATTAAAGGCCAGAAAACGCTGATCACGGCCTGCTATCATTTGGATGAAGACGGTATCGTATCATTCCAGATTGGCAAATACGATGTATCGCAACCCCTTGTAATTGATCCGGATCTGGCTTTCTCGGTGTTTTTTGGCGGCAGTGAAAATGATACCGCATTCAGTATGGCAAGTAACGCCAGCGGCATCTGGCTTACCGGGGTCACGGCATCATCCACCAGCTTCCCGATCTCAAACGCGGCACAAGGCACATATGGTGGAGATACGAATGGGGTCGGGGATATTTTTGTAACGCGTATCAATCCGACCACAAGAGAGATTGTGTACTCTACATTTATTGGTGGCGATGCCAGGGATTTGGGCAATGGCATCGTGGTCGACAGTGACAACAAAATCGCCATCTCCGGCTGGACCGAATCGACCAATTTCCCGACCATGAATCCCGTTCAATCGGGAAATGCCGGCAAATCCGATGGAGTTATGGTGCGATTGGATAATTCCGGCGTCATGTTGTTTTCAACCTATTATGGCGGCAGCGAGGACGATCAATTTTCAAGCATTGCCCGCGCCGATGAATTTTTAAATCCCGGTAATCCCGGCACCATCGCCGTCACTGGCTTTTCCAATTCGACCAACTTTCCGTTTCCCAACGACAATCCATCCGGGGCGGATACCACCTGCGGTTGCGCCAGTAACACTGGAACCGATGTCATCGTGGTGCAATTTTCCGAAACCGATAATAGCGTTAATTGGGCAACATTTTTGGGGACCTCGCAGGCGTCTGAGATTGGTTTGGGTATCGATATCGACGGACAAATCAAGGTGTATGTGACGGGATGGACGCAATCGACCAATTTCCCCGACAACAATCCCTTTAACGACCACAAAGGCGGAAAAGATGCATTCTTCGCCATATTTGATGGGACGACCGCTCAATTGCGACATTCGGTTCTGATTGGGGGGAGTGGAGATGATGAAGGATTAGCCGTTGTTGCTCCCTATACCATCGCGGGATCGACCGCTTCGACCAACTTCAATGTCACGAACAATGCCATTCAATCTGAATTCGGCGGCGGCGCTTCCGATGGCTTTATCGCGGTATTTAATGAGGCGGAGTCGACGCGCCGGTTACACGCCAGTTATTTCGGCGGCAATGGGATCGATGTCGTCCGTGCCATTAAAACCGACAAGCAGGGATTCACTACCGTATTGCATCTGGGCGGGGTCACCGGTTCAACAAATCTGGCAACCAATGGCGCCTTTCAGAATACTTATGGCGGCGGCGCTTCCGATGGCTTTATTGCCACCTTAGGCATCAGTGTAGATGGCTTAGGACGCACCGCGACCATTACCAATAATTTTCTTTCCTATATCGGCGGATCCGGAGACGATGGGATCACGGGGATTACGCCATTTGATCCAGGATCGGGGACGTTCAATTTTGGCTGGGCAGGCGCCAGCAATTCCACCGATTTCCCCGGATCGCTGCTTCCCCTCCTGAGCGACCCTCCGGATAACGATTTCATCATTGTTGGCGGCACCAAGGAAACAGCGCCGCTGGAAATTACCGATCTCGCGATTTCTATCACCAGTTTCGTACAACAATCTCCGCTTCCCAATCAAGGACTGCCTATCATCGATTCGGTTGTTACCATCAGGAATCAAGGGGACAAGGTGGCAAAAAACGTGATTATCGAGATGGTCCGTGAACACCTCCAACCTCTTGAACCCATCACTGGCGTTCCGGAAATGGCATCCTGCAATATCACTGTCTCGGAAGGAACTACCCGCTGTGAACTCGGTGATCTTGAGCCTGGGGGAGAAATCAATCTTAGTTTCGGCAACTCAGTGTTTCTCGACGGTCAAGGTGAACCCAAAGCTCAGTTATTTGTTACCGCCACCAGCGACAATAACGATAGCAATCCTGACAATAACAATGATTTTAAAACTGCGGGTTTCTCAGGTCTACCAGCAACCGGAAATGGCAGTACTCGTTCTGAAGAAAAGCCCGTGAATGTGGGCGACCCCATCGCCGCCACCAATGGCGCATATCATTTTCGGTTGCCGCTGGTCGATCTGGGCGGACCAATGCCATTAACCGCCGATCTCCGCTATCGGTCGGATCTGCATCATACCGGCATCGCTACGATTCAACATCGCTTCTGGTGGTCGCCCTATTCCTCAATCAGTCCCAATGTGGAACAAAACGGGATCGCCTACACCACCATCCAGCTTCCCAACGGCAATCTGGTCAGCTTCAAGAAAATCGAGAATGTCTGGCAATTGGTAGACGATAACGAAGACATCGGGATCGTCGTCTTGGAAAACAATGCTTCGCCAATACCCTATCAACTGATCGAAACGACCAACTGGTTTTATCTGATCGATCCCAATGCCGGCAATGTCTATCTTTACGAGAGCTTTATCACCTCCGGCATTATCAAGGCGATCATCGATCGCAATGGCAATACCCATACCTATCTTTACAATAATGGCATCTCACTACCGCCAACATCGGTAGAGGACGGACTGGGCAGACATCTGGATTTTACCTACACGGCAGGAAATCCCGGCACATTCGAACTCTTTATCAAAACGATCACCGATTTCAACAATCGTCAATGGACGTTTACCTATGAACCCGAAGCCACCGACAATGTCAACCAGTTAACCCTGCGTTCCATTACCGATCCCCTGAATCAAGTTCATACCTTTCATTATGCCGGCGCCAACCAGCCCGGCAATCGTATGGTGCGCCTGGAAATGCCCGCAGGGAATTCCCCATTTCAACAGACCTACTCGCCCCGCAATCTCAATCAAAGCGTGGATGAACGGGTCACGGGACAAACCGATGCCTATTCCAGTGCCAGAACTTTGACCTACGATAACAATAAAAATGAAGTCACGGTTACCGAACCGGACACCGGTGTCTGGAAATACGAATCGTATGGTCATCATAGCGTCATCAAATCGATTGTCGATCCGAACAACGACACGATCGAATACACCAAGAATAACAACGATCAACTCATCGGTATTACCGATCGGGAGAGCCGCTCCTGGACGACCACATATCATGCTCAATCGGGAAAAATCGCCGCGATCACCGATCCCGAGGGCAGGACAACATCGTGGACCTATCAGGCAAACAATCAACCCATCGTTAATCCTTTCGAGAGCGAACAAATCACCGCCACCTTTTACGATGTCTCCCGGATCGATTATCCTGACGGAACATTCGTATCCTTTGTCTACGATAGTCACGGCAATATCCTGTCCTTGACGGATCGTGGCAGCCATCAGGAGACTTTTACTTGGAATGATCGGGGGCAAATACTGACTCATACCAACGTTCGTTCCGGCGTGGAAACATTCACTTATAACAACGATGGTACCCTGGCAACCTACACGGATACCGATACCGGTGTTTCCTCATACAACTATGATGTCCATAAGCGGCTGACCGAGATTGTCCGTCCGGATTCCACCAATGAAATACCCATGCGCATAACCATTGCCTACGACGAGATCGATCGTATCACCGCGATCACCGATGAAAACGGTAATACTCGCACCTTTGCTTATGACGCCAATGGCAATGTCACCAGTATCGGCGATCCCGAGACCAACCTTTCAATCAGCGGCTATGATCTGATGGATCGCCTGACCACCATTACCGATCGTCGGAATAAAACCACCCATATCGGCTATGATGTCATGAGCCGGGTAGATTCGATTACAACACCCGCGGGAGTGTCATTCAATTTCGTTTATGATCGCTTGAATCGGTTAACTCAAATGACCAATGCGGGAAAGTCCTGGCAATTCGGTTATAATCGCGAAGGCGAACTCACCTCGATTAAATCACCGTTAAACCGGACCATCACGGTGGAGCACAATCGGACTGGCGATGTAACCGGCATTACCAACGCACTTAACCAAAAGACCAGATATGAATATGATGCAATGCGGCGGCAGACCAAATCCATTGATCCTCTGGGACGAACCATAGCCAATACTTATGACAACCTCGGCAGACTCATCGGAACAGCTCTGAATGATGCCACCAATCATCGTGCATTAACCGCAGCGTTTACCCGTGACGACAATGGCAAGTTGACCTCGCTGACCGATGCCAATGGTGAAATCTGGAATTTCTCGTATACCGCGATGCGGCGCCTGCAATCGATCACCGATCCATTGTCACACACCTGGACCTATGCATATGATGATCGCGGACGACTGACTGAAGTGAACTTTCCAACCAGTGAAGTCTTGACTAACAGCTACGACGCGGTGGGGAATCTGACCCGTGAGCAATACACCGACGGTCCTGATCTGGTATATACCTACGACAACAACGATCGACTAACAAGCGGCAACGATCTGGTTCTTAGTCGCGACGCCGAGGAACGAATTATTTCGACGACAACGCTCGGTGGCATCGCCTTCGGCGCGGAGTACGACGACGACGGACGTTTGTCGAAAGCATCCTATAACAACAATCTGTTTTCGGTGATTTACAACTATGATGCCGCGACTGGTCTTCTGCTTCGCGTCCATGATGATCTGGTCAATGGCGAGGTCACGATGCAATACGACGATGACCGTCGTTTGATTGGCATGACGCGCAGCTCGGGCATTAACACCTCGTTTGACTACGATGCCGCCGGTCGAATCAAGCGCCGTCAGGATGGTGATTTCATCGATTTGCAATATCACTATGATGCCGCTGGCCAGGTAACCGGCATTGACATGGATGTGCCGCTCGCGCCTGCCAGTCATATCGGCGATAATATCACCGATTTCACCTTCGATGCGGCGTCACAGATCACCACTACCGGATACCAATACGATGAACGTGGCCGGCGGACTGCCGATCCGACAAGAACCTATGAATGGGATGGCAAGAGTCGCTTGATCAAAGTGGGTGATACCGAATTGTCATATAACGTATTGGGTGACTTGATCGCCAGAAAATCCGGCGGCGTTACCACTCATTTCCATCATAACAATGCCATTATCCGCAATCCGATTGTCGCGGAACAGGATGCGGATACAAGTGTGTTCAGTCGATACTATGTATGGTCGCCGCAAGGTACATTGCTTTATGGGATCGATGCGGGTTCTACAAATTCAGTCTTCTTTTATCACTTCGATAAAATAGGAACGACAATCGCACTAACAAATGGCGATGGCAGTGTCAGCGATGCCTACGCCTATGATCCGTTTGGCCGTCTCCTCCAACATACCGGCTCATCGACCCAACCATTTCTTTTTGTTGGGAAATCTGGTGTCCGAAGCGAAGGCGCCAATGGCTTATTATACCAGATGGGACGCCGCTATTACGACGCCACCACCCAATCATTTCTGATTCGTGAGCCATTATGGCCGCGAACCGATCGGGTTATGGATTTGAATCCCTATCTATACGCTCGCAATGCGCCGCATATCTTCATTGATCCGAATGGAACTCAGTCTGAAGACGACAAATACGATGATACAGCTGATCGTTTTGAAAAAGGGCAAAAAATAATCGAAGAGTTTGAGAGAAAAAAAGATAAGGCAGAAAAAGACAGCAATGAATTCAGAGCATTTTTCAGTCTTATTTTTCTTGCCGACGAAAAAGATACCAAAGTTTTTGAGAAGTTTGGTCCTGGCCGGGATAATTTAGTGGCAAAAATACTGGGAAGAGAATCTCTGCTTGAATCAATCCTAAAGAAGAATGAGAATCAGGAGAATAATTCCAGAATTTTGAAACTGCAACTGCAGGAAGCCATCGCGCGTGATCAAAGGAATCGCGCCGCTAAGGCGACGGAGAAACAGCCAGGGAAGGTCATCTCCGATCCCAATGAACAACTTCCCCAAAAATCATCGACAGGGCTGAAGTCGCCCCCGCCAAAATTCGAAGAAGAAGACCCGATCGAACTCGGGGATAAGGAGCTGATTCAATGATCGATCACTTCTTCCAATATTCAAGATTCCTTTGCACCTGTGGGCTGATAGTTTTATTCCACTGCGCTATCCCGGCATCTGGTGAAACGGCATCCCTGTCCATTAGGTATGATGCATTCGGGCGCTTGCAAACCGTCGATTACTCCTCCACCACCAAAATCGACTATGTCTACGATGCCGCCGGCAACTTGCGCCAGCGTGCCGCCGGGCAATCGGCTGCCGCTGCCATCAGTCTCTCATTGACCGAATACGAATTCAGCGGTGGTGTATTTGTCGGCAGCAGCACCTTTCCGACAACCTTTACCATAACCAATACTGGTACCGGCCCTCTGCATCTGGGGGTGATCACCTTGGGAGGCGCCAACCCAACCGATTTTACCATAACGCGTGACGAAGCTTCCAATCGCTCCCTTCTCGCTCAGGAGTCCGTTGAGATCGATGTCACTTTTACCGCCGAGGTCGCAGGCAACCGAAGCGCCGTGGTGTCGATCCCTTCCAATGATCCTGTTACCCCGGTTGCCACGATTTTGGTGTCCGGTCCCGCAATCGATGGGCCGGATATCGATCAGGATGGATTGCCGGATTTTTGGGAACAGCAGTGGTTTGCATCCGATACCGGATTTGTCGCCGGGCAGGACAATGACAATGACGGTTACTTGAATATAACCGAGTTCATCTATCGCAGTAATCCTCAGGACAAAACCAGCATACCAAACGGAACTCTATTTACGTTGCCAATTCAGACTGGCTGGAACCTCCGATCTTTGCCGTTGCTTATCCCCAATGCCCTGCCTCAACGGATATTCAATCGCCAGTATTCAGGAACTGTCTTTGGTCTTGATTCATCGGGCACATCGCCGCAATTCCTTCCACTTGCTGAAATCCCGCCGAACACCGGTTTTTGGATTTATTTTGCCGATCTTCCCGATCATACCATCCAGCTCGTTGGAGAAAAGACTAACAACAGCTATTTGTCTTTGCAAGCCGGATGGAATCTCTTTGGCCTGGAGGAAGCCGGCCCAGCCCCGGATGTTCCGGGGATTTCGTCCTTGATCTGGATGTGGGATAAAACGAAATTCGTCGTTGCCCATGAACCTTTACAACCGGGGATTGGATACCTGGTTTTCGTCCAATAAGAATTGCTTTTTCTATTCTTGTTTCGCCTGAAATCAATATCGATCGGATTTCGGCATTAGTGAGGTAGGATAATATTTGAATGTTCAGCAAGTCATGAGGTAATGACCGGTAATTCCACCTCCAGTTCTGGGTACTTTTCCTGCATGAATCGCAAGGCAATTACCGTATGACACATATAGACATCCGGAATCCTTCGGGTGGGACAGAAACAACCGAGTTTGACATTTTCGTTCATCGCTCTTCGTGCCAACACATCAAACAGTTCCTGGTTTTTCTCAAAACGTTCCTGAATAATCTTCAGGTATTCATTTTCATATTCCCGCCAAGCAGTATCGGATGGTGATGACTGGTATTTCTTGACCATTGCTTCCGTTGGACTGAGAAAATGTTTCGCAGCATAGGTCGTGTCAATCATGTCGATGGGGATCAATTTTTTGAACCTGCCAATCGTTTTTATTTTATCGCGTTTCAGCATTCTTCTCTGCCTATGTTGAATTAGACTGAGTGGTAAAAAATCTCCGGCGTCTCTTTAATTGTCTATTTCTTCCAGACAAATCTTCGCCACCTGAATGAATAGGCGGGGATCCATTGATCATCGCGCCCGGCCATAAAGTTTGGTCAATGATGCCAGGTGCTCGATGATGTCTGGGTTTAACTGTGCGGCGGTGAAACGCCATTCCCAGTTGCCGGAGGATGTTGCCGGAATGTTCATCCGGGCTTCATCACCCAACCCGAGCACATCCTGCAATGGAATAATGGCCACTTCCGCTACCGAACCCATGGCCAGCCGGATCAAATCCCAGGAAACCGTGTGGTGGGTGACCTGCTTGCCAAGGTACTGCCGAAGTCGTTTTTTATTACTGGCCGGCAATTCGGTCTGATACCAGCCTTTGATGGTATTAGTGTCATGGGTGCCGGGGTATACCCAATATCGCCGGTCATAATTGTGTGGCGAATAGGGATTGTCAGGCGTGTCCTCGCCAAAAGTAAAGAGGAGGATTTTCATGCCGGGAAAGTCAAAGCGGTGCATGACCTCCCGAACATCGGGGGTAATCTCACCGAGATCCTCCGCGACCAGCGGCAATTGACGAAACGTTGTCCGCAAAGTCGCAAAGAAATCATCCGCCGGCGCTTTTACCCAGTACCCGTTGATGGCGGTTTCCTCAGTAGCGGGCACCTCCCAATAGCCAACAAAGCCGCGAAAATGATCCACGCGCAGGTAATCGAACCGTTTCAGGCTGATGGCGAATCGCCTGACCCACCAGCGATAACCATCCTGGCTTTGCCAATCCCAATCATATACCGGGTTGCCCCAGAGTTGTCCGGTCGCGCTGAAATAATCGGGCGGCACACCCGCCACAACTACCGGTTTTTTACGGCTATCCAACTTGAAGTTCTTGGAATGCGACCAGACATCACAGCTGTCATAATGCACGTAAATCGGCAAATCCCCGACCAGCTTCACCCCCATTTTATGACAATGCGACTTGAGGTTGGTCCATTGCTCAAAAAAGAGATATTGCAGAAACTGTTCCTGCTGAATCGCGACTTTCAGTTCTTGCCGGAAAAGCTGCAATGTCTTCATTTTACGATCACGAATCGGTTTGTCCCATTCGTTCCAGACCGATCCCTTGAAATGATTCTTGAGGGCACAGAATAGGGCGTGGTCATTGAGCCAGGCGGATTGTTCGCGGCAAAATTCGAGAAACCGCCGGTCATCGGCAAGCTTTTTTTTTCGTCTCTCCCACGCCAGGCAGAAGAGCTGTTGTTTGAACCTGCTGGCGGCATGGTAATCAACCCGTGACGCGGGAAAATCGGGGACGTTACTGATATCCGCTTCACGCAGATAACCTGGCCGCACCAGAAATTCAGGGCTGATCAAGAGCGGATTGCCGGCAAACGACGAGTAACTCCCATAGGGGGAATTGCCAAACCCGGGGGTGGTCGGGTTAATGGGCAGAATCTGCCATAGGGATTGTTTCGCTGCCGCCAATGTATCGACAAAGCGATGGGCTTCAGGTCCCAGATCGCCCACCCCAAATGGCGATGGCAGAGAGGTAAGATGCACTAAAATTCCATTGTGTCGTGATGTCATTTCTGGTAATCCTTCAACAGGGCGACAGGGTATTGATTTAAGACTTCACCGATGCTGATTCGCCGCGAGCAGGTGTGGATTTCATTGGTAATCGAATTCCGCCATTGTCCCGGCGCCGCGGAAGGCAACATAACCCAGGTGTCCCCCCATACCGCTCTGGTCAGTGGCGCTTTTCCTACCTTGATCAGGTTTGTCAGGAAGCGCGGCACAATAGTGATCGCCCAACCATCAGAAAGCCAGCGGCGCGCAAACGCGATGACATGATCGGCGTGAGTTCCTGATACTTTCAGGGGGAGATAGTCACCACGTTGGAAGAGGGTTCCATACTCCCGCCGCGCCTGCAGACTGCGATGGAGTAAAAATTGTTTGATCCGCCCATCCTGCCACTGCGCCTGTAACTCCCGGAGCAATGGAGTCAGGTCGGATTGCTCGCGTTTTAACATGTCGTTCAAGGTGTAAATCCGCGCCGGATAATCGACTGGCCGCCGATTATCCGGATCGACCAGGCTCAAATCCCAGTATTCAGTGCCCTGATAAATATCGGGAATACCGGGCGCGGTGACTTTGATCAGGGTTTGGGAGAGGGAATTATACGCGCCATAAAAAGCGATTTTCTGTTGCAATGGCAGAAATGCCGGCAAGAAGTGATTCCCCGTCGCGGCAGACAGGATACCGGTAACGAAACGTTTTAATGCCGCTTCATAATCCTGATTAGGGGAGGTCCAGGTAGTAAAAGCCTGAGATTCACGCGCCGCTTTGATCAGATAATTTTGCATGCGCTCAACAAAATTGTCCGCTTCCAAACTGACAAAAGGCCAGGCGCCCAGCAGGCTTTGGTAAATGAAATATTCCATGTTGTCGTCAGGAAATAACTGCGTTGCGATCCTGGTCTTGATCTCCCGGTTAAGGGTTTTCCAGGCGAGTACCTGCTGGCGCCATTCAGCGGGAATTTCCGACAGCACATGCAAGCGGGCGCGCATGTCCTCGCCGCGTTTGGTGTCGTGGGTGGCAGTGGCGTTCATGGTGTCCGGCCATTGTTCTCCCCGATCAAGGTTAAACCTGTGAAATTCCGCCAGATCCCAACCAAATGAATGCGGTTCGCCTCCGACTTCGTTCAGGGCGAGCAGGCGGTTGTAGCGGTATAACGTGGTATCCTCAAATCCTTTGGCCATGACCGGTCCGCTGAGCTGCTGAAATCTTTTGATGAATTGGCGCCGCGCTCGGCTCAGCCTGGCGCTGATTTTCTCCTTGTCTTCCCCCAGCAAACAGCGCTTGATAACCGTCAATGCCGGCATCAGTTCCGGCGACATTTTACCCACTTGCGATAATGTGGATTGAAGAATCTCGCGGTCGCAAGCGGAAACAGGATAGGTCTCGATATAGGTCCGATAGACCGGAAAATGAATGAGAATTTCCTTTAATGCCCGGGTCAGATCACGGTCTGAAGGATCATCTTCATTGCGCTTGTCAGAGAGGCATTGACGCAGCCGCCGCAATAAGAGTTTAAGGTCTCCCGCCATCTGTTGATTCAGGAACAGGCGTTTTTGTGTCATGGCAATGGCGCCACACTCTTCCAGGCATGAAGTCAATTCGTGGTAAAGCCGGGAAAATGATTTTTCGTTGGGCTGACAACAGAATACGCCGTTGACCGCGTTGAGGAAATCATAGCCGGTAGTTCCCCGAATCGGCCAGGATTCCGGCAGAAGTTCATCCACCGCGAGAATCTTTTCGACCCATATCCGGTTCATGCCCAATTTTTTCACTAATCGGGACAGGTATTTGGCAGGCTCATACAACCCGTCAATATGATCCACCCGCACACCGGTGAAGGCTTTGGATTTTACCATTCGGCAGATCAAATCATGAGTATGATCGAAGACGCTTGCCTTCTCTACCCGCATCGATATCAGGCCATTGATAGTGAAGAAGCGCCGATAATCGATATCCTCATCCGCCTGTCGCCAGCACACCAAACGGTAGACTTGTTCGTCAAGGAGCTGCTCCCATAATTGCCGGACATCGGAATCGGACTTTTGCTTTCGATATCGGGTCAGACAACAATCGATATATTCCCGCAGATCGGGAGATTTTTGATATTCATCCCACAGTTGGCGCTTGACCCAGCGGATTTTCTTTAGAGTCAATGTTTTTTTTTGCCTGCTCGATAAGAATGGCTTGAGTATGGCCAGCACACGCTCGCCGACATTACCGGCGCCCGTGTTGCTTCCCTGCATGGCGCCAATTTTATCCGCGCAGCCGGCAAAAACAGTGTGATATGAGCTCAGTTTAACCGGAAACTTCAGTGAATAATAATTGATGCTCAAGCCGTCGACGGACCAGTCAAGCGTGATCTCTCCCTTGGCCAGGCAGTCGACGCAGGAGCTTCCCAGGAAAGGCGCCAATACCTTTTTCCGCTCGCCCGCCTGCCAGTCGATATCAAAGAAATCACGGAATGTCGAGACCATCCCTTGTTCGAATACATCCATGAGCATGACATTATCACCGCTGAAGGCGGTATGATTGGGAACGATGTCCTGAATCCAGCCCAACCCGTGACGCCGGGCCCGGTCATTCACGGCTTTGAAACCCGGCATGCCGCCCAGTTCATGGTTAATGCGATTGGGATCGACCACATCATAGCCGTGGGTACTGTCGGGAGTGGCTTGGAATATGGGTGAGGAGTAGATATCCGAGATGCCCAGGTTACATAGATAGGAAATGATTTTACCGGCATCTTCGAATCGGAATCCGGGATTGAATTGTAACCGATAGGTGGCGATGGTTGTCGCTTTCATGTTGAGTGGTCGTGTCCTTTTCATAACCCTGACAATAGTTTGGCAGAGTAGATTATGCAACGAACATTATTCCATGATCCATCCGGTTTGCATGTGTCATCAGGCATTCTGAATGATGGAGGGAATAAATTGGGGAATAGTGGTGAGAAACGCGAAAACATGCCAATGTAATAAGAGTAAAACCTAACGCGGCGGAACCGCAACCAAACAGAAAATCAGATCACGCCAGATTATTCGAGACCATTCAATCGTCTCTGACGGGATACGTCCGTTGTAATTGTTTTCTATCCACCAATGAAAAAATCAAAACCAAATGAGCTTATTAATTCCCAATCCCTTGTGGGGATGCTTGAAAGTAGCCCGCTCATTTATTGGCGGGATTGCTATTGACGTTCGCATCCACAGTCCTGTCAGGGACGATCGAATTAAATCATCCAGAAATATCAGAGGTCTGAATTTGCTTGTCCCACGCCTGTGGCGGGATAATAGAAGTCGGTATATAAGGGTCTCATTGGAGACGAAATAATCATGGTGGAGAAAATCGTTAATGAAAAAGAATGATGTTATTAGAGAAATACTCACCGATAAGCCCGTGCGCTTGCAGCCTCAGGGACAAGCCTTCGCGCCGATCAACATCGCCTTGATCAAATACTGGGGGAAACGTGATCAGGAACTGAATCTGCCCGTAACCTCCAGTCTATCATTGTCCTTGCCGCCACTGGGATCAACCACTAAAATTTCATTGTCGCAGACTTGTGACGATACAGTTATTCTGAATGGTCGGGAAATCACCAAAGACCAGGAATTCTACCATCGCATTAGCGCTTATCTGAATTTGTTTCGCACCACAGATGCACCCGCATTTCACATCGAAACCGCCAACAATATTCCTACTGCCGGCGGCCTGGCGTCGTCCGCTTCGGGTTATGCAGCATTAATACTGGCGCTCAATGATTTGTTTTCATGGCAATTGCCGGACCGCGATCTGTCCATCCTGGCGCGCCTGGGCAGTGGCAGCGCCTGCCGCTCGCTCCATCACGGCTTTGTCGAGTGGCAGGCGGGATCACTGGCTTCCGGCATGGACAGCCATGCCCTGCCATTATCTTATCGCTGGCCGGAGTTGCGCCTGGGAATTATCAAGGTCAGTGATAAGGAAAAATCCCTGTCATCCCGCGCCGCGATGCAACAAACAGTCGTCAGCTCGCCCCTTTATTCGGCCTGGCCGGAAACGGTAACCCGGGACTTGGGGGCATTGAGGCAGGCAATTGCCATGCAGGATTTTCACCGCTTTGGCGAGATTTCAGAACAGAATGCCTTGACCATGCATGCCACCATGCTGGCAGCCTGGCCGCCGATATGTTATTGGCAGCCCGGAACGCTGGATATCCTGCAGCGACTATGGAAACTGCGCGGCACGGGTCTGCCGGTGTATGTCACACTCGATGCCGGAGCCAATCCGGTACTGATATTTCTGGAGAGCGAAATCACCGCGATTATTGCCGGATTCCCGGAGATAAAGATCATCAAACCTGAATTCGGCGCGTAAAAATTCTTAAAAGTCACTTGTAGGGACAAGCGATTCATTTACCTTATTTCCCTGCCGTTTCTTTCGGTGGGGTTGTAGCGCAACTGGTTAGAGCACCACACTGTCACTGTGGAGGTCGCGGGTTCGAATCCCGTCAACCCCGCCATTTATTTTCTGCACTCTTCTCTCATCTCAATGCTGTCGTTCCCCTACCCGGTATACCTTGGTATATACATAGTTGACCTCAGCAGCCCGTTAATGTGTTATAAAAAACGTGATTCACTTTATTGTTTCAGATGAATTGACATACCGGCATATTGAATTTATGCTCAAGCATTCATTCAGGAATGATCTTGTAAATAAAACAATTTCCTGACTGATAGCAGTATAAAGGAGGTCTGATGAGAACGACAATTATTATCCCAGATACAATTTTTATCCGTGCAAAAGATTTGGCTAAACACAGAGGAATCCAGTTGTCCCAATTTATTTCAGAAGCTCTTGAGCTGCGGATGCTGGCTGAAGACAATCGCAAGAATCAGAAAGATAAAAAAATTACCATAAATTCTTTTTCGATGGGACAACCAACCGTAGACATCAATAATCGTGACGAGTTATATACAGTAATGGACAACTGATGTTTATTGTCGATACAAATGTCTTGCTGCATACAATAAATCGCGACTCTATTGACCACGCCAGGTCAAAGGCAGCACTGGAATCCTACCTCGCCGGGAATGAAAATTGGGGTTTGACATGGGGAATCGTATATGAATTTTTCCGCGTTGCAACGCACAAGAAAGTCTTTTTACAACCCTAGCGCTTCGATCAGGCTTACGAGTTCATCACCACGCTGCTCACCGACAATAGCTGTGTACTAATCACTGAAACCAATATTCATCTCTCAGTAGTACATGAGTGTCGTCATCAGATTCATCGATTATCCGGAAATATATTGCACGATTTCCATACCGCTGTCCTTATGAAAGAGCACGGTATACAAGAAATCATCTCATTCGATACCGATTATCGCGCCTTTCCATGGATTACTTGCCGTGAACCATAGCACAGAGAGGTAAGAGGTGAAAGCGGGGGTCACCCCCATTCCTTCCCATTTGAACTTATCGGGGTAAAAAGCGTTAAACATATACATGGCCTGAAATATTACTGCCTTGCCGAATTTGTCCGAATTTGAATGTATAAGCGAATTCGGGGTCTGACCCATTAAAAATTTCGTAAGATATTCGGGTATAAAGAAATATATTTTTAAAAGCAGATAAACTTGGCCGTTATATGAGATTTTAATAGTGAAATATAGTATAAGATGCCAGGTAAATGAGGTCAGAACCCCCAGTCCCACACACATCGCTGGCATGAAAAACTGCTTTCTTTCTCTTTATAAAATGGGGTCAGACCTCCATGGCTAATTATGGATTCAATAAGTTGTCCGAATGCGAAAAAAACCAGCCAATCCTTGCCTTGCTCGCTACCGCTAGAAATTTAACCAAAAGAGAAAAACAGATACTGGAAATCATAAGGCAATAGAATGTTCGTGATTGATGATCTATTTGTCTACCTGCATTTATTGATATGTCTTTGAATTTCGGATACTTTCATTATATTTATAAGCCAGAATGCAAACCTAATTTCAGTCCCCCCCTAGCTTCGGCGATGGGGTGCGAAGCCGCAAGTGATTGCGGCTTCTGCTTTTTGTACCGGCAGAAATAGGATAAAATTTCATTTTAAGTGATTGTGAAATATCATCTAAAAACTAAGTTAAGTGATGGCAAATTATGATTCTGTCGTTCAAACACAAAGGATTAGAACAATTTTTCATCCACCGTGACACCAGTAAAATCACTTACCATCATGCTGAGAAGTTAGAGCGTATTTTAGATCGTTTAAACGCCTCTTTGTCACCCAGGGACATGAACTTACCGGGTTACAAGCTTCATAAATTGACGGGGCGGTTGAAAGATTCTTGGGCGGTAAGTGTGTCCGGCAATTGGCGGGTGACCTTTTCCTTTAACGGACCTGACGTGGTTAATGTCGATTATTTAGATTATCATTGAGGAATTCGAAGATGACAACAACTGAACGCCAACCCATTCATCCCGGCATCGTCCTGTGGGAAGATGTGATTAAACCTCTCGGGTTATCGATCACTGAGGCGGCGCGGCGATTGCGGTTAACGACACGCAAATTAGGGGTGATTCTTCATGGCCGAGCTCCCATCACGCCAGCAGTAGCCTTGCGAGTTGGGCAAGTCACGCGCACTTCCCCGGAAAGCTGGCTAATCATGCAAAATAACTACGATCTCTGGAAAAGCCGGCAGCAGGAATCCTTGGCCGCTCTTACTTGTTGGGATACCGATCTTGATGCCGTCGGTGATCGGGATTAATAAGATACTCCATTTACCTCTCGACGTTATTTTAACTCTCCCTATCTTCGGCAATGAGGCACATAGCCTTGAACCCTTACAGCATCTGCTTTTTTTGACGCAAGGCCATTCGCAAACACACCCTATCCCAATGCCAATTTCCGGATCTACTGAAGGATGCAAAAGGAGCATTCCATAAACCGCCAAACTGGTAATTGTTACTGGTCATCCAGTCCATAATCCACTCTTTTCTTTTCTGTTAACTCCTGAAGATATCGTAGTAGTACATGAGTGTCGTCATCAGATTCATTGATTATCCGAAAATTTATTGCACGATTTCCATACCGCTGTCCTCATGAAAGAGCACGGCATACAAGAAATCATCTCATTCGATACCGATTATCGCGCCTTTCCATGGATTACTTGCCGTGAACCATAGCACAGAGAGGTAAGAGGTGAAAGCGGGGGTCACCCCCATTCCTTCCCATTTGAACTTATCGGGGTAAAAAGCGTTAAACATATATATGGCCTGAAATATTACTGCCTTGCAGGCATAATGGACATGAAGCCAGAATTTTCGAAAACCTGATGGTGACCGGTATATTTTATTGATTAAATAACCCAAGAAAACTGAAAACCGCCGATGGGACAAAGCCGCACCCAGCAGAATTTTTGAACAGGAGCTAACAGAGGACCGCAGAGTTTATTGTCCACTCTCATTGGGGCGATTTGGCGCTGAGGATTTTAAACCTCTGTTTATGTTGTGTCATCCTGTTTAGCAATCATCACCAAAACAAGTTTCCTACTTTAAATCGAGATAATCCATGACCACGATTCAATTGATCTTCGGCGCCATATTCTGGCTGCTCATTACCTTCATCGCCGCGGCGTTTGGCGCCCGCTACCTGCCTGGTGAATGGTATGCGCAACTTGCCAAACCCGCATGGACACCGCCTGATGCCGTCTTTGCCCCGGTGTGGTTTGTTCTCTATATCCTCATGGCCACGGCCGTTTGGCTGGTTTGGAAAAAATATGGCGTTAGCGGTGCGTCCGGCCCATTGGCAATTTATGTATTTCAGTTAATTCTGAATGGAGCGTGGTCATGGTTATTTTTTGGAATGCATAACCCGCTCTTCGCTTTAGTGGATATTGTCGCCCTGTGGTTCGCGATTTTGGTTACACTGATCAGCTTTTGGAAAATCGTACCATTAGCAGCGGTTCTACTGATTCCCTATATCGCATGGGTTTCATTTGCCGCGATTCTTAACTGGGCTATTTGGAATCTGAATCGCTAATGTCTGGCAATATGGGGTCATACAATGATACAAGGATGGTGGTATTTTTCCCCTGAAAATGGAGATAGGCAATAGAGATTATAAATACCCGGAAGTAGAGTATAACTCTATCCCCTCGGCACCTCATTTTATCGCGATAACCCTTAAACTTTATGGATAATAATTATTCACTAATCGACGTAAAGACTTCATTTCTCGCCAAATTGCTTCTCTGGAATACATCTCTCCATGTTACCCAATTCTTTTTATCATTATTAGATCGACAGACAGAGCACCTCTGCGGCATCACAGGCAACTGGTTGCTATCGTCATTTATTTTAGGCCTGCTATATACCCTGCCAGCCAGATTTAAACTTTTTTCCTCCCTGGTTGCATATGTTTTTTATATTTTAGTTATTGCCTTTAACTATTTTAATGATTTCCACTGGCACTTTTTCCACTCTCCCTTTACCTATGCACGGCTGATCGAGGGTGGAACACGAGTATTCAAATATTCGGCTCCAAGCGATGAAATTACGCATATCTGGGACGGCTTTCTTTATGCCAATCTAATCATCAGCTTGATCGCCGCGACCGGCGTGTTTCTTAAGCTGCCTGCGGTTATCGCCAGAAATACATCATCATCAAGGTGGCACAAATGCCACTTTGCTCTGGCTGGAGTGGCAGCATTGTTATTTGTATTCAATAAAACAGCCCGGGTGGATACACTTGGGGGAATGCTTAAGGATGCTCCGCAATTTCGCACAACGGAAGTCGCAGTAAGGATTGCCCAACACAGACCATTGCGCCTGAGTCTTCCCGAAAAGGATTTCAGCCCCGATCCTCTGGTGAAATTAAAGTCCTCAAACCAGCGCCCAAATATCCTGTTCATCGACTACGAAGCGGTCGGATCATCGTATATGTCGTACTACGGCTCTTCTGCGGGACTACCCATGAAAAATTTCGCGGAATTAACTGCGCACGGCATGGTCAGCATGCGTCATTATAGCGTTAACGGGGGTGCTTCGGCCGGGTCAGACTGGTCCATTCTGACGGGATTGTATTTGCCGAATTTCGGTGAATTACCATTTCAGGATACGAAGTGGATTCAGCGAAAAAATCTTTTCAGCTATTTCAAACAGGCTGATTATACGACCGGCGCATTTTATGCCTGGTCCTCGGAATATCGGGAGTACTACAAATTATTCAGGCATCCCGACTGCGATATATTTTATGACATGAATTCTAGCGAATTTAAGTCCTTTCCGGACAGCTATACGCTAGAAGAAAAGGCAATGCATTTAATGTTTAAAGAAATTGACAGCATTCCTGACAATAAACCCTTCATATTCTTTTATCGCACTGCAAATGCTCATTGGCCATATTATAGCCGCCAGAATTTCGCAGATACAAATTCATTTGAACGCTACAAAAACGCCATGCGAGAGAATGACGCTGTCCTGGGAGAGATCATCCGATATATGAAATTTCGCGATTTATTCAATAAAACAATTTTTGTTTTGACTGCTGACCATGGCGAGGCTTTCAAGCAGCACGACGATTTAACCGGACATTCAAACGGCGTATATGAAGAATTAGTTCGAGTCCCCCTGATTATTGCCTATCCCGGGCATTTTCCCCGCCCCATAATTCTCGATAAACTCACAAGTCATATTGATATCCTGCCGACAATCCTTGATATGACAGAAATTGCCAGGGACGACTTGGCAGAACTGGAAGGATATAGTTTGCTTCATTCACTGCCGGAGAATCGGACGATATTTCTTTCCAATGGCGACGACGGTATAATTGCAGGGGTCGTACAAGGCGACTATAAGTTGATTAAAAAGTTATATCGTGATAAAGATTATCTATTCAATCTGCGCAATGATCCAGCGGAAAAACTTGACCGGAGCAGCCAGCAACCAGACATCACATCCGCGCTTAATGCACTCGCCAAACAATGGGAAAATCATCGCCGCCTGGGTCATGGCACTTCGCGCTATTTAGACCGTCTCAAATTTAACCAAAGCAGTTTTATGGTAGCGGGCAATGCCGATATCGACATCTACCATAATGGAGATAAGATTGCCTCGATGTCTGACTCGCGGGAAGTGATCATCCCGATTTCAATGCAGGAAGGACATAACTACATTGCAGTTTCCGGACTGGTACGATATCTCGGAGATAATACCGGATTGCATTTCCGGGTTTTAGGAACGAATTCATACATCGGCACAGGTGGCTGGTGGAATTATTCGACCTCTCCGAATTTAATTCACAGTCGCAAGTGGCTGGATAAGACCATTGATCCAGCTGATTGGTCTGCACCTGAGATGAAACAACCGAGCAACGAACAATATGAACAAACCTGGAAAGCCGATTGGATAGAATTACCCCGCAAACACCCTTTTGTATTGCGGTTGGATTATAACGTAGTCGACGGCAAACTGGACGTTGAACAAGTTCGCATACATGGAATCTACAACTTTCGTTGGTTTGTAAACGATAAACTATATGGAAGGGGGGAGCATTTGAAAAAGAAGGAATCTTATGTTTTCTCATTTCCCCGACTGGATTTGGATCATCCGAATATTCGCGTTGATGTCAGCAGTAAGCGCACTACATACGGACTTCTAATGCGAGGAACGTTAGCCGGTTACAGCCTTGACAGCAACCAGAAATATTGGCTGTGCCAAGGTCAAAATTCCTCATCCAATACGTGGATGACCCCCGAAGTGATAGAATCATTTCAGGTCATTGGCGACTGGCCCCCAGATGCCCAATGGCTTTGGGCTCCACATCAAATAAGCGGCAACGTCGTCTTCCAGCTTAACCCAAAGCAATTGCCTCGTCCGTCTGACAAAGATGAGCAAACCATATTTGATTTCTGATTTGCATCAGATGAGAAATAGCTCCAACCCGCGATTTTTTTTTCGGATTATGTTAACGTTATTGATTCTCACCGCTTGCATGACTTTCTATGTCAAGGGTGACTTCGCCGATAAAAATCATCTGAATGGCATCAGCGTTTTTATTGCTCAATTCGGGATATTCCAATATGGTTTCGTGATTTTGGCTACCGCCATAGGTGTTGCCGGCATGGTTCCCTCCACAGTTTTTACCTTTATAGCCGTTTTTCTATACGGTCCCTGGATCGGGTACTTTCTAATGGTCATCGGCCATAATTCCGGGGCAATGCTGGCGTATATGTGCAGCCGTTTTATCGCCCAGGAAGAATTTCTTAACAAAACCAAAGAAATTTCACAACGGTATTCCGGGATTGATCCCGGATGGATCAATATTGTCGTTCGATTATCCAGTTTACCGTTTGCTCAGATGAATTACTGCATGGCTTTGTTGCCGATGGGATGGATTAAGTATTTTTTAACTACACTCGTTGGTGGCGCGCCGCTGACATTCTTTGCCGCCTTTACCTACGCCGGAATTTTGCATACCGCCGCATCTCCAAGGGATTTTTTTCTCGAGCTCAAATGGATGGTTGTTATACCCATTTTGCTTTACCTGATTACCATTAGCGTATCCATAAAACTGTATCGGTATCTTAGAAGACGAAATAATCTGAACCCTGACGCTGGTACCCCGAACGACACCATATAGCCGCTTCCACCCGGCCTGTGAATTGATTGGGGTTGATTGGGGATCACAGGTTCTTCTGAACCACAAACGATGTTCTGGAAAAAAATTAAAACAAACCTCTCCCCCCTCATATCCTATCAAATTTTTTGCGTTTAACTCTCTCCTGATTTGTCGGCATTATCAAGCTTATTTGGCTTGTTGTTCCTGAAAACAAAGGATCATGCTGTAACAACATGATTTTTCGATGTTTTGTTTGTCGTTCATTTCTAGTTCCGTCGGCAATTATTCAACCCCCCTGAATGCGATTAATTAACTATGTTGTTTAGCGCGACCTCCTGTCAGCCCAATCAATTGAGGTCGGCTTTAATCGTCATTGAGCCGAACCCATTAGCGGACGTCACTTTTGCTTGAGGACGGCGACAAGATCAAAGTTTGGATCTGCCGCGAAATCGGCTGGCGCCACAAATCCGAGTTGATTCCACTTGATCTCCAGACCGACCTGCGCATAACATCGGGCGACGTACTCAGAGCAGATAAACTCCCGGTCGGGTGCGATTTTCTTCTTCTGTTTTTTGGTAAAGGGAATCCTGGCGGCAAGGATGCGGGCGGCAATCTTCGCGATCTCGTCGTTATCGTAGGGATAGCCGAATTGATCGACGGCGTATTGCGCGAGCTGCTTAAGCCCCTGAGAGCCAACCTGTTTCGCGAAGTTCCGGTTTCGAATGATGGCCAGACCGCCGGGGTAGGCCTTGCCGTCATTGCCATAGTCTTCGAGATACTTGGAAAGACGGACCGTTCGCACCCCAATCGGTTCGACACTTTCCAGCAGCATGACACGATCAATTGAGTCCAGTCGGAGAACGAAGGCGACATGACTCCAGACACTCCGGGTGGTTTGCTGGATCATCGACGAAAAGACCCCGCTTCCAGAGCAAATCAGAATATCTCCGTTCTGAAGATTCCTGCGAACATCCTTGTAGTAGTCGATGACAGTATCCTTGGGAAATCTGTCAACTGCAATTGCCATGATCATCTCCTCGGTGAAATACTTCCTGGTAGGCAACGATGCCGTGGCGATGCCATCCGCCTCAATTCATTCAACAATGTATTGATCTCTTATGCCAATTGTCATCTGGTTTTCAAATTTTCCAGCTTGTTGATTTTCGCAACCAGTTTTTATAAACAGATCCAAAAATTCCACCTTTGTACTGTCTGGCACTGGAATTCTCCATGCCACGATCAGGCAGGAAGGATTTTTTGACCGCGGATAACGCTGATATTCACGGATTCTTTATGCAGAATAACAGGTGCTAACGTTCGGAGGTTATAATCGTGGCGAGGTTTAATATTCTCACCGGAGAATATGACCGGTTCGCCTGATGGCGTAGCCTTCAAACGAAAGATACATAAACCTCACTGCCGGATCGAAATTATCCGCGTTAATCCGTGCAATCTGTGGTTAAAAATTATCCCCCAAGTCCAGACTACGATCAGGCTGAAGGAATTCTTGACCGCGGATAACGCTGATATTCGCGGATAAGACTGTTCGCCAGAATAAATTCCAACTTCTCTCGGATTATTTCGAACGCATAAGCCACACCTACTGATCAAAATTATCCGCGTCAATCTGTGCAATCCGTGGTTAAAACTCTTTGATTGAGACTCCGCCACATCGGGACTTCAATGGAAAGCACATTTAAGCCTTGCTGGAAAATAGGATTGAGCCAGCGTGTTAGACCGCAGATTTTATTTGCGGGATTTAGTGCGGACAATTTTTGCATGTAAGAACTCCGCTTCTTTGACCAGAGTCGGCTCGAGTTCGCTGATGCGTTCCGGCAAATCCATATGCCCGTGTTTCACCGCGACGATATAGAGAGTTTGATCGATGATATCACAGACCAGAAAATGCTCGCGGACCCGGTAAAATTTTAGAAGACCTGATATCGTGGGGATTTCCCGCAATAGGGCGGGATGATCTTTTAAGCGTTGGACCGCCAGGTTAATGTCATCAAGATATCTACCGGCCGTATTTTTATCCCATTTTTTAATCGAATATTTTTCGATTTCATCAAGGTCGAAAGCAGCACGTCGCGTGAATCTGACCTGGGTCATTATTTCCAGCCTTTTTTATCCCGTCTTTTGGCTTCTTTGACTACGTCTCGAACATCGCCGGCAAATGAGATCGTCCGGTCTTCAATTATGTCATTATAGCCCTCTAAAATTGTGTCACGCAGTTCCGCAGCTTCCTGGCGTTCTTTTTCCTTGCGCAGAATCGCCCGAAGATATTCGCTTGGTGTCGCATACAGACTTCCATCACCAGAATTTTCATCGATGAATACACGCAATTCATCGGTCAAAGATAGATTCAAACTTCTGCCACCCATGATGAGCCTCCTGTATTTTATTATAACCTGCTTTAAGTATAAACGCTGTGGCGATATTCGCCAATATTAAGCACACACATTTCTGGAACGATCAGGCATGAAGGAATTCTTGACCGCGGATCCTCCTTCGCCTTAAGGCTTCGGACGGACAGGTCGCGCGGATGTTCGTGTGGTTCAGGGATTTCGTGGTTTTATAAAACAATAAAATTTTAACAGGAGGTAACGGAGTTAACAGAGAAAAGAACAAACATATCATCAATCACACTGTCAACATTTTCATTCGGAAAAGATGGTTTGGGCTGAAGTCGCATCATTACATTTTTTACCGTGCCGGGTTCTCATTGGAAACCGGTTACGTTATGTGGGTGAAGACAAAGTGAAAAACCTTGCTTCAGGCTTCAGATTCACAGATTCATATGAAAATTCCTGGTCTGATCAGCGAAAATCGCGCGTAATTGATCCACAGACATTTTCATATTATCGGTTATGCAGACAGAGAATGCGGAAATTTTACTCCCGGGGGCACCGGGACAGATTTGGATTCCATTGGCAACAGACTGTGAGATCTCCATTACTGAAAGCCGGTATTCTTTCTCATCTGGCACAACTCCGCTCTCCCAGATCAGATTCACGGCATCTTCAAGATCCAGCAGCATCGCCCCGCAATCTCCGACAATAATGTTTTCAACATCCACTTTACCTGACTTCAGTAGGCGTAGCATCACCCCATTGGATTCGCCTGATAATTGCAGGGGGAAATCCTGGTCTTCGTTTTTAATTTTTTCTTTAAGAGCATCCCAGGCGGCTTGGTTACATGTGGCTATCGGCTGTCGCAGGACGAAAAGGTAGCCGGCAGGATAGTATACCGATTGCCGCCCTCCTTCACCCGTCAACTGAACATAAATATTGCGATTTTTGGTAATTCGTTTACACAGGCTGATAAAGCGCTTGTTCTTATGCAGCGGGATTGAGATCAAATGATAGGTAAACGCTTCCTCGAGGGTTTTATATTGTGACATGCCGGCATTTTCGCCTTCGAAATGCTCCACGATCATGCAGCTGTCTTCCCGAAGTATGATCTCATAAACCAGATCCTTGCCAACCCAATACTCGAAAAGGACCTTATCGTCTTCACACCTGACAGAATGCGGATCAAGCATTCCAAAGCCCAGATATCCGGGAATTTCCTGGTTGGTTAGATTGTCAGATGGCTTTGGCATATGCTTGTCACTTTATTGTGCCCATACTGGTAATAAGCACTTATCTCGCCGCGTGGCAATTAAGCCTTAGTGCCGGCTGTTATAAAATTTGTTCCGCCTTTGTGATCGTAAACCCGGAGTCTCTTATCCACTTTTCCAACTCCACCAGTGCGGCCTCTGAGCGTGGATATAACCCTGCTGATTCCGTCTGCCCATTTTTCGAATCCTGTTTCATCTTGTTTCCCACCCAGGTGATAGGTTATAAGGTTATTCCCGTTGAATATCGGGCCAGCCCATCCCGAGTCCTTTGCCAGGTTATCCTTCTCTGGTCTATGGCGTAAACAATAACTTATCTTTTGTTTTTCTCTAAATATAATTCAATTGGAAGAAGCTAATTACTTGTACTGGCACTAAATTCCAGCTTAGAGCGGCACCGAATGTCGAATTCAAATGGGGGTGATTTTGCCTGAGAATTTGATGCGATTGTATCTTAGCTGCAATTATAGCGTTATATTGATTAACCCAACTAAATCAAGAGGTCCAATATATGCAAAATACCATTAACATTGATTGTCCACCAGAATTGCTGTTATCCCTGCACCTGAATGTTGAAGGATTTGCCGATTATCTCAAACGACAGGCAGCAATAAGTCTGTACAAAGAAGGAAAAATATCATCTGGCACTGCGTCATCATGGCTGGGCATCGCTCGTGTCGCATTCCTGCATTTGGCCTTTGAAGCCGGTGCCAAATTATTGGATGATACCACCGATGATTTTAATCGAGAAACAGCATTGCTATGATTGTTTTCTCCATTACTACACCGATCATTGCTTTAAGCAGTATCGGCCAGCTTGAATTACTGCCCGGTATATTTAAACGTGTCCATGTTGTTTCCGCAGTAATTGAAGAATGTCAAGTTGGCGGCCCAATAGTAGTTCCTGATTTGCGGCGAATTTATTTAAAATTATAGTTTAAAAATCCACAATATTCCTGCTATTTGCACAAGTTATTGTTTAATCATCAAGTCCCCCTTAAAAAAAGAGGTATACCCGATCTTACCAAATGAAAAGATTGAATCAACACCTGAGCCGATCGACCGCAGGAAATACCAGCCATGTTACTTGCCATTCAAATTACATAATACAATGCCTGAAAATGAGTTAGTGAATAAGATACGTTTAACCGATTGGTGAAAACCTCACTGCCTGGAATGGCATCGAAAGTGATTTTAAGACAATCGTTTCCTTATCCATGCCGGGTCTTTCCGACAGTCGATCACGGCATGTATATCAACATGTCGTTCACTTATTCTGTAATATCTCGCAAACGGAAACCGCGAAGACAGCATTCGGTGGTAATTACCAAAATGTATTGAATGAATCCCACCATATAGCCTGAGAGAATCGATGTCAGCATAAAGCGTATCCAAATAATACGTTCCAAGACCGGTATCTTGTTTTTCGTAAAACCAAAATCCTTCCTTGAGATCCATTTTTGCGGATTCAAGGATTCTGATTTTCATTGCAGGGATTCTCGTATTTCGTTCTTTGCCTTTTCCCAGTCAGTAAATCGTTCCTTGCCTTCCCTGATTCTTTTCTCTCGTTCCTTCAAAATTTCACCATGCCATTGTGGTGAAGGAATCTCTTCAGCTGTTCGGCACAAATCGTCCCACAAGGTTTCCATTGTTCTAATTTTATCATCGACGGTCATCTCATCAAGTGGAAGTGTAATGTCCATTTTTCCTCCATAGATTCTAATGTTATATAAGAGAACGCCAGGGAATAACTCCTCAGTATGGAGCTGCTATAGCGGTCTGATGCCGGCTCTGTTGATCCCGTGGTTCAAATTCTTAATTATAGCTTTATTATACTCGATTCTAACCACTTACCATAAGCTTCGCGGGTAATCTATCGCCCTATTTCCTTCATGATCCACATGATAAAATAGGAATCCCTGAACTTACAGGTGAAAAGGTTGAATCATCGGCTGAGCCGATCGTCAGCGGGAAATACCAGCCATGTTACTTCCATTTTAGACAACAGCTTATTAAATTTGAGGATGATTTAGTGTGCCCTATATATTGTAATTATTTTGGATAAGGATAAATGCTTGGAATGGCACCGAATTTTGCAGATGAAAATCGAATGCGAATCCTTTATTCCCAGTACATGGAAAAACAGAATGTCGCGGGAAGCGGCAAGGCTCAATCTTATGTTCGAGCGTTGGATTTGCTGGGTCCGATTTTGACAAAAAACGGAAGTAAATTTTCAAACTGTTACGACATGTGGACGGTTGCCTCTATTAAACGGATTGCTGAGCTTTATGAGTATGTTCTTGAACAGCAGCGCTTGGGGGAGTCTGGGATTTTCATGGGCGAGAAACCAGCAAGTTACTGGCGGTCTCGCTACTTTTCCGCCGCGTTAAAAAGTTATAAAGAATTTCTGATCCTACATCAATATAAAGAGGGGCTCTGGCAGCTCTATTATGAGCCAGAGCCTGATCCCGCCGCGCTTGGAAGACGGTTGGCTGGCAAGAATTTCAAGGGCATTAAAGAGTTGGTATCTGATAATGATATCGATCTCTCAATCAAAGAAGGTAAGGATGTGGCAAGGCTGATCAAGGCGCGGGTGAATCAGGAATTTTTTCGTGATATGATCCTTTCGGATTACAGGACGCAATGTTGTGTGACCGGGCTGAATGTCCCCCAAGTTTTGCGTGCCAGCCATATTATCGGATGGGCGGAAGATGAAGAGAACCGACTGAATCCAGCCAATGGACTGTGTCTTTCCGCAACCTATGATGCCGCTTTTGACCGGCATTTAATTTCTTTCGATGAAGATTATCGCATGATCCTCAGTCCGACGCTCAAGGAATATTACAATAACGCGGCATTT
>CAZTTH010000040.1:0-32711 GCA_964615975.1 uncultured Lentisphaerales bacterium | reverse complement strand
GTAGGTAAAAAAATTTCTAAAAAGAATTTATCAATAATGATATTGTAATTCGTCCATGGAAGAACACCGAATTTTATAAAATATTACCAATTCTTCAATCGACTCTAACGCATGGGAATACACAGCTAATAAATGGATTCACGAAAATTTGTGATGTTCTCTTGTTATTCTATCATCCACTCATAATTTACGACATTCTGAAATTTAACTAATTAGATGGCTCATAATGGCTTAAAACCACAATCGAATTTCCAATAAATCACATACAATATTTATGTCGGTAATTGCAACGGATAATCTTTATCAAACCGAACTCCTTCAAGGAACTCTATCGTTAGTTTCACAAGTATTTGAATCGATATGTACAGACATAACCACCCCAGATAACCAGATGGTGGTGGCAAAAATTCGCAATCTGTTTGTTCCAGGTAAGCTCTTACGTACACGATTAGCATGGAGCCTATATAGTAAAGAATGGGGTGATTTACAATATTTGACCACGGTTTGTGCCGCTACTGAATTAGTGCATGTTGCCACTTTATTTCACGATGATGTTATTGATGGTGCATTAATCAGGCGTGGGAAACCATCGCTTTGGCGAGAAATAGGCTCAACCGGTGCCATTTTAATTGGAGATCTATTTTTCAGTGGCTCAGTACAGTTATTGGCAACTCAGAGTACCCATAACAGACTATTGTCATTTTTAGACAAAGTGAAAGAAATTTGTACTGTGGAAATGTCTCATGAACTGATTTTTCGTGGTCATGAACTCGACGTTGATACTTGTCTTCAAATTGCTCGTGGAAAAACAGGACCTTTATTTGCCTTTGTTGCTGAATCGTGTGCGAGTGAAGATCCTGATCAGATCACAGCATATCGAGAAGCTGGTTATCATTTAGGAACCGCATACCAATTAGCAGATGATTGGCTAGATATTACAGGAAATGAAGAACGATTAGGAAAGACTCTGGGAACTGATATCAAACGGCATAAATACACATTGGCCCAAGATAATTCCTCAACCCCGATTTACATGAGTAACAAAATTAATGAACTATGTAATTCAGCCCTTAAACAACTAAGAAAATGGCCTGTTATGGAGGAAAAACTAGAACAATATATAGTCATGGAACTATTACCGTTCTGGAAGCTAGATATAAAATTATGTACTTAATAAAAGTTTTACATACATGAAATTTGAAAAAACAAATTATCGCTTAACAGATGCTAATTTAGTTGCTTATTTCTCCCTAGGAATTGGTATGGTTTGTTTGGCTGTCACTTACATGGGATATAAAAGCGATAGTGGACAGTTTTATCATTCGTATCTCGTTGCATTTATGTTTTGGCTTTCGATTGCTTTAGGAGGAATGTTTTTCGTTCTTCTTCACCATTTAGTTAGCGCTACTTGGAGTGTCATAATCAGGCGAATAGTGGAATGCGTAATGATGAATTTCCCATTATTAATAGTTTGTTTTATCCCGATTTATTTTGGATTACATGATCTATTCCATTGGACTCATGCCGACGAAGTGGCTAAGGATGCTTTATTGCAACAAAAATCTTCCTATTTAAACTCTGATTTTTTTCTTCTGCGAGCTATTATTTTTTTATCGATTTGGACAATATTGACAACTCTTTTATATAAAATTTCGCTTAAACAAGATAAAAAACATCAGCGAGTTTTGATTGATCGGTTAAAGTACATTAGTGGTCCAGGCATGGTACTCTATGCTTTATCCCAAACTTTTGCTGCGTTTGATTGGATGATGTCCTTATCACCACACTGGTATTCAACCATTTTTGGCGTTTATTTTTTTGCTGGTAGTTTTCTTGCAATCCTTTCTTTCATAACTCTGATAATCATTTTCCTCAGATATAACAACATACTTCGAGACGAAATATCAATTGAGCATTTACATAATTTGGGAAAATTACTCTTTGCTTTTACAATTTTTTGGACATATATAGCGTTTTCTCAATATTTTTTGATTTGGTATGGCAACATACCTGAAGAAACTGAATGGTATCTGCATCGTTGGAATGGTAATTGGAAACCATTGAGTCTTTTCATAGTTTTTGGTCATTTTGTTTTTCCCTTCCTATTTTTATTGAGTCGCGTTCCCAAGCGCAGCATCATATGTATGACGTTCATTTGCATATGGATGCTGGTTATGCACTGGATTGATTTGTATTGGATCATAATGCCAAATTATCATCATCATTTCCATTTCACATGGATGGACCCATTGATGGTAATTGGACTAGGCGGAATATTTATTTTTGTATTTTGGAAACGTTTGATTGCACATTCAATTGTGCCAATCAACGATCCAGATATTAAAGCTTCAATTCATTATACTTAATAAAATTTATCAGCTTACCATGAGTACAACCCAATCATCCGATCATATTTCAAGTGATTCTACCATACAAAGTGTTGGCTATGAACGACAAGATGTAAATGTCAAAGCAATTATTGTTTCTGCAATTATCTGCATCTTTATTTTGGTAGCTTCACTCCTTTGCTTGGATTCATATTTTGTGTATTATCGCGAATTATTGATCAAACAATCGACTTCTGTTGAACCGATAGCCCTACATGATTTACATGAAAGAGACAACAAAATTCTGAATAGGTATGGGATAATTGACAAAAGTAATGGCATTTATCATATCCCTATTGACAATGCATTTGATCACATTATACGAGAGAGATCACAACCAGATAAATAACTATATGTTGCGCCTGCTCAGCGCAACTCATTAGATTACATTATATCAATCCCATGTGTGTGGAGTTTAACTCGAGATATTAAATCAATCCTTAATTATTTATTATATTTCTCTGTATTTTTAATTCTTGGGAAATGCTTATGCCATTCTCAGCTTCTAAACAAAGATTCAGTATTAAAGAAAATTGATGTCCATGAGAATTTAGGTGGCAAAATACCACTGAATCTATCAGTAGTTAATTCATTTGGAGAAAGAAAAAATATTGCAAGTTTTTTTGAAGGGGGTAAACCAGTTCTACTAGTCTTGGCTTACTATGATTGTCCAATGCTTTGTACCTTTGTATTGAATGGATTAAGCAAATCCATCATGAGTCTCGATTGGACTCCTGGGATAGAGTATCAGATCTTGACCATTAGCATAAATCATCGAGAAACATATAGGTTGGCTAAACTTAAAAAAGATGTCTATATCGATACGCTTACGAATAAACCAACGGATGGGGGTTGGGAATTTTGTGTGGCTAACGAAGCAACAATTGAATCATTAACAAAGACATTAGGATTTCAGTATTTTTATGATGACAAACAGAATGAATACGCACACCCAGCTGTTATATTCATATTGACTGAAACGGGAGTTATTTCAAGATATATTTATGGATTGGATTATCAAAGCAAAGATTTAAAACTCGCTCTTTTAGAAGCATCTAATGGAAAAATAGGAACCATTATAGACCGTGTAATTCTATTTTGTTATCATTACGATCCCATTGGTAAGAAATATACCTTGATGGCAATGCAAGTGATGCGTATCGGTGGGGTGTTAACCATAGTTTGTATTGGGATATTATTAGGATCGTTGTGGATTAAGGAAAATAAACATGCAAAGAAAAGGGACGTTTAATTTACCGCCAGCTGATTCGACGATTGCCGCCTCATATGATCAGCTTTTTTACTTTATATACTGGCTTTCGGTTTTTTTCTTTGTGTTGATTACGGGAGTAACAATTTACTTTGCATTGAAATACCGTAAAAAGGGTGATAAATCAAAATTAACTCCGGGATTTTCGCATAACACACCATTAGAATTATTCTGGTCGATTATTCCGACCATACTGATTTTTATTATCTTTATATGGGGATTTCAGGTTTTCATGAAATTTTACGTCATACCATCAAATGCGATGGAGATCCGTGTTACCGCATGGCAATGGGGTTGGATGTTTAAATATCCTGAAGGCGCACAAAGCAATGTCTTGGTTGTACCTGAAAACAGACCAATCAAATTATTAATGTCTTCCAATGACGTAATTCATTCACTATTTGTTCCGGATTTCAGGGTAAAAATGGATGTACTCCCCAATCGATATTCTTCATTATGGTTTCAAAGTAATGAGATTGGTGAATACGATTTGTATTGTGCTGAATATTGTGGACAAAAGCATTCACGGATGACAACTACGGTTTCAGTGCGAACTCAAGACGAGTATTTAAAATGGTTGAAAGGAGCATCGGGTCCTGTTTCTGGAGATGTTTTGTATACTCGGTTTGCATGTAATACGTGTCATTCAATTGATGGTTCCACAGGTAATGGACCAACATTTAAGGGTCTTTTTGGCCGAAGTGAAAAATTAATTGACGGTAGTAAACATACGGTGGATGATAATTATCTTCGAGAATCGATATTGGAACCTAATGCTAAAATTGTCGCTGGTTATGAACCTGTAATGCCCTCCTTCAAGGGAGTCTTATCCAACGATCAATTGGACTCATTAATTGATTACATTAAATCGCTCAAAGAATAAATTAGAAAAATGAATCATTCTCCTAACAGTACAAATTTTCTCACCTATCCCACTGGGATTAAGTCATGGCTGTTAACCTTAGACCATAAACGCATTGGTATCATGTACTTTGTCCTGATTATGGCTGCATTTATGGTTGGAGGACTCTTTGCACTTACACTTCGACTTGAGTTACTACATCCTGGCGAGCAATATTTGACCCAAGACATGTATAATAAATTTTTTACCCTCCACGGTGCTATCATGGTTTTTCTCTTCATTATTCCGTCTATACCAGCATCTTTAGGAAACTTTTGTCTGCCCTTAATGATAGGAGCAAAAGATGTTGCATTTCCTCGGCTCAATCTGGCCAGTTGGTACATATATGTGATTGGTGCGATCATAGCACTTTATTCAATTATTACTGGAGCTGTTGATACCGGCTGGACATTTTACTCTCCTTACAGCACCCAATCAGCAACTTCTGTAATTTCGATGACCTTTGGGGTTTTTGTATTAGGATTTTCGTCGATTTTTACTGGCTTGAATTTCATCGTAACCATCCATAAAATGCGGGCCCCAGGTATGACATGGTATAAAATGCCATTGTTTTGCTGGGGGATATACGCCACTTCAATGATACAAGTATTGGCCACTCCGGTTTTAGGAATAACCTTACTATTGTTAATACTTGAACGTGCTTTTGGCATCGGTATATTCGATCCAGCCATGGGTGGAGACCCGGTACTATTCCAACATTTCTTTTGGTTCTACTCTCATCCAGCCGTGTATATTATGATTCTCCCGGGAATGGCAATTATCAGCGATTTGATTGCAGTCCATTCCCATAAAAAAATTTTTGGATATCAACTTATTGCTTATTCAAGTATCGCTATAGCATTATTGGGGTTTCTTGTTTGGGGACATCATATGTTTATCAGTGGCCAATCGGAATACTCATCAATGGTTTTTTCATTTATTACTTTTTTTATTGGTATACCGACCGGCATGAAAATCTTTAACTGGATGACAACATTATATAAGGGGCAAATTTGCCTGACGACTCCCATGCTTTATGCTTTGGCATTTATCATCTTGTTCACCATTGGTGGACTGACGGGTATATTTCTTGGCAGTTTGGGCTTGGATGTTCATCTACATGACACGTATTTTGTCGTCGCTCACTTCCATTATGTGATGATGGGAGGAACTGTAATCGCATTCCTTGGTGGTATTCATCATTGGTGGCCAAAAATATTTGGAAAAATGTACAATGAATTTTGGGGTAAAGTCGGATTTGTATTTGTCTTTATCGGTTTCAATTTGACGTTTTTTAATCAATTCATGTTGGGATCCCAAGGGATGCCCCGACGTTATCATGATTACCTCAACTTTTATAAAACTGACTTATTTGAACGGTATCACGCCCTCTCTTCATTCGGAGCTTTAGTGCTTGGATTTGGTTTCTTGATAATCTTGATATACCTGATAGCTTCCCTAATCAATGGAAAACCAGCAGGTAACAACCCATGGGGTGGGTTAACATTTGAATGGGCAACCACATCACCTCCACCGATAGAGAATTTCAAAAGTGAGCCGATTTTAAAACATGGTCCATACGATTATGATAAAGTATTACCTGAAGACATCGAGCAATTAAGCTGATACCCAAAAATACAAATCCCATATAGCAACAATCAGAATATGGCAACCGAAGCAATAATCGACCCCTCATCGAACCTTCATTCACATCATCCGCGTTTGGCGCATCATTTTTACGATATGGAACAACAGCATGAAGCCACGAAACTAGGTGTTTGGCTTTTTCTGGTAACTGAAGTTTTATTGTTTGGGGGATTATTTTGCTTTTATGCCATCTATAGAGCCTGGTATCCACAGATGTTTATCAATGTCCATAAATTGTTAGATGTTAACATGGGAGCAGTAAATACTTTAGTGCTAATATTTAGCTCTGTTACCGTTGCATTGGCGATTCGTTCCATACAGTTGGATAAGCCTAAACAAACCATGATTTATCTGCTAATTACCATTCTATGCGCCTTGATTTTTTTGGTGATAAAATATTTTGAATACAGTCATAAATTTCATGATGGCTTATTACCTGGAAGATTTTTTTCAAATGCTCACCTCATCAATGAGCCCAATCCGCATCTCTTTTTCAGTATATATTTTGCAATGACAGGGTTACATGGATTGCATGTAATTGGCGGCATGGTATTTCTGAGTTGGGTATTATTCAGAACCAGCAAGGGAGCCTACTCAAGTCAATACTATATTCCCGTCGAAATGGGAGGATTATATTGGCATTTAGTTGACTTGATCTGGATTTATTTATTTCCCTTATTGTATTTGATAGGATAGGTAATTCTCAATATTCTGCTAAGATAAAAATATTATGACTATGGAAGATCACGCTAACCACCAGCATAAACCTCACGTTTTACCATTATCAATCTATATTGCTGTGGGGACAACTCTGTTTGTTTTAACCGGGATCACTGTAGCGGTTGCTAAATACATTCATTTAGGTGGAACGGGAAACATGATTGTCGCAATGATCATCGCGACAATTAAAGGATCTTTGGTCGCTTTATTTTTTATGCATTTATTTTATGACAATAAACTGTATGCCTTTGCGTTCTGCGTTTCATTATTTATGTTAGCCGCTTTTATCGTATTCACAATGTTCGATACATTGCATCGCGATGATATCTATGATTATCGCTCACATCCGTTAAAAGTTGATGCCATTATCTATGATTCACTGAAATTGAAAGCAAATGAGTCACCTATGGATACATCAACTTTAAATGAGTCTCTGCCTGACAGTCACTGAACCGTGACCTTAATATCCCATTCAAACTATCACCCTAAATATTAATCAATAAATTGAAAAGGAATATTACCATGATTAGGAAATCATTATTCATTGTCTCATTATTCATTATTGCTACTCAATGCTTGATGGCTCAAGAAAACAAAGAAGCTACTCCAATCGATCCAGCAGGAGCTAAAACATATACTCCAAAAGAAATGAAATTTGATAAAAACTTTGATGGAGAAATTGATCAAATCGAATATTATGAATTGGATGGAAAGATATTAAAAAGAACAACAGATACCAATAATGATAACATTATGGATGAAATTGTTTTTTTTGAAAATGGCAAACCCATTAAAGCAGAAAAAGATAATAACTATGACGGAAAAATTGATCAATGGGTTACCTATAATGGTGAGGGAAAAATCAGTAAAGCCGAACGAGACAATAATTATGATGGATCACCAGATACTTTTCTCACTTATAATGCGGACGGAAAATTAGTGAAATCTGAAACTGACTCGGATGGTGATGGAAAAGTCGATCAATGGGTCAATTTTGAAGAAGATGGAGCCCCGGCCAAAGCTGAAAGAGACACTAACGGAGATGGGATTACTGATACTTGGCTGACTTATAATGAGAAGGGGATTGTGATATTATCGGAATCGGATACAGATAATGATGGCAAAATTGATCAATGGTTAACCTATGATGAAAATGGCAATCCAAAAGAACAGAAGCGTGACACGAATCAAGATGGAAAACCTGATGCATGGATGAGTTATTGAAGTATCATACCAAATTCATAAATTACAAATTCATTAGCTAGATCGGATCGTGTTCGAAACATTCATATGGTTATCATAAATCAGATTGCCTGAATCTGATTTGGCATTAATTGGGTAAATTTCCCTTCTACGTGTTCTTTTGCCAAAACCAGATAACGATTAATAACATTTTGATGATAAATATAATCGTTTTCGCGTAATTTTCGTATGATTTTTGCTGGAATACCAGCGACCATGTGGTCGTCGGGTATTACAGTTCCAGGTCGAACAACTGATCCAGCTGCTATTAAGCATCGTTTACCAACCACAGCATTATCCAATATTTTGGCACCGATACCAACTAACGTGTCGTCTCCTATAATCTTACAATGAACACAAGCTTGATGTCCAATGATCACGTTATTGCCAATCTCCAAACTTACCAAATGACGACAATGAATCATTACAAAATCTTGTATTGAACAACAGTTGCCTATACGGATCGCGGCGACATCACCTCGAATACACACGTAAGGCCATATATTTGTATCTTCTCCAATGATTACATCACCAATCACTATTGCATTGGTTGCCATATATAAAGAACCCAATTTTCGCATAACGCTATTAGAGGTTTCATCATCAGCCATAAAGACTTGTTTGGGGTTCATAATTTTCCTTATCGAATGAAGTTCATTAAAAATTTTTCGCATTTATCATAAACGGTCATTACTATGAATTGGGTTTATTGGGATTATCGATCTTGATAATCAAATTAGTCTTTTCTATGTTAGCAGCAATAGGTAGAATTTGATTTAACTCTCTTTGGGATCAATAATTGACCGTCAACCACAAAAGCATTTCGATTAACTATGGAAAAGATTTTAATTGTTGATGACGATGTTACCCTGAGGCTTGCGTTGAAAACTGTAGTCGAACGTCAAAGATATGAGGTCATCGAAGCTGACAGTGTTGAAACTGCTTTGGATATTCTCAAACAAACTATTGTGGTTATGGTAATCTCTGATGTCCACATGCCCGGATTAACTGGAATTGATTTATTGACTTCCATTAAAAAAAATTATTCATCGATTCCAGTGATAATTATAACTGGTAACGCCAGCGTTGAAGCAGCAGTAGAATGCATGAAAATTGGTGCGGCCGACTATATTTCAAAACCCTTCAGTCTTCTGCAAATCGAAAATTCCGTTGCCCGCACCATGGAAACCCTGCGCAAAAGCAAACATGATATGGCTGCAACCATGATGCATACAATGTATCCACGAAAATTATCAATGTTTAACATAATAGAGCGCTTAGGGGAAGGGAATATGGGTATAGTTTATTTAGTTGATAGAATGGAGCAAAATAAAAAAAAGTATTATGCGCTCAAATTATTCAAAAATATCGATTGCACTGAAGAGGAAAAAATTAAACAACGCAACCGTTTTTGCCAGGAAGCAGAAGCAGTTTCCCGCGTCAATCATCCTAATATAGTAAAGTTCGTTGAGTTTGGATCAGATGATCTGGAATTGGCAAATTTTATTGTCATGGAACATATCCAAGGCAAATCACTAAAACAATTTTTAAGCCGTTCCAATCTACTAACCTACAAGGAAAAGTCTCGGATAATATACCAAATAGCTGATGCCCTGACTGCAATTCACGAACTGAACATATTCCATCGAGACATAAAACCGGCAAATATTATGATCAATGAGGATCTAAAAATTAAGATCATGGATTTTGGTATCGCAAAATTACCTCATTCAGCATTGACACAAAAAAATGATTTAATCGGGTCTCCTAGCTATATGGCACCGGAAGCGTATGTCTCATCTCAAGTCGATCATCGGGCAGATATATTTTCTCTTGGGATAATAGCTTATGAGTTATATATGGGTGTTCATCCATTTAAGGCGGATAACTTTCTTCGGTTATCCTTCCTAATTCGAAATTGTACTCCCAAAAGTGGATGTGAATTTGATCCCGATTTTCCAAAGGAATTGCAAGCAATTCTCGACCGGATGCTGGCAAAGAATCCGAAGCAACGGTATCAAAATGCTCACGAAATATGCGGTGAATTAAATTCTTATTTGGACAATCATTAAGGTTATATAATCTTCTAAAATAAAACAGATTTAACCCGTCATCATCATATTTCGATATTCAACGCGATGGGACCAAAACTATTACCAATTAGAGAGCACATCAAATTCTCATATAATTTGACAGTCTCGACGCATTAAATTCATGTTATATCAAGTGTTCTGCCATTACTTCAACGAGGTGTTTTGGGGTTCGACCTAAACCATGACGGATTTGTTGCCGACAAGATATACCATTGGCGATAATCAGGATGTTGGGATTGGCACTTCGCAATACAGGGAACAGGCGCGATTCAGCGATCTTAAGAGAAAAATCATAATGCTCAATTTCATATCCGAAAGCACCAGCCATACCACAACATCCAGCGTTAATTTCACTGCTCTCGATTCCCAATACCATGTGTAAAAAGTCTTTTAAATCCACCATCCCTTCACTTGCTTTTTGATGACAATGTCTGTGAATTAACGCTTTCATCACCCTTTTTCTAAAAAACGGTGCGATCCTTAGAGAACCCACGCATTCGATGAAAAATTTGTCGATGGTAAAACAGACTGCCGCCACCTCAGAAGCTTCCTGGGTTCGCAAAAGAGAAGGATACTCATCCTTCATAGTCAGTATACAACTTGGCTCCAAGCCAAGAATATAGTAACCCGAACGGACATAGGGAATTAGTTGATTCACTATTTTAGCAGCATGTAACTTAGCCTGATCAAGCATACCTTTCGCATACATTGGGCGCCCACAACAACCAACAAAACACATAATGTATTCGCATGGTATTACGTCAAGAATTTTCGCTGCAGCATGACCGATTTCAGGATAATTGAATTCAGTAAAAGTATCGATAAACAAGATAACTTTATAGGTGATCTTACCTTGATCTCGATATTGTTTTCGATATCGTGAGGATTGTGAAAATCGATTTCGAGCGAATGGTATCAAAGGGCGCTGGTCAGTTATTCCAAGCATCCGGAGAAATAAATGGCTTAACTTTGATTTGAATATATAGTTCGAAAATGGAGCCGTAGCGCATCCCATATGATTTACTTTATGAATATAGGCAAATAGTCGATTGCGAAGGGGGTGCCCGTTTTTTTTATGGTAATGATAAAGAACTTCAGATTTGATTTTTGCCATATCAACTTGCGAAGGACATTCATTTTTACATCCTTTGCATTCTAGACATAAATCAAGGATATCATGTAATTCTTGATCCGCTAAATTGATCGTATTTAATCTTCCATTCAATACGGATTGTAAGGCATGGGCTCGCGCTCTGGTCGTATCTCGCTCATCCAAAGTGACCTGAAATGAGGGACACATCACTCCTTCGATAGTTTTCCGGCATTCGCCATTGCCATTACACATATCAACAGCGAAAAGCAGACCTCCTTCCGGATTAAAATCAAGAAATGTCGCGTAATCAACTGCTATCGAATTTGATTGAACCTTCAGGTTTTGATCTGGTTGTTGACCTGCAACAATTTTTCCGGGATTCATTAGATTGCGGGGATCGAAGGCTTGCTTTAATTCGTTAAAAGCTTGATAAATTTTATCGCCAAACATTTTCGGAATCAACCATGAACGAATCAAACCATCCCCGTGTTCACCACTGACAGCTCCTCCATATTGCAAGGTTAAATCAGAAATATCATTCATCATTTTAATCATTAGATCCACATCAACTCTTCGATGCAAATCCAACATTGGTCGCACATGTATACATCCTGCTCCTGCGTGTCCATAAAATCCTGCCTCCTTGCCTGCATCTTTAATATAGTTTCTGAATTCCTGTAAAAATTTACCCAATTGCTGAGGTGGAATGGCAATATCCTCTAAAAATGCAATGGCACGTTCATTGGTCCTACGTGCCATTAATAATCCAAGTCCTGCTTCCCTAAGTTTCCAGATATTAACCAATAGCCTTGAATCTGTGGTTATATCGCATCGATGAACTGCCGTTTGTTTTCTCATTGCCTGTTGAAATTTCTCGAGTTTATTGGTAACCTCGGAGATTGAATCACCGGAAAATTCAACAAGCAATAATGATGGTGGAGTTGGCCCCTCCAACCAACTCAAGTCACTCCCGATTATGGGATTTTGTCTGCCACTTTTGACAATTATATCATCAATCATTTCAACTGCATAAGGATTAAACTCTAAAATGGAATCAATTATATTTAAACCAGCGATGAGATCGCAACAATGAATCATTGCAATCCCTGTGGCGATTGGACCAAGACAGATTTTCATTTTGATATTGGTCGTTATTCCGAGAGTTCCTTCAGAACCAGCCATCAATGTTGACAGATTAATATGATCATCGGTTATAATAGTATCGAGATTGTATCCTGAAACTCGTCGGTTGATTTTGGGAAATCGATCAGTAATTTCATCACTTAATTGCATTCTGAACTTGGCAAGCAATTGATAAATTAATTGCATCTGAGTATCGATTTTCTGCAATTGTTGAGTCTCAAGGTCAGAAATGGGAAACGGGTTACATTGCCATTGCAATCCGGTCGCTAGAATTACTTCAACAGAGAGAACATTGTCCACCATTTTTCCATAACGCAGAGAATGAGACCCACTGGCATTATTTGCCAGCATTCCACCAATTGTAGCTCGATTGCCCGTTGAGGTATCCGGCCCCAAACGATACCCTTTCGATGCCAATGCATGATTCAATTGATTTTGTACCACTCCAGGTTCACAAATGACATACTCCTGCTCATAATCTATTGCCAATATTCGATTCATGAATTTTGAAAAATCAACTATAATTCCATTTCCAAGACATCCTCCGGCAATACCCGTGCCAGCACCTCTAGCAATCACCGGGATTCCCGATTGATGAGCGATATCGACTATAATCTTGACATCAGAGATATTGCGGGGATATGCCACTGCCACTGGCATGATTTGGTAGATTGAGGCATCAATGCTATAGGAATTTCTGGTGAAATAATCAGACTTTACATCTCCCTCCAATTCGGAATTTAGGATTTTAATAAACGAATTATTGTCCATATTAATTAATCATTTATGTTATGGTTATCCTCAATTATGGAGAGAGGACTTTTATTTTGTGTATCCAGGTATTGATTTGTCGCGTGTCTGCAAAATTTTATCACCTAATTTATTGAAATTCAGCTTGTGAGTAATCAATTAAAGAGGTTTATCCGACCTGCAAAAATCCCGCCACAACCGGGGATGTTGCTCATTGCCGGCGCCAATATGATGGATCCGAATTTTTCCCGCACGATCACTTTGTTGTGTGATCATCGTAGAGAAGGTTCTTTCGGGTTGGTTCTAAATCAGCGATTAAATTTAAAATTATCAGATATCGTACCCAGTATAAAAAACTGGGATGCCACATTGTATCGTGGTGGTCCGGTACAAAATGATACATTGCATTTTATTCATCGTTGCGAGAAGTTGGATATTAGCAGTCAAGAAATTGCCCAAAATATTTTTTGGGGTGGCGATTTCATTAAACTTAATGAAATTCTCGCTAAAAAGAAACATTCACTTGCCAATTTTCGTTTTTTCCTAGGATATACTGGATGGGGTGAAGGACAATTAATGAACGAGATAAAAGAGGAGTCCTGGTATCTGAGAAGCGCAAAAGAAAAACTGGTATTTTTTAATGATACTACCAATCATTGGCGATCGATTTTTAAAACCATGGGGCCGGATTATAAAATTCTCAGTATGTTCCCTGATGACCCGCGTTTGAACTAACTATTACCTGCTACCATTTGTCCGATTTAATAAAATACCATCTCAACCATACATAATCTTCTGGTAGTTCTTCGGTAAATTGTTTACAAATGAACTGTAGTCCATTATAACTTTGTATGTTGATAGTATGACCGACATAACTTTGAGGATCACTTAACGAAGCAAATCGGTGTTTTTCATAGTTCGAAAAGAATTTTTCGCAAAAATAATCTCCCCTTATGGCATCGGCAGTTTTCATGTCCGGTCGTTGAAATGCCCACATATCCATGCCAATGATTTTATTATTATCAGGGTTAATAAAGATTCGGATTTTTTCATATTTATCGCATTTTCCATCCCCGTAAAGACAAAAACTAACTGCCTGCACACGCCGTGACCAAACTTCTTCGAAAACTTTTTCATCAGAAGGTTCAAGCGGGTAATATTGTTCCCGAGCCAATATCTCTATCATTGTATCGTATGAAGGAAATTGATACACTTTCCGGATTATGGAAAAATATGTAAAAATACAAATTAAAGATAAAACCAGAAGATATCCGACCATGCGATGAATCGACAGCTTGCGCAAGTTTAGGGAAAATTTTTTGGTTAATTTTTTCTTCGCCCGCCTGGCAATTCTTATCTGTGTATCTAAATCATTAATCGCACTACAACGTTCTGTAATTCTCAGATCGATGGTATGGGGATGCCATAACTGCAAATCGATTCCTACTTTCTCGAATTCATTACGAAGTAGCGGCCATACTACATTTGATGCCTTGATCCCAGCAATATTTCCCCCTTCCATAAAGCCGCAAATCTCGGGAGCAAAATCTGAAAATGAGGGAAATTGTTTCGCTTCGGCAAGTTGTCGCTCATCTTCGATTGAGAATTTAGAGTCAGTCAAACTAACGCTATAAAATGTTTGTTGGAATGATTTACGATTGCGTAGATTGAAGAGATATATTTCCCCAATATGCTGCGATCCGCCGGCCTCCTTGAAAACCTTTAATTCCACATAAATAACCGTTGACCTACCAGCGTCACAAATGCTGGTATATTCAGATAATTTCATGATAAAATTGTCGGTCTATAGTGAGTAGCTGGTTACGCTCAAGTTATTCAAGGGCAATAAATGGTTTCTATCTGAATAAATTAATATTCTGATGCGGTATGCATGACAAGCCCGGTCCGGGTAGGAAGATAAACTTGAATAAAATAGTTCCTATTATTACCATCGCGATGAGATAATACACAATATTTTTGATCGTGAATGAGCCGATGATGACCGGCATATTTATCGTCGTCAGTGTTGAGTATTAATTGGTAATTGTCAGGATGCAACAAGTTAATCCTGTAGTCTGTATATGATTGATTCAAAGAAAAATTAAATATAAAAATTAAATTCGCACGCTGATATGCTAATACTTGATCCTGAACATGCTCATGAAGAATTACGGCCTGAGGATGGGTTAAAAATTCATATTTCCTCGCAAGCATGATCAAATCTCGATCGAATTCCGCCAGATAATAATAATAGAGATTGGGATCATAACGCAAATTCCATTGGCGGCGAGCATAGTCATAAGACCAATTGTTACCTTCCCGCGGGAAATCAATCCATTCGGGATGACCGAATTCATTGCCCATAAAATTCAAGTACCCATCCCCGCCCGCACTCAGGGTGATTAACCGAATCATTTTATGTAATGCGATTCCACGGTCTACATGGAGATTTTTATTCCCTGTCTGCATACCGAGATACATCTCGTTTCCAATCAACCGAAAGATCAAAGTTTGGTCTCCAACCAGAGCTTGATCATGCGATTCTACATAACTGATGGTTTTTTCCTTTGCCCGTCGATTATTGAGTTGATTCCAGATATCGCCAACATGCCAGAATTCATCTTTCACATGTTTGACTAATTTTACCCAATAATCCGGAATCCCCATTCCCAGACGATAATCGAATCCAATGCCACCATGCTCAACAGATATGGCTATACCCGGCATGCCGCTCATATCTTCAGCTATTGTCAGGGCATGGGGATAGATTGTATGAATCAAGGTATTAGCCAATGCCAGATACACCCAGGCATCTTCATCGACTTCCTTACCAAAATAATCATCGTAATGATTGAAGCTTCGATAGAGACCATGATGATGATATAACATGCTGGTAACCCCGTCGAAACGGAATCCATCCACATGATACTCATCGAGCCAGAATCGGCAGTTTGACAGAAGAAAATGGAGAACCTGTTTTTTTCCATAATCGAAGCAACGCGAGTCCCATGCTGCGTGTAAACCGCGGGGGCCGGTATGAAAATATTGATAGTCGGTGCCATCGAAGCGACTGATGCCTTCTACCTCGTTTTTTACTGCATGTGAATGCACTATATCGATTATCACAGCCAAACCCGAATGATGGATCTCATCGATCAATTCCTTTAACTCATCCGGAGTTCCAAAACGAGATGATGCCGCAAAGAAATTCGATACGTGATAGCCAAATGAACCATAATAGGGGTGTTCCTGAACTGCCATAAGCTGAATGGTATTATAACCGGCTGCGACAATTTTGGGTAAAATCCAATTCATGAATTCTCGATAAGTTCCAACTCTCCCCTCTAACAATGACATACCAATATGAGCTTCATAAATCAACGGGAATTTTAGTCGTCCATATGTATTTTGATACTTCCATTTATAAGTTGTTTCAGGATGCCAAATTTGCGCATTAAATATTTTACTGTGTTCATCCTGAACAACCCTTCGGGTATAAACCGGGATTCTATCGCCCTGCCCTTCTGGCCAATAAATTGACAATCGATATAAATCCTGATGCTGAAGCGCGGTTGCAGGCAATCGGATCTCCCAATCGCCATGATGATTCAATCGTTGTAATCTCAGATGTTCGCTCTCCTGCCAATCAGAAAACGGGCCAACTAAATAGATTCTGCTGGCATTTGGCGCCCATTCCCGGAACACCCATTCATGATCGTGAAAATGCAACCCGTAATACATATGAGCACTGGAGAAATCGCCTATTTCACCAGCTTCTCCGGAGATCTCAGCAAGGAGTTGATGCAATTTGTCAAGTCGCCTGTTTATGTGATCCCGATAGGGGTATAACAACGGATCATCTCTAATAATTTTAGGCAATTCTGAGGTTGAATAATGGAAAGAATTCATGACATTAATCAAATTCGATTAAAACATAATACATTTAGCATTCCCCCATCGATTCCTGAGTATGGTCTCAACAGATGACAATATTAATGATATTGGCAGACGCATGATCGATATTACATGGATTTGTTGTTTAAGGTAAAACAACGCCAACAATATCTGGTTTACATTTTCCAATACAATAGGGTAATTGTAAAATCTGGAAACTCATGTAAAATGAGTAGACATTTTAATTGCTAATATTAGCAATTAATCTTTACACTGCATTCCGACTTCACACCTTAATTTAACCCGTTTAGTAACCCCAATATGGACTCAATCATGACTTATCATTTACTCAATAAAATCTCGCGAAATTATCATTTCGTTATCATTATTACTTTTGTCGTTATGATCGCTGGATGCAGCCAATCTGATCCACCGCAGCCACAAGCGGATGTAGTCAGTGCCGAGGAAGCTCATCAGGCACTGCTTAAAAAACAGGAAGAGGAAAAACACAAAGCCGAAATGGCCAAAGCTGAAGCACAACGGCAGGAGAAACTTAAGGCCACCATGCAACAACGATTGCAAGAAGGAATGGCAAAAATTCCAAAATTCAACCGCGAAGAAGCGATTCAAAAAATGGTCTTGGAGCAATTCAAAGTAGACATCAATGCCGTATCACGTAAATTGAAAACTAAAGCCGAGGTAAATAATCTCATCGCTAAGATGGCATTGGATGAAGCTTCACTTCAATATCCTGAATCACGCCGTGCAGAAATAATCGCTCAAGCCGATAAGGATTTTCCGTTATATAAAAAAGGAGACAAGGTTGACATTAAAACCATCCGTTCACCGATTTCCGGTGTCATTGAAGGGATATATCCGGATAAAATCAAGGTTGATAACCTGTATATACTCAAGGATGATATCATCACTCCTGATCCCGCCTGTTTTACCGAAGAAAAATGCGTAAAACGGCGGGAACATTATGTCAGGGTAAATTTCGAAATACCCAAGGATGACCTGGTAACCAAGAATAAAAAAGAACTGGAAAAAAAAGTTTATAAAGAACAGGGTTTTGTTATGTTGGGTTCAGAGTGGGTTAATCTTGATGCCTTGATAACGGCCAAAATCGAACCCAAAGTACTGGAAATGGAGAAAGCTTATTATGCCGATCATGAAGAAAAATTGAAATTAAAAATCAGCGCCGAATTAAACCCGTTAGAAACGGAAGAAATGATTCCATCAAAGACAGCACAAAAACATTGAATCGAGGTTAAGCAATCCGGCCAACACTCTCCAAATGACCCAAGAGCGCTTTTCATTTGTTTTTTTCTCTTGAAGTCCGATAACTGAAATAATTTTATACGCACATTGATGTCGCGAGCTGACTATATGATCAATCCGAGCTTATTGGGTGGTTCCGCGATATCAATAGAAGATTTTCTGCCAGTAAATAAGCGGTGGTGTAAATATCACATTGCTGTCACCAACTCCAGTGGGTAAATGCTTTAAATCAATTGTTGATACTTGACGCCGTTGAACATCACCATTGGGTGTTGATGCCACAACATCAATGGTAAACACCTCCGTATCCTTGGGATCAAAAGATACCCTCCCTTGGAGTTTTTGAAATAATTCAAAGCCTAAGCATTGTTGAATGGTGTCGATATCGACGAAACCTTTCTGACGACAATCCAAGATGCGATCACGATCGCCAACGGTTAAATCCTGAATCTGGGTTTCAAGCCAATAGATTGGTGCTGACCAAAAAGAATAGGTGCGTTTTCGCCCCGTTGACGAACGGATCCCAGGAGGTGGTAATATACGAAACATATCATCCGGCAAGGCGACCTCGATCTTAAAATTTGTTAACCCAGGAGCGAGAGCTTCGACATTTTTTATCCAATAGATTTCTTCGCGAAAAACCAGATCACCATTGCGCGGAAAATTTTCCCACCCCAATTGTGCATATTCATCGTTTTCCATGCCATAATCCGGATGACTTAACGCTTTATCTTCACGATCAATATAATCATTCAAGATGGCAAAAAATTCTTCGAGACGATCCTGCAATTCCGGGTTCTCAAAACCCAATCGATTTTTGATCTGGAGCTGCTCACCGCGATTTTTCAATTGGTTAATATCCCATCCGCGATTAACGTCATAGATTTTTACAGAAGCGATTATGTTGTCGGGGAGATTAAGTTGATGTTCACTGCCATCCGCCCACCAGGATTCACTGGCATCCCCAATGCCGGCATTCGCACCGGTATTTAGATTCGGATTATTGTAGTAGAAATTAATTATCACCCATTGGGTATAAGCAGTAGCGGATTCCGCAGCATACTTCATCAGACTGCGATCGACATTGATCTTCGAATTAATACCGGTAACCTTCGCGGAACTAATCAACATCGCGGCAAGTACCGCGAACAAGCTCACAACCCCCAATACGATGATTAATGCCAAACCGCTTTCATCTTCGATCCAGAATTTTACTCGTGGAGGAAACAAGCGCGCTGACCCTGGCGATGATTTTTTATATGATTTCATTATTATTCACGATTTCTTTGTTCCCATTTTCCCCACCGTTCCAGATAGGCGGTTCCAGCAGTTCGACGCAACCAATTGTAAGCAGCGCCATTCTCCCATTCAATATGTAAAAGAATTGCCAGGGGAAGGTAATCCTGATCTTCCCATTCATTAACAAAATCAATATTTGCATTCTCATCCCGGTCGAGATAAAAAAAAGAAATTGAACCGACATTGCGTGCCAGGACTGAGCGCTTCAGATACTCAGAGTTTAAGTTCTCTGGAAAAGGTGGACGTTCGCAATAATAAGCGACTAGTTCGTTTTTCTCCAGCAACAGACAACAGCTTCTGATCGCCCCATCCTCCAAACGATTGAAGGAATGGATATAATTAAAATAAAGCTGTTCATTATCGCCATGCAGGGTTTGCGGCGGACGTTGAAAATCTTTATTCGGCCAAGTAAATGGGATGATATTGGTGAGCAATGAATCGAGAGTGCGATCCACAAGCAATAGTTCCTGTAATTGATTGGCTTCGGTTTGGCTTTGTTCCCATGATCTCATGATCGTGGATGTCCCTAAAAACAATACCCCGATTACAGTGACTAACAGAGATACAGCGATAATGACTTCGATCAAAGTGAATTGTCGAAATACAGATTTATTGCATGGAGATACCATAGGAGAGGTGAGGATACGCGTAGACATCAGTTGATCAAATCCTTCAACATCAGTTTATTGATGGTTTGCTGAGCCTGCATTTTGCCCTTGCTGTCGAAAATGGTAATGGTATAAGCAGCTAACACCCAGCCGCGATAGTCATCTACTTGTGCATATTCAGGCAAGCCTTTATCGACGATGTCCACATGGCAATTGGCACGAAATCCATCTGATAACAAGTCGCGTGGCAACGACAAGTCCTTGGGATCTGCCACGAGATAAAATTCCGTTGCCTGTTCCAAGGCATGCTGAATCAACCACCGATCATGAGCTCGAATTAATTCATCTTTTGAATGACCGGAAATCATGAGGGTGACGCCTAAGGTTAAAGCCAGGATCACCATGGCGATCAATATTTCTATGAGTGTAAATCGATTTTCTTTCATGTTCAAAAACTGTGGCGAAATGATTAATTGATTAATGATCAGGGAATTTCGGCGTCAGTAATAGTTGCCGCCTGATTTAGCTCTAGCATCCGGGAAGCCGTTCGAATCCTGATTCCACCCATAATTTGTTGAATGGATTATAAGCTTCCTGATGATGGTAATAACGGATATTAGATAATGAATTTAACCTGTCAGGTATTTAATTTTCAAAGTCCCATGATCCACAAATCCCGGCATATCGATATTCAGTCTTCTATACCCCTCTGCCACCATTCGCTCCGTTACTAAGGATGGGATAGGCTCATTTCCCTGCCGTGCTAAGTAACCTCGGAGTCAAATGGAGTGTCAGTCATTGCTTCTGATCAACGAACTGATTAGATATTTCATCTGATGGCGATCAGGTTATAGCGCTCGACTGTATTAGATTATGATTGTGATCGTTGTCCGAGTTAAAACTCTTCCTGGAATACTGATTAATACCATCATTTTCCCAATCCATCAGATCAGTTTCAGTAACATCGATGACTACACCATCACGACGACAGGCACGCTCCATACGGTTAAAGATGGAGTTGGCGGATTGTCGTTGTAAGCAATCGATGTCGGCAATCACAACCATTTCCCGACGACATCGAGTATGAGCCACATTTATTCGATTGGGATCATCTACGAATCCGATTCCATCATTCTCGTTACTCCGGACATAGGTAATGATCACTGCGTCACTTTCGCCACCTTGAAAACTATCCACTGTGGCGATTCGGGTATGGAGAAAGTTCTTCCATTGTTCATCATTGATATCGCCGATGGTTTTTACCACTTTCTCACGAGAAATAAGTGAACGCAGCAAACGCACTTGCCGTCGATAGGGAGCGATTATGGTAATTTCCTGCAAGGAGTACCGTTGCAGGAATTCATAAAATATTTTTCGCACCAGTTCTGCTTCAAGACGATTCTCAAGACCGGGTTTTGCGCTTTCCATTACCAAGGTCTCGCGACGCTTATCCAATGGCAGTGAACTGGTGCGATAAAGCCGTAATGTGGTATCAGGATATTTAGACTGTCTCTCATTATAAGGGAGATGATAATATTCAGCGATCTCACTGGTTTTAACTCTGGCATTGTAAAAAAGAATCGAAGCAAAACGTAATAATCGGGGATTCTGACAACGGTAGGATGATTGCAGCAGGAAGGGGGTCAGGCCCCGCACTTCGATAAGCCATTCCATGACACTGCGCCGCAAGATCAACCACTCTCGTCGCAGCATTGGCCCCCTTTCATTCAAAGCGGCAATTACACTGGCCGGCAATGGGAATGGTGGCAATTGCTGATGATCCCCAAACAGAATGGCGCGAGTTGTCATTTGCACGCATAACAATAGTTCATAAACCTGAGTCATTCCGGTTTCATCGAAAACTATGGCATCATAGAGTCCGTTTTTCTGCCAATCAGCATTAACCAGATCATCCTTCAGTATGCCGATATGAGTGCCGCAATATACTGAGCCATTTCTTTTGCGTTTGTGTAAAAACTCTTTTACTGCTGCCGGATTTTCTACCCAGATCCGCGCTGCGATATCCGGGGCAATGCTGTTTTCATCTTTGCCGATTCGTAATACCGGTAAATCCATGATTCTGCGGCAGATGTTATCCACCGCGGTATTGGAAGGAGCAGTAACCAGAATGCGCCGATTTTGCGCTACCAGTTCGCGGATGACTCCCACCAGCACATGGGTCTTTCCAGTGCCGGGCGGCCCTTGAATGATCACCAATGGATTATTCGGGTTCAAGGCATTGCTTTTCGCCTGATACTGAGTCGAGTCAAGATCATTGTTTACAGCGGGAAGCGGCGGCAGACAATATTCCAAATTCAACTCATCGATGCCCAGGATGCCATTCAATAATTTCGAAGCGAATTTTTGCGTTTGATTATAGGATTCAGTGAGCGCGGTAAACAGGAGTGATAGCAATTGAAATGCACTTTTTCGCGGTCGGGCAAAAAAATCTCCGTTCAACTCTACTAACGTTCGTGACTCGTTCCATTGCAATCGCCCCATAATAGATTCACGGTCATAGAGATCGACGAAGATCACACCCACGGGACGGGAATCGCCGCGCTTGAATACTTGCAGAACTTCCCCTTCATTGATGGTTAGATCCCGGTCGAAAGGGAGTTTGAGGGCCAGACTTCCGTCCGGAAATTGCTCAATCACATGAGCAGAAGTCAGCTTTATGAAATAATTCTTTTCAAAATCGACCTGGGATTGTAATGCCTGTTGCAGAAGACGCAATTCACAGAGCACGTTCCAAGCTGTGCGTTGAGATATGGCGACGGGATAGCATTTATACTCGGTTGTGGGATGATCTTCAGCAGACATTTCGTCTGACAATTTTGTTTTAATCGCGGCCGCGTAATTGCCGTCCAGTGGAAGAGTCAATTGATTACTCAATTCATCCAACGCCATATCTTCAATGGCTTTTTGAAAGAGTTTGCGAATTGAGTCCAGATTCAGTTGCTTCATGACACTGATCAGACCGCGATCGTAATTGCTTTCGATCAAGGCTAAATATTTAAGATAGTCTTTCCGGGTAATTGCCTTTGAATCCCAATGCAAATGGTTGGTTTGGACTTCGGAAATGATATCATAAATCACTTCCAATCGTTCACCGAAACTGATCTCACGAATATCATGGAATTCGATCTTGGGCTCTAATATACGCGGGAATCCATCTTCAAAGATCATGAGGTATTTCTGGGTTGTCTTTTCACCCTCAAGACAAAGACAGCAACATTCTTCACTGGCTTCCCAGGTATAGTATCCAATCAAGTTATTGTCATCGATCAACGCTAAAGCCACTCCCAGAAGAGTGATTGTCATATTCTCAATCGCGAACGGACGGGGATGATGCACTTTCTCCCAGAGTTCATAGAAATGCCGACTGATAACCAATTCAGGATTAACTGACCAAAGCCGAAGCCCTTCAGAAAAGTAAAATTCAATTTTATTTAGTTCGTCCATCAACACAAAACCAAGTGAAATTCACCATGCAGAATAGCTGTTTAACAGTAAGGGATAAAAAAACATTGAATCCTTACAATAAAGGCAAACCCTGTAGTGGAGAATTGAATGAATCGTTTCAGAAGATTCCTGAATATTAGCGGTATTGCCCTGGTTCCCTTCCCAATATCCAAGAAAAGGAGAATGGGTAATACAATTAATCACTTTGGATTATTATCATAGTTATCAGCGATAAACGCCTCTCCCCAGCGTTTATCGCCGATCAACTTTCCAATCATGCCAGTATAATCAAATAGACCGAAGCGGATTAGAATAAACTTTTCCCGGGATTATTAAGATTCGGTTGACAACAAAGTTTGATCAGAGGTTGCAATTGCTCCATGAATTTATCAAAATTAGCGGAGGGCAACTGTTGGGCGGCATCACTGCAGGCTTCCGCCGGGTTGGGATGTACCTCGATGATTACGCCATCAGCGCCCACCGCAATCGCCGCTTTTGTCAACGGCAAGACCAAATTTGCTTTTCCAGCCGCATGGCTGGGATCTACGATCACGGGCAAATGGGTTTCACGTTTGGCAACCGCTACTGAACATAAATCCATGGTGTTTCGAGTTGCGGTTTCGAAGGTGCGAATGCCGCGTTCGCACAAAATTACTTTTTGACAGCCATGAACCATGAGATATTCCGCCGCTGATAACCATTCTTCCACCGTCGTTGCCATCCCCCGTTTAAGCAATACCGGTCGATTGGCGCCCGCGACATTTTCCAATAAATGATAATTCTGGCAATTGCGCGCTCCAATTTGCAGGACATCGGCGACTTTGGCGACTTTCTCCAGGTGGGATACTCCCAATACTTCAGTTACCACGGCAATGCCAAATTGGGATTTCATTTCAGCCAGCAATGCCAACCCTTCTTCCCGCATTCCTTGAAAATCATAAGGTGAAGTGCGGGGTTTGTAAGCGCCCGCCCGCATCACTTTCACGCCTGCCCTGATCACATCTTTGGTAACCGTAGTAATCTGTTCCCGGCTTTCCACTGAACACGGTCCGGCAATCACCATGAAATGTCCATCACCAATTTTTTCATCATTAATATTGATAACGGTGGAATCCTTGTGAAATTCCCGACTCACCAGTTTGTGGCGTTTTTGAATCGGCATGACTTTCTCGATCATCGGCAGGATTTGCAGGGATTCCAAAGATTTGTGCATGGTTTCATCACCCACAGCGCCGATGATGGTGCGTTCCACTCCGCGGATCAGGCGCGGTTCATAACCGAATTCGATAACTTTTTTCTCGATGAGTTTTATATCATCATCAGTAGCCTCAGGCTTGAATACAATGATCATATCAGGATCTTCCTCGAATAAATGGTAATTATGATTACGAATACCTAGTCGTCTAAAAGTGAAATATAATATGCTTTGGAAAAGAGATTATATCAATAATACCAAATCACTGTGTGTCAATGAAGCCCTGGTTGCCATCATTTACATTCTTTCTCCTCGTACATTTCACTCCTGCAAGCTCCAAGTCGATTGAACTAACCATACTCAATACCACCGACATTCACGCGGAATTCGCTTGGGACAATACCATCAATCCTGAGGGCGATTGGTTGCGTCTGGCTACCCTGATACGCCGGGAGCGCGAGCGTGCCGGTGGAGAAAAGCACTGTTTATTAATCGATTGCGGGGATAGTATCCAGGGATCGCTGATCGGCCAGTTATCCTCGGGAGAGGTCGGGATAATTATGCTGAATAAATTAAATTATGATGCCTGGATTCCAGGCAATCATGAGCTTGATTTTGGTGTGGATCGCCTCCGCGACCTTTTAGAAACTTGTCGTATTCCGATCATCAATGGCAATTTCAGCCTGATAAACGCTCCGTCATTTCCGGCCTATCGAATCTATGAAAAGTCGGGTGTCAAAATCGCGGTCATAGGCATGAACTCCTCATTCCTTCAGAATTGGTTATGGGGATCCAACATGAAAGGTTATGAAATCACAATGGCTATGCCTCTGATTGAAACTCTGTTGCCCGAAATCATGGCGCACCGTCCCGCCTTGATCATTGCCGCATTGCACCAAGGCTTTATGGAGAACGATAAAAGAAACGTCAATGAAATCATGGATATCGCCCGCCGTTTTCCCCAAATTGACTTGATTCTCGGCGGCCATACTCATCGTCTGTTTGTCGGCAAAAAGATAGCCCATTCATGGTATGTTCAGGCTGGCTGCAAGGGTAGATACCTGGCGCGGATTACTGTAGAGATTGAACCCATCAAGCAACAGGTGCTTGGCATCGCATCACAAATGATAGATATCGCTGGTGAAGAACAGGACGCAGTTTGTCATGACGCGGTTTTGGGTTGGTTGCAATCTGCCGATCATTTTGCCAAAAAGAAAATTGTCCACGTCAATAAAGCAGTCTCGAGCGCTGGAATTCCCGGCAGCGATTGTCCGATGAGTGAAATCATTTGCCGGGCAATCGCCTGGAAAACCAATGTCGATGTCGTCTTTCATGGGATTTTATCTGACCATTCCTGGCCTGGGAATCAATGGCTTGATGAAGCCGGCTTATTCGCCACTATACCCTATGAAAACACGATCGGCATCGCTGAATTAACTCCTGCTGAAATCATCACCATATTTAATGAGCAGCAAGCCTACCGCCATACCAATTCCTTTAATGGGATATGGGGGGTGCATCCAGTGTGCGATTCTGCAACCGGAACCATTACATCATTGAATTCCTCTGATGGCACGATTTGGAAAACCGGATCGCGTTTACGGGTGGCTTTCAACAGCCATACCATCGCAGGTGGCGGCGGGAGATTCCCGGTACTAAAACAGCTCCTCAACCAACCGGAAGTTCGTCTGATCGATACCAGCCTCAATTCACGTGACCTGGTGCGGGAATTCTTACAGTGCGGCGCCGATTGGCAAAAATCTCCGGTACGCTGGGTTGATCCGTTTATTTGCCCGCAATTGCGACATTGAGAGCAAAATCAGCAGGCAGCAACACCGTGAATCTCGTTCCCACACCAACTTTTGAAGTAACGGATATCGTACCGCCATGTTTTTCCAGTATGTCATTACATATCGACAAGCCAAGTCCTGTCCCCTCACCGGCTTTTTTCGTCGTGAAAAAAGAATGGAATATGTTATCAAGATTCGCTTCATCGATACCACATCCAGTGTCATCAATGGAACATGAATAGTAGGGTTGATCATCAATTTCACATTCCTCAATGATGATTTTTAATATCTTTTTGTCAGAATTGGCCATCGCGTCACAGGCATTGCTGATCAAATTCATAAAGACCTGTTCCAATTGAATGATATATCCTTCAATAATGAAAGTCTTATCGATATTAGTCCGCTCCACCTTGATTTTCAGCCCGCGGATTTTATTCATGACCATAAACAGAGAGTCATCAATCAACTGGTTCAAATCCTTTTTTTCAATGCTTTCGGACTGCCGCCGCGAAAAGGTTCGCAAATGATTAAGCAGTTTCTGAATTTTCTCTGTCGCCTTTTGCATTTGGGAAAGAAACTGTATTGACTCATCCTGTGTCTCCTTGACAAAATATTGCGTCGAATCGCGCAGCAGGAGCTCGGTATAGAGTTGAATGACCATCAAGGGATTGTGAATATCATGCACAACACAGGAAGCGAGTTCTCCAATACCCGTCAATCGTTCGGCATGCATGAGGTTATCCCGCATCTTTTTCATCTCGCGTATATCCCGAAGAATCGAGAATGTGCGAATGAACTCCCCATTGTCGTCATAAACACCAAATGATCTGATTTCTACCGGGATGATCTCACCCGATTTCGATTGCAATGAACTTTCTCTAATGACGATATCGCCCTCTTCCTTTAATTTGATGAACCCTTTTCTTAGCTTTGATTGTACTTCCGGGGCATACAAGTCATAAATCGTCATTTTGAGCAATTCCTCATTTGAGTATCCCAATAATTCCGATGCGGTTTTGTTGGTAAACAGAATGAGACCATCTTTATTAACAGAATGGATGATATCAGGAAAACTGTTTAATAAAGGCTCTAAAATGGCATTGGCGGGTAAATCAGTGGAAAACATGGCTGCCTGATTGAGTTTTGAATGATGAAAATACTGACATCAGCTCGATGAGTGGATTAAATATCAAGTTGACCTGTCTACCATGAGTTTTGAATTTTGATTATTCTTTACTTTAGCTTTGATAACTATGCCTACAACTTCATATTAAAAATCGTGTTCCCATAAACTGGATTATTCATAAGCTTATAGGGATCGATTGGTTTAATATGAATGACGTAAGATTATTTGATCCCCTGCCACCATGCAAAAATTGTTCTTGCTTAAAATGGCAATAGATGTTATTCGGTTCCTCCCAATACCAATTAAATGATTTATCACATAAGGGATCTTAAATCTTGAAGTTATCTGTAATAGTTCCCGTCTATAATGAAGTTGATACCATAAATCAGGTAATTGACTTGATCGATACAGTCGCAATCAACAAGGAAATCATCGTGGTTGACGACTGTTCGACCGATGGCACGAGTGACATATTGAAAAATCGTGCCGCCGTTGAGCACATAAAAATCATTCATCATCAGCATAATCAGGGAAAAGGAGCCGCGATTCGCACCGCGCAAAATCATATCTCCGGAGATGTCGTTATCATTCAGGATGCCGATTTGGAATACTCTCCCACCGAATATCCCAAACTATTAAAACCAATACTTGATGACAAGGCTGATGTCGTCTATGGCAGCCGTTATTCGGGCAATGAGATTCTGGTTGATACTTTCTGGCATTATATGGGCAATAAAATTCTCACCACTTTTTCAAACGTGGTATCCAACCTCCATCTTACCGATATGGAAACCTGTTACAAGATGATGCGGACTTCAATCTTCAAGGAGATGAAAATCGAATGCAACTGCTTTGGTTTCGAGCCGGAAATTACCGCCAAGCTGGCGCAAAAAAAATGCCGGATTTACGAAGTGCCGATCAGTTATCAGGCGCGTCGTTTTGATGAAGGCAAAAAGATTAACTGGAAAGATGGTGTAAAGGCGATTTATTACATATTAAAGTACAATCTTTTTCGTTGACTCCATTGTTCCCACTCTCCTCAGAATTAGCCCATATAAATACAGTAGTTTCTTACCTGCCCGGGTGGCGGAATGGCAGACGCAACGGACTTAAAATCCGTTGACCGTAAGGTCGTAGGGGTTCGACTCCCCTCCCGGGTACCATCTTATCTTACCTGAAATAAGCATGTTACATATTATTTACATAAATTGCTCATTCCTGCTAATTAGTGCCATTCCATGAAAATCAATTGAAAATTGTAAACAAATTGTAAAAAATTTTTCTTTGCGTAGAGGGGGGGGATGGGCGTTGACGGGAGGGATTAATTTCCCGATAGTGTCTGAGAAATTCCGCTTAATTTTCCAAATCGATAACGGTTGTGTGAAAAATTGTGCGGGCAGATGTGAAAATTATCCCGGGAGGAATATAAGGATCAGGGAAAGCTTCCATCTGATGACAGAACAGAATTTTTCCGCTGCTTGTAAAGCTGGCATTGTTGAATTATTCATACGGAATCAAGTCGCGGAAGTATATGAATTTGATATTTGATTTTGTGATTTTTTAACCATCGATTTATCTATTAAATTGACCATTGAGATGTGTTAATATGCAAGAGAAATTGACAGCAGTGTTCGAGAAATCCCCTCTTGGATATATTGGTAACACCGAAAAGCTTCCCGGCGTCAATACACAAGGCGCCACTTTGGACGAAGCTAAATGAAATCTAGTCGAAGTACATACTATTGGGAATGATGTTATGGCTGATGTGTGGCGAGGTGCAGACACAAGTCAACAGCGGCAGTAATGGCAGTGACGGCGCGTTCAATCCAACCTCGAATGTGGTGGTGGACATGGCCGACCACCCGTATGGGATTTATCACTACACCTCCGTCACTATTCAAGTTGTCCCTCAAGGACTAAAAACCAACATGAAAGGAAAATCCCCATGCTCAATCAGTTCAGTGTAACATTTCAGGATGCTCTGGACACCGTTGAGACTTTACCTGACGAACAACAGGAAAATCTCATTGAAATCGTGCAGCGCCGTTTAATCGATCGCCGGCGTCAAACTCTCGCGAAAAATATCACCAAGGCAAGGCGTGAGTACGCCCAGGGAGAGCTAAAAAAAGGAACCGTTGACGACCTGATGAAAGAACTTTCTCAATGAGAGCGTTGGTATGGAGTAAGTCTTTTAGCCGGGCGCTTGGACGAACTGTCAAGATGCATCCGAACTTGAAAGACGAGATCAGGGATGCGCTCGATATTTTAGTCGAAAATCCGTTTGATTCTCGGTTGGCAACTCATAAGCTGAAGGGGAAATTAGCCGGGACTTGGGCCTGTAGCGCTGGGTACAATTGCCGGATTATTTTGCTTTTGTTAAAAGCTAATTAAAGGCGGAAGACGATATCTTCCTGATCGAAATCGGAACCCACGACGAAGTATATTGATACCTAATCTTGGTTTTAGCTTCAAACGCAGTATAACCAAACCCCACTCATAGTTTTTTACTCTAAATATCTCATTTACTAATCAGAGATGGCATCGAAATAACAACGAAGGAAATCCCTATGAAACAATACATTCTTATGGTGTTGGCGCTGTGGCTGATTTGTGGCGGGGTGCAGGCACAAATTGACAGCGGCAGTAATGGCAGCGACGGCGCGTTCAATCCGACAGATAACATCGTGATTGACATGACCGATCACCCGGATGGGATTTATCATTACACTTCGGTCAATATTCCCGGCGGTGTGACTGTTACGTTTATTCCAAATCCGAACAACACGCCGGTAGTGTGGCTCGCGCAAAGCAATTGCGTAATAGCTGGAATTTTGTCAGTAAAAGGAATCGATACAACTGACAGTGTCGTTGGTGCAAATGGAGGGCCAGGTGGTTGGAGAGGAGGAAACGGCGCGCTTAGTCCTGGATTATTGCCTGAGTCTGGCCTTGGTCCGGGAGGAGGGAAAGTTGGGATGGACATAACTTGGAATGGTGGTAACGGCTCTTATTCGACCTTGGGAGATTGCAATACAAACTCTCAACCATATTCAGATTCCGGTTGGATTTTTTATCCAACGCCGCAATATCTTCCTGGTGATATGTATGGTAATACATTCGAGTTGCCACTTCTTGGTGGTTCTGGCGGAAGTGGAGGGCAAAGCGCTCTTGGCGGAGGGGGTGGAGGAGGCGCTATCTTAATAGTAGTATCTGGAACTCTGACCGTCTCGGGGAGCATATGGGCAAGTGGGGGGAACGGTTATTATTCATATCGGGACAATAATGGCAATACATGGAAAAATGGTGCCGGTGGCGCGGGGAGTGGTGGTGCAATTCGCTTAATAGCATCAAGCCTTACAGGTAGTGGATATCTTGATACGAGGGGAGGATCTGCCGTCTATGGATCTGGGAGCTATCAAAATGGCTACTCATATACATATTTACTTAACTCGGCAGGCAATGGTCGAATTCGGCTTGAAGGTTTTTCAGATACTTTCACAGGTTCGACAGTTGGAGCAACTACACGTGGATTTACAGGTATAATTTTCTTACCAATAAATCAACAACCTCGATTGGTGATCAGTAGTATTGTTGGTCAATCGATTTCTTCGAATCCCACCGGCGCGCTTGCTACACCCGATGCGCTTATTTCCGCGCAACAGACCAATCCAATTCCCCTCGTGGTAAATTGCTCGAACATTCCATTGAACACGCAAATCACGGTGCGCGTGAACCCGGCTAGCGGCGCGACGGTCAGCGCCACCGGTTACAACACCACTGGCACAGTAGCTTCCAGCACCGCCACCATTCCGATCAACATGCCGCGTGGCGGCGGCCTCATCTATGCCACCGCCGCGACCGGGAATTGAGCATTGAATGGGAATCAAAGTGGGAAAAAACTTTATCCGAACCATGCGAGACTCTGGAACAACTGGCGGAACTGGCATAAAAAGAATATGCAACTGGCAAAACGGTGGAAAAGGGATTTGATGAGATATGAAATCCCTTCTGACCGGAGATTGCGAAAGATTGTTTGGGAGATCGGCCCGTTCGAATACAAAAAGTTGCTCGAACAAAGAGCATTAAATCATCAATGTAAAGGGAGGATATTGCCAAATGATCAATACCACAATTACCGAACTGAAAAGAAACTTGAACCAGGTTTTACAGGTTGTAGGGCGGGGAGAATCGGTTGTCGTTACTCGCCGCGGCAGTCCGGTTGCCCGAATTATTCCGGAATCATCCATGACTTTGACTCGCGATGATAAACTCACCAATATGGCAGCCAGGGGATTGATTCATTTGCCGACGAAGGAACTGAATCGAAACTTTCCCGACCCCATATTCACAGGTGGATCGAGTGTAGCAGACATGGTAATCGAGGATCGCCGATAATGGTTTATATGGATACGAGCGCCCTGCTCAAAAAATATATTCATGAAGCCGGATCACAGATTATTGGCGATCTCTGGAAGCATACCGATAAGATAGTGATGTTAATGGGAAATGTTTTTCAGCAAGGCAATTTCGGTTTTCAAAAGATGGATTGATTCAGTACAGATCCATATCATGTAATCAAATACCAGAGAGGATTGGGACAGAAGATTTCGGAATTAACGCGATATATACTGCTCGCGGTCATAAACTGCACTTTTGAATTGCCCCTTCAGGGCTTGGGGTGGTTGATCATCCATTCCCCAGAGCGACGCTCTGGGCTGGTATGGTTCCGACTTTCAGCCGGAGGTGCATATCCTATTACCTTTAAGATTGCTGAGCCTGAAGGGCGCAGTGATTCCAGCCTGGGGCAACG
>CAZTTH010000039.1:18732-33122 GCA_964615975.1 uncultured Lentisphaerales bacterium | reverse complement strand
TAATCGTGGCTTACTACGAACGTCTACTCCAAAAATTATGAGATGATCGTTTTTCAAAATCTCGATGATAAAAAGTATACACCATAAAAATTATGAAAACTTTAATGATGAAAAAGAGGGTAAACACGGACATGGCCACCCCCTTGCTCTCTGTAAATACCTATCATCAAGGTCATATCCATGTCTGACTTAACTAGTTCCATCACTTCCAAATTGCCCCATGTCGGCGCCTCCATCTTCGCGGTCATGTCGCGCCTGGCGCAGGAGCATGACGCGATTAATCTGGCACAGGGGTTTCCTGATTTTCCGGTTTCACCGGAATTAATCGACTTGATTCATGAGCAGATGAAGGCTGGTCATAATCAGTATGCGCCGATGCCCGGGATACTCCCATTGCGCGAAGTCATCGCGCAAAAAACCCGTGAACTTTATCAGGCGGACTATCATCCGGACAGCGAAATCACGATCACTGCCGGCGCGACGCAGGGACTGTTCACCGCGATTACCGCGCTGGTGCGTTCGGGAGATGAAGTGATCATCTTCGAACCGGCGTACGACAGTTACCTGCCGGCAATCGAATTAAATGGCGGCAAGGTGGTTCCGATCCGGTTGCAGCACCCTGATTATCAGATTGATTGGGATGAAGTGCGGTCCCGGATCAATCCTCATACTCGTATGATGATCATCAACTCACCGCATAATCCGACCGGTTCATTGTTGTCAGTGGCGGATTGGGATACCCTGGCTCAACTGGTAGCCGATACCGCCATCCTGATTCTGAGTGATGAAGTGTATGAGCACATCGTTTTCGATGATGCCAGACATCACAGCGTCGCCAGCAATTCCTGCTTGCGTGAGCGCAGCCTGGTCTTCTCTTCGTTTGGCAAGACCTACCACGCGACCGGGTGGAAAATGGGCTATGTCCTGGCGCCGAAAGCCTTGATGACGGAATTTCGCAGGGTGCATCAGTTTGTGGTTTTTTGTGTCAACACACCGATTCAATTTGCACTGGCACACTATTTGCCGATTCGGGAGCATTATCTCGGATTGGGGGATTATTATCAACGCAAGCGCGATTTCTTTGTGGCGCAGCTGAAGGATTCCCGGTTTATCATTAAACCGGCACGGGGGACTTATTTTCAGTTGGTGGATTATCGCCGGATCAGCGGGGAACACGATCACGATTTCGCGGTGCGGCTGACTCGCGCGATCAAGGTAGCATCAATACCGGTATCCGTCTTTTATCATGATCGCCATGACAACCAGGTGTTGCGCTTTTGTTTTGCCAAGAAAGATGAAACCCTGGCGCGGGCTGCTGAGATTCTCCGCGGATTATGAAAAATCTCAACTGCTTTTAACCTGCAAGCAGTCGAATTTTCGCACGCCGTTGTTCCACTCAGACTGTCAAGCGGGCAAACTTTTTCTAACACTCAATTGTGTTCAGTATATCTAGAACACCTCATTTTGCTTCTCTATTCACAATAAATATGACAGGTTGTACTTATACCTGCTTATCATCGTCATAATGGGTAATTTCGTAAACCTGATTCAATCAAGCAAAGGTCAGGTAATGAAGTTTTATTTGTCCTTGGCTGATATTCTGAATGTTTCAGGTGGATCATTTAATGAGTGTATGCCGCCATGCGCTGGGATTACCTTCCTGAATTTCGCTCCAGAACACTTGAAAATCGCTCCCGATCGTGGCCAGACGAGGATGGGTTGCATTCACGGTTGGTGACGACAAAACCTTGGGAGATGACCAGCTCACTCCGTTATCCGTCGAAGTGGCGCCCAGGATTTGAGAATGATCTTCACGGTATTCCATCCAGACCGCCGCGATGACGCCCTCGAGATTGACGGCGATATCCGGAAACTTGGCGTTGATTGCCCCCAAACGTTGCGGTGCGCTCCATGTCATCTTCGATGCATCGGCCTGGAGATAATAAACCCCGACCTGGTCCTGCATACCGGTCCAGACCAACGCGTGCAGGAGGAGTTTTTCCTGGGCATTGGCGCTGATCGCGAGACTGCCGCCCACATGCGGGCAGCCGTTGAAAAACCAATCAAACGCGCCGACTTTCCCCAGTGATTCCCAACTTTTACCGCCATCACTGGAGCGGGACAGGGACATGTCGCGGGGATCGATGTCGCGGTACAAGACATACAATTTCCCGTGTGCATCGGTGGTCAGATAATTCCAACAGCACTCACAGGTGGCGGCATCGATGGTGCGGTTCGGCTTCCAGGATTTGCCGCCATCGGTCGAGGTTGTCATACGCAACCCTTTGTCTTCCCCCTCATTCTCCCGCTTATCCAGCCAGACCACATGGAAGTTACCGGCCGGATCAGCTGTGATATCCATGAACGCGTGATCGCCATCCGAGTTGTCATCCGCCGGGTTGCCGCCAGAATGCCAGGTTTTGCCGCCGTCATCGGAATACGCTGTTGCCAATGGACCGCGTCCCATGAAGCCGGTGCCCTTGTTCATCCAGATCACCGCGATGCGGTTTTTGCTGGCAGCGAGATGAAAATCCGAGCCGCGTCCGCGGGCCAGGGGAAAGCCCGGAGCGGAATCGATGACCACCGGTACTGACCAGGACCCGCCATGATCGGAAGACCTGAAGTAGCGCAGGATCGCGGGTTGGTTTGCCGCCATGATTTCACCGATCAGGAGATGGAGTATCCCCTCTTTGGCATAAACATCCAGACTTTTAACCCCGATGGTTTCATGGTCATGAGCCGCAGGCGCGGGAGGCGCGGGCAACCATGCTACCATCATGGTTAAAATTAAAGATAAAACCCGCGTTTTCCTGAACTTATCAGGCAGAACGTTCATCCTTCTTATCGGCAGTTTGACATGGTTGATCTTGATTGGGGGTACAGGCTTGCCCGCGGTGCTACATTGGATATTCCCTTGTTTCCTGAACCGTCTCACGTATCCATTCCCCACCGTTATCAAGTCAGAAAGAATCAGAAATGACCGGGACAATCGTGATCCGGGTACCAATGACTGATGGTTGCAGGCATGCTCTGATCTGAGCGCATCGATTATGGTTGATTTCATGATATATCATCTCTTATTTTATATTGTGAACATTAATATGGTGTTGAAGTCCCCTAAGGTTGTGATGAATGGTAACCCACCAATTCGTATGTGTTTACCGTCACGTTGGCATCTATGCTTTCGCATACTTCTGAGGTCGGCCGGCCCGTTGAGCAAACTAAAGTTTGGACTCCAACGAGAGTCATTCGAAGTCAGGCGGTTGGAGTACAGGCTTCAGCCTGCTCCGCTCTTCGGCCGTCATCGGAAGCAGTCCCGCATTGCGGGACGGTATTCCAACGGGGTTACATCAATGATTGTCACATCTTCGCCTGACGCTGTTGGAGTCCAGTCCCGCAATGCGGGACTGCCGCAGAGGGATTGGTCCCCAAGATACCGCGTCATCCTGCCATTCGGCAGGAGAACTCCCAACTTTATTGACCTCAATGCTCATGCTAAACACGTACTCTCGGCAGGCAGGCAACCGGATCGACTTAGAACTGCAGTTTTCCTTCAATAAAATATGATCTCTCCGGAAAGGGATGGGCCATGTGGTACTCGTATGAGAAGATGTTATCGACTCCCAGCGCCACTTCCAATCCGCCAGCGAATTTGTAACCGGTCTTGCAGTCCCAGACCAGGTAGTCACTGATCGCCTGATAGGTATCAGAGTTGGTGTCAGTGTTATCCAACCGGTCAAACGCGTCCGAGCCATAACGCATGCCCACGGCCACATCCCAGGCGGTGGTGATATGGTAGGTCGACAGCATGCTGATCCGCCATTCCGGGACACGGGGGATGCGATTGCCTTCATAGGCCGGGTTATTTTTGTATTTCTTAATTTCAGTATCATTGAAACTGGCGCTGAAGCGCAGATCCAGAGGAGCGACAATGACACTGTCCTTATCGACCGCGAGCTCGATGCCCTGGGTCAGGACTTCATCAATATTCACAAACAGAGATTGGGTGACGGTCTGATTATTCACTGTCACCCTGCCATTGTCACGAAAGATGGTATCACTCTCATCATTGTGGAAAAATGTCAGTCGTGCCACCCCTTTCGGAATCACCCGTTCAATGATGAATTCCTTGGCAAAAACCTCTTCCGGGAGAATTTTGGGATTGCTTGCCAGGGTGCTGCGCACTTGTTCATCTCCGGTAAAGATTTCCGTGATGACCGGATAACGCACCGCCTTGGCCAGCGAGAGACGTACATCCCATGCCTCATCGGGTTCGAAAAGCAGGGAAAATTTAGGGGAGATATCTTCTTCGTCCCGATCGGAATGATAATTCTGTTTGCCGCTGGCAAAATCATGTCCGTCCCGGGCTTCCCACCATTCCTGACGCAAGCCGAAAGCCGCGGTCCAGCGCGCGATAAAATTCCAATCCAACTGTGCGTAAAGGGCGTTTAAATTCGTGGTCCCGCCATCATCATTGCGGAGTGAACCATCCTTCAATCCGCCGTGGTAGGCGGTGGAGTTCCATTCCTTGATATTAAACACATATTCATTGTATTGATACCCATAAGTAAGCCCAAGCGTGTCGTATCCCAGGAATTCGTCATTCCCCAGTTTCAAGTCATAGCTCCACCAGTATGTAGCGCCGAATTCCTGGACCCGGCCGCTCCCGTCATAGAGCGGATCGAGCGGATTTTCGTCCGAGGTCAGGGATTCATCCTTGGGAATATTGTAGTATGTCAATATGGTCTGAAAATCCCAGGTGTCGGTAAGCGCCCCTTCCAATGTCAATCCCATCAGCAGATCACGGCGATCGCGTTCATTGACGGTGAACTGATCGCTGGTCACGAGAAAGTATTTCCCGCCGGATTCGGCAAAAACCTGACTTCCCAGCGGGCCTCCGGGGCCGCCCCAGAAGGGCGCGCCGGTATTGCGGTTGATCAGGTAATTTTTTGCTGGTGAGTCGGTGTCAGTGGTGACCCAATAACCCAGGGTAAACTGGGCGCGTAGGGTATCGGTAATTTCATAAGCCAGCTTGAGTTTATATAAATCCTGATCGGTATGCGTGAAACTGGTGGAGCCCATGATATACCGGGATTCATTGAGTGAATTTTTATCGACATAAAAGCCGGTCACGGGAACGGCCGCTTGGTTGGTGGTGCCGGGCAGGGCGTTTTTTATTTCGCTGCCCGCCCGGGCGGCGATGCTCATCGGCTGCGCGTCATTTTCCAGATGTTGGATAAAGCCATAGAGGCTGAGTTTGCCGATCCGATCGCCAAAGGAAATAAAATGATCAAATCCATCGAAGGTGCTGTCAACGCCATAATCGGAGTATTCCTGAACAAAGTAGCTGCCCTTGATGGTGGTTTCACGCTGGTTCGGCTGCCGGGTTTTGATATTAACCACGCCGTTCATGGAATTTCCGCTGTACAACGCTGAATAGGGACCGTAAATGATTTCCGACGACACAATTTCATCCGGCGCGACCACCTGCCATTTGGGCGGCGCGTTAAAGCGATCCTGAATCAGATCGGTGAGTAATACTCCGTCGACGTAGACCAAGGTGCGGCCGTTTTGAAATGGGCTTGAGCCGCGGATCGACAGAACGCCGTTGCGGTCGCCGATGAAGCGTTTGCGAATGAATAGGTTGGGCATGTATTTTATCGCGTCTTCCGGATTGTGCATGTTGATACCGTGGAAGTCGAGTTCCGTCCATTTCGAAGTCACTGTCGGGATGGTGGTCTTCACCGGGTCTTTTTGGGCCCGAATGGTGATTTCATTCCATTCATCGACAGCGCTGTTGGCGGCCACATCCTGAGCCCTGGCAGAAGTGTGCATCAGCAGCATGGGCAGGGAATAAACCAATAATTTAATCAACAAGTCGAAAGACGAATAATTTGGTCTTTTCATTGAGTTTATTTTTATCCTTGATGGTTATCGGAATTGAAGAAAAAGTGTTGGGTTCAATGTCGAGAAATGAGGCCGGAAAGAAATTCCGAGTTTCCATTGCCGGAGAGGAGGAAACCCGGCGTTCCCAGGTATCTTAAAGACGCCAAACGCACCCCCGAAGAGATATGGCGATTTCATCATGATGGCACATCATCGCGATAGTCCGAGCAAGACCGCGAACGTCGAGATCAAGGGAAAAAAAATAGTGGGGTTGTCTTGATGATTTCATAATGTAAAAAAAACATCGGGTGGAATTTCCCACGTCAGGGTGGAAAGCGGAAGTCATGGTTGGGTATCCTGTTGCTGGAGCTGCTGGACAACTTTTTCGTAGAGATCGCGCAGTTCTTCATAGCGTTTTGCCAGAAGATTATATTCGTTGACAAGGTGATTGTAATTTTCTGTCAGGGTCAGGCGTTCATCTGCCAATACCTGCATTTCCTGATTCTGCTGTTCGATGATCTCGTTTTGTGTGAGTATGGCCTGATTTTGCTCCTTGATCTGTTGGCGCAAATCTTCCTGCGTCATTTGTTGCTTTTCCACCAGATCGTTCAGGGCGGTGATCGCTTGATTTTGTTCGCGCAGTCGGGCGTTTGCTTCTTCAAATGCTTTTTTGTGGGCATCCAGTTCGCGTCGGCTGTGATCACCATCAGTCAAGGCATTATTAAGTTCTTTTCGGGTGGCTTCCAAGGAATTTTTGAGTTCGGATCGTGATTTTTCCAGACGTTCGATTTCACGCTGGAGATTTACCGCTGCTTCGTCACGGGCAGCGACTTTTTCACGTTCCACCCGCCATGCCCGGTCTTTTTCCAGCAACGCTTGGCGCAACTGTGATTCGCGCTGCCATTGCCAGGCAATCAGGCCGCAGAGCAGCAGTGAACAGACGATTAAGAGCTGGCTTAAAATTGATTTCATGGGGGGTGAATTTGAGTTATTTATGGCGTGGATACAGCTTCTCCAGAAATTGAGAAGGATACTTTTTGAATGCCGCAGCGCCGCACCAAATCCAGAATGTTGATAATATCTCCATGGGTTGCCAGGCGGTCGCCGCTGATGTACACCGGAACTTCAGGATTTTTTTTCAAGCGGTCATGGAGATAATCCTGCAGTTGCAACAAGTTGAGATGTTCCTTTTCGATATAGATATCACCCTGGCGATCAACCTGGACATTGATGATATCCGGTTTGAAATCCCGCTGTGCCTGGGTGGCCGTCGGCAAATCCATCTTGATGGTGCGCATCTTGACCATGGTCAGGCTTACCAACATGAATGAGGCCAGGAGAAAAAACATGATGTCAATCAAGGGGATGATCTCAATCCGTCCCTTTTTGTGCGGTAATCGTGATCCGCGTCGCATGGGTGTGTCCTTTTATTAGGTTGTTAGGTAATAAGGTTTTTAGGCTTTTAGACTTAAGGCTAAAGACTTATAGGTTTGGATTTTCCTTTTAGCTTGATATCCATTAGTTTTATTCTCGATCATTATTTCTGTTTTTCATTGACTTAAGCCTAAGCCTGAATCGTAACTATTTGATAACATCCGTTTCTGCATCTATGATAGGTCACATCCGATGTTTCAATCGTCCCGACTGGGACGCGTGAGATATCTATCTGGATTCCCAGCGATAAATCGCTGGTCTACTATCACTTTGTCCCGCAAGGGACGAATCGAACGTAGCCCACCAATTTGATTGGTGGGTATCATATTCACCCACTGGACAGTCCCATCGGGACGACTGAACGGGGTCACCGAATGTTTACGAGTTTTCTTCTTTGTATCAAATCCTTGAATTTTGACTATCCTCTTTGTCATAATGCTTGTTTGTTTTCCCTTTAGCCTGAGCCCCTCTTCTTCCCTAATCCCCCGATTCATTATTGTGATGCAGCACCATCATTTCGAGGTTGTTGGCGGCACGTTCCAACTGTGACTCAAACTTTTCCGCCTTGCGGTTGAAGTAATTGAGCGCCAATAAACTGATGATGGCAATCCCCAGACCGGCAGCGGTGGCGATCAAGGCTTCACCGATCCCGCCGGTCACTTTTTCCACCGCCAGTTGTTCGCTGCCGATCGAGACGAAAGATTTCATGATGCCGGTCACGGTGCCCAGCAATCCGAGCAGGGGCGCCAGGGTGACGGTGGTGTCGAGAACCACAAGCGAGCGGGCTGCGCCTTCCATTTCCATGTCAATTGCCATGTCCAACGCCCCGCGGACTGACATGTGCTGGCGCCGCAAACCGCTGTTGATGGTGCATAAGATGGGGTCTTTGGTGTTGTCGCTGAGCGCTTTTGCTTGTTCCAAATTGCCGGCTTCCAACGCGATAAGCGTGGATTCAATCTCTTTGGGTTGCCGGCGCAGTTTAAGGCGCGACCACCACGCGATACGATCGAGAGTCGCCACGACCGCGGTTAACGCCGTGATCAGGATTGGCCACATGATGGGGCCGCCCTTGATGAAATATTCGACAACAATGTTTCCCAATATCAATGACTGCATGTCCTGTTCTCCTTCCGAGGTTAAAGATTAATGCTCGATGACAAAATTAAACGGCACCAGGATCAAGCGTTCGCTTCCCGGCATCCACCGCCAGCGCTTCGCAACCTGATCCTTGACATAATCATCCAAGAGCAGCGAAGGCGAGTTTTTTTTGATCTCCACCCTGGTCGGCATCCCGGTCTTATCCACATACACCAACAACTCGATTTGCCCCTCGATGCCCTGATGTTGCGCCCAGAGCGGATAGCGCGGTTCGGGATAATGTCCGTTGCTGTCTCGTCCCCGCACAAAGCGAGTTATCTCCGGCTCCAGTGCCAATGGGGGAGCGGGGGGTGGGGGTTCTGGTGGCCGTGGCCGTGAGCGCGGCTGCCAGATTGGCAGCGGTCGGTTGGTATCAACCGCGAGAGCATGCAACTGCGGCGGTGGCGGCGTGGCAAATTTGGCATTCACGACTGGGGTGACACTCTCAATCTGAACCGGGAAATTGACGGATGCGGGATGGGCAACCGCAATCATGGGGACAATGTCCGGCAAATCCGGGAGGATCTCATCGTCTGGAGCTGGCTCAACAGGGGTGTCATTGGTGATCGTCGGACGGATAAACATTTCCGGTTCGGGAAGCAACACTTCCATCATGGCGGGCATTGGTTCGGGTGGCGTGTCGGTTGGCAAAGATACCATTGGCATGGTGACCCCGACGGCGGCAATCATGATAAACATCAGGGATATGGCATTTGCCCAGAGCAGAAATCGCACGGTCAATGTCGTATCCTCGGTAAAATTGAGCAGCGCAAAACGCCATCCACGGATGCGCGGAAAATTATGAGAAGACGACCGGTGTTCGGCGCCCTTACCAATTAACCCATTGCCTTCCGGGGTGATCAAACCGTTGAGCGCGGTCAGGGGGTCGCTTGACGAGACCGGACCCTTATCATCGTGAGTTGCGATATTACGATGCATCTGTAAATGACCTGAGGCAAGCGGTTTATGATTCTCTAATCTTTCAGTTGCCATACTCAACCATCCTTGCTGGCGATCGTCCATTGAGCGATTACTCCGTTTCGGGTAAATCTCAGCGTGACTGATAAGTCAACAACAAATGAATACCGCGATGGAGAACAAAAGATGACAGGAGGGTCAGAATGAGTCGAAAATCCCCTTGACAGACCCGATCCATGCGTAATGAATCAGGTTTGGAATCATGATCATGACACCATTCCGGCCGTGAGCCATCACTGAATTGAATTATGCGTCTTGATGTTATTTCACAATACACCTTTCAGCCTGTTAAACCACCAGAATGAGTAGGTAGACTCACTCGGGGCTTCGCTGGCATATGATTTTTAAACGATTACCCTCGAAGTGATCGATGGAAGAAGAGAGTTATCCTCGCATCAATCAAGTTAAAAGGCGGTTGGATGGGATCAACAGCGGAAGTTGCAATAGCGAAGATAAACAGGCGGGTAATAACCATCTGCCATTGCCGGCACGAGTTGGGCGATTGGAGTCGTGTGAGAGAAGAGAATGAAATGGCAATAATTGGTTGGGGGTGCTGCCCACTCAATCAGTTTCCGGTGGGATGATGAATTGGTTAACCACTCATAGGTGGTTTTGAAGGCTCCTCCCGGACTGCCGCAGGGATTGAGGCGGCGAAATTGTTTGTCAGAGACGGCGGATTTTGCTGTAAGTTTCCTGGTGGGGACACGGACGCTTTGGGAAGTGGTGTCTGGGGAATCAGCCGTTGTCGCGCCATCCACAGAGGACTCTTTCTGCTTTATACCGCAGGAAGAATCATGGTCTTCTTTTTTTGCCGCCGGGCTGCAACAACAGGGGGTTTTGCCGGTAGTCGGCGCACAGCAACCAGTTAACTCCTGGGACGGATCGACCTGCGCTGATATCACATCAGCGGTGGCAATGGCGCAGGATTGACGGTTCAATGCCGAAGATGTCGGCGCGGAGATATGCCAATAGTTGATCAGGAGCGGCAGGAATTGTACTCCAGTGGTGAACACCAGGAGAAGACAGGATAGTGCGATGGAATATGATCTTCGCATGAATTTTTTTAATTCCTGATTTAAGCGCTGAGATGAACCAACCAACAATCCGAACTTGAGCGAAAGCCCATATTTGAATGTCCAAGGTATAGGTTGTCAAACCGGATAAAAAAAATGATAAAAAAAATTTATTTTGGCTTGCATTATCATTCGCTGGCCATATTTAGTTGAACTTTCGTTCCCGATACCCCCCACCTGTTTCGCCGTGATACGCGGGAAAAAGCGCGGCAAAAGATGCCATCCAACCCATTGGTATTTCATTGGAAGCGTAACCTGCGGGGGCGCCGCAATCAGCTTGGCATCGTCCGGCCAAACGGGAGCGAAGGATGACAGGCTTTGTTAACTAAGAGGGAAATAATATCCGGCTGATCAGATTGTAATCATGGATAAAAAAAAACCGCCTGTTCAATTAAGAATTTCATTTATCCAGCTCACTTTCCTGGGGTTCCTGACATGGCTCGGCATGATGGTTGGGGGGTGTTCCACCGCGTCAATGAAATGGCCGAATCGGATGGGCAGCAGTCCCTATTTCTCCCCGTCAACTTCCGCCGCCCCTGATTCGTCTCCAAGTCCCCGGCAGTATTTATCCATTGATGCCATTGAAAATGAGATGATTCAGGCGCCACAATCCCTCCATGCGGGAGAATCACTTGCCGCGGATAAGGATAAACCGGTTCCCTAGAATGCCGATGAGAACCCCCACCAACATCACCATCATCATCATCACTGATTTTCGACCATGATCTCGAACCCCCCTCTTAATCTTTTCATGAGCTCCATTTACACCTCAGGCAGGCGGCAGGCACGATCCATCCTCACAATGGGGTTGATCCTGGGGGTGTCGTTGTTGAATTGCGGATGCCTGACCATGCCGCCAACCCGGGCAGTGGGAGAATTGAAAAATCAGGTCAATGACCGCTTGGCACAGCCAAGCGCATGGCGACCGGAATTAACCCTCGGACTGGCCGGCAACACCCCTGAAATCACCGCCCTCATTCAGCAACTTTTGGAGCATGAACTCACGCCGGATAGAGCGGTTGAAATCGGCTTGATCAATAACGCCGGCTGGCGAGCGTCATTGCAGGATTTGGGCGTGACTCAGGCTGACCTGATGACCGCCAGGACGATCGAGAATCCCCACCTTGAATTCATGGCACGAGTTGTTGACGACCACGACGCCCATACCAATGTTGAATTCACCATCGTGCAGGATCTCATGAGTCTGGTGACACGAACGAACCGCGTCCGCATTTCGCAATACGAGATGGAACGGGTAAAAAATAAGTTGACCGAAGAGGTGCTGAGTCTGGCTGCGAACATTCGCAAGGCCACCTACGCCGCGGTTGCCGCGGTGAAGAAACAGGTGCTCTACCAGGAGCTTTACACTTCCTCTCAGCATGCGGCGGAAATGGCGACCCGTCAGTTCCAGGCGGGGAACATCAATGAATTGGAACTGGCCTGGCAACAATTAACCTATCAAACAACCAAACTGAAGCTGGCCGATATGGAATTGGAAGTATTCGCGAGTCGCCAGGCGCTGAATCGCCTGCTCGGAATTGTCGCGGCGCAGTCGGCATGGACGATTATGTCTGAACTTCCGGAGCTGCCGCCAGCGCCAGCCGCGGATAATCTCGAAGAACGCGTTCTGACCGCCAACCTCACTCGCGCCCGCCTGGGGGTGGAAAAGTCGATGCTGATGGAACACATTCACCTGACGAAAAAGGAACGGCTTGATACCTTGGAACTCGGTTTTAACACGGAAAAGGAACCCGAAGGCGAACAACTGAGCGGCGGGTTGATTGAAGTGGGGCTGCCGGTATTCGACCGCAAGCAGGGTGAATTGCAGAAATGGAACGCGCTGATGGTGCAAAAAGAAAATCAGGTCAATGCCCACGCGGTTGAGATTCAAACCCGGGCACGCGAACTCGAACAGCGCCTGCAGGCGGCGCGTGCCAAGGTGGAGTATTATCAGGAGGCGATTCTGCCATTACAGAAACGCATCATGGCGCTCAGCCAGTTGCATTATAACGCGATGTTCATCGGGGTATATGAGCTGCTGCAGGCCAGGGATGATGAGGTGATGGCGCAGATCGATTTTATCGATGCCTGCCGTGATTTCTGGATTTTACAAACGGATTGGGAGCTGGCCCTGGCCGGGGTGGTCATATCACCGGAGTACCATCCGTCAACCGCCCCGCGGGATCAGGGCAGGGCAGCTCAATCGCATTAATAACTATCTCAGGAGGTTTTAGATGAGGATGGAGATAAAACGATTCACTTCCTGTCTCATGGGGGATTGTCAGCGCGCGCGGTGCTGGCGATTTTTCATGTCAATCCATGTCCGGCTCATGATCCTGGTTTGGGTCTGGATCAGTCCAATCATATGTCATTCGGCGCCCGCGGTCAATTATCGACCGGTCATTACTCCCAATGGCTCAACCCTGCCCTATGAAATGGATGGGGATGTCAAGGTATTCCATCTCATCGCGGAGGTGATCACGCGTGAATTCACCCCCGGATTCAAAGTCAATTGCTGGGGTTACAATGGCCAGACCCCCGGACCGACAATCGAAGCGGTGGAGGGTGATCGGGTGCGCATATTGGTCACCAATAATTTGCCGGAACCCACTGCCATTCATTGGCATGGTCTCTTTCTCCCCAACGGCATGGATGGGGTAGGCGGTCTGACTCAGCCCTATATCAATCCGGGAGAAACCTTCAAGTATGAATTCCCGCTGATCCAGCACGGCACATTCATGTACCACCCCCATGCCGATGAAGCGACCCAAATCGCCATGGGCATGGAGGGCTTTTTCGTCATTCATCCACGCGCTGGGGAGCCCAAACCGATCGATCGCGATTACGCGATCTTTCTCCATATGTGGCAGATCAAACCCGGCACCTTCACCCCCAATCCCAATGCCATGCTGGATTTTAACTACTTTTCATTCAACAGCAGAGTTTATCCGGGAACCGCGCCGTTATTTGCGGTTAAAAATGAACGGGTTCGGATTCGGATCGCGAATTTAAGCATGGACAGCCACCCCATTCATATCCATGGGGTATCATTCAAGGTGACGGCAACCGAAGGCGGTGATATCCCCGAATCAGCGCAGGAACCAACCACGACCGTCGATGTCCCTCCTGGAACGGTTAAAATCATTGAATTCAATCCGACAATTTCCGGCGATTGGCCGACCCATTGCCATAAAACTCATCATGCCATGAATGCCATGGAGCACCATGTCCCGAACATGATCGGGGTTAAACAGGATGATGTCGAGCGAAAAATCAATAAAATGATTCCGGAATACATGAATATGAGCACTGCCGGCATGCACGCCCATTCCAGTCATCAGATGCCTGGTCCCATTAATACCCCGCCGATGATGGCTGGTGAAGGGCCGTTTGGACCGATCAATATGGGCGGCATGTTTACCGTTTTAAAGGTTCGCGACAGCGCGGCTGAACTCGAAAAAGATGAATGGTATCGTCATGCTCCTGGAACTGTCGCCAGCAATTTGAATTCCGGCAAAACCAACGCTCAAGAGAAACCATCACCGACTCCAACTGCGGTTGACCCTCATGCTCATCATCGCCAGATGAAGAAAGCGGAAACGCCGGTTGATCAGCAAGAAAAGGCAAAGGAGAAGGAAAAGAAAATCCCGCCGCCACCCCCCGCCACTCCCGACCCGCCATCGCCGACGACTGAAAATACGCCTGGGCAACCCCTGGTAATCGATGATTTTTCCGGGAACATCGACTCCAACGGGTTGCGAATGCGCGCCAACATCTATCAACAATCGCCATCGAGTATCGCGGCGGCAGTAGTCCGTGATAATGCTAACGCGAACCGATCGTCGGTGTTGCAATTGCGTTATGTCAAGAAGACGAACTCCG
>CAZTTH010000039.1:0-18632 GCA_964615975.1 uncultured Lentisphaerales bacterium | reverse complement strand
AACGCGAACCGATCGTCGGTGTTGCAATTGCGTTATGTCAAGAAGACGAACTCCGCCCATTCCAATCGCGGCGGCTGGTGTGGATATTATTCTCTGCTGGCAAATGCGGAACATAATCACTCCCTAGATGGATCGCGTTATCGCTATCTCTCTTTATGGCTGAAGGGAGAAAGCGGGGATGAAAATTTTATCATTAAACTAACCGATCGGCAGTTGTCTGCCGCCGGCAAGGAAGCCACTTCACGGCCCATCATCGAGTATCTTCCGGGAAAGAAAATGACTCGTGCATGGCAGCAGATTAAAATTCCGCTTGCGGATTTCCCGGTGGATCTCACCCAATTGATGTCACTTACAATCGCCTTTGAAGCGAACTGCTTTCCCGAAGGCAATGGCAGCGGCACACTCTTCATCGATACCATCGCGCTTGAACCCTGAGCGGATCCGATTCGTGGTCATCCCCTCGGAATCCAACAAACCGACGCACATTAAATTCACACACACTCTCTCTCCTGCAGCGGGTCATGCCTGACCCGTGGACAAGGACAAACACCTGAGTGTGATTACAATCTCGCCCACTCTGACTTCGTTGGACACGCTCCCCGTGTCATGTGCCGGCAAGTGGAACTGAAATTAATCCCAACGGGTGATGGCGGAGAGTCGGTCGTGAACGGTTTTGGTCCATTCTGCCAATTGCGATTCGCGCGGACAGGGAGGAATGTTGATGGGGTCTGAAATAATCAGCTCCGCAGTGGTAAAGGGCCAGGGAATCTGGGTGCGATCCCACCCCTTGAGACTCAAATGACGAGTGGTGTTGAGGCTGACAGGGAAGATGGGGACACCCGTTTTAGCCGCCAGCCATACCGCGCCATCCTGCATCGCATAACGGGGGCCGCGGGGACCGTCCGGAGTTATTCCAATCGATTTGCCGGACTTGAGGTAATCCATTAACTGCAGCAATGCCTGCCTTCCCCCCTTGCTGGTTGATCCACGAATGGTTAGCAATTGAAATTCCTCCGCAAATGACGAGATGTAATTGCCGTCGCGCGACCGGCTGATCAGAATTGCCACCTGCTTGCGTATGCGGCGGGGAAACAATGCCGGCAGGCATAACAGGCGATTATGCCAGAAGACATAAATAGCCGGGCGATCCCAAGCGCCGGTCAATATTCCATTAGGGTCATCAACACGCAGGCGGAAGGTGCGGCTCCAGCCCTTGATCAGAAGAACGGCAAGGGAGACGATCGGTTTGGGAATATGCTTGATATTTTTAAGAGTTAACCGTGGCATCATAATTTGAGTAAAGAGGATTGCGCTAATACAGGATTAAATAAAAGCCATACCCTACTCTCTGAATGACCGTTGGGGAGTGGTGAATAATTTTATAACACTGTTTGCAAGCACATGGGCGGATTTTCATAGTAAGCCTGTTTTTTTGTTCCAGAGAATTGAGGTCAGTAGGATGAGTGGAGAGTTGCCGTGTTGGTTGTTTGAGGGGAGTGCAATTGGCATTGCCATAGAAATCGATATTACTGATTGGCAGTATCGATTTGATTCAAGTAATTCGGTGGTTCGGATTGGCTGATTTGAAGTTCCTCGATTCTCATGATTTCAGTTTCCCTTCTCATTAATCTTCTTATCCTCTGTTTCCAATCGATCGTTGCATGCCGATGCGGTGAAATTTGTCAATTACCGACGCGCCCCAGCCTCAAGCCCGACATCATGGGCATTATTTTGATTCATAACCCATATCAATTAATTTTAAGGAGGAAGAAGTATGAAGTCGATTTGTATGCGTTTTTTTTACCTGTTGGCCGTGACGCTGATGATCAATAACCGGGTGAATGCCGAGTCATTCGTTTACTGGACGGAAAGCTCTGGGGACACTGCCAAAATCAGGAAGGGCAGTCTGAATATCGCGTTGCCCGCGGAGTTATTGAGTGCTTCAGGATTTGCGAACGGGTTGGAACAATTCGGCGATTATTTTTATTGGGCGGAGTCGTTCTTTCCGGATATCCGCATCCGGAGGGTAAAACTTGATGGCACTGAATTCACTACGTTTATCACCACCACAACCGGAGCATTTGATATTGATATTGCCGGGGGTTTTATCTATTGGACTGAACAGGGGCCCAATCGGATCAGGCGGGCGAATCTGGATGGCAGCAACGTGATTACTTTCATCGATTTCACCCAGTCAGGATATACCAATTTTTCGCCCTATGCCCTCAAGGTAACTGATGACTATGTCTACTGGGTCATATTTGATCCGAATAATGGCAATTCTCCACTAAAGCGTGCGAAATTAAGCGATAAATTGGAGGAAGAATACCTTCCCAATGTCGGGATCTACGACATCGAAATCAGCAGTAATTATCTTTATGTCTTTGGCACCGGCTTGAGTTCGGTCATCATTGACCGGATTCAACTTTCCGATGTCAACAAGACCCGGGAAAATGTGGTAACCATCGATAATCTCAGTAGTCCCACCCCGAATAGCCTTTTGGTCACGGAAACCCATTTGTATTGGTCAGAGGCAGGCACAAGAAAAATTCGCCAGGTCAACTTAGCCACAAAAGAGGTCAAGGACTTGTTTACGATTGTCAATGAACTTAAAGGGCTGGCCGCGCCGGTGGTTTCCAGCCAACCGTTGATATCTATCTACTGGCTTGAAGCCGGTTCCACTTCATCAACGGTAAAACTTATCAAGGGCAGTCTCACCAATCCTTCACCTGTTGATCTTGTCATTTCCCCGGAGGTGAAAGGCGCCAATGGCTTGGAATTGATCGACAACGATCTCTACTGGCCTGATCAACAGTTGAGCGCAGTAAGGAAAATCGATCGTGATGCGGTTACGAGTGCGATTACTTTGCAGTCTGGAATTAATCCTTATGACGTTGACGTTTTAAATACACAGGCTTATTGGACGGAACTGAATAACAATCGAATTCGCCGGAAAAACAGCGATGGTTCAGGCAGTTTTACCAATGTGATCAACACCTCTTCGCCCTTCGCCATCAAAGTTACCAGTCAGTTTATTTATTGGTCGTCATTTTTCCAAAACAAGGTATTTCGCGCTAATCTGGACGCGAATGGCGACATCGTTCCGGATACCACCAAAGAACTGGTTTCCAATGTTTCGGTTCGAGATATGGTGGTTACCGCCAATCATATTTATATGACGAATGATTTCTATGAGGCGGCTAATCCCGGCGGGAAAATAACCCGGGTCGATCTGGATACCGGTGTAACCCCTGTCCTCAATAAAAATAAAGTACATCTGATAACAGGTTTATCTTTTCCCAATAGTCTTGACATAAATGCGAATTATATGTTCTGGTCTGATTTTATCACTGGCACCATTAATCGCGCCAGTCTCGATGGCTCACAACCAACAATACTTTATTCTGGCCTGTCCTCACCCCGTGGCGTGGCAGTCTTCGCAGACGCGGCAGCGCCGCCCACGATCACGCAGCAGCCGATTGCCAAAACCGTTACCATTCGTCCGGATGATCTGAGCAAGGCGGCATTGGCTGATCGCCGTCTCGTATTTACTCCAGATAATGGAGCGGCGACCTTTCCATTTGCCACCACCTATGGCATCACACTTCATGCCGCCGATAATACCTACGCCTTGTTTGTCGGCAATAATTCATTGCCATCTTTTATTGGGCATTATCTTTTTCGGCCGGACCAGAATGACCCGCCGGAATTCGCCGCGGCGATCGGTTTGCAGCCGTTTTTTCCTGATCAGGAGGCCGCGTTTATCGGGCTGAGGGACGACGGCAGTTATGGGTTGTTTGACAGCAGCGATCAATTGATTCAATCCGGTGATTATAATGTGGCGCCGCCACCGCCGGTCACGGCAACTTTTTCGGTTAACGCCACCGGTGAACCGACACCGACATATCAATGGCAATTCAAAGCCTCTGGCGGCGGCAGTTTCTCGGATATAAATGATGCGACATCAAATACCCTGACCATATCTCCAGTGGAATCCACTGATGCCGGGGAGTATCGGGTGGTGGTTTCCAATGGAAATGCGCCGGATGCCATCAGCGATGCGGTGAGTCTGACCGTTGATATTTATGCAGTCGACTATGTACTATTGGCAAGTGCGGTTGGCTGTGGGACGGTTTCGCTGGAATTTGCCCGAAGTTCGACTACCCTGAACATTGCGGCGACTTCAGCCAATACGAATCGGTTTGAATTCGCGGGATGGTCTGGTGATGTGCCTGATGATGACAGAAATAATAATCCCTTATCGTTGACCATGGATCAGGATCGTGAGGTGATTGCCAGATTTCAGGTGATAGTACCCAATGACTGGATTCAACTCCATTTTTCGGGAGGAACTCCAAGTCTTGATGAAGATGCGGATAACGATGGGTTCACCAGTCGTGAGGAATACGAACTGGGATCTGATCCCAAGAATAACACGACAGATACTGACAATGTGCCCATCCGATCCGGCTGGAATTTGATTGCATTGCCAAATTTGCCGGCACACGGTCAATCAATTGATGAACTTTTTAGCGCGCAATCGCTCAAGCAGGAATGGTGGTACGATAGTTGGAATCAGAAAAATACCACGGGCGGACAAGCTGTCGACAAACAGGGATATTGGCTGTATTTCCCGCGGACAACCAGTCCTACGAATGTCCCAATCAACGGCCAGGTTGTGCCCGATCATTCCATCTTCCTTAATCCCGGCTGGAATATGGTCGGGGTGATTGTCGAGGAAAACAAGCCGGTCAACGGCAATATTCTGGGGCCAATCTGGTATTGGGATGCGGCTAAACAACGGATGAAACCTCTATCAGCGAATGAAAAACTCCTGCCTGGGATTGGGTATTGGATCAACGTTTCAACCGCGACCACCCTGTTTGGCGCCTGAGGTAATCTCCGGGAACACCACGCTTCAGTTCGGCAGGTTATCACCGCTTAACCACTTGGCAATCAGCAATAAATCCATGCCGGGAGAAAGTGGTTATAATAATTTAGTAGGTTGACTGTTCATGAAAGAATTTTTTCGCTGACTGGAGGATTTTGTACATTGAAGAGTCAGTTGATGCATTTATAATTGGATGGTGATCAGATAAATAATGTCTCATTTAATCATTGAACCTGAACGTTCGTTATTATTCGGGAGCGCTCATCAAACTATTGGCTCATTTTTTGGCCGTGATTGGCAAGTCACTGTTAATCCTGTCGATGGCATGGATTACTGCCGGGTTTATTTTTACCTTCATCCATTTGTTTTATCACTTGAATTATAGTGATCGGCTTTTTGAGGTGGGAATGGGATTTGGTTTGGGAATGATTGTGTTTACCTTTCTCTCGCCATTTTTTCGCTTGTATATATTCGGTCATGAGCTGTCGCATTGGGTAATGGCGAAGATCTTTCGCCGGAAAACGGGAAAATTTCGGATTGGAAAAAGCAGCGGCAGTGTGCAGATCGACCGTCCCAATATCTGGATCGTGCTGGCGCCTTATTTCATTCCCATTTTTGTGATCATCTGGATGGTGGTGGTGAAGATTGTTGATTGGTGGTTGAGAGAAAAGTGGGTAACCACTATCTTTTATGGCGGTATCGGATTTTTTTATGCCTATCATGTCATCATGACCGTGTTTGCCTTGAGCAAAAAGCAGAGTGATCTGCAATTCTTTGGTCGTGTATTTTCATTGAGTATGATTGTTACCATCAATGTGGCGACAATATTTTGGGGAATCATGTATTTTTCTGGCATGTTCAAAGCCGGAAACGCATATTTGTTTGATACTTATCAATGGCAAATCAACACGGCAATGAAATTCATTAAAACCTGGTTTTGAAAGGGATTTATTTTTATGTCTGAACCGGATAAAAAATTACAGGAAATTTATAATCGGAGCCTGAAGCGTCTTCATACTGAGTTCACATCTGGGCAAAAAGTCAGTGGCACGGTCTTGTCGATAACGCGCGATTTTGTTTTTGTGGATATCAATGCCATCAGTGATGGGATCATTGAGCGACGGGAATTGGAAAAGGACGGCAAATTGCGGGTCAAGGCAGGCGATACAATCACCGCCTTTTTCCTGGGAATTGATGATACTGGTGAGTATAATCTGACGGTACAATTGAAATCCAGGGACACTGCGGACGATACCCTGCTGGAGGCACAGCGATCCGGAATTCCCGTTGAAGGACGTGTCGAAGCAGAACGCAAAGGGGGCTATGAAGTAAAGATCGGAAACCGTTCAGGCTTTTGCCCCTATTCGCAAATCGACATGTTTCCCAGCAATGATAAAACATTATATATCGGCCAGCGCTTTTCATTTTTGATTACTGAATGCGATGATTTCAATATGGTGGTTTCGCGCCGCCGTTTGCTCGAGGCCGAACATGAGAAGACGCTCAAATCCCTGCAGGAGAATCTCAAGGTGGGAGATGTGATTGAAGGGACGGTGAAGCGGATAATGGATTTTGGCATCTTTGTCGATATCGGCGGGATGGAGGGCTTGGTCCCGATGGCGGAAATTTCATGGAGCCGGGCTAAAAAGGCGGAGGAAATCGTTACCATCGGGGAAAAGGTTGCCGTCAAGGTGTATGAAATAGATTGGCCGAGAAACCGGATTGGACTCAGTCTGCGGCAAATGGGCGGCGACCCCTGGCGTCATGCGGAAGCGAATTATCATCCGACGAAACGCTATCGGGGAACGGTCACGAAAACATTGGATTTCGGCGCTTTTATTGAATTGGAACCGGGGATTGAAGGTTTAATCCATATTTCAAAACTGGGTGCGGGAAAACGGTTGCAACATGCCAGGGAGGTGCTTCATGAAGGTCAGGAAATCGAGGTTTATGTCGATACCATCGATATGGAGAGAAGGCGAATTTCATTAACCCTGGAGAATCCCCAACAGGGACGCACCATGGAAGTCGAAGGCGAAAAAGTGACGGTAGGCGAAACGATCATTGGCACGGTGGAAGAAATTCGTCCCTTTGGAGTTTTTATCAAACTTAACACCAACCAGACCGGCTTGTTGCATGTGAGCGAGATTCCCTTCACGGGGTCGGTCAATAAAATGAAGGATATGCACAAGCGTTATCCCCTGCAAGGAACGGTAACCGTGATCGTAAAAGCAGTGCACCAGGATCGGATATCGTTGACCCTTCCAGAGTCCAGTGGGGAAAATGACAGTGAATTTCGTCAGTTTTTGGTCAATAGTGACAGTCAGCAATCCTTGGGTAGCCTGGCCGGGGCGCTTTCGTCATTGAAACTTTAATGACCATTATAGTCATGAAGAGGATAGTCTGGGACTGGGACATCCAAAATCAAACCGGCCTGAATCAGGCATTATGTCATCATGCGTGATTCAGGCCGGTTTGAGTAAAATGTCAGCAAGGATTCCGGGCGATTAATTCACGACGTAACCCGATCCCGACCAGCCTTCCATTCCTTGGGGATAGACCAGAACATACTGATATCCCAATGACTTTAAGCGGTCGGCCATTTTGTGGCTAAGGGGACATTTTTCTCCGCCACAATAGGTGATGATGAATTGGTCGCTGGCGCCCAGGGTCTGTTTGATTTGATCATCTTTCATTTCCAAAGTTAAATTTTTTGCCTGCGCGATACGTTTACCGTCATCCCATTTGCCCGACCGGGCATCAATCAGGATAATATTCGCCTTGCTGTCAAGCATTGACTTTAATTCTTCCGTGGAGATGGTGCCCTTATCCTTGAAGCATTTTTCCAGCTCTCCAATATCACATTGTTTGGATTTGATTTCGTTGGTAGATGCTTCCTTATCACCTTTGCTTTTCAACGCGCAACAGGCAGGTCCGGCAAATAATGATGTGGTGGTGATCATGGTAATGCAGGTGAGAGCGAATTTTGTCATTATTTTCATAATTATTTCCTCGTGGGTTATTGGGGGTATTACGATTATGGTGAAATCAGGTTGTAACGATTACTGATTCGATGTCATCATCAGATAAAAGTTTCATCCCTTGATAAAATAAATGTAAAAGCCGCAGATACCATGACGAGATGGTTATCCACGGCTTTCACTTGGTTGAGGATGAATGCAAAATACGAACTAACGGACAGATTCATCCGCGAAGATAAGTTCAGGATTGCGAATCCGGATGATATCGGTTGCGATAGTCATTTCTGCCGGTTTCAAAAAAACCAGTTTAACCAACTTTATCTTTTGCCAATCGGCATCGGTAAAGTCTGGCGAAGTTTTCTCTGGCTTATCCGGACGCATTTCTGAAATCGGAAATTCCATGGTTTTCCATTCCTCTTTGACCTTTAATGCCAGACGGGAATTTTGTGCGATATTGGCTTCCTGGGCAGTAGCCAATCCAGCAAATACCCGGGTTTGCGAACCTTCGACAGTTTTAATTTCCACTCGTATCGCTTTGACCTTTTTTCCATTAATGGGAGCTTCGAGTTCAAAAAGCGCTCCCACGCCCCAAGTGGCATTTGACCAATTGATATCAAGCATGAATTCATTACTTTGGGTGTCAGCTGAACTATCCGCCAAGGCATTGCCGAAACCGCGCCATCCGCCTTTGTTGTCTTTTTTGTTGATGAGTAACGTTCCCCCGAAGGAGATCAGGGAGCTAAGGAGAAAAACGGGGATGATTTGTTTAATTGATACTTTTAATTTTGACTTCATTGCTGTAGATCCTAAATAAATGTATGTTGGCTAATTAAGGTTGTATTATGCGAGATTTGATTTCAATGTTCAAGAAACTTGAATGATAAACGTATGGTTATGATTAAGCATTACCTCCTTCCGAATGGTTATGGTTTCATTAGTAATTTAGAAGATGAAACGAAGAACGACTTAAACATTGGAAAGTGAGCCAATAATATCGTTAACTGATGAAAAATGTCAATCTCATTCTTGCAAACTTCATGGTTCTAGACACCTTTGTATTTGATTCATCATCAATGTATGTTGATACCATAAAGAATAGAATAATGAAGTGGGAAACTGACACCGCGAAATTAAGCCAACTAATTAAATGAAAGGAGCACTAATGAAAAAACTATTATGCGTGATGATTGTTGTTTTTGTAACTCTAATTGCCTGGGGAGGTCAGGTCCTGATGACTCAGGGGCATGCCAAGGGAGGTTGGCAGGGGTTTGGTCTTGGATTTGAAGACTCCGCGATCAATGTCAAAGAAAAAGAAATCAAAATACATGTAAATTGGGAGCGCGCGACGTGGGGAATCGGGACCATTCATAGTCTGCCACTACCGATGAATGGGAAAAATATTCGGGCGATTCGAATAAAGGCCAAAACGGAAAAAGGCAGTCAAACCAAAATTTATACCGGGGTTGCCACCAAGGATGATGCCAGCATGGAAATTGAAAGAAAAAAAGCGTTGCCGTTAACGGATCAATGGCAAAATTTTGAATTTCCCGTTAGTGAAATGGTGATTAGCAAACCAGAAGCTACCTCACGAAGTTTTTTATCTGCGGATTGGGAAAAGATCCAAATCTTCAAAGTGCTTTTTGCCAAGCCGGAAAAAGGACAGGTTATGCGAGATGTCATTCTGATCCGCAACCCGGAGCTCATTATGACGAATGAATAATAAAGATTCCTTTGTTCATTTTCGCAAATCAGGCTTGCCTTCCCGGCTGACATTTCCTATAGTCTGACTTTTTTTACCAGAATAATGGTAACCAGAGAATGACAGGGGTCTCAACCTCATGGGTATGATAATATCAGAGATTGATACCCTGATCCAGTTTGCAAGTACGCAATGTTTGGAGAACAATTTAATATTTTTATCACGGAGAAATACCCCAATGAAACCAACGGATTTAATAACTCATGCGACAACCACCAGCACCAAATTGATAATTTTACTCGGAATCATGCAAGCTCTGGCTTTTCACCTCCACGCGCAGAATCAATTGTTGATTGGGGATGGAGCCAAAGCGGGCTGGACGATTTTTGGTCAGGGGGTGTTGGATTCATCGGCCCAACCAGAAAATGGGGAAATAACCATTGATGTGGGCTGGTTGGAATCGGTATGGGGGATTGGATGCCTCTATACCACACCTCAACCCGTGAATGGGAAAAAGTTGAAATCAATTCAGGTTTCGGTAAAAACCATGAACGGGAGTAAAACCAAAATTTTTGCTGCCATCGCCACCAAGGATGATGCCAACCTGGTATTTGAGGTAGGCAAAGCCAAGGATATAACCGCGGAAGCTCAGACGATACTCATAAATGTCGCTGACATGATCAAGGATAAACCCGATGTGACCTCCAGAACCTTCTCTGATGCGGATTGGGATAAAGTTCAAGTAATCAAACTGCTCTTTGCCAAACCGGTCGGGGATAACACGGAACAGGATCGCATTATCATCCAAAATCCAACCTTGATATTTCAGTAATTTATACCCCACTCAAATTATACTGGTGATGGAACATATTTCATTAACTTAGAGCATAAGCTTTTGACTCATGAGATTGAGAGATATTGCCGCAAAAACAATGAATGGCGCTTGAAAATGAATTGAAATTAGACACGATTACCATTGTGAAAACCAGCAAAAATTGGTTGATGATAAATATCTTTATCCTTGTCTTTCTAGTCGCGGGGAAATTTGCACATGGCAATCAAATAATTGACAATTTTGAAGGGACCTTTACCTGGAGTGGTTTTGGCGAAGATTTTATCTCTGGCAATCTGCAAAAAACCGGCAGCATATTCAATAGCGGCGCTTCATCAATGCGACTGGCAACCCCCACTAGTTTCTTCAGGGGATTTGGTATCGGCGCCAAAAAGGCTTTCAATCCCGCCATCAATGGGTTAAATGTCAGTTCGATTTCGTTTTACTGGCGCAGCAGCAACAATGACAGTATTCGCACCATTGGCATTTCACTGATAGACAGCGCTGGCAAGGCACTTGAATTGAAGGAGGGGTTACGCCCCAATCTGGCATCCGCATTGAATCAGTTTATGCGTTTGGAAATCCCCTTGTCGCTTGATAACTTCGATGGCCCCGCCGATTTCAACCTTAAGCAGATCACCGCATTTAATGTCATACTCTATCGCAACAATATCACGACCACGGATACAGCTCGGATCATTCATGTGGATGATGTTACGTTGATAGAAGCACATGATAGACCTTTGCTTACCACGGGATTAATCGACAACTTCAGTCCGGCAACCCGTTACAATGAAAATAACCTGAACACCCTGGGATATGTCACCGATGATGACGGCACCATGAATCCCAATGGCATTGGCAATAACAATGATCGTGTGATTGAGGATGGAGTTTTGACTTTAACCTGGGATCATGCCACTGATTACTGGTATTCCGTGCTTGGAAATAGCGGGGTAAACATCAGCAATTATAACTATCTCATCTTGAGAATACGCGGCAGTTCGGGAAATGAAGCCATGACGGCGAATTTTAGGGCTGGATCATTATTCAATTCAAGCTTGAATCTAAATGCCGGTTCGATTCTCCCTCAATTCACTACTCACAATATTGTGTTGGCCAATTTTGTGCCGCCAATCAGTGCTCAAAATATAAAATCATTTTCATTGACTTTTCCGCTGGCAGCAACCGGATCTATTGCCATCGATCAAATCGCCTTATCAATCCAAAAGCATCCGAATCGGATACATGTAACGCCATTAACATCCAGTACTTTTTCAGTTGGACAGTCGATTCAATTAAAAATTGAATTGAAGGATGAAACTGGACAGGCGCTGCAAAATTTTACCGGTCCGGTTTCAATATCCGTTTCTAATGAAGGAACTGTTGTCCCTGATTCCGCATCTGGATTTAATAACTCATCCGGATCAATTACCCAAGACTTTATAGTCGCTTCAGGTGTCGGAGAGCAAAGCATTTTTGTCGTTGATGACTTGGCGCATGTAGTGGCGACAATTCCAATCCAATTATTACCTCCATCAGCTGACACAATCACCCAATTTCAGGTTGAATTCCCAGACGCGGGAACCAACCCTTTTTGGGGTGAGATTTTTCCCATCAGGATAACCGCACATGACATCAATGGCGATCTAATCAGCAACCCAATTGGCAATATCAATTTAACCAGTGACCGTGGAGAATTGATTACATTTGATGATGGCCAGCAAACCTCCGTGGTGGTGATGAATGAGAATCCTCACATCGTTTACGCGTATCTAAGAGGACCGATTTCAACCGCGATGGAATCCGTCACGATTACCGTCTCTCTCCAGGCGAATCCAGGCATAATCGGGTCCCACTCGACTCATTTTCGCAATGGATTGGGAAAGGATGACGAACTAAATTTTATCCTTAATCACCGTGATGATACCAGCAAATTATTTTTTAATGTAATGGCTGGTGAAGGTACTATTGATCATACGTTCCATATTTATGTCAACGCGTTGGCAATATTCTGCTTCGTGCATCGAGGTGTCTTGGATTCTTACGCAGATCCAGCGATGATTGCTTATGTGAGGAATGCGTTAACAACATTGAGAAGCTTGCAGATCAACACCGGGGTAAATGCTGGCGGATTTTATGATGTGTACAAATCCGGGAATGGGAATATCCCCGTTCCTGTGGACGGTTTGTCGACACCGGTGACATCGGGCAATAATGCCTGGCTATTGATGGCGCTCAACTATTATGCGATGTTTACCAATGATCGGCAATTCATGGATGTTGCTGTCGCATTGGGGAATTTTATGATAAATCGTCAAGCAACTTCTGGCAACAATCTTGGGGGTATTTATTCACGCGACACCGATACTTCTACTTTTGTTACTGAGCATCAGGGGGAAGCCTATTCGGCATTGCGTTTTCTAGCATTAATGGATGGGGTATCTGAATTGGAAGCCAACCAGTATTCTACCAAAGCAGATTTGATTAGATCATTTATGATCAACCAGCTTTTTAATGAGACCGCAGGCAGATTCGAAATCGCTGCAGGTCGGATAGGGAACACATCAGTTGACGCGCAGTTATCACCATTTCTCAGTTTGCCCGGACCGAATGTCTCTAGTGGAAATGCGACCATTGCGATTGGTCAAGTGCTCGACTATATCTTTGTACATCTTTTCAAGACTCAGAACTATCTTCACCCGGATCGCTTGATTGCCGGGCCGAAATTCAGAGAAAATGATCCGGATACCAATTGCCATGGGAATGGTGACATTGATGCTTCCCAGAAGGTTTGGATCGAAGGCGCGGCTCAACTTGCGGTAGCGCTAAAGATAATGATCGATAGTGGTGGTGGAACCAGCAGCAACATGGATAGGCTGAATATTCTCCATGAAAATATCCGCAAGGTTCGCGACCCATCCGGTGGTTATCCCACCCATTTGGGAGATCAATATGTTTGTGTCGATCTTGATGATGTGGATACTCTCGAAGATGATGCCGAGCTTGTAGGAAATGACCAAATCGCACTGGCACCCACTGCCTGGTCATATTTCAGCAAAACATTGCCGGTATTAAATCCTTATCTTCCCAAATCACGGTTGTTTGTTACTCAGGATTCTATTTTTCATAAGGCCGATGGTCAATCCGAGATCGGGATTTATGCCGTGTTGCGTCGCCCGCAAGCGGTTGCCAATCAAAATATCATGTTCTCAATTGTCAAAGGCAATGGCAGTTTCGTGGATGGGGTTGATCCCGACGGGGTACAAACCCTGATCCGTCCGACCGACAGCGATGGCAAAACCGGGATTGTATTTATGGTAACCAGTGAACCGGCAGTCGCGGAAATCAAAGTGGAGATTTTGCCTTGAAAATTTAATTTTATTGATCACTAAAGCAGAGCATTAAAAAGGGATTTCAATTATAAAATACCCGAGTCACAATCTTATCTTATTAATCTAAACCATCAAAAAATTCTATTTATCATGAGTAAAAAGGAGGAATAACACTGACTAAATAATTATCACATGATCATGACTCATGTTTTCAATAATCATAATAGAATTATTGATCATTAAATCTTCAATAATAATTAACCTTAACAGATAAAAGGAAATCATATGAAAACACCATTATTCAGAATTTGTTTTTTTCTAACATTAGCGAGTCAGTTGGTCGTTATGGGGCAGGGTGTTAACTCGACTCAGATTGATCCAGTATCGGTATTTGTCCTGCAGGATTACGTCGATAATTTCAATCATGGGCTCAATGCAGGGGGACCTTTAACTCCCTTCGGTAATGTCGTGGATGTGAATCAATTCAAGACCCTTGAAAACGCCGGACGATTGGGAGCCGGAGATGCCGCGATTCAACTGTATACCGTAGGCACCGGATTTGGCGCTACCACATCCCAGCAATTAATTGGATTTCTAAAAAAAATCGACCCGTTAAATTTAACTGATGCCGCGAACGCCAAATTTGATGTCACCGGTTATAATGCCATCTCTTATTACATAAAGGATGCTACCGGCAATTCTCCTTCCGTTGCCAACAGTCCCGTGGATATCGTTATCGAAATTGTCGTTGGCAATGGCGGCGATATTACTCCAGAGAATCCCAATGATTCATTTACCGGCAGCACATGGACGCAAAGTGTGCCGGTCAAACTTTCTGATCTGACTTCAAGTTATACCCGTATTGTTTCACAACTGGACAATAGTGATTTTACCCGATCTGTTGCCCCGACCAATAGGGAATCGGAAACCGATTTTTCCTTATTAAAGAATAACATTACCGCGGTCGGCATTACCATACGCGGCAATGGTGATACTGGTAAACAACGCGGAGTTCTCATCGATGACATTAACTTCTTTAATAACAATGTGTTGACGGTTAAGCAAGACAAGGTTTTTGTAAAAGGCGATGGTTCTGCCACCGTAACCCTAACTGCCAAGGTAACCAATGCCACAGGAGTTGGGCAAAATGGAGTGAATCTGAGATTTACGGTAAATCCGGGAAGAGCGAATCAAGTGATTGATGATACCAAAACAACAGATTCATCCGGGGTGGCGACCTACACCTATACTGCCACATCCATCGCTGATATTGTCGAAATCAAGGTAGAACAACGCTAGGCAAACGGACCAACGAAAATCCACCCTCCTCATTTCATAAACTGATGGCTGTCCAGTCGTGATGGGGAGGTAATGACGGAATTGAGTAATAGGGTGATTGGGTTTTGATGGCGGTATCTCGCGCGGATGAAATAATAAATCAAATGAATCATAATCTTAAACGATCAGGCAGAGCGACTGTACATCACCATTGCCGATATCTCATCGTATGGTTAATCGCATTATCTGCGGGTAATGTCCTTCCCGTGTTTTCACAGGATGTGACAATGCCGAAAATTGCGCCCACATCGATATTTATTCTCCAAGACTTTGTCGATAATTTCGAACAGGGATTGGCCGCTGGGGGAAACTACACAACTTTTGGCGAAGATTCAGGGGCATTCGAATTGGTAGATGATCCAGTTCATTCGGGTCAATTTGCGCTCAAATTAGCGACCAAGCCGGGGGGATTCAGTGCTGGAAACACCATCGGATTTGCTAAAGTATTCACTCAACCCATTAATCTCACTAGCAATAATAACACTCCAGATTATACTCATGTTTCCTATTGGGTACGATCGACGACAAGCATCGATACAATCCGTTTTGTTGAGATGAAAATCGTTATTGGTGAGGGGGGAGAAGAGGTTAAGGATAGTCAGGGTAATGTCATCTCCATGAGCAGTGGCAGTACATGGAAACAAACCGCTATTACCCGGTTGAATCTGGCGCAGATTTCGGATCATTACACTCAGGTGTTGATACCACTAATCCCACGAACAGATAATCAACCTGGATTTTTTCAGGAATCTCCCACCCAAAATCGACCATTTGACTTTTCTGATATCACACGAATACAAATCAATATGGTTCGTTTTGACAGTGGTGGTAATGATGTCACGAAAACCATATTCATTGATGACATTCGGTTCCTGGATCTGAATCGGCAATTTAATTTGCAGGTACAGGCAAAGAATCTGAATGGTGATAAGATTGATGGCGTCAGCATCTCGGGGAGCCATCCTGGTATTACATCTTATTCGCTTTCAGTTGCCAATAATCTGACCGTGACATTGATTGCTTCACCAAAAACGACAGGGGATTATAAATTTCTTTATTGGGAAAAAGACGGACAAATTCAACCGCAAGGAATGAATTCACTTTCCTTTACGTTTAGTGAAGTAACCACCGCAACAGCAGTTTATGGCATTGGCAATCTGGTTAGTGTTACAAGCCATCCGATGGGAAGTATTCCCATCTCCAGCAATACCGGGCATAATGGGCAGACCAATTATCAGTTTCTTGTTGCCGCCAACCAGGTGGTCGATTTGACCGCACCTTCCTCCATGGAAATTGGCAATACTACCCGTAATTTCCTGCACTGGTTAATCCTCGGAGACAATGACATTGATCAAGAAATCGTAAATCAAAATTTCAATCAGGTTATCCGTAGTGATGTGACGGTGATAGCCATCTATGAACCCGTTATACAGATTAAACCTGGTTGGAATTTAATTTCTACTCCAGTACATTTGCTTTCTCATGCTAGTTTTGCCGAATTATTCCCCGAATCAGACACGATTGTCTGGTCTTGGAATGGGAAATCATATCGATTGATACCACGGACAAGTCAAATGCTCCCTTTTCATGGATATTGGCTATTCAGTGCGGTCGCCAAAACCATCCCGATTCATGGCACCGATCCGGAAAAAAACATTGATGTGTTAGTGGGGGGCTGGAATCTAATCGGGGTAGGGGGGCGACGCGTCATCAATATATCTACCGTGCATGAGAGAGGAGGAAATTACGTATGGGGATGGGATCAACAAAATGAAAACATGTTTATGATTGAGGGCAACTGGCTGCCCTTGTATTTGCGCGACCTGCTTTTTCCTGGACTTGGGTACTGGGTATATCGTTTAGAATAAGCAGTTTTATAAATTTCTCGTAACAGATTGTTATAAGTTAGTGATATAATATTGATTCATCCACTGACATACTTAATCGGGTTAAATTTTTTAACAGAATTAATAAATAGGAACTTTAATCAATCGATTTGGCATTAATCGGGCTTTGTTGATATTTTATGCCTAACGATCAGGTTAAAGAAATTAAGGTCTTACAAAAATATGATGAAGCAGCAATTAATGTTGATTAGCATGTGCATGGTTGCGACATTGATCATGGGATGTCGTCGCATTGTATATCTCTCGCCTACCTCCTCAGCCGAACAAGCACAGGAAGTAGTTGTATTGGGGAGCGTACCGGAATTTGGTAAGGTTTGGGTAATTCCGGAATTGGAACTTATCATGAATCCGATAAGTCAGGGTGTTTACCATATGCCATTAAGAGTGGGAGAGTTGGTTCCGCTTGCGGTTGAATTATCGGATCCGATATGGATGGGAAAGTATGAAGTAACTCAGCAACAATATCAAAAAATCATGGGCAATAATCCCAGTAATTTTTATGGATTAAAACGCCCGGTTGACAGTGTTAACTGGAATGATGCACAACAATTTTGTCTACTCCTGAACGTAATGGAAAATCATAAAGGTCGTATTCCCAAAGGGTATCGCTACCGTCTGCCGAGTGAATTGGAATGGCAGTATTGCGCTCAGGCTGGTGTAGTAAATACACCGAATCCGAATCTTGAAAAATTTGCTTGGTTTTCTGGCAATAGTTTGGGTACAAGTCATGAAATTGGCTTGAAATCACCAACCCACTTTGATTTATACGATTTATTCGGCAATCTGGCAGAATGGTGTCTAGATACTGAAGATGAGGTGATTGAGCTAACCCATATACAATCAACTAAAGAGCATTACTTTAAGGCTTTGCGAGGGGGCAGTTGGTATCATGATATCAGTGTCTGCTCACCTGATTACAGGCAATATTATGACCCAGCCAGCCAAGATTATTTTATCGGATTTCGTATCGTCATGGCTCCAGATATGGGCAATTGATTTATCTGCAAACACAACTATACTTATTAGTGAATAAGCGGACAATTTAGGTGGCGATGTTTGTCTGCTGGAGTAATCAAATGGTGAAAGTTCCAGCCTCATCTTCACTGACCATTCCATTTTTAGGCCTCTTGGTAAAAATAAGGAATGATTTTTTGGGCACGCGACGTCTAATGCCGATGGGTAACAAGTTTAATTACAATAGATTATGAGTTACGAATCGTAATTGCGTGATTTCGGAAGCGTGGGGAATGATTTCACCATCGGGAGGTAGGAAATTTAACGAAAAGCGAATCGCAACCTTATGGCAACCCCGAATAAAAGTGCAGTTAAATCAATGTAATTCATTGGCACATCGTAAGTTCGAATTAAGGATAAAAAATTATAAAAAAAGATAATAAAACCGTTTGCTTTCGAATGTTCTTATCGGTATACTAACATTCCTTTTTAATAAAGAACAAATGATCTTTGACAATTGAATAGTGCGATATATGGCGAGTTTTTAATATCCTTTGAAGAGATTGCTGGTTGATCATAACCATGAAAAACCAGTGAAAGCAACAAAGGATGAATCCGGTTAGTTCGGATCAATCCAATTATATTTGGAGAGTTTGATCCTGGCTCAGAATGAAAGCTGGCGGCATGGATTAGGA
>CAZTTH010000038.1:22420-34594 GCA_964615975.1 uncultured Lentisphaerales bacterium | reverse complement strand
CGGTCATCATCATCCTTTTTTGATGGTATGACATCATCACGAAACACGTATTCAACTTTCGGTCGTCCCACGGGGACTTTCGGCGTTATATTCCTTTTTCCCAGCGATTATACCTTATTATTGTCAAGTTTTCGAAAATTGATCGCTGTTGTGTTTGAGGAACGGGTGTTCGTAGTCAGCCACGACTAGTGGCGTTCTTATCCGTGCATGCCATGTCGCTCACGGCACTGGTCGTGCCTTACTACCAACTTCCCATCAATGTCGAATTTTCGAAAACTCGATGACGATGAGTATAATCGCAGGGCTGCTAGCGGTACATCCCGAATGGGATGATTGACTTTAGATCGCCAATTTGTATCTGTTTAGGCAGGTTGGTTTCGGGCAGAACCCAATGTCACTAAGTCGAGCAAGTTCGGCGTTCAACGGAGGGCGGGTTTTCTTACCCGCCTTCTGGCGGACAGGATTGTCCGCCCTCCGTTAACTCTGCCTATCAATGGCCAGGGTAAATTTTCAGTGAAACCCTGTTTCTGAGTCTCTGGCAGGTCACATCTGACGTTTCAGCCATCCCAATGGGACAGCAGAATGTGTTAAGAGATATATCAGTTTACCCAGCGATGAATCACTGGTCTACTTTCATTTTGTCCCGTGATGGACGAATCGAACTTAGCCCACCAATTCGTTTGGTGGGTACTATATATGGCTGCGTGACAGTCCCATCGGGACGGCAGAACGGAGATTACTGAATATTTACAATCCCAAGTTAACCGTTAGTAACCTTAACTTAGGAACATTGAGGTAGAACCAATATTAACGGATATGATCTTTCTCACTTCCGATTATCCCGCGGTGACGGCCGGTCACCACCATGATATGGGCGGGGAAGACAATGCGGTTTGGGCAATTCATCACGGGAAATTACGCCATCGCTATTGCGGTCGAGATGATTAAATCGGATTTCATAATAAACTAGAAATTCTTCAACGCTTATTACTCCATCTTCATTCATGTCGGCTTCTATAAAGGAACGGGGATCGAGGTTCAGCGGGGGCGGTGGTGGTCGGCGAGCGATTTCATCCTCAGTCAGATAACCATCCTGATTGCGGTCGAGATCGATGAAATGCTCCATTGGTCCGGGAAATTCATGAACGGCGATGACGCCATCGCCGTTCATGTCCCATTGCCGGAGGATTTCCCGAGGTGGAGTTGCCGGTCGACCTTCGGGATTGGCCAATCCCGACACTATTGTTAAAAGTGAAACCGTCAACATCCACCCCAGATATTGCCTGGTATTTATGTGTTGGCCAGATTTTTCCTCCATATTTATTCTATTTTTCATGGTAATTTTCACCTTGAATTACAGCCTGTTAGCATTCATGCGGCCATCATTAAAATCTTGGCGCGGCGATGAAAGCGCGATCAGAAATCTCATTGCCAATGTCGGTATTTCGGCGAATGATTTTCGCCAGGGTTTGATGTTCCACCATGCGCACCATATCGGCGGGCAGATAGCTCTGATACCAGAAACGATCGCCATCGCGCAGACGTTCGAATTGATCTTTGAGAATCACATAGAAGGTTTCGCCCACCAGCGCATCATGGAGGTGATCTTCAGCCAGACCGCCCACCCAGACATCGATTTGCTCGACATTCTCATATATCGCTGCCAAACGATCCTGCACTTCCGGATTCGCACTGATGTCACTGAAATCCACTGCCGGCCGCAAACGCAGATCCCGCCGCACCTGATTGTACCCCGGCAGGCCATGATCGCGACCGCGTTGGATATTCAGGGAAGCCAGATCGAATCCACCGGAGCCCGGTTGACCAAAGAGGAAATTCCGCACATCATCGATCACCAGCATATCAATCTCCTGACAAACCTGATGCGCCATGCCCCGCAGGATCGGATCGATGCCATCTTCTACAACAGCGGCAAGATTGAAGAACGATCCCGCTAGAGTCAGGTTACCATTGGCGATCTCGTTCCCATCATGATCCAGACGCAGCAAAGTTGACGATAACATGGTATGTCCAACTCGATAAGCCGCGGCGGCAAAGACATTGGATATGCCGGCATTGACCCGGGGGTTATAGCCATTATATGGCCGGAGCGCATTCCGCCCCAATAGAATCGGCAGAAACTCACGATAAGTAATGGCCTGGATTTCAGCCGCGACAATCGCGCGCGCCGCTTCATAAATTTCATCACCCGCCATCATGGGATTCTGACTGCGAACCCGATCCGCCCAGTAATTATGCTCACGGACAAACAAGGTATGCATGGCGATCAGTCCCACCTGTTCATTGGCGCGAACATCGCCGGCAACAAAGAAGAACGAACCGGAGGTCGGCAGATTGGTAATGCCATCAGTATTGAATGGCAACAAATTTTGATCGCTGGTTTTCAGACGACCGGTGCCGTCGAGGGTGCGCAACGCGGTGGCGCGTGCGGCATCGGAACCATAGACCTGTGATGCGTCGATATACGCAGTAATGCCATTTACCTGCTCGCGAATGCCATCAATAATACGATATAACGATCGATTCAATGGAATCGTAACGGTACCGGTCCCATTGGGATCGAAGTATGGATCACCGGCCGGAACCGCAATATTGAACGGCTCGGCGGGACTGACGGATGGTGTCATATCGATATCGTGATCGAGGAATTGCCCCCACTGCCAGAGAAAATCGGAGGCGCCCTTGCGATTGGGGATCGATTCTTCCTGGGTGGCACAGGCATTGCTTATCGCCCGGGGACTTGGACGATCCGCGCCCGCCGGTGCATCGGCGCCGTCTTCATACCCCACCGTCGTATTGCGGATATATTCACTTTCAGCGTTTCCCCAGGTGGGATTGACTAGGTTATTATCCCGGCCATCATAAGAACGCAGGTCGCGGGGAAACTTCGCTACTTTTGGCGGCAGAGGCTTTTTAGCGGCAGGCGCCGGAGCTTGGAGGGGTGGCGGGTTTTTAGGACGGGCGAGTTTGTCAGGCATGCGTTCCTGACCGAACGCCATGCATGAGATGACCATGAGACTGACGATTAATTTGATTTGACTGGATGTTTTCATGATATTTCTCCTCTTAGTTTTGTTGGTTTGAAGACATGATTTTGGGATTTAATTCCTGCCTTCATAGCAATCTCAGTATAAGATTGCTGTTGACGGTCGGAATCATCGTTTGGTTAACCGCCAATGATTAACGCAAACGCCATGCCATGAGGAGTTATCGGGTGGGAGAAATGATGTTTAATCAGTTGCCTTCAAGCAATTTAAAACTTTACTAGCGCGAGTGAATGGTTGACGGACACGGTGTGTAATGATGCAAGTTCTGCATGAATGAAAAATGGTCAATGCAATTTTTGCACTTCCCTAAAGGCAATATCAAGGAGTGTAACCGCTTATAGATCAATCAAGAATATTTAAATTGCAATCTCAGTATCCGCTATATCAAATAACTACCTTATAGCCGCTAGTTGTATCGACCATTTCCAGATCTGGAATGGTAACACTGCTGACAAAATACTCACCAGGTTGGATCAAGCTTGGCAACAATATTGAAGTTAAGCCGTAGCAATTGGCAAAGAGACATTCAACAAACAATTTGCAGTCTTAGCAAGTAGAAGGCCGTCGCTGGAAATGATTAGAAATTTTTTTGTGATCAGTTCGGTTAACATATTGAAAGACAATAACAACATCCTCTATCATATAATCTTCATTGATTTGATCTTGGCCCACTTTATCGCTAAACTAAATAACACAGCAATTTATCTATCATGCATGAGTTCCCTTATTCAAATTGTTTGCTTCTAGTTATATTTCAATGAGGTAATATTAAGGAATGGACAAAATGAGCTATCACAATATTATTACTATCGAATCCGGTAAGCGTGGCGGAAGACCTTGTGTTCGCGGAATGCGAATTGCCGTAGCTGACGTGCTCGGCTGGTTGGCAGCCGGCATGTCCCATCAGGAAATTATCGATGATTACCCCGAATTGACTGAGATGGATATTCGCGCTTGTCTGGGATACGCTGCCGACCGCGAACGCCGCGTCATTGCAGTCGCATAATGAAACTCTTATTTGACCAGAATCTCAGCTTCAAACTGGCCCGTAGGTTGAGTGATCTGTTTCCCAATTCGAGTCAAGTCCGACTCATCGCAATGGAGAAGAAGGATGATTTGGCGATTTGGGAGTATGCCAAAATAAACGATTATGTATTAATCACGCAAGATTCGGATTACTTCGAACTCAGTACATTAATGGGATATCCCCCAAAAGTTATCTGGTTGCGTTGTGGCAATCAAACCACAGAATATGTAGAGAGACTGATTCGAGTTAATCACTTGGAAATTATTGCATTTGCGAATAACCCGTTAGCAGGTTGCCTCGAGTTTTATTAAGCACGAGATATGATTTCAAACATTGGCTGGCTGATATTGCAACCTTTATTTGAGCATCCATTCGATATGGCAGGTAACTTCGACCGACAAACAGACCGTTCTAACTTCCGGTAACCCCATAATCTTTCAAGCGGGATTGCAGGGTGCGCAGGCTGATACCGAGGACGTCCGCGGTCTTGGCACGATTGCCCTGTTGTTGTTGGAGTGCAGTGAGGATAGCTTGTTTTTCGATATCGGCCAGGGATATAGACAAGGCGATTGGTTGGATTTGCGCAGTCGATTGGAAAGGCACGGACAAGTCATCGACTCTCAGTTCATCCGATTTTGAGATGATCACAGCTCGTTCAATAACGTTTTGTAGTTCCCGAACATTACCTGGCCAGGAATAAGCCTGTAGTCTGGTTTTGGCGGTATCCTGCAAACCTCGCTTCGGGCGTCCCAGATTCAACGAAATTTTACGTACGAAAAATTCGGCTAATGGAATGATGTCTTCAGTGCGTTCGCGCAACGGCGGGAGGTGAATGCTAAAGACATTCAAGCGATAATAAAGGTCGTCGCGAAATTGTTTCTCCTGCATCGCCTTGTGCAAATCGCGATTGGTGGCGGCGATTACCCGGACATCCACGGAAATCGTGCGCGTGCCACCCACCCGTTCGAACTGCTGCTCCTGCAGGGCACGTAATAGTATGGCTTGCAATTCGGCGGTCATTTCACCGATTTCATCTAAAAAAATAGTGCCATTGTGGGCCAGTTCGAACCGTCCGCGCTTGGTTGCGACAGCGCCAGTGAATGCGCCCTTTTCATGACCGAAGAGTTCAGAAGCCATTAGCGTGCCTGTCAATGCCGCGCAGTTAACGGCGACAAAGGCATTTTCACAACGTTCACTATGGCGATGAATGTGGCGGGCTATGATTTCCTTGCCAACTCCGGATTCACCGGTGATCATGACGGTGGTCGGCATTTTGGCAACCTTGGCGGCAAGACGTATAACTTCCCGCATGGAACGGCTGTGAGCGATGATATTGGATGGGAAAACCATTTCGGTTTCCGCTAAATTGATTTGTTGCTGATCCCGCAAGGCTCGCTGACGCATCAGGTTATCGATGGCTCGCTTGAGCTTTATCGTTTCAGATAACGGGGAAGCGAAACATTCTTCCGCACCCATTTTAATTGCCTTCACAACCTTGTCCACCGAGGCCGCTGGTATCAGGATAAAGATCGGAATATCCTCGGCATGCAGCCGCACCCATTTCAAAAAGGAAAATTCCGTTTCGTTCCTGGCTTCTTCAGCCGCTACAATCAAATCGAATTGGCGCTGGGATAATAAGGATTTGGCTTCGTTTGAATCAGCCAGGGCATGAATCTGGTATTGCTTTTCCAGCAAAGCAATTACTTGTTGACGTTGTGCCTCATTGGAGACAACGATTAAAATAGAATAACTCATATTTCAAAACCACTTTGTTTAATTGACAGATTACATTGATTTATAAATCATCGATTGTCACGGAAAATGAGCTAGAATTTCAGTAATTAATACAACTCCACATACAGGATAAAATTAATTTGCTTATCGCCACAAATAGAGTTTATTTACCCGCTTCACGACAAACTACCTGTACACTACTAAAATAACCATGGGTTATTCTCAATGATTACCGAACGTGCCAATTTAATCAACTCATTACTGGAACAACGCATCCTGATTCTGGATGGTGCCATGGGTTCAATGATTCAGACCTACAGACTGCAGGAATCCGATTATCGCGGGGAACGCTTCAAGGATTTCCCGAAAGATCTCAAAGGCAATAATGATCTGCTGATCCTCACTCAACCGGATATCATCAGAGAAATCCATTCTGCTTATCTGCAGGCAGGCGCCGATATCATTGAAACCAACACCTTTAATTCGACCTCAGTATCAATGGCGGATTATCAGATGGAGGCGCTTGCCTATGAATTGAATTATCAAGGCGCCAGGCTGGCGCGGGAAGTTGCCGACCGTTTTACACAGCAGACTCCCGATAAACCGCGCTTTGTGGCGGGCGCCATCGGCCCCACCAATAAAACGGCTTCCCTGTCACCCGATGTCAACGATCCCAGTATCCGCAATGTCACCTTTGACGAATTGGTCGTCGCCTATCTCGAAGCCACCCGGGGGTTGGTTGACGGGGGCGTTGATATCATCCTTATCGAAACCATTTTTGATACGCTCAATGCCAAAGCCGCGATCTTTGCTGTGTTAAGTTTCTTCAATGAACACCAGATTGAATTGCCGATCATGATCTCCGGCACCATTGTCGACGCCAGCGGACGCACCCTGAGTGGACAAACAGCAGCCGCCTTCTGGTATTCAATCATGCATGCCAAACCATTGAGTGTCGGCTTCAATTGTGCTCTCGGCGCCAAAGATTTGCGTCCCTATTTGCAGGAACTTTCTGCCATCGCCCCCCACTTCATCAGCATCTACCCCAATGCCGGCCTGCCCAATGCCATGGGGGGATACGATGATACACCAGAATACATGGCAGAGGTACTCAAGGATTTCGCCGCTAACGGCTGGCTCAATATCATCGGTGGGTGTTGTGGCACCACCCCGGCCCATATCGCGGCAATCGCCGCCGCGGTCAAAGATCTGCCACCGCGAAAAATCCCAACTCTTGAACCGCGCCTGCATCTCAGTGGGATTGAACCTTTTACCTTGAGACCCGAAAGCAATTTCATCCTCATCGGCGAACGCACCAACGTTACCGGATCGCGGAAATTTGCACGCCTGATCAAAGAGGGCGATTTCGAAGCCGCTTTAAGCATTGCCAAGGAACAAGTTGAGAATGGCGCCAATATGATCGATATCAATATGGATGAAGGGTTGCTGGATTCGGAAAAGTGCATGACCAAATTTCTCAATCTGATCATGTGTGAACCCAACATCGCTATCGTCCCGATTGTGATCGACTCCTCGAAATGGCAGATCATTGAAGCCGGATTGAAATGTGTGCAGGGTAAATGCGTGGTCAATTCCATCAGCCTCAAGGAAGGTGAGGAATCATTCATTCATCAGGCGACCATGGCGCGACGATATGGCGCCGCAGTTATCGTCATGGCATTCGACGAACAAGGACAGGCCGACACAGTGGAGCGCCGGGTTGAAATTTGTCATCGATGTTTTGATATTCTCACCCAAAAAGTGGGATTTCCGGCAACAGATATCATCTTCGATCTCAATATGTTTGCCATCGGCACCGGCATCGACATTCATAATAATTATGCGCTTGATTTTATCGAAGCCATGCGCTGCATTCGCAGCGAATTGCCCGCTGTGAGCTTCAGCGGCGGAGTCAGTAACATTTCCTTTTCATTTCGGGGTAACGACACTATCAGGGAAGCCATTCACGCGGTATTTCTTTATCATGCCATTAAAGCCGGTCTGACAATGGGGATCGTCAATGCCGGGCAACTCGTGGTCTATGATGAAATTCCCGCCGAATTAAAGGAGCGGGTGGAGGACCTGGTGTTGAATCGCCGGGAAGACGCAACGGAAAGATTATTGGAAATCGCCCAGAGCTATTCCGCCAAAACCACTGAAAAACAAGTTGACTTATCCTGGAGAAATACGTCGGCAAAAAATCGCCTCATACATTCTCTGGTCAACGGCATCACCGATTTCATCGATGAAGACACGGAGGCGGCGCGGCAGGCCTTGCCCAGTCCTCTGGCGGTGATAGAGGGGCCGCTCATGGATGGAATGAATGTGGTAGGAGATTTGTTCGGCGCCGGTAAGATGTTTCTACCGCAGGTGGTCAAAAGCGCGCGAGTAATGAAAAAGGCAGTGGCTTACCTTGAACCCTTTTTCAACGCAGATAAATCGATTGCCCGTCAGGCCAAAGGCCGGATCGTACTCGCCACCGTCAAGGGTGACGTTCACGATATCGGCAAGAACATTGTTGGTGTAGTGTTGCAATGCAATAATTATGAAGTCATCGACCTGGGAGTTATGGTGCCGATCACCAAAATCCTGCAAACCGCCCGTGACCGCCAATGCGATATTATCGGCTTAAGCGGCTTGATCACGCCATCCCTCGAGGAAATGGCCTTCAATGCCGGGGAAATGGAGCGTGAGGGGTTCACGATTCCCCTGCTTATCGGCGGCGCTACCACCTCAAAAGTTCATACCGCGGTCAAGATCGCTCCGAATTATAAGTCATCAGTGATCTATGTCCCCGATGCTTCACGGGTTGTGGGTGTGGTTAACGCACTATTGAGTTCTGAGCAAAAACCTCAATATGTAAGCGATATCAATGCCGAATACGAAACCATTCGCGAGCAATACCACAATCGATCTGGAAAGATAAATCTGATGCCACTGAGCGAAGCCCGAAAGATTAAATTCAAGATCGCATGGGATCAATACGTTCCCCCTGTCCCCAAATTTATTGGGGTAAAAGCTCTCAAGAATTACCCATTGGAACGATTGGTAGACCGCCTGGACTGGTCTCCCTTCTTTCATGCCTGGCAAATACGGGGAAAATATCCGGATCTCTTGGCGGATGAATTGGTTGGCAAAACCGCTCAGGAACTCTATGACAACGCGCGAATAATGTTAAAACAGATCGTCACGGATCAATGGTTAACGGCTCATGGAATTTTCGCCATTTTCCCCGCCAATATGATTGCTGACGATGATGTCGAAATTTATCGTGATGACACCAGATCGGAAGTCACTGCGGTAGTGCGTTTCCTGCGTCAACAAATGGCGAAAACCAGCGATCGCCCCAACTTTTGCCTGGCAGATTTCATCGCTCCTAAAGAAACCAATCTAAAAGATTACCTGGGATTCTTCGCCGTGAGTACCGGATTTAATATTGAAGGACGAATCAAAGAGTATGATAAGCAACATGATGATTATAACTCGATTATGTTGAAAGCGTTGGCAGACCGTCTGGCAGAAGCCTTTGCCGAACATCTGCACGAAATGGTGCGCAAGGAATTTTGGGGCTATGCCAGTGAAGAAGCATTGACCAATGACGAACTCATACATGAGAAATATCGCGGTATTCGTCCCGCGCCGGGCTATCCCGCCTGCCCTGATCATACGGAGAAGCGAATTCTTTTTGACCTGCTTGATATTGAAAAAGAAATCGGCATTACGCTCACCGAATCCTTTGCCATGTACCCCACCGCTGCTGTCAGCGGTTATTATTTCTCCCATCCAGATTCTCAGTATTTCGGTATCGGCAAGATACACCGCGACCAAGTTGAAGACTATGCCCGCCGCAAAGGGATGTCGATTCCAGAAACTGAGCGCTGGCTTGCGCCTCTCCTCAGTTACGACCGCAGTAAAACTGATTGACGATGTTTCTCATAATTTTTTACCGACTCCTAAACCATGATACACACTTTAAATACATAGGTATTGTTAACCAAACGTGTTATGATATATCCCATATAGGATAAACATGATCATCTAACTTAACTAAAATAATCCATCACATGAGTCGATATGATCGCGCATACATTCAATCGCAAACTTTTGTCTCAAGTTCAAATATTGATAGCTATAATATTGTGTTATGCGACGATGACCAATGCTGCTTCTGATTCATCTCAAACATTAGGTTTTCGTGTTGGGTATACAGGTAATAAGTCGAATCGGAATTTCAACCAATATGAAACTTATTATAATCTATCGCTTCCCTTGACTTGGGAAATTACATCACATTGGGAAATCCAAACGGGATTATCTACAACCATGGGTTTATTATCGGGAAATGATGAAGAAAAAATTGTCATTACAACCGGTCCATGTTTTACTTTTCATCGCCATGGCAGTGCGGTTTCAATCAATGTGGGCAGTAGTCCGACTTTGCTTGAAGATAAGAATTTTGGCGATTACAGCTTCGGTAGTCGGATTCAATTTACCAGCTATCTGGGCTTATCGATTCGATGTGGAAAACACCTTGAATTAGGTTACCGCTTTCAACATATGTCAAATGCCAGACTCTCAGAGCGGAATCCTGGTTTAAATCTTAACGCATTTGAACTGGGGTATTCATATTAAAGTCCTCTCCAAAGAATAAATCTTTAATAGAACCATATTATGACTGATACCTGATTATGATATCCCAAGCAATGCGATCATAATCATTAACCGCAGGTCGTTATAATCTAATGGTGTTATACAGCTTATATTGCAGAAAGGTAATTGAACTAATGTAAGGGATTTCTCTTCTCTTCATTCGTCTGAGTTTTTAATAAATCAGTTTATAACAGTACCTAATAACGGACATCTCTAATTTCTACCGCATCCACTTCAATCCTAATTACAACGATTTCCTTGGGAATATTATACTTATAATGGTGCAAGACGCCATTTTTTACCCTTAATTTTACTTGAGTCGAGCTCCTGACATTATTGTGGAAAATTTCAATGGGAATTTCCCAAGTAAAGACAACAATTTCTCAATAGATACTTTTTCTTGGAGTCGCATAGAATGCGGGTGAGTGATTCACCTTCATCCAAAGATCATATCGGTGGCGGTAACTGTACTTTGGTAGTTGGGGTTATCTCCAGATCGGATACCGGCTTTTCAGTAAAAAACATTTTTAATGGATTGCCCTTTTTATCAGTGAATGCCACTCCCACATTTTCATCAATTGCAGAGCCTCTGACTATTTCATAGCGAAAATACCGAATTGAATCCGAGTTTCCAATGTATATCTCATTGCGTATCCATCGGCCATTGCGTGCCGGTCTTAACTTAATCCTTTGATCCTTAGTCAGAAAATATGGCCGATTGCCCGCATCCATATCATAATTTTTTTCATAAATCTCAGATATCTGATCCGGAACTTCGACAATAAATGGCATTGTTGATCCAGGTATATTATTAAGCCTAATGGTATTGTTAAATCCAAAAATTTCACCGGTTCCCGAATCTGAAGCGACCTTAAAGGAATTACCTAAATCTCCCTGATATGCTTCTACAACCAATTTAAAATAAATAAAGCCTTCCCATGCTTCTCCTTTTGGTGCGTCAAATTTTCCTAACATGACCCATTCATCAGGGTACTCTTGATTAAATACCTTGCTTTCCAATAAACGTCCAGGATGCCTGCCAAATGGTATCGCATCCTGTGATAATTTATCCGAATAGGCTCCCGCTCCGCCATATAGCGCAAAACGAGTCATTGTAGGAATCTTTTTCTTTTCAATACTTCTGTCTAACTTGCCGCTTATTCCTGGGTCAAATAGAAATAACTGGATCTGAGTGGTAGTCGTTTGCGGAAAGCGAAAAAACAAAACCTGCATATTATCATCTCTTCCATCGCTCCGCGACGCGTCTGGCCCAAAGACATAGAAGGAATCAATATTATTGAATGAACACGGTGCATATTGTGAACCAATAGGTGGTGTATCCTGACCATACACTAATACTGACACAATAATTAACGCCAGTATGGTTAACTTTTTATGTGTCGGTCGTAAAAGATTTGAAGACTTTATCATGAGTTATCTTCAGGGGATCAAAAGAATACAGATTATGCTATTTTAGTCATTTTGATTTTTTATATTAAATAATCGCTCATCACAGCTAAAAAATAATCAACATTGGGGCTATCTTCTTGAGAGATATGCGTTTAAATGAAATTAGAATTGAGATGAATAAATGATCTGGAATCGCCAATTTTTTTAGGATAGTGCTTCAAGATTGAATACGATCACTTTTCTGGGATTCATTCGCGGCTAGGGAGCGAATTTTACAACGTTGCC
>CAZTTH010000038.1:0-22320 GCA_964615975.1 uncultured Lentisphaerales bacterium | reverse complement strand
CGATCACTTTTCTGGGATTCATTCGCGGCTAGGGAGCGAATTTTACAACGTTGCCTGGATTTTTACTTCGAGGTTAATTATGCATTTCTACGCATATATTCTTTAGCAGGCCTAGATTTAACCTCTCACATCATTTTTATTGTCCAGAACACAGAACTTCGTTTGCGATAATTCATATTCACTCATCCTCATCATCTCTTAATTTATGATCCATATCCAAGGCAGGGGAAGAAGAATGGGGATGACCGATGACACGCGCAGGCACCCCAACCGCGGTACAATGTGGCGGAATATCCATCAGGACAACACTGCCCGCGCCGATTTTAGCACCATCACCAATATTCACATTACCCAGAATAATTGCACTGGCACTGATTAAAACCCCCTCTCCAATTTTTGGATGACGATCGCCTTTTTCCTTGCCCGTCCCCCCAAGGGTAACATCATGAAGAATGGAAACATTATCTCCTACCACAGCAGTTTCTCCAATCACAATGCCGGTCGCATGATCCATTAATATTCCCTTTCCGATACGGGCGGCGGGATGAATATCAACAGCGAAGACTTCTGAAACGCGATTTTGTATCGCCAATGCTAAAAAATTACGTCCGTGTTGCCATAGATGATGCCCGACACGATATGATTGTAATGCCTGAAACCCCTTAAAATAGAGAAGTGGAGTAGAATAGCATCGGCAAGCTGGATCTCGATCAATCACCGCCTGTAAATCAGCTCGTAAGGCAGATCTTATACTTGCATCATTTTCTAGGGTTTGGCTAATTAATTCCATCATGGTTATGGGTTGTAAGGTCGGGCTGGCCAGTTTGGTTGCGAGTAGGAATGCCAACGCATTTTCCAAGGTGTTGTGGTTTAATATGCTGGCATGTAGGAAACTGGCCAAGAGTGGTTCTTTTTCCGCTTCGATCGAAGCTTCGCTACGAATTGAATCCCAAATTATTTCACTTGTTGGTGTCGTCATTCTATATTTCTCAATTGTATGGTCATGATTAATCCGGCCAAGTTTACCATAAGCAATTATATTTAGGTAAAATTGTAAACATTTCCCAATCAGAAACTTGCTTTTGTTGTTCCTGAATGACATTGTCAGCTTGATAAGTTATTTCAAAATGTAACCTGATACTAAATAACAACATACCCGTTTTAGAATAATCGTTTCGATATGATTATTTTAGGAGTATATATCCTAATTATGATTTCCATGGTGGGCGGTACAGGGCTCGAACCTGTGACCTCCTGGGTGTAAACCAGACGCTCTAACCAACTGAGCTAACCGCCCATAATTTAAACCGAATTTGTCGTCCTGCTTCTATCAAGCTAAAGCCTTATGAATTATCAGAATGGATATGATTAATTGTGCTTGACAACCGCCGACCAAGCCCGATATAATGATAGTTGCACTTAATTTATCAAACCTATCCACAAAATTATAAGTCCAATTGCATCATAAGATAATAAGGAGATTATAAATTCAATGCTATTTCTGAGTATATTAACCTGGTTGGTCGTCATTTACTCATTTAAAATTGTGTTCACTGGGAATCCAGCTTACGATTTGGTAAAAGAAGCGCCCAAATCCATTTTACAGGATGCCGCGAATTATGTAAGCGGAGAAGAAGCAATAACCAATGAATCCAGTTCACGTTTTGTCGAAAGATTTCTTCGCTTAACCACGGTGGCATTTCTTATATTTATAATAGAAATTGGAATTGTGTTTTATTTTATCGTGAAAGATCCATATCTTACCATCCCTTGGATTCTCATGATCAAAAACATTATCATGGTCATATTTGGTTACAATTCCCACCGTCAGAGGAGCAACAATGTCTTTGAATCAATTCTTGATATACCCTCTTGGGCAATAACCTGTGAACGGATTTCATACCTGATAACCGCCACTGGATTTCTCTTTCTTTTTTTATTGATTAACAACCTTATTCATTAAAACCAATAATGATATTCGCCAATACAGACATAGGGTTTTACCCCAATGGCAGAAAGTGAATCAGGGTAATGTAGTGATTGAAAATATGCTGTCCGGCGCTAAACAATCCATTGGCTAGTGGGGTCATGAAAAAGAGGATAAAAACAACAAATGTCAAGGCGTTTTTCATCTCATCATTGACGCGGCGAAGTTGAGGGAAAAAATATGAAAATACCGACCATCCATCTAGAATGGGGAGCGGAAGCATGTTGAAAAGAAATAGAAGCATGTTTATAATCCCTCCCAAGTAGAACATTTGTGCATAAGTGTCGATGAAATAATTTTCAAACAAACAATATAAGATTCCAAAAACGATAAATAGAATCAAATTGCCTGCTGGACCGGCAAATGAAACCAAGGCATAACTATAACGATGACGCAAACGATTCAAGTTAACCGGGACCGCTCCCCAACTGATCCCAATCAATAAAAGCATGATGATGGATATTATTCCCATCTGCCTGAGAGGATTCAAAGTCAGATGGCCTTCCTCCGCGGCAGTATCATCCCCCTGTTTCATTGCGACATAGGCATGACAGAACTCGTGGAAACAAATAGAAAACATGGTAACGAAAACCCAAAGAAGATAGAGTGTAGTATTTTGTCCGAGTTTGGAAATAAACATAATATGATATCAATTCCACCAATTTATAGTCATGAAAATGGAGACACTTCATACATCGCCGGGCCAATTAATTCCAGTAAATCATCCGCTATCAAATTTCTCATCCCCCATGGTGCCATTTCAGCCGCCAACCCATGGAGAAAAACGGCGCTTTTTAATGCTGAAAACACATCGGATATCTGACAAAGAAACGCCGCAATCATACCTGTCAGGACATCGCCAGTTCCCCCTGTCGCCAAGGCTGGAGTTCCTGTTGAATTTACAGCCACATTGCCATAAGGATCTGCGATGACCGTCGCGGCTCCTTTCAAAACAATGTAAACCTGGAGTTTTTCGGCAACATAACGCGCCTGATCGCGGCGATTAAATTTAAGTACTTCGGAAAATGAATTTGCAACGATCAATCGCTTCATTTCCCCGGGATGCGGGGTCAATATGACAGTATGTCCACCAGGTAAAATGTTGGGGAAATACTCAAAAACCTTCAATGCATCCGCGTCTAATATCAGTTTGGATGCACTTTCCACCAAAAACTTAACCAATTCCATCGTTTTTTTCTCATAACCCATTCCAGGCCCTGCGGCTATGGTATCTTGTCTCTCAATTAAATGCAGCCATTCTCGATTTATCCCATCCATACAATGATATCCGTGATTGTGGTCGTCCATTGGATGAAGGATCAACGCTTTGATCGGGGATTGCATCAACGCGCTGATTGATCCTGGATAAGCGATAGTTACCAAACCACCTCCCGAGCGAATCGCGGCTCCACCAGACAATATGGGAGCACCTGGATACCATCGTGAGCCACCAACAATTGATATTCGCCCCATGTTTCCCTTATGCCATTCCATCGGCAACGGAGTAAGAAAAGAACGAATATCTTCCTTGAAAACAGCATCAAAACATGATTCTAGATTGTTGAGTAGCATTTCGGGAATTTGCAAATCTACGCAGCGCAATGTGCCACGCCGATCCAGGCCAGATGGTTCGAATAAACCAATTTTGGGTAATCCCATGGTTATGGTCATATCCGCTCGAATGGCGGTTGTGATTACTTCACCTGTATTGCTGTCAATTCCAGATGGTACATCAATGGCGATCACCGGAACACGACGGTCATTAACCTGTTTGATGATAGATAAGATTGGTTCTCTTACCGGTCCTGTTGCGCCAATTCCCAACAAACAATCGATTACTACCGTACCATCATGCCAACAGTCATCGGGAATAAGATTTCCCCATATCAATTTTACCTTGGCAGGTAAACGAATCGCATTGCGATATGCATATCCCTTCAATTCAGTGTGCTCACAGATTGAAAAAATACTGATGGAAAAATTAATTTTTTCAGCCAAATACCTGGCAATTACATAACCATCACCGCCATTGTTTCCTTTTCCAGCTAAAATCAATATGCTTCGGCTTTGATGATTCGGTAATTTACGGACAAATGAGAGGATGTCATGAACAGCGCCCTGACCAGCTCGTTCCATCAAAGTCTCACCACTGATCCCTTGGGCAATCATTTGACGATCCAGGGCTTGCATCGTAATGCCGGTAACAACTTTCATGTATTAATTTCCTGTCACGAACATCAAACTTAAATGCGGTATGTATGTGATAAGAATAAGGGCAATGATCAGACAAATGAAAAATGGGATTGTAGCAGAGTATAACTTGATGACCGGGATGCGAAAACACAGACTTGCGATAAAAAGGTTCAAGCCAACAGGAGGCGCAAGATAACCGATTCCTAAATTAGTAAGAAACATTACTCCCAGATGAACTGGGTCAATACCGTAATTCATGGCTATGGGAGTCAGCAACGGCACGATCAATACAATCGCAGCATAGATTTCGATCATACAACCAATTATAAGCAGAAAAACATTAAAAAAAATCAGGAAAACATATTTGTTGGTACTACGATCACTGAAGTATTTAAGCAATTTAGTGGGGACATTTTCATCAATCATGTAGTTTGTAACAGCAAATGTCATACCCATGATGATTAATATCCCTCCAACCAAAATCGAACAATTACGCGCGATTTTACCCATTTGACTTAATTTGATATCTCGGGTAATAACCAACTCAACAAAAAAAACATACGCCGTAGTGATGACAGCTGCTTCGCTGATCGCAAATTTTCCACTATATATCCCTGCCATGACCAAAATTGGCATCGGCCATTCCCACTTAGCTTCCCATAATGCTGAAGCCAATTCTTTCCATGAAAATCGCTGCCTGATAATACGTTTATGTATTCCGTAACACACACTATAACAGATAAGAATTAATATGATTAATAACCCCGGAATTATCCCGGCTCGATATAGGTCATCAATACTGGTTTCAGATATCACCCCATAGAGGATGACTGGCAGACTTGGCGGAAACAAAACACCTAAACTTCCTCCCGCGATGACTATTCCTAAACTAAATCGTTCCCCATAATTTTCTTTAATCAGCAGCGGGAGCAATAATCCACCGATGGCTACAATCGTTACACCCGAAGCGCCGGTTAACGCGGTCATAATTGAGCTGAGAATGATGGTCACGATTGCCAATCCGCCAGGCATCCAACCTAATATTGCATTTGATAAACGCAGTAAACGCTGTGGAGCTCCGCTGTATGCCAATAAATAACCGGCAAACGCAAAAAGTGGCAGGGTTTGTAGTAATGGGACATTAGCGAGTTGGTAAAAGTTGATTATGATCGCCTGAAAATCAATTTTTGTATGCCAATGATTTAATAATGAAGATAAACCCATCACAATGAACAAAGGTGTACCAATGATCGCAAGGATACCTATGATACAGAGAAGAAAGGGTATCATAGTTAAGAGTTCTTGATCTTCCGTTTTGAATCGATCAATGTCGTGATGGAAAATAGAAGCATACGAATAGTCAAAAGAAAAAAACCGATTGGCAGAATTAACTCAAAATACCATTCAGGCAGCTTATCGGAAATGGATGAAGGAAAGGCATATTTCACCTCGGTTCTAACAAAGGTGATACTAATCCACGTCATGACCCCACACACACTGGCAGAAACTAATGAAATCAATGCCGTTAAAATCGCTTTACTTTTGTTCGGGAGAAAATGGCCAATAACATCTATTGCGATATGCTTGTTTTCAGCCGTGGCAGCACCTGCACCGAATAATGCCAGCCACAAAACTAATTGTCGTGACAACGGCTCTGTCCATGTCACACCGGAAGAATAAAAGTACCGCAACCCAATCGGAAGGAGACCACAAATTACAATCAAGAGCATGATCAAAATAAAAAATAATTCTTCTAATCTGTGAATTATTTTAATTATGATGGATTGATGTTTAGGTTCCGAATCGGATTGAATATCTATTATCATGATTAATGATGATTGGTTCGATACTCAGACAAAATGGATTGGGCAATTGAAAATGTTTTTTCGGAGTATGTAATTCCCATTATTTTTTTTCCAACCTCATTAACTATTTTATTAAATTCATTTAACCCCTGTTCGGTTGGGGTAATCGTGACGATTTGTTTACTTTCCAAAATAGCAAGCGCTTCCTGATTTTGACTCCGCACATTGGTATTCAATTCTTGAAATTTTTTATCGCAAATACCCTTAACCTTTTGACGTAACTCCGGCGATAATTGATCCCATTTTTTCTTGACTACCACAAACGCACCAAAAGAATATGACAATCGTAAATCTAAACGATATTTTATTCGGGAAAACCACTGTAGAGAGATCATCGCTGAAGGTGGTCCATACACAGTGTGCATCAAACCCGAACGCAATCCTGTCAATACATCTCCCACCTGGGCTGGTACTGGGGTAATACTAGCCACATCATATAAAGCCTTACTCATCATATCATCTTCTAATAACCATGGCTTGGCTCCACGCAATGAATTCAAATCAGCCACCTTATCGTTGCTAAAAATATAACTGAATCCCAAATGAGGCCACCCTAATACTTCAAATCCATTTTCATTGCATTCACTAATGAATCGCTCCTGCATTTTACTGAACACATAATCAAATTCATCTGTATCCTGAAACATTAAGGGAGTTTGCAATACCATCGATTCTTTACAAATTAAAGATAAACCTGTTCCGGTCAAACCCGCTCCATGAAGCTGACCAATACGTGTTTTACGAATCACCGTGATATCATCGCCCTGTACACCACCGGGATAACACTTAAATTGAACTTGACCTCCTGTTTGCGCTTTTACCTCATCTGCCAATGACTGATACGTTGTCATCCATACACTCCTCTCAGGAGCAATCATGGCAACTTTAAATATGGTATTTTCAGCCTGTAATCCAGGTGTAGAAAACATCAAAAATGAAATGGTAATCAGCAACGTTAATTGACTCGAATTATATAATTTTTTTTGAAAAAAACAGTCCATTTCTGTCTCCTGATAGTTGATTAGAACCATTGATCCTTATTGTTTAACAAATAGCGAGCTCTCACTTTGGCCATCTCATTAAACAAACGAATATTTTCATTTTTTGATACTTCTGCAATCATAACCGCATTTAAAGTCGTAACAAATAATTCTTCATCAAATGCAGCTCGCGCATAATATTCAGCGAACGCAACCTTGGATAAGAGAAATTCATCTTGAGATTGTTCCATTACCTTCAAAAAATGATTTTTACTTTTAGTTAAGTCACGACCGGCACCGGCCGGTTGTATTGCATAATATATTCCATAAAACAAGTGCGGTGCGCCATAATTATAATAAGGATCCAATTCCATTACCTTTGACATAATAGCGAAAGGTTTGGGGAAATCAGCAAATGCTATTAATGAATCACTATGAGTAAGAATCCAACCTATCCATGACGAGGCGGCAGCAAATAAATATGGAATATCCTTTATCTTTACTTTATTTAATGCATTTTCGAAATCTACCTGATTAGAATTTACAACATTCTCCATGGATAAAGTCAATTGCAATAGTCTCAGACTAGCATCTCGGGAAGAATCATAAAGCAATCCTGCCCGTTTCCAATTATCATCTTCCAATAACAATATGCGACAATAAATCTCATATGCTGAGATTTTGGCTAGCATGATATTACGATTTCGTTGATCATGGAGTGCCAAACTATCCAAGGTCATCATAAATGACGGCATACCATCTTTTACAAGTTGCAAATCCGATTGTTGCATCAAGGAAAGTCGAAAATCCTTCTCAAAAGATTTAACAAAATATGACGAAGGTATTCGTTTTAGGGAAGTACAAGAAGTAAGCAATAACAATGAACAACAAATCAATATACAAACGGCTGGGTTGATGAAGGTCAGTCTTTGACGCTTAATGAGTACAACTTTAGTTTCTCTTTCAATCATGATATAAAATAATGTGATATTCCAAAACTCGTCCCATTTTTCCTCATTGAAATAATGCTCTCAACGTAAAATGAGCAAATTTAATATTGGATTATCAAGAAAATCTTTGTCAATTTAGGCTAGACATCCGCCTACTAGCTATTAGATCGAAAGATCAATTTTCGGAGTTATCGCTATCAGTAAAAAATGCAAGTATTTTTCGTTTTTATGGCTAAATATCATATTTGAACATTACTGATAGAGAATGGTATCTGCTCATTTCAATCTATGGTTAGAATCTCAGCGTTTGTGGGAAATCATCCGTATATCCATACTGAAGAAAAACTATTGTTTTTCTTTGTCAGCATTTGATTCATCCCGGTCTGATTTAAGCGATATATTTTCAACATCAGAAACAGATTCTTCAATATCATTCAGAGCTGCCTTGCCTTGATTGACATCTTCAGAATTATGCTCAAATGCAGAATTGGGGGTTTCGTGAGGGATCGCTGATTCAACAAATTCTAAAAAACAAATAGGTGCAGCGTCTCCTATTCTTCTTCCTAATCTGATTATACGGGTGTATCCTCCTGAACGATCCATGAACCCGGGAGCAATTTCATTAAAAAGCAAACGGACTGCATCCTTTTGATGTATTTTGGCAATAACCATTCTACGATGATGAAGTGTTCCCCGTTTGGCATAAGTAACCATTTTTTCCACCCAACGACGCACCTCCTTAGCTTTAGTTACAGTAGTTTTAATTCGTCCATGATAAATTAGACTACATACTTGATTTGCCAATAGAGCCTTAACGTGACTAGGTTTTCTATTTATCTTAAAATCTCTGTTTAAGTGTCTCATATGAATAGTCTATTTATCATCATTGATTTTATTTTTCTTTTCAAGTTCTTTTTGCAATGCGATTCGAACTGTTTCTGGAAGCTCTATATTTAATTCCAATCCCATTTCAACGACTTTTTCTTTTAATTCATTTAACGATTTCTGGCCGAAATTGCGATATTTAAGCATCTCTGCTTCGGAACGCTGAACCAATTCGCCCAATGTACGAATATTCGCATTGTCCAAGCAATTTTGAGCTCGTACAGAAAGATGCAATTGATCGACATTCATTAACAATTTTCGTAAAAGAACTTCTTCATGTTCGTTAGTTATAAGTGATTTCGTATCCTCCTGTTTATCAGACATGCTACCCACAAAAACATCGAGATGATCTATTAGAATGGATGCCGCTTTATTGATGGATTCTTGAGGAGTTATCCTTCCATCAGTCCATAATTCAACCTCCAATCTATCATAATCGGTTCTTTGACCTTTGCGACATTCATGAACACTGTAAGATACCCGGGTAATCGGACTGAATAAGCTATCAATTGGAATAACACCAATTGGTTGATCTTCCTTTTTATTATCTTCTGCCAAGCGAAATCCGCGACCTTTATTGATTTCCATTTCGATATATAAATCGGTTGGTTTGTCAATGGTACATATAATTTGTTCAGGATTTATAATCTGAGTAACACTGTCTACCTGTATATCACCTGCTTTTACTTCCCCTGCTTTATGAACCCTCAGTTCCAACTTCCTTGGTAAATCTCCTGAACAATCAAAATGAATATTTTTGAAATTTAACACAATATCAGTGACATCTTCAATCACATTGGGTATGGTAGAAAACTCATGCGTTGCACCTTCAATACGAATCCACGTGACGGCAATACCTTCCAATGATGAAAGCAATACACGTCTGAGAGCATTTCCTAAAGTATTGCCAAAACCTTTTTCCAACGGTTCGGCAATAAACTTGGCATAATTTTCGATTTGGTCGTCTTCTTCAATCATTAACCGATCAGGCATTTCAAACTTATCCATAACTGACATAACTAATCCTCCAAGCAATGTTAAAGCTTAATCCAGTATTTTATCTCTTAATCGATCGAGATATACTATACAATTTTATAAACAGAGAAAACTATGGCTAACGTATAATTTGCCGATTCGTATAACATGACCGATTTACGGGTTATTTGGAATATAATTCGACAACAAACTGCTCATTAGCAATCGACGGAATTTCTGAGCGCAATGGTAAGCGCAGTATTTTACCTTTGAGTAACTCTTTATCGAAGATGAGCCAATTTGAAGGTTGCATTTCTCCTGTTTTCTCAAGGTTGCGCTGTAATAATGCTTTTGATCGGGATGATTCTTTAATGGTAATTTCATCGTTAACACGAACACTAAAAGAAGCAATATTCACCCGTCGATTATTTACTTTTATGTGGCCATGTGTAATTAATTGTTTGGCAGCATCCCGTGTCGAAGCCATACCAATCCGGTAAAGCACATTGTCCAATCGTCTTTCGAGGCTTATGAGTAAATTATCACCCGTAATTCCTTTTTGTTTTAGCGCCCGGTAAAAAATCACCCTGAACTGACGTTCTCGAACACCATAAGTGTATTTTAATTTCTGTTTTTCAATCAATTGTTGACCGTAATCAGATATTTTTTTTCGACCTTGTTTCGGACCATGAACTCCAGGTGCACTGGATCGCTTACTCAATATACGGTCGAACTTCGGATTACCATATAAATTGAGCCCAAAACGACGAACAATTTTCCCCTTCGATCCATTAAATCTTGACATAATTATAAAATCTCCATAACTTTCTAATTATACTCCGGAATTTATACTCTTCTGCGTTTTGGAGGACGACAGCCATTATGGGGAACTGGAGTTACATCACGTATTGTTGTAACATTCAAGCCAGCAGAAACTACACCTCTAACAGCAGACTCACGCCCAGCACCAGGTCCATTGATTTCGATTTCTCCCTCAATCATACCATAGGACATCGCTCGCTTTGTTGCTTCAACAGCAACAACTTGAGCAGCATATGAGGTGCTTTTGCGAGAACCTTTAAAACCAACCTTACCTGCGGAAGCCCATGCAACAACATTTCCATTACCATCAGATATGTATACTTTGGTGTTGTTAAAAGTCGCATGTACATGAATAATCCCCCGTGATAGCGTTATCGTTTTATTTTTAGATCCCTTTTTTTTCTTGATCTGGGACAATACAACCTTATTAGGATCATCTGTTAAGCTATTATCTGCCATTTATATATCTCCCTATTAGCCTTTTGCCATTTTTCGCGCTGACTTATCACGTATGGCGCCAACTGTTCGTCGTGGACCTTTACGAGTTCGTGCATTGGTTTTGGTTCTTTGTCCTCGGACTGGTAAACTCCTTTTGTGACGTAATCCCCGATAACATCCGATTGAGATCAATCGGCGAATATCTTGCCCGGTTTGTCTGCGTAAATCTCCCTCAACTTTATAATTATTCTGAATTACAGTATTGATATGGCCTATATCGGTTTCATTTAATTCGCTAACTCGCATCTCTGGATCTAAACGACACTGAGAACAGATAGCATATGAACGCACTGGCCCAATACCAAATATATACCTTAATGCGATGTGAAGTTTTTTATTTGCTGGAATGTCAGCCCCGACTATTCTTGGCATATTAAACTGAGCCTTTCATTGAATTTATAATGAAGAAACATTACAATTTTGGAAATATTCTGACCGAATTGTGGTTGACTTATATATTATGGTAGTTTATAAAATTTTGCTTAATGCACTATTTCAAGGGATAAAAATAATCTAGCCTTGCCGTTGTTTATGACGAGCATCTTTACATATAACGCGTACCACACCATTACGCCTGATTACTCGACAATTAATGCATCGTCTTTTAATTGATGCTCTCACTTTCATAATAAATTAATGAAATCTTATAAAATGTTTTAGATGTTGGAATTATACCATTTTTGAAAATAATAAAGGGGTAACTATACCGGGTTCGGTATCAGTTTAAATTAGAAAATTAAAATATATCTAACTTTTTCGATAAATGATGCGCCCCTTGGATAAATCATATTGGGACATTTCCATCGTGACCTTATCTCCCGGTAAAATTCGAATAAAGTTGAGCCGCATTTTCCCACTGATATGTGCTAAAATTTGATGACCATTTGATAGTTCAACTCGAAACATCGTATTCGGTAATAATTCCTTAACTACTCCTTCAACTTTTATGCATTCTTCAGCCATGTTAGTATCTCTGGATTTCCTTCGGTTATTAAAATCATATGCTCAAAATGAGCCGACCAACTTCCATCCATTGTTCTTACGGTCCAACCATCACCATCAATTTTAACTTTGTGTTTACCAATATTGACCATTGGTTCAACCGCCAATACCATCCCCGGTCGCAATACTTCTCGCGATTTTTTTGTTACATAATTAGGTACTTCAGGAGGTTCATGCAATTTACAACCGCATCCGTGACCAACAAAATCCCTTACAACAGTAAATCCCGCCTTAGTGACTGTGCGTTCAACAATTTCGCCAATGTCACGAACGGTGTTTTGATTGCGTGTAACAGCAATAGCCGCATATAGGCTTTTTTCCGCAATTGCCATTAATGTAGCTACTTGTCCTACAGGAGGTCCAATACTTATAGTTTTTGCGGTATCCCCAATAAATCCTTTATATCGTATGCCTATATCTACACTAACTATATCTCCCATTTTAATGATCTTATCCGCTCGACCGACCCCATGAACCACTTCATCATTAACTGAAATACAAATTTGTCCAGGAAAACCATGGTAATTATAAAAAGCACTTATTGCACCTTCACTCTTTATTAATTCCCCTGCAAATCGATCAACTTCCAATGTCGTAATGCCAGGAGTAATTTTACAACAAACTTGCCATAAAATCTGAGCTGCTTTATGTGCAGCAATTCTAATCCCTCTGATTTCTTCAGGAGTATGGATGACATAATTTTTTTTTGCCATAGTTAATCACAAGAAATTATCTACTCCTTAGAGTGCAATGGCTTATAGTCCCATATAATCATACTTAATCTCCACCTTGATTGAATCTACTGAGTTGGTAAATTTTATACAATATGTTATAAAGAGAAACTGCAAAATACACAGTGATTATTAAATAACAAATGATACTTTGTCATAAATCCCAATGTTGAATGTGCAAAGCGATTTTTACCATTCAGAATTAAACATGAGGTACATGTTGCGACATGTGTTGTGTTAATGCTGAATTAGAGTTACCCAGTGTGAGTCAATTTCGACTATAAAAGCCAGAATTTTAAGAGAGATTATAACAAACGTATATCCCAGTAGTTAGTGTCTATGGAGAACTCGAATTAAGTTTCTTCAACACCGCGTGCCATAAATATTTTACCAGTGCGTACGATTTCAATAATTTTAAATTTTTGAAGTAGGGTCATCAACGCATCCATTTTTTCCGAGCTACCAGTAGCTTGTAACATTAACGTTGATTCTGTGATATCTACTGTTTGACACTTAAAATGCTCTGATATTTGCAGTAATTCTGTTCTTTTTTGACTTGGACAAAGAAGTTTTATCAGCGCCAATTCACGCTCAACCATTACATCGCCGGTATGATCCTGAGCATGTATCACATCCACTAATTTGCTGAGTTGTTTAATTATTTGCTCAAGGGTTTTACGATCTCCTCGAGCGGTTATACTCATACGCGAGAAGTTTTTGTCCTGACCAGGGGAAACAACCAAACTATCAATATTATAACCCCGTCGAGCAAATACCAATGAAATACGTATGAGTACCCCAGGCTTATTATTTACTAACAAACTAACAGTATGTGATTCCATTATATGTTTCTTTCCATTGTCTTTCTACTACGTGCTGCCAATCGGTTTTTCTAATTTAATTTTAGGCGGTTTTAATACCATATCAGTATAAGGATGACCCGATGGAACCATGGGAAATACATTATCTTCTTTTTCCACCTCTGCATCAATTACACATGGGCCTTCATTATAATTCAATGCCATAGTTAAAATACGTACGACATCAGCATTACGGCGAATGCGAAATCCTTTTGCTCCATATGCTTCCGCCAATTTAACAAAATCGGGATTCCCCTCTAAATCCACACCCGAATAACGATCATCAAAAAATAGTTCCTGCCATTGCCGCACCATTCCTAAGTAGCGATTATTTATAATCAATATTTTAATTGGTAATTTATTTATTACAGCAGTTGACAATTCACATAATGTCATCTGAAATCCACCATCTCCAACTACGGCAATGACTAAAGAATTTGGATGGGCCAATTGAGCTCCAATTGCGGCCGGAAAGCCAAACCCCATAGTACCCGCTCCTCCACTGGTAATCCATTGAAAACGATTTTCAGTACGACAAAATTGAGCTGCCCACATCTGGTGTTGTCCCACATCAGCCGTTACGATCGCTTTGCCACGAGTCAGTTTATCAACCATATCCAAAACATATTGGGATTTTAAACCTCCCTTTTTGTGGTATTTTAATGGAAATTTGCCTTTTAATTTATCAATTTCCTTCAACCATGCATTTGTATTCCCAGGCTTGATAAATGTGTTTAATTCCTCTATAACCAAACGAGCATCACCAAGTATACAACAATCAGGCTGAATCAACTTGTTAAACTCCGCAGGATCAATATCGACATGTATTTTTACTGCATCTTTACAAAACTCATTAGCCTTTCCAATAATCCGATCATCCCATCTTGACCCAATAGACATGATTAAATCACATTTCATAACTGCAAAATTTGCATATGCAGTGCCATGCATTCCCAACATTCCCACACTCAATTCATGACTTTCAGGAAAAGCTCCCTTTCCCAACAATGTGGTAGTAACCGGTATCCTCATTTTCTCTGCTAAAGTACGCACTGCCCTACCAGCGTCTGATATAATAGAACCATGTCCAACCAGTAATAAGGGTCGTTTGGCTTTATGTAATAGTTCAGCGACCTGCGCTATTTTAGCTGAATCCCCATGGGAAGGTATCTTATAACCAGGTAAATTCATTTCTACATTATAATCTGGCTCAAATTGGGCTACGGAAATATCCTTGGGAACATCAATGAGAACAGGCCCCGGGCGACCCGATTCAGCCAAATAGAACGCTTCTTTCATTATTCGTGGGATATCGTGAGCATTTCGCACCAGATATGAATGCTTAACCACAGGATAGGAAATGCCCGAAACATCTGCTTCCTGAAAGGCATCCAATCCGAGATTAGGAGTAATTGTTTGTCCACAAATCACAACTATAGGAATAGAATCCATATTCGCCGTCATTATACCAGTAATGGTATTGGTTGCCCCTGGGCCTGATGTTACAAACACAACACCTGCTTTACCATTAGATGCACGTGCATATCCATCTGCCATATGAGTAGCACCCTGTTCGTGTCTCACCAGAATCAATTTTATCGAGGAATCAAGAAGCGCATCAAATATCGGCATATTCGCGCCACCGGGATATCCAAAAACATATTCGACATGATGTTGCTCCATACAATCAATGATCGCTTGAGCTCCCGAACGGATATTGGTTACCATGAGCATTACCTCAATCAATTAAAAAAATTTTTACCCAAGAGCATAGTCGAATTTTAAAAAATCAAAACTCATGCTACAACTTCTTTAATTTTATATCTTGTTATTAATTATACAAGAAATTAGAAAGAATATTATTATTATTCCATAAATAAACAATATTTTCTTGTCGATTCTTCGCGACGTTATTACATTTTGATTATAAATCTCGTCAAGAAGATATCAAAGTATACTAATTTAATATGATTTATCTAAATAAAAATAAAAATAATAATACAATTTTCCGAATTATTACGATAAATAAGCAAAAAAATGATTATAACTTTCCGAATCGAACATCTTTATTGATTATTATCATTAATATGGCGTGAAACAAAATATTTTATTGAATAAAATGTATATAAATGAATGAAAACAGCTATAACAAGTCGAAACAATATCTAATTGCTCAATTACCTGAACATGAAAGGCCACGCGAACGACTATTACAAAAAGGAGCAGAAGCTTTATCTGATATTGAGCTAATCGCCATTGTATTACGCACCGGCCCCCGTGGAAAATCAACCTTGGACTTGGCTCGTGATCTAATTCTTCACTTTAATTCAAACCTTACTAGCCTTGCTGCTGCAAGTCCTGCAATGCTATCCCAGATCAAAGGAATTGGGAAGGCAAAAGCTGCGGAATTAAAAGCTACATTTGCTTTAGCCTCACGCTTAGCCACACATATCCAAAAGGAAACAAAAAAAATAAATTCACCAGATGATGCGGTGAATTATCTCCGGGAGCTTTTTCGCGGTAAAAATCAAGAGGAGCTAAGGGTTGTGTTACTTACCACTAAAAACACAATTATTCGTAATGAATTAGTTACGGTGGGATTGTTGGACCGAAGCCAAGCTCATGCTCGGGAAGTTTTTCGCTCGGCAGTTCAATCCAGTGCAGCTAAAATTATTTTGGCGCATAATCATCCTTCGGGTGATCCGAATCCATCGGAACACGACTTGGAATGCACCAAGAATTTAGTTGCCGCCGGTAATATAATTGGAATTGAAATTATAGACCATATAATATTAGGGACTCGATGTGAGGAACGGAATAAGGATTATTACAGTTTTAAAGAAAATAAAATTCTTTGAATACACTCATGGTAAATAACTTGGTTTTCCCAAGCCGTTAGAATAATCCAGGGATATTCAGGCCACCGGTAATGCCTGAGAGTTTAGCTTCAGTCGTTTCTCTTACTTTACTCAATGCTCCATTAACTGCAACAATAATGATATCTTGCATTAAATCCTGGTCTCCAGTAGCAATAATCTCTTTTGCGATTTTTAATGAACTTATCGTAAAATCTCCCTTTGCCACCACCTCTACGCCATTACAAGAATAAGGTATCGTCATTTCAATAAGCTGATTTTGTGCCTTTTCGACTTCCTGCTGCATACGTTGAGCTTGTTTAATCATTTTATTAAAGTTAGACATAATCTATGAAATTCCGTTTATTATAAGGTTTTGGAATTTATTACATGCAATTATTAACCTCGAACATCAACGATTTCACCATTAAACAAATGACAGATATCTTTTACAAATTGATTATTTTTGACTTTTTTCCATACAGAACTATTGGCTGTCAAAGTACGATATATCGCTGTTTTGGTCTTTAAACTAAAGTTTTCACTCACTTTTACAAAGTTGATTTCAGTATCTTGATCCGGACAAATACGAGCGAGACAACGCTTCAGCGTTTGATTTATATCAAAACCCGTCATTTCCGTGCCATGTTCACTAGGAAAATCATCAGACATTCCTACCTTTAAAAGTCCATTCCGATAGGATAGGGGAACAGCTTCGCGCATATGAAATTGAAGAGTTGTACGTCCGGGTAGTTTGCCGATTTCTTCCGTTAGTAAATGCCATATTCTTATCGCTTCATTATTTTCATCATGATTGGTTGTTTCATAGGTCAATTGATCATCATTAACCATGTTATTAGATAACGGGATTGCATTATTGTCATATACAGACGCAAAATTACCACGCTCTTGATATACTTCTCTTTGGTCTGTGGAATAGATTGGAGTGGACAGATGATCCTTGTTTGCTGTTTTTAATTCAGATAATAACTCGTCATGAATTGAAGAAGCGTTTGGTGGACGAATTTCATGATTCTGCGTCGTTACTGAATTATGTTGATTGGAAAATGTTTTCTCTACATCTTTTGGTTTAATCTTATCAATTACCACCGATGATTCATTCGCACTTTCGACTAACTTGCAATCAATGTTTTTTAATGTTGATAGAACATTATCGAGGGAATGTGAATGTGAATCTCGCATAACCCGTAATAATGTCAGCTCGATAAATAATCGTTTATTCAAATAACTGCGAATCTCACCTTCATAGGTCATTAGTCCTTCTGCTAACTTCACCAATAGGTTCGCGGGACAGATATCTGACATTGAATTGAAGTCACGATAATCGGAATGGCTGATCTCTAAAATTGATTGGGGACTGTGGACATATTTTATGATTATTAAGTTTCTAAACACCATAAGCAGATCAGAATACAAGTACTCCAAGCTCCGTCCGTTATCTGCCAAATGATGGATTAACTCTATTATATCATGTGCCTGGTTTTTAATCATGGCCATTGCCAGATCTTTTACTTGAGACGGTGAAGTTAATCCGAACACATTTATAACATCCGCTTCACTAATCAAATCTGGTGTTGAATTCAACGATTGTGAACCGCCAAATGCCAGTATTTGATCTAAAATTGATTGCGAATCTCGCATTCCCCCATCCGCCGCACGGGCAATGAGTTCAAGCGCACTTTCTTCAATTCTAACTCCTTCGCTTAGGGCAATTTTACGAAGATGGGTAACAATGATTGAAACAGGTATACGTTTGAGGTCAAACCGTTGACAACGAGAAACAATAGTAGGTAACACCTTGTGAGCTTCCGTGGTAGCGAAAAGAAATTTTATATGAGCAGGTGGTTCTTCGAGTGTTTTCAATAATGCATTCCAAGCTGCAGTTGACAACATATGGACTTCGTCAATAATAAATATTTTGTAATTCCGACCGTGGGTCGGGGTATACAACACATGGTCACGCAATTCCCGAATATCATCCACTTTATTATGCGAAGCACCGTCAATCTCAATTACATCTAGGCAATTTCCGGAAGAGATTTCCTTGCATGTATCACACTGACAACAGGGCTCAATAAATTCATTATCCATAGTTTGCGGGGATGGACAGTTGAGTGCTTTAGCAAGAATACGAGCTGTGGTGGTTTTGCCGATTCCGCGCGGTCCAACAAAAAGATAGGCATGCGCAACACGATTCTTTTTAATCGCATTTTGCAATGTTAATGTGATATGACTCTGACCTAAAATATCGATAAATTTCTGAGGTCGCCATTTTCTAGCCAATACCTGATAAAACATAGAAGATTGTTACCTTAACAGCACGAGAAGCCTTATCTCATTAATTAACCCTTGTTATTCCGGAAATAATTTGTTACCGGCCCACAGGTAATCCAACAGCGCGAAGCATCGAGGTTTAGAGCTGCTTGGTTCCCCATCTGACTCGGTTCACAAAGACGCCACCACCATGGTCCTGTGGACCGGTAACAAAGGAGGAAAACACAATATTCTTTTTAATCGAGTATGCAAGTCGAAAGAATTTCAGATGTAGGATAAATTTTAAATTTATATACTGAGATTTTCAATCTCACTTTTGCTTAACCACACGAACGATACGAAATGTTTCCAATGGCATATTGGTAATGGTCCAGGGAAGATTTTGGACATTCGAACTGTAATATCCTTTTTGATAATTCATGGTTCTCAATAAAGTTATTATAGTAGATGGAACCACATCAATGGTTATGTTTATTAGCTCAGTATCGTTTTTTTTACTCATTCTTTGTTTGTCAACCTGTTCCGGTATTACCACGATATCATTGGGTTGTAAATTCGACACTTTTGATTCATACATCTGCATCCCTGCCTTAGATGCATACCACTGCCAGCCCCAATGACCGACAAACCAAATAACCCCTGAATGTTGTCGTAATTCCCTGCTGATTGTTTGAGCTTTGTCACGATAAATATTGGCAAGCTGCCAATCTGAAGCAGCCAGTAATAACCCAAGGAAAACAGTAATGACTAATCCAGTTCTTATCAGCAGATTCGACTTATATAACTCTACCATCATCCCAAACGATAGAAGGACAACCGGGATAATTGGTAAAAAATGTCGCACGGCAATAAATGGTGAACAAATTAAAATAAATCCACCTGCCGTTAGCAACCAAATTATAAGGATTCTTAATGTCACTTTATTGCTTTTTAGATTCTGATGCTGATCTCCAAAAAAAATTAAAAATAGGAGAACCATAAAAATTGTTAGTGTTCCGTTCATAAAGAACAGAATTCTTAAAAATGACTGAATTTGTGATTCAGCCATGTAATGATTCATTTCCAAATGCGCATATGCAATCGCAATTAGCGATCCCACCATTATGAGGAGACATCTTTGAGGATGCATCAAGAAAAATGGCAACGCGATAAACGAGAACGGACTAATTGAACCCAAGCAAATCAACCAAGATTTTATTCTTTCAATATAGTTAATGGATTTGACCTCCCTTTCCAAAAAATGTATGCCGCCGTAGTCTATATAATTAAACCATGACCATAACAGCAACATCCCGAGAGCAATGCTAATGACCCATAATTTTTTCCATCCATATTTCATATATACCAAGATAGCCAGGATACTTATGAGCATGATCCCATTGTATTTTGTCAATATCGCCAATCCAGCGAGCAATGAGGCAAAAGTTAATCTTCGATTGAGGTTGGGGACTGAATCCGGAGTTAACAAACATACCATAAATTGCAGCCAAAACGCCGTTAAGGGGATATCGGTCATAAGGTTCTGACTCGGAATAAACACAGGTCCCAAACAAAACATTGCAGATATAATCAAACGATTTGCTTCCAGAATGAGCTGGGTTAATCGATAAAATGCGAAAATTGCTATCAAGCTGAAAATGCTCATGCTTAAATGCAATATCCAATCAGATTCACCGAATAATTTCAACCAGATAGCAAGATAATAGGGAATCAAATGTGGTTGATTGGTACGATGTATTTTTTCACGCTTACTGACTCCCCAAAATAATTCACCCGACATGGGATGACCAGGATCTTGAATGATATGCTTCGCAATCAACAAATGTGCAGTATCATCGATATGCACAGCCTTATTCAAGTTAGTCCCTGTAGCTATCAGCCAAAAAGTAAATAATATTAGGCGAGAATGCATCACATATTTGCCAATGTGTTATATATTTCTGGGTGCAAAAATAGCATAAATCATTATGGTGAGATAATCTCTTTTCGTGCAACAAGTTACGATTTAACCAATAGCTATGATGTTTGAGGTGCTCCCCATTTGTTGGACAGAAACCGGGTGTTGTTAAGACTGGTTTTGTGAATTCATCAGGGGGGTCCCCCCTGATGAAAAGTGAGATATAATTACCTATTATTTCATTAACGTAACGCTTTTTGTCTACCCTCATTAATTAATTTAAATTGAAAAATACTTCCGCCGGCGTTAGATAATCCAAGGCCTGATGCAGTCGTTGATGATTATAAAAATCAAAATAATTGTTCAATCCTTGCCACAGCTCGCGACCATCACCGGCAGCATGTAAATAGATTTGCTCGTACTTTACGCTTCGCCATAGGCGTTCATTGAAAATATTATCAAAGGCTCGTCCACGACCGTCCCAACTGATCCGTACCGGAACAGCTTCCAGTCGCGATGTATACTCCGAATTGGTAAATTGTACCCCCTGATCACTATTGAATATCTCGGGTGTTCCTACTCGCAACCCCCGCTCCAGGGCAGTCAGACAAAATCCACTTTCCAGGGAATTGGACAACTCCCAGGCCAAGACATACCGGCTGTGCCAATCCATGACCGCAACCAAATACATAAACCCTTTCTCCATCGGAATATAAGTAATATCCGTACTCCACACTTGATTGATCCGGTCAATCGTTATCCCCCGCAACAAATAGGGGAATTTTCGTGCCGGAGCACCGCCTAAGCTAAGGCGCGGTGACGGATAGATCGCTAATAACCCCATCTGCCTTAATAGGCGACGCACTCGCTTTTCATTGACCATCTCTCCCTGCCGCTGTAACCAGGCTGTCATTCGCCTCACACCATAGAAAGGCGTCGTTAAATATTGCTGGTCTAACATCCTCATCAAGCGAAGGTTGTACTCGTTTTTACCTGATTTATCAGCGTAAAAACTACTTCGTGACAACCCCAGTAAATGACATTGGCGCACCACGCTTAAGCGATTATCAGCAGTATCAATCATGGCTCGTTTCTCTTCTAATTTAAGCGTGGAACTTTTTTTTTAACCAATTCAATTCTACCTGTAACTCGCCAATCTGTTGGTAAAGCTCCGCCACTTTAATCTCACTTCCCGATGATACTTTCCCGCCGGACGACTCGGTAAAAACCTGGTCAGCTCCCGTCATTAATTGTTTTTTCCATCGATTAATCTGGGTGCTATGCAAACCAAAGAGGCTCGATAATTCGCCCATCGTCTTTTGCTCTTTTAATGCTTCCAATGCTACTTTTGCCTTGAAGGCAGGGTTATATTGCTTCCGATTAAGACTCATACTCTCGCTCCTTTTTATACTGGTTTTCGGTCCCGCTTTTTAGTCTTAGACCCCTGTCCAGTTTTTGGGGAGCATTATAGTTATTTTCATTAGCACTAAACTTATTGAGGTGATAATTAGCTTCTTCGTGCTAC
>CAZTTH010000037.1:0-34736 GCA_964615975.1 uncultured Lentisphaerales bacterium | reverse complement strand
TCCTTTATACCACCGATTTGACTGCGGGTGAAATTCATGGGATTTTTGAAATGGGCCGGCCATAAGCTATTTCATCCGAAAACTTAGCTAAAAGGATTTGCTTATATTCAATATGCTGGCCAATAAAATTCGCTTATATGAGAAAGATAATTCAATGGGTTGGCAGGATGGTTTTTCTCTCACTCGGTAGGGTCTCCAACTGGTTAATAAATTTATTTTGAGATCTCAATAATATGATAAAATGCAAACGGCTTATCCCGCAATCAACCCGGCATCCACATTGCTTCACCCTGATCGAATTACTCGTCGTCATCGCAATTATCTCCATCCTTTCGTCTTTGGTCTTGCCGGCATTCAGCAGGGCAAAATCAAAGGCTAAATACGGTCGCTGGAATGGGTTCAAGAGCAACCTTCGTTCCGATGCTGACCTGGTCCTTTATCTCCCATTCGATAAACCCGGTGAAACAATTATGGAGAATGCCGCGATCGGTGATCCTATGAATTCTTCGTTGTTGGTCGAGCAATTCAAATCCACCATTATCGGCGCTACCTGGGTAAATAACGGGGGACGCTGGCAGGGAAAATCAGCACTTTATTTCGACGGTACCGATCACATCGTGGTAAATTCCTATAAGGGAATTGTGGGGACGGCATCGCGAACCATATGTCTTTGGGTCAAACTCAGCACCAGTACACGTCGAACCCTGTGTTTTTGGGGAGATTTTCTTTCTGGTCCGGGATGCTGGGACTTGTATATTGAAGGGGGAATTCTGAAGCAGGAATGTTATTGGGGGCATCGCGATGGCACTATAAAAGTCAATGATGGCGAATGGCATCATGTGGCTTCAGTCTTTGCCAATGACAGCACACCAACAATGGCAGATGTCGTCTTTTACGTTGATGGGGTGCAGGATACCTCATCGGGTTCTTCAACAGCATTCAACACCGCCCCCAATTTACCATTCAATATCGGCGCTCAATTGGGTTTGGCATATCCCTACATTGGGTATATGGACGAGTTTTGTTTATTTGCCGAAGCCCTGTCCGCCAGTCAAATCCGAGCGATATATGAAATGGGTCGCCCGTGAATCATATGATCATAATTCATGACCATTTCATGGCTCGACGCTTGACTTTTATCGTGCGATACTAACATCAAAGACATTGGAAGGTAATCTTGCCATGGCGCAATTATTCACCATATCTTGATGTATCTGAGATAATTTGACTGGGAAGAAGTGGTAGCGGGTTAGGGATTCGAACCCCAGACACATGGATTATGATTCCATTGCTCTAACCAACTGAGCTAACCCGCCATGATCCGCGCGATTTGCTTCACCTCCCTGCATGAGCAGTGATTTTACCAGTTCAGCAATGTGTCATGTGGCGATCCGAGTTTCATTTGTGAAAACTCGTCATTGCTGAGTTTGGCGAAATATTCGGGAATCTTATTGTTGATAGAGGCGTCACTCTAGCGAGTTAGTAGTTTGCCCCCATCTGAAAACCAGCGCTTGCCCAGAAAGGGCAAGCTGCTCATCCCTATCGGATAACGGTTATTCTTGAAAATCCGGCTCTAATTGTCAGGAGGAAACCGGCATAATTAATGCCGTAAATTCAATTCCTTCAGTATCTTCAAATAACGGCTGTGCTGTGTTCTGTCGAGGTAACTCAGAAGTTTCTTGCGGCGATTTACCATCATCGTTAAACCGCGACGTGAATGGATGTCCTTGGGAAATTTTTTAAGATGTTCCGTGAGACTTCCGATGCGATTGGTCAACAACGCAATTTGCACATCAGATGATCCGGTATCTTTTTCAGTGATGGCAAAATTGTCAATGATCTCTTTTCTTTTTTCTGTTTCAGTTATGTCACTCATGTGAATCCTTTGAATTCTGGGCTGGAATATTACCAAAACCATGTTTTTTATTTGTTCATACAAAGTGGCAAGCAATATAAAAACGAATTACTACTTTGCAATCTGTAATTTATATTTAAGCACAGCATTTGAATCTGATAAAAATTAACTTGATATCCTAGCGCATTTGCTCTGGATCATGTTAAAGTAAACGTTTTTCATCTGACAACATTTGAGCAAAACAGATATCCGTTTTAGTTGTCAATGATTGGATCCAAAGGTTAAGACGATTGATCGCGAATGTCTTCAAAGCCTGAATCCGTTATCGTTTATTCACGAGAACCGAAACAATTTAAAATCTCTACTATTCCTATTTCATACAAAAATGGCCAAGGTAACCATAGATGGAATCAGTGTCGATGTCGAAGATGGCACGATGATCCTGGAAGCTGCCCGAAAGATTGGCAAAAACGTACCGCCGGCGATGTGCTATTATTCAAAACTAGATGGCAGTGGCGGTAAGTGCCGGGTGTGCTTGGTGCGCGTCGCGCAGGGATCGACTAAAGACCCACGACCAATGTCCAAATTAGTGGCTTCCTGCTGCACCCCGGTTCAGGATGGGATGGTGGTGGAAAACACCACCAGTTCAGAGGTGTTGGAAGCGCGCAAGGGAGTCGTGGAATTTCTCCTTATCAACCACCCATTGGACTGTCCGATTTGCGATCAAGCGGGAGAATGTCATTTACAAGACCTGTCCTATGAGCATGGCGCCGAGCAAACCCGCAACGAATTTCCCCGCCGCACTTTTGCGCCGATTGATATTGGCGACAAAATCAAGCTCCACATGAATCGCTGCATATTGTGTTATCGTTGCACCATGGTGGCGGATCAATTGACCGATCAACGGGTACACGGGGTGATCAATCGGGGTGAAGCCTCCGAGATCAGCACCTACATCCAAAAAGCGATTGACAGTGACTTCTCCGGCAATATGATCGATGTCTGTCCGGTTGGAGCGTTGACTGACAAGACCTTTCGCTTCAAAAGCAGGGTATGGTTTACCAAACCGATGAACGCACATCGCACCTGCGGTAAATGCTGCGGCAAGGTGGTACTCTGGTATCAAGGGGAAACCGTCCTCCGGGTCACCGGCCGCAAAGATCAATGGGGCGAACTCGATGCCTTTATCTGTAATACCTGCCGATTCGACAAAAAGCAGACCAGCGACTGGGTCATCGAAGGGCCGACGCGAATATCCCGGCATTCCGTCATCTCCCAGAACAAGTCTGAAAAAAAAATCAATCCCCCGCCCCAGAAGCAGTAATTGGTTATGGAAATATTTCTCGTCATCGACAAAATCGTATTGATTCTGGTGGTATTCGGATTGACCATGCTGATCGCCGCCTATACCACGTTTTCTGAACGGAAAGTCGCCGCCTTTCTCCAGGATCGCATCGGCCCCAATCGCGCTGGTCCATGGGGGATATTGCAACCGATTGTCGATGGGATCAAAATGTTTTTCAAAGAAGAGATTATACCCAATACCTCCGACCGGAGCCTGTTCATTCTCGGTCCCTGCATCGCCATGATGACGGCCTGCATGACCGGGGTCGTTATTCCCTGGGGTGACACCCTGCATTTGTTTGGCCGGGAAATCTCGTTGCAGATCGCGGATTTGAATATTGGTATCCTATATCTTTTGGGGGTGGTGTCGTTGGGGGTGTATGGCATTATGATCGGCGGTTGGGCATCGAACAATAAATACTCGTTATTGGGAGCGGTGCGGGCATCATCGCAAATGATCAGTTACGAACTGGCGATGGGAATGGCAGTGATCGGAGTATTGATGCTGACCGGATCCCTGAGTCTGAAAGATATTGTCGAGCAGCAGCACGGTTGGGGTTGGAATATTTTCTATCAGCCACTGGGGTTTCTTATTTTTCTCATCTGCGCATTCGCGGAATGCAATCGCACGCCCTTCGATTTGCCGGAGTGCGAAACCGAGCTGGTGGGCGGATATCATACCGAATACAGCAGCATGAAACTGGGATTATACTTGTTCGCGGAGTACATCAACATGTTTATTTCATCCGCGCTCATGGCGTCACTATATTTTGGCGGATACCATTTTCCTTTTCTTGATCAACTCGGTCTGTCGCCTAATTTGCAAACACTTTTGGGCGCCTCTATCTTCTTCGGCAAAATCTTTTGTTTCATCTTTTTCTTCATGTGGGTGCGCTGGACAATTCCCCGGTTTCGTTATGATCAGTTAATGCATCTAGGTTGGCGGATCCTGATGCCGCTGGCATTTGCCAACATCATCTTAACCGGTTGTTTCATATTTTTTAAAAGCAAACTATTCTGAGATTATAATGCAATTGTTGACCAAACGCGCAAAAACAGTGACGCAAAAGCAGATGACCTGGTGGGAGCGCCTTTATCTTCCCGCCATCGTCTCAGGAATGCTGATCACCATCCGCCATTTATTTCGCCGCAAAGCCACGGTGCAGTATCCGGAGAAACAGCGTCATTTCAGTAGTGTCTATCGTGGACTGCATGTTCTCAAGCGGGATGATAATGGCGCCGAACGTTGTACTGCCTGCGGCTTGTGTGCAGTCGCTTGTCCCGCCGAAGCCATCACCATGGATGCTGCCGAGCGCCAACCCGGCGAAGAAAATCTTTATCGCGAGGAGAAGTACGCGATTAAGTATGAAATCAACATGTTGCGCTGCATTTTCTGCGGGTTATGCGAGGAGGCCTGTCCGAAGGAAGCCATCTATTTGACTGATCGATTGGTCTTTACCGATTATGACCGACAGGATTTCATTTTTGGCAAAGATCGGCTGGTTGAATCGGTCGATCAGCGGATTGACATCACCCAACGTAATAAAACCAATTAAATGTTTTTTTAATATGCTTAATTACTTATTTTTAGCCTTGGCGGCATTAACCGTTATCAGCGGCCTGATGGTGGTGTTTGCGCGCAGCCCGATCTACAGCGTCTTGAGCCTGGTGGTTTGTTTCTTTTCCATTTCCGGGCATTACGTATTGCTTTCCGCTCATTTTCTGGCGGCGGTCAATCTGATTGTCTATGCGGGCGCGATCATGGTTTTATTCCTCTTCGTGATCATGCTTCTGGATCTTCACAGCGGTCGTGAAATCGGCAAATCGGTTGCCATGATCATTGCCGGAATTGTAACCGGTGGTATGCTGTTAATCGTCTTGTTAATGGCATTTAATTCTCCCCAATTTCTGTTTCCGGAAATGACCACAGTCAATGCTTCGATTGGCGAGGTGAAGAATTTGGGACTAACCCTGTTTCGTGACTATTTATTGCCATTTGAAATCACGTCGGTTCTGTTTCTCTCGGCAATGGCGGGAGCAGTCTTATTGGCAAAAAAAAGCGGCTGACCATATCACCATGGATATCACCAATGTAATTCCAATTGAATGGTACCTAACCTTGAGTTCGATCGTTTTCGTCATCGGCATTCTGGGAGTAATCCTGCGCCGTAATGCCATTATCTGCCTGATGGGGATCGAACTGATGCTCAACGCGGTGAACCTGTTGCTGGCCGCTTTTTCCCGCTATCACGGCGATGCCGCCGGTCAAATTCTGGTCTTCTTCATCATGGTGGTGGCCGCCGCTGAAGTTTCCATCGGTCTGGCACTATTGGTAATGATTTATCGCAATACCAAATCCGTCGATATCGAAGCACTAAATCAATTAAAGTGGTAATCTGGCAATCGAACCCAACCTGAACCTAAACTGCAACAAATTTTTAATGATGAATGTAACTGACATAGCCGGTATTCAGGAGTGGAATCCGACATTCCATTCCCGCGATCCCAATAAGAGATTTCGGGTTTTCGTTCTGGCTTTACCCTTTACCCTAAAGTAATAATCAGAGCCATTAACGCATGTCCAATCTCATCTTACTACCTTCTCCCACTGCCATAATGGTGGCCGCCATTCTCGGGCTGCCATTATGTGGTTTTGTGATTAATTTTTGCGGCCGCCAAAGGATGCCTAAAATGATGGCTGGCTCCCTGGCGGTGGGGACAGTATTGGGAGCTTTTGTGATTTCAAGCGTCCTGTTTTATCACCAATTAAGAGCTGGCAGCACGGCCGGCTCTCAAATCGTGCATTTAGCGGATTGGTTCGCGGTCGGTAATTTCAAGGTCTCTTTTCAATTTCTTCTTGATCCTTTATCGCTCCTCATGATGTTGGTGGTCACCGGTGTGGGCTTCCTCATTCATGTGTATTCACTGGGCTACATGCATGACGATGAGGAGTTTAATCGGTTTTTCGCGTATTTGAATTTGTTTATCTTTTTCATGTCCATATTGGTTTTAGGCGCGAATTATCTCATTTTGTTTATTGGCTGGGAGGGAGTCGGCCTATGTTCGTATTTATTGATCGGCTTCTGGTATCGCAACCAGAGCTTCAACGATGCGGCCAAAAAGGCGTTCATCATGAATCGGATTGGTGATCTGGGCATGTTGCTGGGAATGTTTCTTATGCTGGAAAAGTTTGGCGCCATCGATTACGCGACCGTGTTTTCGCAAGCGCAAACCTATGCAATCGGGGATCCAACGCTCTTGGCGATCGCCCTTTTGTTGTTTTTTGCCGCCACTGGTAAAAGCGCGCAGATACCACTTTTTACCTGGCTGCCGGATGCCATGGCGGGGCCGACTCCAGTGTCTGCCTTGATCCATGCCGCTACCATGGTAACTGCTGGAATTTATCTGGTCGCCAGATCGCATGTCATCTTTTCCCTGGCACCTCAGGCATTGCAGGTGATTCTCATTGTCGGATTGGCTACTTCGCTGCTCGCGGCAATGATTGCGACCGCACAGAATGATATCAAGAAAGTATTGGCTTATTCTACCGTCAGCCAATTGGGATTGATGGTCGTCGCATTGGGAGCAGGGGCCTATATGACCGCGCTATTTCACCTGATCACCCACGCATTTTTCAAGGCCTTGCTGTTCCTGGGAGCGGGCAGCGTCATCCATGGATTGCATGGCGAGCAGGACATCAGGCGCATGGGCGGTTTGCGGAAGGCTTTGCCGATCACTTACTGGACTTTTCTCATCGCCACCCTTGCCATCGCCGGGATCCCGCCTTTTGCCGGATTTTTTTCCAAGGACGAAATTATCGTGGCGGCATTCAGTCATAATCCCCTGGCAGGAGGGGTGGTGATTGGGATTTCCCTGTTAACGGTGTTTTACATGTTCCGACTTTTTTTCCTGACCTTTTGGGGTGAAAATCGCAGTTCTTCCGACACTGGCAAGCTTCATGAATCTCCCCGGACAATGACGATTCCGCTCCTGATACTGGCGGTCCTCTCGAGTGCGGGCGGGATTCTTGGTTTGCCCCCGCAGATGGGGGGAAATCATTGGCTGCAACAGTGGTTGAAGCCATCGGTGCCGATGCCCACAGGACATCTCGATCATGGCATTAAATTGGCATTGCTGGGCGGCACACTTGTGCTTATTGTCGGTGTAATTCTTCTTTGCTGGAAAAAATATGCCGGGATAAAATCTTCTGCCACCACCGATTCCGGGCGCAACTTCATGGTTGCCTTGGCTTCTAAAAAATTTTACATTGATGAAATTTACGATGGTTTAGTCGTAAAACCGGTGCGGGGATGCTCACAGTTTCTCGGTTCATTTGTTGATCGCGGTTTATTCGATGGTGTGGTTAACTGGATTGGAGGGTTGCCTTGGGGGTTGGGTTCTCAAATGCGTTATGTGCAAACCGGCAATCAGGGATTCTATCTGTTTATTATGGTGCTCAGTGTCCTGGCAATCCTGGCGCTGCAATTTTTTTCTCAGTAACCGATTGCTCCCTTGAAGTTGTTTTCAACCAAAGATCACCAATGGATAATAAAATTCTCTTTGACCTGATAAACTGTTCAAATGTGCTAATCGAAACGAGTTGCAATAAATCATGACATTATATCTCCTCTTAGTTCCATTAATTTCAGCATTTGCCGTACTGGGCAGCGGGCCGCTCAGCCGTCCGCTCACCATCCTTGCAACCGTCATGCAACTGGTCATTGCGGCGAAAATCGCGTATCTTTTTCCCCATGGTGCCGCCGATTCCTTACGGGTGGACATCCCATGGATTGCTGATTTCGGCATTCATTTTTCACTGGATATCGATGGCATCAGCTTATTGCTGGTGTTGTTGACCAATCTACTCTGTATGCTCATTGTCATCAGTGTAAAAGAAGATCACAAGCTTTCCTGTCCCAGCTTTTATTTTCTCCTGTTGCTGACGCAAACCGCATTGATTGGCGTTTTTCTCGCCCGGGATGCCTTTCTCTTCTATGTATTCTGGGAAATGACCTTGATTCCGATTTTTTTCATGATGTTGAAGTGGGGCGGGGATCATCGCCACCGGACAACGCTCAAGTTCTTCCTTTATACCCTGCTTGGTAGCTTGTTCATGTTAATCGGTATCCTCTATTTATATCTGCATTCTCCCTTAAAAAGTTTTGCCATCAGTAATTTTTACAGCGTTCATTTATCGGCACAGGAACAACGATGGCTTTTTTGGGCTTTTTTCATTGCTTTCGCGATAAAAATCCCTGTGTTTCCATTGCATACCTGGCAGCCGCAAACCTATACTCAGGCACCAACTGCGGGGACGATGTTACTGGCTGGCTTATTACTGAAAATGGGATTATATGGATTGATTCGGTGGCTGCTGCCGATTGTTCCACTCGCCCTTCTGGATTGGTCGAAGGTGATATTGATACTGGCGATTACCGGCGTGGTTTATGGTTCATGGATCGCGCTCAGTCAGGATCATCTCAAAACCCTTTTCGCCTACTCATCTTTGGCCCACGTCGGGTTGATTACCGCCGGTATTTTTACGCTGTCGCTGCAGGGCTTGCAGGGGGCGCTGCTGCAAATGGTGGCACATGGGATTAATGTCTTCGGGTTATTTTACGCCGCCGAAATAATTTTTTCACGAACCCAAACTTATGATCTGAATCAATGTGGCGGGATCAGGAAGAAGTCGCCGGTTTTTGCCGCCTGTTTCATGATCATCGTATTGGGCAGCATGGCACTGCCGTTAACCAATGGATTCGTCGGAGAATTCCTGTTGTTAAACAGCATTTTCCAAGTTCATCACATATTGGCAGCAGTCGCGGGAATCTCCGTAATTCTTGGCGCGGTGTATTTGTTGCGTATGTATCAGCGAACCATGTTGGGTGAAACCACTACACTTACCGCGAAATTTATCGATCTGGAACCCCGGGAAATCCTCATCTTACTTCCTGTAGCGGCACTGGTGATTGCGCTGGGTGTATACCCACAGCCGTTGTTGAACTTAACCGAAGCGAGCATCCTGGAAATTCTGCAGCACCTATAACCATGATTACCCTCATCATTATCTCATTTCTAGGCATGGGCACCTTGCTCTTTGGCGCCTTGCAGCCCCGACGCCAGACCGCATCCCTGGTCATAACCTGGATTGGTCTGCTGACTGCCCTGGCCGCCCTCCGTCCAGAGTGGAATCAATCGCATTCGTATTATCATGAAATGGTGATCTTCGATAACTTTGCCGTCGCGTTTTCCGCCATTTTGATAATCGCCACCCTGTTGATATTTCTCCTTGCCTATGACTATTACCCATCTGGCACCGCGCCAGTAGCCGACATTCTCGGACTGATGATCTTCACCCTGGTGGGGGGGATATGTCTAGTCTCGTATGGTCACATGGCAATGCTGTATTTGGGAGTAGAAATAGTTTCCATCCCCCTCTACATCCTGGCCGGCAGCAAAAAAAATCATTTGAGTTCCAACGAAGCGGCATTGAAGTATTTCCTCACCGGTTCCTTTGCCAGTCCATTTCTATTGTTTGGCATTGCCCTGATTTATGGCGCCACTGGCAGCCTGCACCTCAGCGTGATTCAAAATACGTTGACCCATTCAGCGGTAACCCATTCGACATTGATTATGCTAGGCACTCTCCTCATCCTGATTGGATTTGCCGCCAAAGTGGCGGTCGTTCCTTTTCATTTCTGGTCACCCGATGTCTATCAGGGGGCACCCACACTGATTACCTGTTATATGATCACGGTCGCCAAGGTTGCTGGATTTGCCGCCTTTTACCGCCTGTTTACATCCTCACTAAACTTTTTGACGATCCAATGGAACGAGGTCATTGGCGCCATTGCCGTTTTATCACTGATCGGAGGCAACCTCCTGGCGATGCAGCAGAGAAGCCTCAAGCGCCTGCTTGCTTATTCAAGCATTGGTCATGCCGGATTTTTACTCCTCGGCCTTCTGGTTCTCAATCGCCAGGCTATCAACGCCCTGTGGTATTACAGTGTGGCTTATGTCATCGCGCTGATCGGTGTCTTTGCGATTTTGATCGCGATCAAGAAGGAGACAAAAACTGACGATCTCTATTCCTTGCGCGGACTGGCGAAGGCAAATCCCTTCATGGCATTTGGCCTGAGTGTCGCCTTGCTCTCCCTGGCAGGAATTCCTCCTTTTGCCGGATTTTTTGCCAAATATTTATATCTCCTGATCGCCGTGCAGAATCATTACCTGGGGATTGCCATCATCGCGATCATCGCTTCAGTTATTGGCGCTGGTTACTATCTCAGGCTCATTTCCCTGTTCTATCAATCCGACGAATCTACCGCTCTCCCGCAACCGATTTATCCGCTTCACTTTTCCTCTCGCGCCATCATTTTGCTTTCGATCTTCCTTACCATCCTCTTCGGACTCTTCCCTAATCCGCTGATCGCCTGGCATTAAAAGATTTATTATCAATGATGCTTGACAATAATCACCGGGGCATATAACAGTCCTCCTTGATTTAGGCAAATTGAACTCAAAGAAATGAGAATAACATATTCAATTCAAAAAACATTTAGCAGTGGGGAATGTCAATGAAGCGCTATACAGAAGAGCATGAATGGGTAGATACAAAAGGCGATCTGGTTATCATCGGGATAACCGCTCACGCCGCCAAGGAATTAGGGGATATCACATTTGTTGAATTACCTGAAATGGACACAGATTTCGACCAGGGAGATGTCCTTTGCGTGGTTGAATCCGTGAAAGCGGCATCGGATGTATTCAGTCCTGTTTCGGGAACCATTTGCGAAATCAATAGCAAGCTTGAAAACCACCCTGAACTGATCAATTCCTCTCCGGAAGACCAAGGCTGGATTTGTAAAATGCGCAATGTCAGCAAGGATGAAATCGGCATGCTGATGACCGAAGAGGATTATGCTGATTTCATCAGTTGACCATGGCATATATCGCCAATACCGATGATGATCGTCGTGACATGCTTGCTGTTATCGGCGCCCAGGACCTTGATGATCTCTGGCAGCAAGCTGGAATTTCCTTTCCGCCGCCGGATTTGACGGCCCTGCCAACCGGTCGCTCCGAATATGAAGTCACCCGCCATCTCACCCATCTGGCAGATAAAAACGCCGCTGATTTGATCTCCTTCCTGGGCGGCGGATTTTACGACCATTTTATTCCCGCCACCGTGGCGGAAATCACCAGTCGCAATGAATTTTACACCGCGTATACTCCCTACCAGCCCGAGGCGTCCCAAGGCACTTTACAGGCGGTATACGAATATCAGTCGGCCATCTGCCGATTGACGGCCATGGAAGTGACCAATGCGTCAGTATACGATGGCGGCACTGCCTTATTCGAAGCCATGATGATGGCCATACGAATCACCTCACGGCGGAAGGTGGTGCTGGCCGGCACGGTATCACCGATTTATAAGAAAATGATCCGCTGTTATAGTCGTAATCTAGCCATCGAACTGGTCGAGTCCCCGGCTCCAAACGATAGTTCCGCCACCGATCAGGCTCCCCTGAAAGCAATGCTCAACAATGACGCTGCATGTGTCATCGTTCAATATCCCAATTTTTTAGGCGGTATCGATGATTATACCGCTCTGATCAATCATGCCCATGACCATAAAATCATTGCCATTTGTTCCTGTTATCCCATGGCATTATCTCTGGTGCAGCCACCTGGCAGTTTCGGTTTCGATATTGTCACCGGTGAGGGCCAATCACTGGGTATCCCCTTGTCATTTGGAGGGCCTTATTTGGGATTTATCGCGACCCTCAATAAATATGTCCGCAAAATGCCCGGACGAATTGTCGGCCGCACTCATGACCGGTTGAATCGAAATGGCTATGTATTAACCTTGCAATCACGCGAACAGCACATCCGCCGGGAAAAGGCCATGTCAAATATCTGCACCAACGAAAACCTGTGTGCCATCGCCGCGATCACCTACCTCGCATCCCTGGGTAAAAACGGTTTTATCGAGGTGGGAAAATTATGCGCGGCCAAAGCCGTCTTTGCCCATCAGCAATTGCGGGCCATTCCCCAGGTGATATCCTTTGCCGTTGCGCCGTATTTCAATGAATTTGTCGTGCGCCTTCCCATCGAAGCCGCAGAGGTAGTCGGACGCATGATTGACAAGGGATTTGCTGCCGGATTTCCCTTGAGCCGTTATTTCCCTGAACGTAAATTCGATTTGCTGGTAGCAGTGACGGAGAAACGCAGCCGGGAGGAAATTCGCGCGTTTGCCGTTGCCCTGGAAGCGGTTCTGGCACAAGGATAATCGTGAAGCAAATTATGCGCTCCAGTGGTCATTTATATTATCAACTGACATAGCGAACTCGTGTTGCCACAAAGTTGACTGTATTTGTCGCCCTTACGGGGATAGTTTGGTGTGGTTCTTTGGGGTTCCCAGGGCTATAATATCTGAGTCCTTCAGGCTTAATTGTGGTCATGGCCGGATCAGAAATTTTCAGGCTGAATACCTGAAATAATCCCGCCCGGGGCGATGCCCCGGGGAGAAAAACAAGTAAAAAGTCCAGCCCAGTAGCGGCTATTTAATACGTTTCATTTATGATGATGATTAGAATATCGCAGCCAACTCACTCCACTCTTACACCCTTATAATAATCATGATATCCGCCGATGAAAAATTGATCTTCGATAAAGGCCGCCGGGGACGAAAGGGAACTACTTTGCCCGCATTGGATGTTCCGGAAAGTGATAACATTCCGGTTGCCTTGCGCCGCCAGGAAGCAACCCGTCTGCCGGAGGTGAACGAATTGGAGGTTATTCGCCACTATGTCAATTTGAGCCGGAAAAATCTTGCCATTGACACCTGTTTTTATCCCCTGGGATCATGCACCATGAAATACAATCCAAAATTTCATGAACGCCTAGCCGCACTGCCAGGTTTTGCCAATTTACATCCGTTACTGCCGCAATTACGTCAGGGGGGAGGGTTGACCCAGGGTGCCCTGGCCGTGTTATATGAATTTGAAAAACTGCTGTGTGAATTGCTTGGTTTTGTCAATTTCACGATGCAGCCATTGGCCGGTGCACATGGAGAACTGACTGGCATCATGATGATCGCGGCCTATCACCAAAAGCGCGCTGAATCCCGGCGTGTCATGTTGATCCCCGATGCGGCTCATGGAACCAACCCGGCGACAGCCGCCATTGCCGGATTCACCGTCCAGGAAGTGGTCACTGACCTGCACGGCAATATTGACCTGAATCATTATCGCTCCTTGCTTTCCAGTGATATAGCCGGGATTATGCTGACCTGTCCCAATACGCTTGGACTTTTCGATCCGCACGTGCGGGAAATCTGTCAGTTGATGCATGATGCCGGGGGCTTGTGTTATGGTGACGGCGCCAATCTCAATGCCATCCTTGGCCGGGTTCGGCCAGGTGATTTAGGCTTCGATACCATGCATGTCAATTTACATAAAACCTTTTCCACTCCTCATGGCGGTGGCGGTCCGGGCGCCTGTGTGGTGGGAGTGAGTCCGTGTCTGGCCCCCTTTTTACCGATTTCGCGGGTGGCAAAACGTCAGGATGGCAGCTATTTTCTCGACTACGACCATGCCGACAGCATTGGCTACATCGCGCCTTTTTATGGTAATTTTGGCTTGCTTCTCCGCGCTTATGCCTATCTCCTGACCCTGGGACGGGAAGGTGTTATCCAAGTCAGTGAGAATGCCGTTATCAACGCCAATTATATGCGCGCCCGACTCGCTCCATATTTAAGTTCGCTTTATCCCCGGGTCTGCATGCATGAATGTGTTCTGTCGACCACACCTTATCTGGAAAAAGGGATACACGCGCTTGATCTCTGCAAGGCATTGCTGGATGCCGGGTATCATCCCCCTACCATGTATTTCCCGTTGATCGTTCCTGAGGCATTGATGATCGAACCCACAGAAACTGAAAGCAAAGAGACGATGGATGGTTTTATTGACGCCATGATTGAAATCCTGACCCGTGATGAAACCGATGTCGGTCACCTCCGCGAGGCGCCTCATCACATGCCAATATCTCGTCTTGATGAAACCCATGCCGCCCGCCACCCTGATTTGGCCAGTTTATAAACTTATGCTCATATAATGTCAAGGAATCCATCATGATTAAACCACGCTGGGAGATCACCCCAACCGATGAGATACAACTGCTTTCACTGATGCGGGACTATGGCATTACCAAGGCAATCGCGCAGGTCATACTTAATCGCCAGATACTGTTGCAGAATCTGGAGAGTTTTCTTCATCCGCAATTGAAGGATTTATCCGATCCCTTTTTGATTCCTGGTATCGAAGTGGCAGTGAAACGAATATGGGAGGCCATTATTCATGGCGAAAGAATATTAATTTTTGGTGATTATGACACGGATGGAATTACTGCCACGGTTCTGTTATCCTGGGTATTGCGCGAAAATGGCGCCGATGTCGATTGTTATATTCCCCATCGCCTCGATGATGGTTATGGCCTGACAGTCGATAGCATCGATAAGGCCATTAACGACCATAAACTTATTATCACGGTCGATTGCGGGATTACCAGTTGGGAAGCAACCGATGTGGCAATCAGCAAAGGAGTCGATGTCATTATCACGGACCACCATCAGCCGGGGGAACGACTGCCCCAGGCATATGCGATAATTAATCCGAAGTTGCATCCGCACATCCAGGATCTGCACATCCTGGCAGGTGTGGGGGTCAGTTTCAAGCTGTGTCATGCCATGATAAAATTTGGTCGCGAACAACAGCTTGGGGGATTGGAATTGGATTTGAAGGAAGGGCTGGATCTGGTAGCGCTGGGAACGGTGGCCGATATCGTTCCCTTGTTGGGGGAGAATCGATGTCTGGTAAAACACGGCTTGAAAGTACTTAAATCTCAACGCCGCCCCGGGTTGCGTGCCCTGTGTGAAATCGCCCGGATTGAAGATCGCATGAATACCAAAGACATTTCCTTCCGGCTGGCGCCGCGGATTAATGCCGCAGGCCGATTGGGACAAGCCGGCAATGCCCTCAAGTTACTGCAGACTGACAGCATGGAGGATGCCCATCCACTGGCACGGGAATTGGAAGGGTACAATCGCAAACGCCAGGTCTATGAAGATAAAATAATGAAAGTGGCCAGCGAGCGCATCCAGCAAATGAACCTCACGGAAAAATATTCCATCGTCGTCGCCGAACGCGAATGGCACCCGGGGGTCATCGGGATTGTCGCTTCACGCTTGACTCAATTATATCTTCGCCCAGCGCTTGTCTTGAGTATTCAGGAGAATGGTGATATTATGGGATCGGGACGCAGCCTGGCTGATCTGAACCTGATCGACCTGCTCTCAAGCTGCAAGGTCTTTCTCGTCCGGTTTGGAGGTCACCCAATGGCGGCCGGATTAACCTTGACCGAAGCAAATTTAGCCTCTTTTACCGCCGCGTTTGAAGCCGCAGTAAAGGAAACCTGTTTGAGTCGTCCTGAATTGACCTTTCCCCTGACCCTTGATGGTGATGTAACCATTGCGGAGATGACAGAACAATTTTTTCATGAATTGGAGAGTTTGCAGCCATTTGGCTGTGGCAATATGCAACCCATCTTTCGTTATCGGAATGTCAAGCCCAAACAAATCGAAAGCAGCGGGAAAAATCATACCCGCGGGCTGCTTTGTGATGATCAGGGCAATCAAATTTGCTTTTTTGCCTTCGGTAAAAATCCTCAGGATTTTCCTGTCAGTCCCTGGAATGTTGCGGGCACCCCGGAAATTAATTATTTTAACAACAATAGTTATCCGCAAATTAAAGTGGTAGCGGTAGAGAGAAGTTCATGACCGATATTTGGACGGATCTGGAAGTCAAAATTCATTATCAGTTCAAGAACCGGGCTTTGCTTGCAGAAGCCTTGACCCATCCCTCCTATTGTCCGGAAAACAAAGATGCCGGTCCCGACAATCAACGCTTGGAATTTCTTGGTGATTCCGTTTTTAATATTTATATCACCCATCGCTTATTCCACCAATTTCCCTCCCTCCCTGAAGGTGAATTGACGAAAATTCGCGCTGCCTTGGCGAAGGAATCCACATTATCCCAGATGGCGAATGCAATTAATCTGGGTAATTTCATCCGTCTTGGCCATGGGGAGAAATTAGGCAAGGGGCATCAACGCACATCAACACTATGTGATGCCTTCGAAGCGTTGCTAGGGGCAATCTATCTGGACAGTAATAATGATCTGGCCGTAGTCAGTGAACTCATCGACCGTCTGGTGAATTCGGTTTTTGCCGATCTTGATCTAAGTTCGCTGGTGACAACAGAAAACCCCAAGGGAATATTGCAGGAATGGACCCAAAAAAAATATGGCGAGACGCCGGTATACGAACTTCAGGAAATGATAGGGCCGGATCACCAGCGGGAATTTACTGTGGGGGTTTATATTCGCCAGGAGTGCTGGGGAATCGGCAAGGCGAATAAACGACAGAGAGCCGAAGAACAGGCCGCCCGGATGGCACTGAAAAAACGATCATCACTTGATGATCAGTGTGAGTATTAATTATTGTCGTCCATGAATACGATAATTTTTTTTATCCGAATGATTTATTATTTGTAAAACAATCGAGGTGAATTATTATTTACTGCTTTTGTTTGTGCGAAATTTCCATATGAAATTATGTATTACAGTTGCTTTATCATTATAACGCAAAGGGAAACCTCACATGAAAAATAATGTCCGTTTATTTTTTGCCTTAAAGTGCCTTCTGGCGATCATCTCCTGTTTTTATTTCATCGGCGTTGCCGCCGCATATGATGAAGCAGATGATTTGGAACGAGTTTCACAGCTGGAAAAATCCATGACCAAGCTTTATCTCTACCCGGTAAACCGTCTGTTAGACTTGCATGATGTAATCCATTTTGGTATCGCTGGTTGTTTGGGACTGGGAGCTGAAGTGGCCATAACCGAAAAAGCGTCATTCGGCGGCTATTATACCGCCAAGGAAATTGGTATCGCCTATCATGGGCACCGCAAAAGGGTTTATTGGCTGGATTTCCCCAGTTGGGCTGATTATCCGCTCAGTCCGGCATCTCCGGTTAAACTAATACCAGGTGTTGACAGCAAGCAAAAAATTCATCTGGTCGAACATGGCTACGCTACCGCTTCTTTTGGCAGCATGAGGAAAGAAACCTCCGACGATCCCAGAAAGCATTTCAAACGCTACTCCAAAAAGGCGGTTGTCAATGAATTAATGATTTCCGAGCATCAGGACTCGGATCAGAAAGAGCCATTCATGGAATGTGTCGACAAAGGATTGAACAAAGAAAATGAAGCCGCGATACGGGCAGAAGTGGTTGCAGGGTTGATCCATCCATACGTGGCCATTGAATTGTATGAACTGCTCGATTTCGCCGGCGGAATATTTTTTCTTGACTTTAAAAATGACGATTGGAATCCCCATCCTGGTCATGGCAAATTGCGAAAATTGGGACGCGGTATGAGTAATATCATCACTGGAGCACTTGAAGTGCCGTTGAACATCATTGAAATCAATAAGATCGATGGCGGCGTTGCTGCCCTTACCTTCGGCACAACCAGAGGCATTTGGCGCTTCATGGTGCGCTCGTTTTTTGTTGGACCTTGGGAAGTTATTACATTTCCAGTTGCCACCGAAGCAATCATTGAGCCTGAATTCCCCTTTGCTACATCCAGTTCTGAATTTACCTGGCGGGTGAGGATGAAGTAATTTCAGAACGGTGGTTTACTGCTTGCTATTCATCGCAATTATAGCCATGGTTTTCGCTTAAGATTTACTGACCGGCCCCCCCCCACTCGGGATCAATTCTCCTGTTAATGCGAGTTACTGCTGTCCGCACCTTTTGCTTCTTTTATTGTGGTCTTTATCGATCAACTTTCGGTCGGTTTATTCCAACCTGCCTCAGCCAGAATAATGAATTCAATAGATTTCAGTTTATACGTATATAATTATTCCGGCTTATTTTCTCTTATTGGTACCTAATTCATCAGCAGACGAATTAATTTTCAACGTGTACTCAATCAAACTTTGCGTGACGAAATGAGTATATATTTTATTTTAGCAGGAGATTAACTTTTCGGTGGGGGGGGAGCGTTTGTTCGGGCTGGCGCTTCAAACATATATTGCCAATCGCTTTCAATGACGGTCATGGATTTTTCCTTTTCGCTTTCATAATAATCATTTAACGCCGCCTGCTGTTGTTGCCGGCGATATTGCGATATCCAGAAGCTTTTCGCTTGAGTGATATCTTCTTCAGTTGGCAATGTATGAGATAGGACGTAGACCAGCAGAGCGCCGGTATCAGTATCCATGGGCGCGGCGAGGGTTTTGTCAGGGGTTTCCTGAGCAACCTTGCGAATCAGATCCCGGTTCTGACCGCTGGTGGGGCCCTGCGATAAGACAAATGAATCGGGAGGTGAAAACACATAATCTCCAACAGCTTCCGCAAATTCTAATCCCAGATCGAGTTGCGCCTTAATCTCTTCGGAAGCGATACGACAGGATTCACGAGCCCGCTGTATGGCTTTTTCATTCTTCAGATCCCGTTCCGCTTTCTTTGCCTGTTTGGTCAATTGCATGGTTTCCTGAGCAGCACTGGGGTCAACTGCCGGTTCCTTAAACGCCGGAGTATACGAATCCTGGGATGACTGCCAACAAGCCACATAGTAGTATTGTCCGGATTCAATGACTTGCGAAAGCGGAGAATTCAGGGATAACTTGGCGCCTTCGATTGCCAGGTTGCCGGTAATTCCCGGGATCTCAGGCACGAGAAAATCTTCCTGAGAGAAATACCCCGACGCCATTGGCGTGATTGCCGTCCTGGCCTGGGTATAATTCTTTGCTAACGCGACAAATTCACGGGCCTTGTTTTGATTCGGAACATTTTGCAGTCCAGCATGGACAGAGACCGCAAAGCGATACGCGTCTTCCTTGGCGGATTTCAGCGCTTTATCTTTACGCTCCTGACGGCGTTGCCGAATTAAGTTATTCTTTACTTCATCATAAGGTTGTTGATCGCGTTCTTCCAGTTTTTCAATGATATGGTAACCAAATGAAGTTTCCACAATATCACTGATTTCGCCAATTTTAATGGAAAATGCTTTGTCTTCAAATGGTTTTACCATTTGGCCGCGAGCAAAAAATCCCAAATCCCCGCCCTTGGAGGAATTGCCCGTATCGTCGCTATACTGCAACGCCAGTTCATAAAAATTATTCTTTTCACGTGCTTCCTTGAGGATTGATTCTAGTTTTTGTCGTTTTTCGGCTTTGATTGCGGGGGTATCTTCCGGCGCGGTCCTTATCAGTATATGCCGGGCATGGACTTCCGGTTGCGAATACTTATCTTTTTTATTGGCATCGTAAAACTGGCGCGCATCAATCTCTTCTTTTTGGCTGATCAGAGTATTTCTGATCGAGCCTTCGACTTCATCTAGCGGTATGACGTCACGTTCTTCCATTTTTTGCACCAGATGGTAACCATAGGGAGTGGCAATCACCCCACTGATTTCCCCAGGTTTCAATGCCATCACTACTTCCTCGAATTCGGTGCTGTAAGCAGTGGCCAACGAATCGGCATTGATATAGCTAAGATCGCCGCCGCGATTCACCGTCGCCTTGTCCTCGCTTTTGGCTTCAGCCAGGGCGGCAAAATCCTTCCCCTCTTTAAGATCATTAAGGAGACTTTCGCAGGCTTCTCGTTTGGTTTGTTTCTCCTCAACGGTGCCAACCTCATCGGTTCTCACCAGGATATGGCGCAACTTGAATTGCCGCGGGGAATACAAAGCGGTCTTGTTTTGCTCATAATAGGCCGCTACTTCCTCATCTTTGACGACAACATTTTCCTGATAATCTGCAACCGAAAACGTCACCACCTGTAATTTTGTCTGGACCGGTACCTGATATTTTTCGGCGAGGTGGTCATTAAAATATTTTTCGACTTCCTCTTCGCTGACCTTAACTTCACTGAGGTATTTAATTGCGGGGAACTCACTGGTCCGGGTTTCACATTTGGTGAATAGTTCCAAGTATGCCGCTCGTGCTTCGGTTTCCGATACCGTAATTGATTCGGTAATCCGCTTTTCCACCCGGTCGACGATGATGTTTTCCCGAATGATCTGGTCAAAATCACGAGCGGATAAGCCCTGTTGGGGGAGAAAGCTGGATTTGAAATTATTGAATTTCGCGGGATCAAATTTTCCGTCGTTGCCATGAAAAATCGGATATGAAACGATTTTTATTTTGATTTCATTGTCGGTGACATAATCGATGCCCAACTCACGGGCCACATGAAGCGCGCGCAGACGATTAAGCACTTCTGACGACAAAGCGCGGATAATTTCATCATTGTTCGTTCCCAAATAGCGATTATAGTCAAGAAGAAATTTAATTTTCACCGCTTCAAGTTGTTGGAGGAAATGATGGCGATCGATAGATTTACCATAAATTTCACCGATTTTCTGGCTTTTCTGTGATCCGGGATGCCACTGCCCGCTAAAATCACCATAGAGGAGTACAAAGGGAATGATGATGGCGCCGTAGATCAACGTGTAAGTGATGCGTTTATGTTTGGCGAAAAAGCGATTGAAAGACGAGATAAACATAGTTCCTTGAATCCAATTTAATTTGATTGTTTAGGGTTGGTTAGGTGAATCGGAGCCGGCTTCGGCGGCGTTGCGAATGATGATCAATTGAGCGGCTCAAATTCGGTTTGATCCGCGTAACATAAAGGGCAGATCCAGCTTTCAGGCAATGAGGAGAAACTTGTTCCCGGATCAATGCCCTGGGTAGGATCGCCCATCTCTGGATCATAAATATAGCCGCATAACACACAAATATAATATTCTTGAATCTGTTCAGTTTCCATATGCCAACAATTCTTGTTAAATCTGTTTCGCGAACGCGTACCTTAAGTTCATATTATGGGATTTTCAATCTGACCGCGGCAAACATCATCCAATTAATTCAAGTGGCAATTCAGTAATATGTTTTGGTTTTTGCTCTATGTTTTTATTGGTTTGATGGCCATGATGATCACGGCGTTGACCACACCATGGTGGGGAAAACTCAGTTGGAAATTAAATATTCTCGACACCCCGCTAGGTGAATTTCATAAGCGTCATTCCCGGGCGACTCCGGTGCTTGGCGGTATGGCTATGTTATTGGGATGGTCATTGACGGTGGTCGGAGGGATTCTCGTGATGGAATTAGCGGCGCCAATTCTTCCCTCGGAATTGGGCGTGCAGGTACCGCAATTTTTAACTGTCAAAGAAATTCTTTATGTCATTATCGGTGGCGCCACCATGATCTCGATCATGGGGTTATATGATGATGTCAAGCCTCTCGGTCCATCGCTTAAATTTCTTCTCCAATTCCTAATTTGCGGCAGCGTGGCAGTATATCCGCAAATCAGAATCACTTTATTCATGGAAACACCGGTGGTAACCTGGCTGCTGACCGTGAGCTGGTATTTGCTGGTTATTAACGCTTTGAATTTCACCGATAATATGGACGGCATGGCTTCAGGTCTGGCGTTTATCGGCGCTTTGGTCTTTACCTTGGTCGCCGCCCTGCAACATCAATTTTTAGTGGCTGCGCTGGGAGCCGCCACTTCCGGGGTGGCGTTGGGATTTTATCTCCACAATTGCAGTCCCGCCACCATATTCATGGGAGATTCCGGCAGTCATTTTCTCGGCTTCAGTCTGGCGACGATTGCCATCATGACATCCTTCTATCGGCCTGCGGATTCACCCACCCTGACTCCACTGCTGATACCCCTGTTTGCCTTGGCGGTGCCACTCTTTGATGCCATCGCGGTCATTATCATCCGACTGCGGGCCGGAAAGCCGATTTATCATGGAGATCACAATCATATCTCCCACCGTTTCCAGCAAATGGGGATGGATAAAAAAACCGCGGTTTTTCTGGTTCATTTGCTGGCCATGTCGATTGGTATTGGCGCCTTACCTTTGTTATGGATGGAAACCCGCGGCGTTATTCTGGTATTAATCCAAACCCTGTGCATACTTACTCTGGTCACCATCATGCAAATATATAACGGTAAAAATAATCATCATCATAGAGAGACCGCATCCACCAGATCCGATGAAACCGATCCTCAATCTTGATTCTATCACGCCACTAATCCTGCACGCATTGCAGGAAGATATCGGGACAGGGGACGTGACGACCAATGCGATCATTCCCCTCCAATTACACGCCAACGCTTATCTCCGAACTCGCGAGGAATGTATTGTCGCCGGGTTGCCAGTGGTTGCCACTGTCTTTGCCCAATTAGCTCCCGGAATTATCGTGACCCATTATCATGAGGATGGCGATTGGGTTGGCGCCGCGACGACCTTGGCGCACATCTCAGGCAATGCCCGGGCAATTCTCACGGGCGAACGAACCGCGTTGAATTTTCTCCAGCGTTTATCCGGGATCGCGACCTTAACCCGCCATTATGTTAATGCCCTGGGTCTCAGTCGGACCCGACTGCTGGACACGCGTAAAACGACTCCGGGATTACGCCAGTTGGAAAAATACGCCGTCGCTATTGGCGGCGGCAGCAATCATCGTATGGGGTTGTATGATCGCGTGATGATCAAGGATAATCATCGCGATCTGATCGGATTGAATTGTCCGGGCGGCTTGACCCAGGCGATAGCGATGTGCCGGCAGAGTTCTCCACGCATGGAAGTCGAGGTGGAAGTGGAGAACCCGGAAGAGCTGCGTGAGGCGCTAATGGCACAGGTGGATTATCTCCTCCTCGATAACATGTCGACCGCCGATATGATCGATGCGGTAGCGATCCGTGATCAACTACATCCGCCCACCTTGTTGGAAGCCAGCGGGGGAATTACCTTGGAACGGTTGCCGGAGTTGGCTCATATCGGGTTGGATTTTATCTCGGTTGGCGCGCTGACCCATTCCGCCACAGCAATCGACATTGGACTCGATTTATCGGTATCGACCCATTATCCTGATACCCCATGATGACGACCTGAGTGTCAGGGTTCTCAGAAGAATTACCGGCGTCGGTAGTCTGACCCAGCTCAGGATAAGCTATTAGGTTCGGACAAGCTCTGTTGCCGTGCGTAATCAACCATTGTCATGGTCGCCATATTTGCCATCAAATCAGTAAATTTCCCCCATGCGGAGTCAATATTGACATTACCGACGTATTTATTAAAAGATCCCGCTTCACAAAGAGGGGCGGCACGCTCGAAATCCCAGGGATGAAAGTAAAGGATGGGAATGAAACCTTTGCGGATTTGCCGCGACACCAATAATTTATTCAACCAATTGGGATAGAGGCGAAAATAAAACCCGCCACCATAGGGAATTCGCACCGTCCCCAAGACCGCCACCGAGGCGGGAATTTCCATCAGCTCTGGTCGTAAGCGAAAGGGTATGACGGGAGTTTGAAACGAACCATACATATTGGTTTTGAAAGGGAATAATGACGAATCATAAGAAAACCCCAGAGCCACCAGATGATCCCATAACCAGTCATCCTCCAGTGCCGCGGACCAGGAGGGTGAGCGATAACCGCGCACCACCATGCCGGTAATGTCTTCAAGCGTTTCCTTTGAGCGGCGAATATCTTCCCGACACTGTGCCGCATTCATTTTCTCCATTTTGAGGTGGGAATGGGAGTGGGAAGCGACTTCGTTGCCGTTTTGAACCATTTTTTTGATCAGATTAGGATACTTTTCAGCCAGCTCACCGACGACGAAATAGGTTGCTCGATATTGATGTTCTCCCACCCAATCAATCAAGACCTCAATGCGATCGTGCAGACTCCAATGGCGGGGACAATCGGCAGGGGATAGGTGGGAATGAAATCGTTCTTCGACATCAAAGGTGAGACATAGCATGCCATTCCCCCTTAATCAGGTCTCTTGGTTTCAGCCGGTGGGGCCCCGGCAATCTTGTCGTTAATCTCTTTCTGAAAGAAACACAGACTGCGGGTCAATTGAACGATTTTCGCCCGTTGATCATTCATTTTTATGGAAATATTGAGCAAATAGACAATTAGTGATAGCAGTCCCACAAAACTGATCCAGGATATGGGAATAAGATTGCCCCAGAAAACCGAGGCATGATCGACCAATCGTGGAAAGATTGCCAATACTTCCGCCCCCGAAAGCAATAGCAACCAAAACAATACCTGCCCGGTCGTCAATCGGCGGTGAACCAGATTTCGCAACATCCAGATAATTAATCCAAGAATAAGCATGCTGACAATGATTTTACTCTGAAGATTCATGATTTTTCTCCTTATATTTTTTGCATCGAATTCAGGTTTTTGAAGAGATTATTTTGTCTGCAAGCAGTACTTCGCATCGGTTCTGCACGCTAAAGCCAATCGTTAAGACCATGGACCATGACGGCGATGGAAACGGCTGGCAAACATGCAGAGCAGGGTTTTCGCCGGATAAAAAAATGCTTTTCCGAAATGATACATCGATACCCCGTGTTCGCGGGGCATGACTTCGATCTCGACCTCATGAATGCGTGCCCCAACTGCCGACAAGGCGATGATCAATTCGGCATGGAGATCCTCCACCGGAATCTTGAGCACAAGGGGGATGAATTTGCGGGTAATCAACTTTAACCCGCACGTGACGTCAGTTATTGAAGCGCCGGTGAGAAAACTGGAAATTCGCGAAAACATACTGGTGCCGAAAAATCGCAATGAAATGGCAGAGGTATCCCTCCCCTTGTATCGACTTCCGATGATGAGATCGTAATTGCCGCTATCATACGCGGCAATCACCTTGAGCAGATCCACCACCCGATGTTGGCCATCCGCATCGAAAAACACGGTGTATTCAAATTGATGGTCCCAGGTATATTGCAATGCGGTTTTAACCGCTTCGACGTACCCAAGATTAACAGGATGACGAAGATAACGAACCCCGGCTTTGATTAACACACTGCTGGAATCATCAACCGAACCGTCATCGATAAAAAGGAGGTTCCCATGGGGGATAGCCTGGAGCAGGCTGGCAATCACGGCCGGCAATGAAGCAAACTCATTATAGACCGGTATGGCGACGAGGCCTTTCAGTGGGAAATCTAAGTTGGTCATCGTTATGCCTTGAATAATAGGTTGTCTTTTGATCATCCTTAAATAACCAAACCGGCAACGGAGATATCCTGACCCGTACTGACATCGCCATATGAGCGCAGTTCATGACACTTACGTCACTGGTTGCTTGAGGATTCGAACCGTCTCGCAGTTGATTTTGAACTACTATAATCTATTGACCGCCTCCTTGCCGCGCAACTGGCCAAGTCAATCACATTTTCCGATCAAGGCTATTATGCCGCCAACTTATTATTAATTCAGAAATCCTTATTGACTTGGTTCAGCCCTCCTTTTCCTCCTCAGGTAGTGGAAGCTGTTTCGCCTAAATATCATACGCTTTAAAGGCTCGCGAACAACAGATGGATATTTTCCATCTGTTGACGAATATAGTCCCAGGCATCAGTAACCTCTGGAGCATGGGCAAAACTTTCCAGGCGTCGCAAGAGATATTGAAACTCAGGGGAATCCGGTCCGGGAATCACCAGATCCCGGGCATTGCCGCGCACGATTCTCAGGCCATTGATCAATGCCCGCAGAAAGCGATAACCCGCAACAAATTTCTCAAAGGCTTGATCATCTATAATCTCATATTCATGCAATGCCTGTGCCGCCAACAAGGTATTGGAGACTCGCAGCGGCGCGGCCAAATTACCCTGACGAATTTGCAGTACCTGAATGAAATATTCCGCATCCACCAATCCACCCGGGCTGAATTTGGCATTGACCACTCCAGGTTTTATCAATTCAATGATCTGGCGCTGACGGAGATAACGAATTCTCTCCAAATCAAATGGTGTCGGGCCAAAAACATAGTCATCACGATGCTGCATAAGTTGGCGCTGAAGACTCGAATCGCCAGCAACAGGCCGCAAGCGAATCAATGCCTGTCGTTCATAGGTGTCGGCCTCACCGGTGGCAGAAAAATAATCCAGATAACGCTCTAATGGGGTCGCCAACTCGGCATTTTTCCCCCCTGGCCGCAAGCGAAAGTCCAATTCGAAGATGCCGTCACGCCGGGATTTCACCATCTGTAACAGGGATTGCGCTGCCATTTGAAAGAATTCATTGGTTTCGAGATACGCATCGGGAGCGACATGCCAGATAAACATCAATTCGAAATCAGACGCATAACCCACATCCTGCCCCCCCCATTTGCCGAGCGCCATGAGCGCCCAGACTGCAGCGGGAGGGCAAGTGAATTTTGTTCGCGCTGATTGGATCGCTAGTTCGACCGCAGCCGTCATGACAACATCCGCGAGAACCGCCAACTCCCGGCTGAAATCAGTGAAGTGTTCTACCCGGCGGGTCAAGTGCCGCAGATCAATGCGAAACATCTCCCGGTCCTTGAAGCGATTGAGAGCGTCAACCTTGCCCGCTTCGTCGTGATACTGAGCCAGGCTGCGCCGCAATTGTCGGCTGAGTCTGGGAATCGAAGGGGGTGGGTCGAGTTTGCTGGCATCGACCATGAGCGGGAGTAAATGACGATGTTGAATGAGGAGAAAATCTTCCCATAAAAATTTACTGGCGCCAAGGATGCGGGCGAAGTTTTCGAGTAAATCCTGACGATGCATTAACAGGGATGTGGCCTTTTTGCCGGGAGTCAGAAAATCGTCGGCAAAATCACTGAATTGTTTGAGCGCCAGTTGCGGATTCGGAGCACAGGGAAGATACGCGGCAAATTGTTTGATCAGGGTCAATGTGGTTTTTAAATCCTGCAAACGGGCGGGCGAGACGATCTTTCGTCCCTGCCGGGTGGTAAGAAAAAGACGATCATGGATGTGGTTGTCCCGGGTCTCGATGGCAATCTTGCCGATATAATAATTCCGGGTTGCCAGCACATTGGTAAACTCGAAGAGAAACATGAACCGGTCGGCACTGGTAATATCAAGAATGGTATAACGATTATCGGAATCATTATCGATATGGAACTCGATCGGCAGCATGATCACTGAGGTATTGACATCGAGTATTTTGCGCTGCAGGGACGAAATCACGCGGAGATTGATGCGTTCATTGGCTTCCTCATATTTTTGTTCGCGCAACAACTCCAGGTAGACGTTCAATTCATTGCGGAATTCAGGCCAGACCAGGTCTTTTGTCGAGAGGGGATCCAGACGTCGCACGGTCGCGACACAGACAATTTTCTGTTGCTCCCTTTTCGTGCGGCGCACCAACTCGTCCTGATCATAATAGCGCCGTCGATCCGGCCGACGATAAAATGCCTTGTTGAGCGCCGCCAGTGAACGCACTTGGGCGGCGGCGGCGTAGGTATAAGATCCACCGCTGACAATCGATAAGCCATAGGCTGAAAACAAACCGCAGATCTTGGAGAATTCACCGATATAATCCAAGGCGACAATGGTCACTTGCCAGGTGTCATTGTCACCTTTCAGCACTTGCACTTCACAGAGATTATCGCGGGCAAGCCGATCAATCAAGTGGATGTGTTCACTGATGGCGGCGCTGGAGAATTGCAAGAAATAATCCGATTCCAGACGTTGGAAATGGGCATTAATGGTTTCTGAATCGATGCCTTGACAGAGTTCGCGAACATTTTTTTTCTTTTCCCAGAAATCAATGGTGGCATCGAAAATGGCATGGAACAGCATCCTGGTTTTATGGATCGCCTCGCCGTACCGTCTTACCAGAGTCACACCAGCGGATAACTCCGCTGTCGATTGAAATCCCATTTTACGCCCGAGAATTTCCAAGTCTCGAGGGGAACCCGGCAACTGGCGGATGGGAAGCTCGCCGGCAATTTGGAGGTAGTGTTCCAATTGCCTGAGAAAGACATATTCTTCATGGAGGACGGTATGTTCTTCAAGTGACAGGATGCGATGGATATAAAGACGCTTGATGGTAGTCAGGGTATTCGTTTCATGCAGATTGGGGTTGCCGCGCCCATGATGGAGCTGGAGAAACTGGACGATAAATTCGATATCCCGAATCCCGCCAATACCCAGCTTGACATTGCCGTGCTGCTGATGACGTGTGACCAATGCCTTTTCGATTTTTTTCTTCATTTCACGAACTTGCAGGAGAATTTGCTCCGGCGGCGTTTCCCGGCGATAAATCAATGGTTTGGTGGCAGCAATAAACTGGCGCGCCAGTTCTCGCTCACCTGCGGCATAGCGGGCCTTGATCAAGGCTTGGAATTCCCATCCTGCGGCATAATGCCGATAGTGATGAATATACTCCTCAACCGTCCGGATCAGTCGTCCAGATGCGCCTTCCGGCCGCAGTCGGTTATCCACCCGGAAGACAAAACCATCATCAGTAAGTTGGTCCAACAAACGGATGGTTTTCGTCGCCAGTTTTTGGATTACATCGAGGTCTTCGCAGGTCAAGTGATTCGCCGCGACGAATAAGAGGTCGATATCCGAGCTGTAGTTTAATTCCTGCCCCCCCCATTTCCCCATCGCGATAATTGCCACCGGTTGCCGGTCGAGACCGCTGAAACTCATGGCCCAGCGGACACTGGCATCGCCTACCAGTGAAATCTTCATGGTTGTATCGATGAGGGTATCGAGCTGCAGGATATCGGCCAGTACAATCTGTATGTAGGCGATTGTTTTCGCTTGCCGGAGCCACGCCAATTGCCGGTCGAGTGTGCGGATGCGGATGGATTTATGTAGGCGATCACGAAAGGACTCGACAGACTCCGGCACAATCGGGAAGATTTTTTTTATCAAGGAGGGACGACGGATTAAAAATCGCCCCAGTCCCGGGGAATGAGAAAAGAGCCGCAGGATTTGCCCAAATCTTGCTTGGTGCAGGAGATATTTTCGCTCCCGCAAGCCTTCCCATGTGTGCAGGTAAACCGAGACCAGATTGACCGCCGAGTCGGGATCGGTCAGAGCAGGTAACTGCTGTTGCCACTGATCGCGCAGAACCCGTTCCTCCGAAGCGGTCAGATTTACCTCCCCGATGATTTCCTGCCATGGGTCAATGGTGGGAACAGCAGCCGTGTTCAACATCAATACCGGCAAAGCATGATCATCTGAGGGGGGATTTATCGGTTCGCGCATGCGGATTATTGGGTTTTACTATCCGGGAGTTTTTTTAATATCTCAGCGATCCCCTTCAGGGTCAGCTCCATTTGCTGTTCCAATGGTCCTTTCAATGCATGGATGTCGAACGGCGCGTTGGATTTTATCTTGTTTTCGATATCCTTGCATAATAATGCCAGATCGTGCGCGCCCATATTGAGGGCGCTGCCTTTGAGAAAATGCGCTTTTTCCCGCAGCGCTTTTTTATCTTCCGCGGCGATAATCCTCACCATCTCATGGACAATACGTTTGATTTGCTCAGTGAACATTTCCAGTAAATTCCGCTGTTGGATTGGCTTCAAATGCTGGATCAGGCTGATATCAATTCCACCCGGGGAGTGATCCTCCTCCGGCGCCGGGATGGGCGGAGCTGACGGATTGGGGTTTTTCAGTGTCGCCGGTTTATTCAAATACTTGTTGAGGAGGGGAATCAAGCGGTCGAAATCAACCGGTTTAATCAGGTATTCATTACAACCTGCCTGCAGCGCATCTTGTTGCTGATCGGTAAAGGCATCTGCGGAAAGTGCAATGATGGGTATGTCCCGGCATTCGGGAAGGGCGCGAATCGCCCTGGTCGCGCTCAAGCCATCCATGACCGGCATATGCATATCCATGAAAATCAGATCCGGTTTGAGCTGCCGGGTCAGGTCAACCCCGACCTGGCCATCGGCTGCGACATGAATGATGATCCCCAATAGGGCAAATAATGCCTTGGTCATTTCCTGATTCACCGCATTATCTTCGACCAGAAGTATGGTGACCGACGAGAAAATCTGCGTCGAGGTTAATTCGAAGTCAGTTGATTCCAACACATTCCCTCCGACCTTTAGCGGGATCTCGACCGTGAAGGTTGAGCCCACACCCACTTTACTGGTGACGGTAATGGTACCCGCGAGCAGCTCGGTTAATTTTTGCGTAATCGCTAATCCCAATCCGGTTCCGCCATATTGCCGGCTGGTTGAATTGTCGCCCTGTACGAAGGGTTCGAATATCGCCGTCAAGCGTTCAGCGGGAATACCGATGCCTTGATCAGAGACGACAAACCGCACCCGCTTGTCACCGCGTGCGGCCGACAATGTCACCTTGCCCCGATGGGTAAACTTGATTGCATTGGCGGTCAGATTCGTGAGAATTTGATTGATTTTGGTAAGATCGGAACGAATGATTTCAGGAAGTGCGGGGTCGCATTCCCAGGTGAATGACAATTCCTTGCTCAGCGCGTCAGTTTTGTGCAGATGATAGATTTTCTGAATCAGGTCGCGCAGATTGAAATCACATTCATGAACTTCCATTTTGCCAGCTTCTATCTTTGAAAAGTCGAGAATATTATTGATTAATTCCGAGAGATGCTCGCCGCTGATCTTGATGTAATGGAGTTGTTGATGGGTTTGTGCGGAGAATTTTTCCGTCCGGGATTTATGCATCAAAATGCGGCTGAAGCCGATGATGGCATTCAGCGGGGTGCGAATTTCGTGACTCATCGTCGCTAAAAAGCGTGATTTTGCCCGGGTTGCTTCTTCGGCGCAATTTTTTGCCGCCAACATTATCTGAGATTCCTTTTCAAAAAATTCCTGCTTCAGACAAGCTTCCTGCAACTTTAACTTTGCTTCCAGATTCGCTTGTTCCGCCTGATCCCGCTGTTCCAGGGCGGTTTTCACCGCGGTTGCGGTTTTCTGTAATTCCTGTGCCAGTTCTCCCAGCTCATCACAAGAAGCAATACGCAACGACAGATCGAACTTACCCGCTGCGATTGACTTGGTGGCCTTGTTCAAGCGCCGAATTGGACGCACCAGCAGCCATTGGAGAATTCCGAGCAATGCCAGACAGGTGATCAGAATCGCCAGAGAGGTGGTGATGAACACCGTTTTCGCTAGTTGTTTTGAGGTGTGAATCAACTCGGATTCCGGCAATATGGCAACCAACCAAAGTTGAGGATGGATGATCCGTTTCAGCGCATAAACCGCTTCTTTCCCATCCCCTGCTGATAGGGGAAGCGACGCTGAGCCTGAGGTCTTTAATTCCCGCCAAAAGTTCGCATTCACATGCTGGTAAGTCATTTTATCCGGGGAGAAGAGTATCTCACCCTCGGGATTGGCGAAAAACATATATCCGGAACGGCCGATGGTTTGATGGACATAATTTTTCAACAGGGAAAGATTGCAGGTCATTAATAAATATCCCCGCAATCGTTTTGTTGTCCGTTCGCTGTTTTGTTCAATATCAGACAAAATCAATTTATTGGCAACCAGCAATGCCAATTCATGATTGTCCGGATTTTTATAGAGAGTAGAATACAAAGTGCCTGGCGCTAGTTGAAGTTCTTTGAAATAAGGCATGGTCGATTCATCTTCGGTGTGGTTGGCGATATTTCTGGTGACATAACGCGTATCTTCATATCCGTCAGGGTTCAGCAAACGCAGCTCATAATAATCATCAAAAACCGCCAGATTATCGGCAAAAAGTTGTAACAAAGCGGATTGATACAACGAATAACGAATCCCTTCATCATTAATTGTGGCATAGCGGCGCAGCAATTCGGAATGACTGAAGAGCTTGACGCTGGCTTCGGCATGATCGATGAAATTGCCTGCTTCCAATGCAATCCGGGCAGTCAGTGAGTGCATTTGTTGAAAAGACATGGCGCGGTTTTGCGCGCCAATCTGGCGATAGACCAGCCACCCCAGCAACACCAATGGCCCCACCACCAACGGCACCACCCAGGCTATGATTTTAAGCTGTAAGCGCATGCGAATTTACTGGGGTTTGATTTTGGCAAATATATGGTTCCATGACTTGATTGTGCGCGGCGGCAGTCGGGGTAGAAAGGCGGATTTACTCAGGATGTCCTGGCGGGGAAAAATAGTGGAATCTTCGAGAAATTCAGGCGGCAGGTGCTGGATGGCACTTTTGTTGGTTGTGGCATAATGCAGGGTTTGGGCCATATGAGCGGCGTTGGCCGGATCATGAAGGTAGTTAATAAATGCGTATGCCAGTTCCTTGTTTTCGGATTGGCTTAAAATCGCATGAAAATCAATCCACAAATTGGTCCCTTCAGCAGGAACCACATAAGCAATATTGGGATTAAGCTTATGCAGACTCATGGCATCACCATTCCATCCCAGCGCCATGACCACATCTCCACTGATGATCAGAGAATCATCGCCGATATGAAGGATTCCGAAGGACTTTACAAAGCTGGATTGGCGCAACAAGACCTCCTCCACATGCTGCAATGCTTCGGGTTTATTATAATCATTGAGGGTATATCCCAGTGAACGAAAAGCCAATGAAATAACTTCCAGAGTATCATGGAGCATGATGATTTTATCTTTGAAGAATGGCGCTGGTTGAAATAATTGTTTCCAACTGGTGATCTCTTCAGCGACCAGATCGCGGCGATAGATGATCCCGATGGTTCCCCACATGTTGGGAACCACATACTCATCAATTCCTTCCCGAATCCCGCTAAATTGCGGATCGAGATGTTTCAGGTTGGGCAATTTTGTTTGATTCAATTTTTCCAGCCAGCCCAGCTTGATGAATTCTACCGTTACCCGTTCGGAGAGATTGACAATGTCAAATCCTTTCCCGTTTTTTTCAACCAATAAGCGGTCGCGTTGATCTTCGCTTTCGAAATAGACTTGTTTGATTTTTACCTGGAAGCGTTTTTCAAATGCAGCGATCAATTCACGATCGCTGTATTCCACCCAATTCAGGTAGATTAATTCCCGGGGAGCTGGTTGACTATTCTGGCCTATGCCATTTACCCCGATCACCAACAGTGCCCCCCCCATCAAGCGGGTTAGATATGTCAGAGCAAGCTTGGCGGCATTCATTGTTTACCTCTCTTTTTAAATGGCTATCCATGACCACGGGGATTTCACCTGATTCACCATTCATCAGCCATGAATCTGTTGAACCGATGTTTCAGTTCCAAAGACACTGATTAATGTAACACAAACTCCCTCAGTACAGTGTAATAGCATCAGCTAAAATTTCAACCAGATGCGATTAATCTTGCCTGGGCAATGGTCATGATGCGGACGTATGTGGTTAATCAATATCCAATGGTTCAATTTCCTCCGGTGTGCTGCAAGCTCAATGCGTTGATCTCTGATTTAATCGCGGGGGCAGCAATACCTTCGCTGTCATGAAATAACCGGCAGGGCAATCGGACAATCATGCAAGGGATGCCGGGTGATGCAGACACCCGCGCCAAACACCGCGGTGATATGAGCATCCTGAAGCACATCCTCAACCGTGCTTGCAATGACTATTTTCCCCGTATTGAGGAGCGCTAAATGGGTGCAAAAAAGAGCTGCCACATTCAGATCGTGGGTGATTGCCGCCACCCCCATCATCTTATCGTCCACCTGGCGACGCAATAATTGAAACATCGCCGCCTGTTGGGGGATATCCATGACATTGACCGGTTCGTCCAATAACATCAACCGCGCCTGCTGAGCCAACAGGGAAGCCAGTACCGTTCGTTGACGTTCGCCGCCAGATAGTGTCATCACCCCGCGACAGCGCATTGATTCCATCGCGACTGAGCGCATACTCTCCGTGATGACCGCCCGGTCAACCTGATTCAATAATCCCAGCCGGGATCCATGGGAATAGCGTCCCATGCCGACCAGTTCTTCAACACTGTAATTGTATTCGAAGGTGATGTGCTGGGGAAGATAGGCCAGCAGGCGCGCACGTTCACGTTGAGAGTTTGTCTGTGGTGAGAAATCCTTCAGGGTTATCGTCCCTGAGGTCGGTTTGATAATCCCGGCCGCGCATTTCAGCAAGGTGCTTTTTCCCGCTCCATTCGGGCCGATGATGCCCCAGAATTCTCCTTCTCTGATGCCCAGCGAGCAATCACTCAGCACCGGCTTTTCCGGGGTGTAAGAATAGGAAATGGAATCCAGGCGCAAAAGTACTGAGTCATTCATGGCGGTTGGTTGTCTGGTTTTTTAATATTGATAGCGTTGCCATAAGTGGCCAACTGTCATTCAGCTTAGAACTCTATATTTACTGAACACATTCAGGTTTTAGTAAATAAATTGCACGATTACCCGCCTGTTTGAAACCGTGGAGTTCGAAAATCAGTCTGCTTGCCGTCTACATGTTACCAGACGTTTCAGCGACTAAAAGCGATGACTCCATGTTTGGACTTGCTGACAGAAGACAAGCCATTAAAGTTTTATTCGCGGTCATTCTGGGTTTTTGTGCCTGTTTAGCGTAATCATTGAGGGGAATCAGTGTTGGAGTCCAGTCCCGCTCTGCGGGACAGCAGTTTGGATGTTTATTGCTTTACAGCAGGCTAAAGCCTGTACTCGCGCGCCTGAAAGCGCGCTCTATCAGTAAAGTGAA
>CAZTTH010000036.1:21920-35279 GCA_964615975.1 uncultured Lentisphaerales bacterium | reverse complement strand
CAGCCTCAAAATTAATTGTGTGAAAAATTGTGTGCTTTTTGTAATGATAACGGGGTTTATCGGGGTATATCGGAAAGTATCAAAAGCGGGATTTGAGTAAGAAAAATGGTGGGCGTTGCAGGACTCGAACCTGCGACCTCTACCGTGTGAAGGTAGCGCTCTAGCCAACTGAGCTAAACGCCCATAAAAATGACAGGTCATCACTATAGCAAGACTGAGTAGAGGTGCAATTATAAACCCAAAAATCATTATGTAAATTCTGATCCCGGTTAGCGACTCAGCTCGCGTTCATAACACTCGACATATTGTTTTACTTTATCCTGCTGATTGAATTTAGTTTCCGCGATCGCCCTGCCCTCCTGCCCCATTTGATGAGCCAGGGAATCCGATTGACAAATCGATACGATATATTCAGCCATCAACTCGTGGTCATCGGGATCCGCATAATATCCGGATTTCCCGTGTTCTACCAGTTCGGGTATGCCGCCCACATTGCTGCTGACAGTCGGGACGGCACAAGACATTGCCTCCAGCAACGCCATCCCGAATGATTCCATATAGCTGGGAAGAAAAACACAATCGGCAACCGGGAGTATACTTTCGACCCGATCAATTTTCCCCATGTAAATCACATCATCCCTGAGTTTGTGTTGACTACAAAAATTCTTGATCTCGGTCAACCCCGGACCTTCACCAACCAGCACCAACTTTGCCTCGATTTGATGTTTTACCATAAGAAAAGTATTGATAATACCCAGGGGGTTTTTAAGTTGCCGAAAGTTTGAAATATGCATGACAATTTTTTGACTTGTGGATGCCAGGCATGAGCGTTCGCAGACCCCCTTTCCCGGCTTGAAGACATTGGTATCGACGAAATTATAAATCAGGTCGATCTCCTTTTTGATATCAAAATAACGCCGGGTATGATCTTTTTGGAACTGGGAAACCGTGGTCACTCGATCACTCATTTCAATGCCATATTTATTGAGGGGAAACAGAGGCTGGTTTTGCCCGACAATGGTGACATCAGTGCCATGCAGGGTGGTGATGATTTTGAAATTTTTCTTTGAAACTTCCCGGGCAAGATGCGCGCTGAGCGAATGGGGGATCGAATAATGGGCATGAACAATCTCCAATTGATACTCATTCACAACCTCGATAATTTTGGCGGTTAATGAAAAGGTATAGAGATTCTGGTTGAACAGCGGATAATTGATCGGTTCGACTTCATGAAAATAGACATTGGGCTCAAAGGTCGAGAGCTTGAAGGGCACTGAATAGGAGATGAAGTGAATCTGGTGACCGAGCTTGGCCAGGCTCAATCCCAGTTGGGTGGCGATCAGACCCGAGCCCCCGATAGAGGGATAACATATAATTCCGATATTCATGATGTGTTCCTTATGGGGTTATCAAGTGCATGGGATTATCGAGACGAATGATATCTTCGGAAATGAAGGGTTCGCCATATTGACATTGAATTTGGTGGCCGTAATGGCGAAAGCGCGCGATCATTCGTTCCATAAAATGAGGTTGCGAAATCTCGGTTAATCCCTGAGGATTCGCGGGATTATAAAATTGGGTTGAATAAGCTCTAATCGCCTCCATTTTGGCCTCGAATTGAGCGGATACATCGATAACGAAAGATGGCGGACGGTCGTGATATTCCAAATGATAAATGAGTTTTAAAGGGCGCCAGGGAGGAAGATCAACTGGATATTTGTGCGCCCCGGAAAAAAAGTATACGCTTCTCGCCAACTCCCAGGTGGCGGTATGATCGGGATGCCGGCAAGGACCAATGGGGGCGACCAATAACTTGACCCGGTACTGGCGGATGATTTCAACGATTAAACGGCGGGCGTCATCGTTATCCTGCAAACGGCTGTCAGGCAAACCTAGATTGTGACGGAAAGCGGGCTTGAGAATCGTATTGGCTTGTTGCGTTTCCGTATCCCGGTCTGCAATCGTCCCGGCAGATGCGGATTCACCCCTGGTTAAATCGAGAATCCCAACCTGATATCCCAATTCTCGCATTTTAATAATCGTACCACCACAAAACAGTTCGGCGTCATCGGGATGTGCCGCCAGAAATAATATGTCCAATTGCATATCTTGTCCTTTTGTTATCGAAGTAGACAGAACCAATTGTTTTCTCGTATGAAACAAATCAGGTCGCACCTCATTGCTCTGCATATACCCAGGGGGTTGACCTGGGCTAATTTAGCTCAGCTCTCCTAAAGCGGGACTTAAAACGACAGCCATGCCAGCGCAATCAAATGGCGAAAACCTGATCACGTTCAGTAAATCTTAGCCCTTTCTAAGAAGTTCAATAATCCGTATACACGATGTAATGGCGTTTTTCAAACGGATCGAACAATGCCAATAAATGATCGATTAACTCGAGGCCATTAAATTGGATAAAATAAAGAATATTGATCACCCGTTCCTGGGGTTTGTTTTTCGGTTGGACACAGGCGAAAAATCGATCGACCCGGCCATTGTCAACTTCGCCGGAACGCAAATATTCTTTTTCTATTTTTGCGGTCAACTTTACCAGATTGTGATTCAGGCCTCGAGCGTAAAACGCGTGCAGCGCGGGGCTCATTAATCCGGGCAATTTTTGTTGCAGTTTTTCTCTGTGTTCCTCCAATTCGACGTGCGCGTCAGCAATAAATTTCTGGATCTCTTCCGGCAATTCCCGGCGTTGATAAAATTTTTGTCGGGGTTGGAAATAATCCCTTTCACGAAGCGCGAGTTTTTCAGCCAGTTTTGCCTCCTTCCGACTTAGTATCGTCCCATGATTTCGCATAAACAATACTGGCATGGCAACGTTGAACAACCCGAATAATTTTGATAACTGGAGGTGGTAACGATATTCTCCCGGACCAACCACCGAACCGATTACCGGCAATACCGATGATTGGATGATGGGGCGCAGAAAAGCGCTGGCGGAACAGCGTTCGGGATGTTGGGATATTTTCTTCAAGATAGTTGATTCGGCAAATTGTTTTCTGCCCAGGGTTAAGCGTTGCTGATGCATGCCAAGGCGCTGTCGCGTTCCGTCTTCGGAGATAAAATAAAGACCGGTGATGGTCGCGTCCGACGGAAATGCGGGTTCAATATTATTGATCCTTAATTCATTGCCAGCAGACTGCAAGGCAGAGTTGATTTGATGGCGCATGCCCACCGCCTTGGCAAAGCTTTCACCAGCCAGTGAGCGCAAGATCCTGGGTTCGAGAATCACCAAGCCGGCATCTCCCAACAATCGCGCGATGATGGCAGACGATAATTCCCCATAATGCTCATGACTTGGCCGTAATAAGGCTGTTATTGCCTCCTGATGATTGGCTTCATTGATAGCGGCGGTAAATTCATTAATGGTCTTTGCGAAAGCGGGAAATGTTTTGAGTGATTCCACCGGTTTGCCATGATTTTCCAGGTTCACCCGCCATTTTTGTGCGGGGAAATCAATCGTGGAAATTTCACTCAGGTCATGGTCTTCAGTCGCGTTCCAAAAGATGGGAATTACCGGGGACAACCAGCGCGATTCATAAAATGCCGCCAGTTTCAAAGTGGTAATAATTTTGTATAAGGTGTATAACGGTCCGCTGGCCAGGCCGGCTTGTTGGCCGGTAATGATGATGGTTGCCTGAGGATCGTTCAGGCGGCGGCAGTTAATGAGTGAATTTTCATGGTTGCCGATCGCTTGGTTGTATGAAGTCAATAAATCGGCCACGGCCTGCCGGGGAAAACCAGGGTGTCGCAACAGGTGGCGCCGCACGGATGACAAATCGAATTTATCCGCGGGGGTATGGGGCAGAAAGCGGTTGATTACAGTTTCAGAACACCATTCATCAGGAATCAACAGGCGGTCAAATAAATTGGCTTTCATCGCTTTTCTCCGATCATTATCAGACGGGGAGAATTTTCTTCCACCTCTCCCCCTGAGTAATCACCATAGGTGCGGGTAATGACCAATCCGGCCTGATCACACATCATCTCAAAATCAGCTAATTGATATAATTTTATCCGTTCCCAGTGGCTCCTCTCCCCTCCCGCATCCCGGATAATGATTTCCTTTTCAATCATATGATGCGCATGATTGATTCGGCGATTTTGGATAATGGACATATCGATTAAATGACGTTGGTCGTTGGCAATCAGATCCTGCCTGATCTGAGTGGAATTGAGATAATCGATGACAAATCCTCCTTGTGGTTTTAACACCCTTGCCATTTCCAGCAATACCTGGAGATTTTCACTGTCATCGAGAAAATACCCGAAGGAAGTAAAAAAAGAAAAGACGAAATCAAAAGCGGCGCGAAATGGTATTTGCCGCATATCCGCCTGAACCATGACCAGCCTGAGATTAGGCCATTGAGCCTGGCCATATTCAATGAGATCGCGGGAGAGATCAAAGCCAATCGTGGTAATCCCCCGCTCATTCAAATAAGCCAGATGGCGACCGAATCCACAACCTAAGTCAAGACACAAGGGATGGGCGGGCAAATTGAGATGGGTTAGCAATTGCTTTAGATCCTCCTCGGCTTCCGCGGAATCGCGATGAGAATAAATCTGTAAATAATCCCGGGTAAAGGCGGATTTATACCAATGGTCGATATTCATAGCTATCGGATTATTGAACCTTAGAGTCACAGTGGAAAATGTAATGCATGATGATGAAGCGCTTATATGACTTGTTTTTTAATGCGGGTAAGACTGATCAATAAAATCAGAACGGTGGAGAAAGCCAGGCACCCGACATGAAAACCCAATTCATGGATTTCAGCTCCCCGCAGAACGATGCCGCGCACAATTTCAACAAAATAAGTGGCGGGAATCAGGTAGCTGATGGCATGGATCACATCCGGCATTTCGGAGCGCGGAAATATAAAACCTGAAAGCAAGATGGAAGGCAACATGATCATGAATGTTACTTGAAGCGCCACGAGTTGAGTACGAGCGATGGTGGAAATGAATAATCCTAATCCCAATGAACAGAGCACAAATAACATACCCAATCCGAGCAGCAATAACAAACTACCCGCTATGGGCACGGAAAACACATAGATCATCACCACAATGACCAGGATCAGTACCCAGAATCCCGCGATGACATAAGGAATTAATTTCCCCCATAGCAATGCCTGTTTGCCAACCGGTGTGACAAACAACTGTTCAAGGGTGCCATTTTCCCGTTCACGCACAATCGAAAACGCGGTCAGGCTGATGGTCACGATTTGTAATATGATACAGACCAGTCCGGGAATGAAAAAATTAGCGCTTTCCAATGCCGGATTATAAAGAATCCTTACCCGGACGTCGATGGGCAAAATCGCGTTGTGGGTTTGATCGATAAAGTTTATATCCATGTGCCCTGAGGGATGAGCGCGATTTCGATTCAACGAGCGGACAATGCCCAATAATTTCGCCGAGGAAATCGCCGCGTTCGCGGAATTCGAATCACTGCCATCAATTAACACCTGCACCTTTACCTGATCGCCTTTGACCAATCTGGCACTGAAATCCGGCGGTATGCAAATCCCGACCTTTGCGCTTCCAGAACGCAGCCTCCGTTCGAACGTATGGCGATCATGGACATAATCTTCGATTTTGAAGGTTTTTGTGTTGGCAAATGCCGCAACCAGTTCGCGACTCGCGGATTTTTGATCCATATTCCATACGACTGTGGGGATATTTTCGACCATGAAATCTACCGCGAAGCCGAATATTGTCAGCTCCAATACCGGAATCAGGAACATGAAAAACAAGGTTGAAGGTTCGCGAATGATCTGAATGATTTCCTTGATGAAAATGGCCGAAAAGCCTTGCAATGGGTATTCGTGTTGGGAGCGTTTTTGTGGTTTCGGCGCCGTGGTAAGCTGAGCTGAAAGATGATCATCATCTTTATCTATCGGCGAGGGTGTGTCAGCTCTTGCCGGGGCATCAATCTGTTCGTGCAAACGCTTCTGATTTCGGGTCAGTGTAACAAAGACATCTTCAAGGGTCGGAGAGATCGGGCGAATTTGAATTTGATCACTGTTGCTGACCTGCAAAAAGCGCTGAAAATCTTCCTCCCTCACATCATTGTCGACCAGGACATGTATCGCTTCTCCGAAGAGGGTGGCATCATGAACTTTATTGGCTGCCCGCAGGAATGGGAGTGAGAGAGCGGGATTCGCGATGGTAATCTCAAAACGATTGGTATTCCGGGGATTTACCTGCGGCAGCTGCTTTAATTCGTTCGGACGACCGGAAAGAATCAACTTTGCCAGGTACAGGTAAGCCACATGAGAACACCGCTCGGCTTCATCCATATAATGGGTCGTGACAAAGAGAGTTTTGCCTTTGCCGGCAAGAATAAAGAGCAAATCCCAAAGATCGCGACGCGCCACCGGATCAATGCCCGCGGTCGGTTCATCAAGAAAGATTAATTCCGGATCATGGATCAACGCGCAGGCAAGCGCCAGGCGTTGTTTCCAACCTCCCGACAAGGTAGCGGCCCGTTGCTGGCGATAGGGCGCGATATCGGTCAGTTGGATCATCTCGTTTATCCGTGCTGCCAACGTGTTCCGGTCGAGATCGTATATCCGGCCATAGAATTCGAGATTTTCCGTTACTGTCAGATCGGTATAGAGGCTGAATTTCTGAGACATATAGCCAATCTGATGCTTGATTGCTTCCGACTCGGAAGCAATATCATATCCCAACACGGTGGCGTGGCCGGAATCAGGCGGCAAAACTCCACAAAGCATGCGAATGATGGTGGATTTACCACTGCCATTGGGCCCAAGCAAGCCATATATGGCGCCTTTCTCTACGGATAAAGAGACCTGGTCGACAGCCGTCATCGCGCCGAAGCTGCGGGTCAACGAATGCGTTTCAACTATGAGGTCAGGCATGAAGCTTATAAATGGTTCAGCAGAATATTAATGGACGGAGATATTCGGCTAATATAACAATCGAGATCGCGATCAACTCCACTTGTTGTGATGAGAAAATATTTTGGTCAGGATTTCGGCCTGATTGGGATCAGGGCGATGATGATTATTTTTAATCGCGAATGGAAGGCGAACATTGATGCTGCAATTATCCGGTGAATTGGGAATTTCGATATCACCACCCCATTGCGTTATGATGAAATAACTGGTTAGGATATACATGCAGATAGGTGGCGCTTCCGGCGCCACCTTCGAGTCGTTTAATGGAGAAAATAATAAATTCCGCTGTTCGGCCAGCCAGGATGGAGATTTTAAAACCAGGTCAAGAGCAAGACAATCGGCCTGATGATGCTCAACAACCTTATCAACTTTCATCACTAGCGGATGTTTTTTTTCCCCCAACTCATGGAGCGCCTGTATTATCAAAGCCAGTGGATAAAGGGTTGGATGAGGCAGTGAGAGTGAAGAGATCGCGGCCAACTTATTCTCATATTCGACCGCGGGATATTCGCCAAACAACTTCTGTCCTGCTGCGCTTAAGTTGTCGGGAAGTGATTCCCATGCGATAACCTTGTCGCGATCACATTCCGCCAGCGCCAGAATCCGACCCAGCATCTCATTGGTTTGGGCAATGAACCGGCTTTGAGATTTTGCCCATTTTTGATAATCCATAAACATCAATGCGTGATCATTGGATATCTTTCCCGGCGTGGAACAGGCGGAGAAAAAGCGATCCATCGCGGCAAGCGATGCCGGCAGGTAATTATTTAAACCATAAGCAAAATAAGTTAAATTTTTTTCGTAATCACAAAACGCGATTTTTTGGATGGTCGTCAATTTTTCATCGAGCAATTGATCGCGTTGCATTACCAATTGATAATATTCCAAAGCGCGTTGGATCACAATGCGTAAAGTGTGGATTTCCCAAGGTTTTGAAATGTATTGATAAATAGAACCTTTATTGACCGCTTCAATCGCGATCTCAAAATCAGCGAACGCGGTAACCAGGATTCGCAGAATGCGGGGGTAGAGATTTTTTATCCTTCCAAACAATTGCACTCCGGTCTCACCCGGCATGCGTTGATCAGAAATCACTATCGCGATTTCATTATGTTTTTCGGCTAACAGCCGATCGGCTTCAGCGGCATTATTTACGGTCAGGATGGTAAAATCATCTTGAAAATTCTTGGTAAAATATTTCAAGGCATTGGGCTCGTCATCGACATAGACAATGGTGAATTGCTTTAAATTGGTCGTCATTTTGAGTTCCTTTCCTTGGAAATATAATCAATTCCCGGCTTGGGTTCGCCGGCGGCAAAATAATCAATTGCGAAATATGAATTGAAATATAAACAATTATTTATCATTACAATATTGGATTTATATCTTAATCGTCTCGTATTTAGATTCAACGTAAATATAGTTTAGCGCCATACAATTATCCAAGGTAAATCTCTCAATCAATCGGATGGAAAAAATGACAGAAAATCCCGGCAACCGGACGTTAATAGACCTGTTAAGAGATCAGGCACAACATAAACCCCATGATATAGCTTACCGATTTATCGACGGCAGTGATGATCTCATTCACATTATCACCTATCATGAGTTGGACATCAGAGCTCGCGCGATCGCCCGTCAATTACAAAATAAAATGAAGGCGGGGAACCGGGTTATGTTGTTATTTCATTCGGGTATCGAATTTATCGCGGCATTTTTTGGCTGTATCTATTCACACATGGTGGCAGTTCCCGCTTTTCCCCCACGAAACCAACGTCATCTCCAGCGCTTTCGCGCGATCGCGGAAAACGCCGGGATTGATTGTTGTCTGACCACCGAGTCAATTTATCAGCACCTTGTGTCTATGGGGGATATCCTGCCGGGATTTTCAGCGGGAGCCTGGATGCCCACAGATGCCATTGAGACCGCCACCGGCACTGAATGGATTCCGACCGCGATCGATCCGCATATGTTGGCCATACTTCAATATACTTCCGGATCGACGGGTATCCCCAAGGGAGTGATGGTAACGCATCACAATTTTCTCCACAATCTTGCTTTCGCCTATCGCCGCTGGGGTCATACTCCAAAGAGCAAAATGGTGTCCTGGCTGCCCTTTTTCCATGATATGGGATTGGTGGCTGGCATCCTGCAGCCTTTATATGGCGGCTTTGAAGGAATTCTCATGGCGCCCGCCACTTTTTTACGTCGTCCCTATCGCTGGTTAAAGGCCATATCTGATTATCGGGCGACCACCACCATCGCACCCAATTTCGCCTATCAACTCTGTGTGGATAAAATTTCCATGGCGGAAAAAAGCACACTGGATTTAAGCTGTTTACGACTGGCGATTAATGGCGCTGAACCAGTCTACCATGAGACGCTGAAACAATTTACCGCCGCTTTTGAAAGTTGCGGGTTGTCGGCTCAGGCGCCAACTCCGGGATATGGCATGGCTGAAGCCACCCTGGTAGTATCCGTCGGCGATGGCAAAAACTGCTACCGGCATAAACAGGTTGATCCAGCGGCATTAGAGCAGCATCACGTTGAATTATCTGCATCCCCGGACGCAAAATCAATTGTAGGCTGCGGGTGGGGTTCTGAAGATCAGGAAATATTAATTGTCAATCCCGTTAGCGGTTGCGTATGCCTGCCGCAAGAGGTTGGCGAGGTGTGGATGAGAGGTCCCAGCATCACCCAGGGATATTGGCAGCGACCTGAAGACAATATTGTTGTCTTTGCGGCCATAACCGCGGACACCAGGGAAGGTCCATATTTTCGTTCTGGAGATTTGGGATTTATTGAAGATGGCCATTTATATATCACCGGAAGATTGAAGGATTTGATTATTATTCATGGCGCCAATCATTATCCCCAGGATATCGAAGCGACAGTCACCGGGTGCCATGAAGCTTTCCGACATCAATATAATGCCGCGTTTTCAATCACCCGCGGTGATCAGGAATTTTTGGTGGTGGTGCAGGAAATCAATCGCCATTCTCATCTGGATTTCAAGAAAGTGATTGAGCAGGTCAAGGATGCCATCATGGATACGCATGGAATTCCATTGCATGCCTTCATTGGCGTAACGGCAAACGCGTTGCCGAAAACATCCAGTGGGAAGATTCAACGAAATCTGTGTCGAACCGCCTATTTGAACGCGGAGTTTAAAATAAGTTATGAATGGCATCGGGAACAACATCCTCCCCCCGATGCCATCCGGATATCCGCTGATGAAGGGTATAAAACACCATTGGACAGCATTTCCGATCTGGTCGGTCAACGTGAGGCGTTCAGGACATGGATAAGCGCCCGCCTGGCCGCGTGTTTGCATCTGTCTCAACCGGCTGTTGTCGGTAATATTCCCTTTCGTCAACTCGGCTTGGATTCGGTGAGAGCGTTGATTCTGACCGGGGAGATCGAAAGTTATTTAAAGCAAACTTTGTCAGCCAGTCTATTATATGATTTTCCCAGTGTGGATGAGCTCGTTGCGCATTTCTTTACTCCCTCTCCAGCGCCGCGATCAGGGAATAGCTACAAGGCGCCACAACCCGCGGCTCCGATCGCCGTCATCGGGTTGGATTGCCGCTTTCCAGAAGCCAATGACGCCATCGCGTTCTGGGAAGTACTCGCCCATGGAGTCGATGCCGTAAGACCGGTTCCATATGATCGTTGGGACAGCGGGGAATGTGGCGATGCGATGGGCAAAAATGCGGCGAAAATGCGGTCACGATGGGGTGGATTCATTGCCGATCTCAATGCTTTTGACGCGCAATTCTTTGCCCTCTCACCGCGCGAAGCGGCGACCATGGATCCACAGCAACGCCTGGTATTGGAAGTGACCTGGCGGGCCTTGGCACAAGCTGGGATTCAACCCGATGCGCTGGCTGGAACCGCTACCGGCGTTTTTATTGGCGCCAGCAGTTTCGATCATACGCTTGAAGTGTTATCCCAACCCGATGAAATCGATGCCTATGGCGGGACCGGCTCTGCTCATAGCATCATTGCCAATCGGGTTTCATATTTTCTCGATCTACACGGCCCCAGCATGGTGATTGACACCGCTTGCTCATCTTCCCTGGTTGCGGTCCATATGGCCTGTGAAAGTTTGCGTCGTGGCGAGTGTGTTCTGGCATTGACTGGAGGCGTTAATGTATTGCTGCGTCCGGAAATGTTTATCGCGCTCTCTCAGGCGCAGATGATGGCTGCTGATGGCCGGTGTAAAACGTTTTCAGAAGAAGCGGATGGTTATGTCCGGGGAGAAGGGTGTGGAGTGGTGATTTTGAAACGTCTTGATGATGCCCAGAGAGAGGGCGACAAAATTTTGGCAGTCATCAGGGGTAGCGCCATCAATCAGGATGGACGGAGCAATGGATTAACCGCTCCGAATGGCCCGGCGCAGGAAGCCGTGATCACCCAGGCCCTCCTCCAATCCGGGATTCAACCGGCTGAGATCTCCTATGTGGAATGTCATGGGACCGGCACCAAGCTGGGTGATCCACAGGAAATTGTCGCGTTGAACAATGTCCTTGCGCAAAAGCGCCGGAACGGCGACCCCTGCATGATTGGTTCGGTTAAAACCAATATCGGACACCTGGAATCCGCCGCGGGAATCGCCGGTCTGATCAAGGTGGTACTGGCTTTACATCATCATCAAATTCCCCCCCATTTACATGCTGAAAAAATCAGTCACCTGCTCCATCTCGAGCGCACCCCGTTTATCATTCCAAGTCATCTGATGGCATGGCCGAAAAAAGACTTCCCCCAGTTTGCCGGTGTCAGTTCCTTCGGATTTGGCGGTGCGAATGCTCATGTGATTCTCAGTTCGACGCCGATAACTTCGGCCATCCGCCCATCCCCCATTAACGGAAAAAGCGGGAATACCACCATCAAGAATCCGCAACCCGCGGAAGCTTACCTTAGCAAACGACAAAAGGCGATTGTCAGTGGTGTGCAGCATGCATCAATTGAGCTTGGAGGGAGACTGGAATATGCCGGATTAAAGGCCGCTGAGGAAGGCTTGCATCATTTGCAACCCGATCGTTTTCTGAACTACATGGAGTGCGTCAATCAACTAAGTTGGTGTTATCAATATCAAGCGCTTCACCAACTCAAATTAACACCTGCAACCACAATGGAGCAGCAGCCCCATGATCTGATCAAGGTGAAGATGAATCAGCCAGTCAGCCAGCGGATAATCAGACGCTGGCAAGAAAACATGGAAAATTCTCCCTTTCGGAAGCTCTTCACCGTTGACAATCTCCTGACCATGGAGAATATCGAAATCTCACGTCAGACATGGGAAGGAAATTTGATAAAACTAGGTGTGGCACTTCCGGATATGGCAATCCTGGGTAAACTGGTGCTGTCCGCAGGGCAAAAACTGGAGAAGTTCCTGACTGGGAGCATCAACCCGATGGAAATCCTTTTTCCAGAAGGTTCCAGCACCCAGCTTGAAGCGTTGTATGCCGATTCATCATTAGGCCGTTATTTCAATCAGATACTTGTCAGTTTGGTCAAAACCCATGTCGAATCGTTCACTTCCGCCCCTCATTGCAGGATCCTCGAGATCGGCGCCGGCACCGGCGCCACTACCGCTGCCATCCTGCCGATATTGTCCGCATCCAATACTACCTATGTGTTTTCGGATCTAGGCGAAGTGTTTATCCATCGCGCCCGGCAACGATTCGCGCACTATGACTTTGTGGATTATCAATTATTGGATATATCGGATGATGAGGGTATTTCGCTTAGGTGTGAGGAACCTTTTGATATCATTATCGCCGCCAATGTGATCCATGCGACCAGACATATCCCCCGCAGCATCGATAATATCAGACGGATGCTCAAGCCACGCGGCTTATTGTTGATTTGGGAAGCGACGGAACCACAACTTTGGTATGACATTACTTTTGGATTGCTTGAGGGATGGCATTTATCCACGGATTTTCGCCGAATTCAGGGTCATCCTCTAATGAATCCAACGCAATGGGCAAGTCGTTTATCCGCGGCAGGCTTTGCTTCTCCAATTTTTTTACCGGAAAAAAATTCCTCGTCATATGGATTGGGACAACACATCATCGCCACGACCAAGTTGGTGGTAAATGACACCACACCAGCACCAGCAATGAGTGTCCTTCAAGCCCCATGTTCAATGACCGCTTTCGACCCATCATTGCAATCAATCACGGCAAAATCCTTATACGAATATACCTGGCATGAAAAGAATATATCAAGCACTGACGGGAGCAATCAGATACCCGCCAAATCCTGGTTAATCCTGGCAGATGATGGCGAAGTCGCTCGACAACTGGCACAGACCATTATCAATCAGGGCGGATATCCGATATTGGTCTTTCTCGGAATGAATTCGGATAAAAAGTTACCCGGGGTAAAGCATCATTGTTTAAGCGCTATAAAT
>CAZTTH010000036.1:0-21820 GCA_964615975.1 uncultured Lentisphaerales bacterium | reverse complement strand
GAATTCGGATAAAAAGTTACCCGGGGTAAAGCATCATTGTTTAAGCGCTATAAATGCCGACACTTTTGAACAGTTATTCAACCATTTAATGGATGCCGATACCCCGCCGATCCATGCCATAATTCATTTATGGAGTCTGAATTGTAGCGCTCCGGTTGATTCATCCCTGACCGAATTACATCGCGCCTTGAACGAAAGCTGTTTGTCGACAATCAATATGTTGCAGGCGCTTCTACGACATGCGCTGAAGGGTTCAGGTCTTCGGCTATGGTTGGTGACCCGCGCTTCGCAGGCAGTGATTTCCGCCGACCGGATCGAAGGGATTTTTTATGCCCCTTTGTGGGGGTTGGGACGGACGATTGCCGTCGAACATCCCGAACTATGGGGTGGGTTGATTGACCTCGATTCAGAACGATTGGATGACGAGGGAGAAACTCTCTATCGCGAAATCACCGCGGAATATCAAGAAGATCAAATCTCCTGGCGTCAACGGAAGCGGTGGGTGGGAAGATTTCGCCGGCTCGACAAGGCCCCGGCTCCGCGATCCTCTCTGCCCTTATGTCGCTCGGACTGCACCTATCTTATCACTGGCGGTTTGGGAGGCATGGGATTGCTTAGCGCCCAATGGCTCATCGCTCAGGGAGCCCGCCGCTTGTTGCTCCTGGGACACAATCCACTCCCGCCCCGGCATGAGTGGAGGGATTTGAGCGCGGATCATCCGGCATTTAATAAGATCCGGGCAATATCTGGATTGGAGGCGCAGGGCGCGGCGATCCATACCGGGTGTTTTGATCTGGGCAAGTGGGACGAAAGCAACAAGTTTTTCTCCCGGTTTCATGCGGAAAACTACCCGCCGATCAAAGGCATAATTCATGCCGCGGGAATAAGCGATGATCAGAACCTGAATCATCTCACCGCGGATCAATTCTATCGCGTGCTGAATCCCAAGGTCTCTGGCGCCTGGATCATCCATTCCCTCTTTAAGGATACGTTGGATTTTATCATATTTTTTTCATCTGCCGCGGCTCTTATTCCCGCTCCGGGCGGGGCGAATTATACGGCCGCGAATACCTTCCTGGATGCGCTCTCACATTATCGTCGTTCCCGCAGTTCGTGTGGATTGACGGTAAATTGGGGCCCGGTTGATAATGCCGGGCTGGCGGCCAATGAACAGCGTCGCCAGCTTTTGCAATTTCGTGGTGTTACGCCCATTTCGAGTCAACCCGGCTTTCAATCTTTGGAATACGCCCTGAAGCAAAACTGGGCACACTACTGTATGATCGATGTGAATTGGGAAATATTATTAAACACCCTGCCGACACGACTAGCCAACTATTGTTTTAAGGATTTCATCAATTCAGGCAATATGAATCATCGTGCTGAGTTTCATTCACAACTCGTGCCCGAATCGGTTGACTCGGACTCATCCATCACCACCAGTCCTGATATTAAAAATCATATTTCCAATATCATCAGATCAGCCATGATGGCCGAAGCCGGCGCCCTCTCTGAGGATCACTCCCTGGTAGAAATGGGTTTCGATTCCATTATGGCAATTCAGTTGGTTAATGAAATCGAAAATCACTACGCGGCCACATTTTCCGCTCAAGATGTCATGGCTTTAAAACTAGATGAAATTGTGGCATCTATCCATGAACAAACCCACTATCAATCGGATTGATAAGTGAGCGGCAGTTTTACAATAAATTCCGTGTCCACACCCTCCACACTTTTTACCTCGATTTCCCCGGAATGATTTTTTACGATGGTGTGGCTGATGCTCAAGCCCAATCCCATTCCCTGCCCCTGCGACTTGGTGGTAAAGAATGGGTCGAAAATCTTGGCGCGAGTCCCGGCGGATATTCCCTTGCCATTATCCCACACCGCTAAGAGATAATGTGTGGGTGTGGGTTTCATGGTGATTCGTATCATTCGCGACTTGCCGGCCGCCGGATTTTCCGCGGTTGCCTGAACGGCGTTTTGCACCAGATTGACCAATAATTGAATCAACTGATTTTTATTCCCATAGAGCACACTGTGGTCATCAATATCCAATTGCAATTGAACTTCAGTAGTTAATTGTTCCGACAACAATTTCTGCATCACATTAAACATATCTCCGGGAGTGATTTCTTCCTTGGCAGTATTTTCCCCGCCATAAGCAAATCCCTTCAAATCCTTGATGATGTTTTGAATCCGGCGCAGTCCGCTCTCAATATCAGTGATGGATTCCACGATGTCGGGATCGGCGTCCTTGAGTTTGCGAAGGAGGTAGCTCACCGCCATCAAATTATAATTCAAGGGATTATTGATCTCGTGCATGATCCCTGCAGCCATGCTGCCCAGGGCAGAAAGACGGCCGGATTGGAGCAGTTGATTTTCCTTTTCCCGCAGTTCGACCAGGGTTTGATTAAGACTGATTACCGTGAGATGGAGTTGTCGTTCCAATTGCGATGCCAGCATCATATTTTTGAGCCGGATCTTCAATTCGACGATACTGAACGGTTTGGTGATAAAATCATCGACTTGCGCGTTCAAAGCATCGAGTTTGGTTTGATCATCCACTTTTGCGGTTAAGAGAATGATTTTGGTGGGCAGGATATGGGGGTTATTTTTGATTTTTCGACACAGGGTGATGCCATCGATTTTGGGCAGCATGAAATCGAGCAGGATTATTTCAGGTTGATTCTTCTGGGTAAGTTCAAACCCGATTTCACCATCCGGCGCGATCATTAAATCATAGAGTGGCGATAACTCATATTGCAAATATTTTTGCATGTCAGGTTCATCATCGACAATTAATAATTTATGCCGATATTCTCCTGTGGTTGATGGCGGCATGACGGAGGGGACAGGAATATCCCGGCGCGCGGGCTGCACTACAGCTTGGTCTACGATTTTTCTCATCCGCTTCGTTTCGTCGGCAGGAGGATCGTCAATTTCATCATCACTCATGGGGGTATCAGTCAGTGTAATGATGAATGAGGTGCCCTGGCCCAAAGTGCTTTTTACTGCTATTTTTCCATGATGCAGGTCGATGATTTCTTTTACCAGCGCCAAACCGATGCCAGTGCCCTGATAGTGGCGGGTGTGGGTGCCATCCACCTGCCAGAAACGTTGAAAGATGAACTTCAGGTCGGATTCTGAGATCCCGATACCGGTATCCTGTACCGTGACTGAAATCTCATTCTCGATTCTGGCGGCGGTGACGGTGATTACGCCGCCTTTGGGGGTAAATTTTATCGCGTTGAAGAACAGATTGAGAAATACTTTTTCTATTTGCCGGCGATCACCGTGGATCTGCAGCGAGTCCGCGGCATCTTCTGGAAGATTTATTGAAACCCGAATCCCATGGGATTCAGCCATGGCGCGAATGGCGCTGGTCAATCCGGGCAGAAGTTCGCGCAATTTGATGGGCTCGATCTTGTATTTCATTTTTCCCTGTTCGAGGCGCACCAAATCCAGGAGATCATCAATGAGCGCGTATAACCGCAACGCGTTATCATACATCAACTGCAGGGTTTCCTGATCCTGATGATTGAGGGTATCCCTCAAGCGGGTGCGGAGCGCATCCAAAGGCGATAAGATCAGGGTCAGCGGGGTTCTCAATTCATGGGATATATTGGCAAAGAATTTATTTTTTACCTGATCCAATTCGGTTAATTGCTGATAGGATCTTTCCAATTCTCCACGCTGTTGATCCAACTCAAATTGGAGGCGAAAATCGTGAAAGCGCAGGCGTTCAGCAAAATGACTGCTGATCAGGCATATGGCAAAGAATAATCCCAGGAAAAAAATATTGATTACCACCAAGCCAAAATTATACGGATCGTTGGTTGCGCGAATGAAATAAAAGTGTGTTAGCCCGCTGATCAGAAAAAACAAAAATGCGGTTAAACATGACCACGCGCATTCGATCAGATTCCACGGCAGTAACAGGCAGCCGCCAATGATGACGGTGGCAATGCCAATATAATAGGGTGATTGAAAGCCATCGGATAGGGCAATCATAAGCGCGTCATAAGCAATCATTGGCACGACCCAGAGGCACCCAAAAAGACGGCTCCAGCGCGAGGAAAATTTCGTTAATAACAACCCGCCAATCAATATGATAACCAATTCACAGCCAATCCGGATTAACAGGAAGGTTTTGAGAAATTGGGGATAAATGAAATAATCCAATAAAATTCCCAAAGGAACCGCACAGATGCAGATTAGAGTCGCGATCTTCGCCCGTTGAATTAAAAGATTACGGCGAAAGTTATCATAGTCCTGAATCAGACGGGGAGAATTATTTTCAGAAATATGTGGGTGTTGATTCATCAGGATTTGGCTTCCAGCCCAGCGGATGGCGGTTGCGCATAATAATATGGAAAATCATGATTTTTGATCAGGAAAATCTAGTTTCAGACCCCAGGGACATTTCATAACACCAAGCTCTTTGCCGCTTCCGGTGCCAAGCTGCCGCCGTCGAGAGACGAAAGGATTAAACCGGTTAATGGGTTTGGTGATCGACAGTCTCAAGGGATTTATTAATCGTTAGAAATATGTTGATACCGGTGGCATCGGCAAACACCTTTTTTTCTCCGGAAACGCTTTCCGCCAATTGCATCAGTTGTTCTTCGTTGCGATAAATGACATTCCATTCCAAAACAAACTCCATGAAATACCGGGTATTATTCCTGGGATGGATGTTGGTAATCGCCATGGAACCGCCGGGCGTGACCCATTTGAAGAATAAACCGATCAATCGCTCGCAGACGCTATCAGTAAGATAATCAAACAACCCCGCGCAATAAATCAGATCATAGGAATTGGCGGAAAACGAATCATACTGCCGCCGGATATCGATTGATTCCTTAAGAATGGTATCGATCGATTTTTGAATGAATTCCACCGTAATGCCACTGTGATATTTTTGCTTGAGATTAATGATGTTCTCGCGGCTGAAGGCAATGGCTTCCGGGCTGAAATCGAGGAGGGTTATGTCACAATGATTGGCTTCGGGTGTGGTGGCAATCAGATTGCGGATTTCCTGCGATGGACCGCAGGCAATATTCAACACCTTCAAACGACGTCCCGCCGCGCTTGCCTTCCGGGCTTCATCAATCAGCATTTTGGTGAGAATGTCTATGCGATTGCGATGAGCCACGGCTGGCCCAAGAGATAAGGCGAAATTATTGATTAATTTCGCGAAAATCATGTTGCCACGATTGGGATCGCTGAAGATTTGATTGATCATTTCATAATCACCTGCATATCCCAAGGGTTTGTTATAAGTCCGATGAATGAAGGGTGAGCATAAGATGACGGGATGTAACTCGCGTCGCAAATATAACTTATGATAGGATGCCACGGCCGGCGACACTTCCGCGCTTAATGACTCAAGGCGTTTGAAATAGTCGGTGATATGTGGGGTGAATGGCGGGATCAAATTCAATAACACTTCCTTGCTGACCTCGTCCCGATCCTGCTCATGTTCGGTGTTGATCACGGCATCGATTTGTTTCAGCCATCCCATCATATCAGCCAGAAATACCCTGAGATCATTGACCAATAATTTAAACCCCACCTGTACCAGATTAAGTTCCTGTATGTCAGACAAAAACCGGTTGATCTCTTCTCTGAATTTTGACTTGTCTCTGATCAGGGCGTGGGTATCGATGTCGTGCCAAAAATCAACCAGCGCGGCTTCTATCATGAACATGTATCCGGCATTGACCAGGCCGCTGACAACCGCGCGCCCCGTATATATTTCCCGCTCGCCGACAACGATTTTAAACTCCCTGAGGACTTCACTGAGCTGGAGAATGCTGAAGGGGTTATAAACTTCAAAAACAACATTTTGTCCGGTAATTCGCATTAAAGTGCCGCGAATTTGCATTCCCTGGCTGTTTTTGCAGACTATAAAGCTTTCCCGAGGGGATAATATTTTTATATTCATATTAATTCCTGATGAAGGGCGAAAAACCGCTCGTCACAGGCGTGTTAATGGTTAAAGCAAACATATATAAGAACATTGAAGAATTGGTAATCTATTGCAACAAAAGCTGAGCACAACAATTCCATATTATATTTTAGACACAGGAGAGGTGATGTTAAAATTATTTCATCTGGATAGATTAATAAACGGATTGGATACTCAACCCGATCAGCCGGTTGGAAAAGAGTGCCCAATTTCCCGTTTGATGGGAAAGGTAATGTTCGAAAATTCGACTGTTTGCAGCCCATTTATCTTGCATCGTAGTGAATTCATCAATAATAATGAGATCGGCAATGAAGATCATTTCGCAACCCGAATTCCTGGAGATCAACTTCCCCGATTGTTTATGTTTTGATGCGTCTGCGCAACCTGTGAAGAGAAGGCGCGGCGCAGAGCGCGCCCGGGAAATACCAGCAACCAAACATTCGGATCGGTGGTGGTTATGCCGGGTATGCCGAAAACAAATAGCCATGGTTGATCAAACGATCCGCATCATGGGCGCAACCGAGCATGTCTTCACCAATCCCCATGGTATTACCTATCAAATTGGTTGTTTTCGTGATGCGCTAAATTGTGGGTGTGTCAGTGAACCGACGGAAGCATGGACATGGTTTCCGGGATTTGCCTGGCGCATCGTGATTTGCTCAACCTGCAATCAACACCTGGGGTGGTACTTTCAAGGACAAATTGAAGCTGGGTTCTTTGGATTAATATTGGCTCATCTGATCGAGGATTCATAACCCGTCTGGCGCCTTTCGGCCGCGGAATATTCTCATTGGAGGGGCATCACGATTTATTTCAACACCGGCTTTCCGCTCGCTTTGACGCCCTGAAATTCCTGACTTGGTCTCAGGTTGTTACGAATTAACCAGCGCGATCAGGTCAAGATGACCCAGTCTTAAAATTCTTTAAGCGGGAGATATGGAAGTCGGCAAATTGGATGATCGCGAAGATCAGTGCTTGAATGAATGAAAACATTGAAAACAATGCCGCGCCGGTGAGTGTGGTTGATGAAACAATCATGCCGATCATACTGGTAGCCAGCCATGAAATTGATAAACTAAATGCCGCCGGGCGATAAAATTTGCGGTTTGCCATGATGGCATCGATTATCAACCAACTCAGCAACACCAGCAGCATTGATATTAATACCAATGGTGTCCCGCTAAATACCTTGCGGAATGCAAAGCCAAACGTGTGGGTTAAGAGATAGGAAAAGGGGGAAAATATCAGGATCAAGGACATATTCCTGACATACCAGGGAGGAAACATATCTTCTTCATTTTCCGGGACCGGCTTTCCCAATCGCTTTTTCATGCTAAGCAAAAAGATGCCGAAGACCAGGAATTGCAGCCCCAGCAGAATCAAGAACTTCATGCTGCCGGCAAGCTGCAACTTGCTCCATCTCTGATTGATGAATGACAGCATCGATATCAAGGGGTAAAGCCAACTGATGAGTAAAATTATTCCGGATAGTTTCGCTAACTTCAGTCGCCGATTAGAGTAAAACACCTGTTTGCGATTGGCAAATTCCAATGCGTATTGCTTTTGCTGAATGGGAAGATAATCAGGATGGATGGTGAGAAATTTTTGCCAGGCCTTATCAGCTGCTACATATCTTTTTTTATGCTCCAGAGCGACCGCATGGTTATATCGGTCGGTCAATTCAGACTTGATCAGCTTGCGATTTTGCTCCAACTGATTGGCAGTGAGAATTTCAACTTTTTTTGCCAGCTTCATGGTGGCGTTGATTTCATCCCATCGGTTTTCCTTCAGCCATACCGGCATCAGACCTTCGATTTTTTCACTCAACATCTTAAAAATATTGCCGATACGATTGTTGATTTCGATATCCTGCGACGCTGGAGTCACATTGGTGATTTTTTCGGTTCGCTTGAATTCAGCAAGTTGGGTACAGGTATGCAACGCTCCGGCAAAATTGCCATTGCGAATCATGACTTCAGTCAGGCGAATGGTCTTATTGCGGTCTTGGATCAAGCTTTGGCACTTGGAGATGGCAATTTCGCGCCGATCTCCGCCCTCCGCGCTGCGACAGCGCCATGCCGGAGTTTCTTCAAGAATCGACAAACTTTTTGACAGGTAGTTTGCCGACATGGCGATATTGGCTTGAAATATGGCTTCGCCAATTTGTTTTTTTATGGCGGCCAATTCATCTTTGATATTGCCATAGGCATCATGACCAAAAACGATGACCAGATTGTTGGCTGCCTGCTCGGCTTTATCAAGGTCTTTTTCGTTGCGCGCGCTTTGCAATTTCATTTCGAGTTGTTTTTTCAATTCGCCAATGACATCATCGTAATGATCAGGTAAAACCATCTTCTTGCCTTTTTCATCGCTGGTCTTTAATTGCCGCATGATGGCAATGGCTTTTTCCAAATCGCAGTTCCGCACCACGGCTTCGAGATCGTCGAATATCTTTTTATTGGCTTGCAGCAACAAACGTTTCTTTTCTTCAACATCACCGCCGCAATGAGGGCAGAACTTGACCCCGACAATTGTTTCCTGGTTGCATATCGGACATTCCTCAAAACCCGTGTGGCCGCATGAGGCACAATAACGATCGGTGCCGCGGTTGATTTTACTGCAATTGATGCATTCCCAAATCGCTTGTAGAACACTGTCATTGGTGGTCGGCGGCGAAATGACATTCAACACCTTGGTTAACGCGATTACCAGTTCCTGTGCGTTTTGATAGCGGTCATCGGGATTTTTCGCCATCATTTTGTTGATGATCAGGCTGACATTTTCCGGGATTTCCGGAAGCACCAGATGGGGCAGACGCAATGGTTCATTCAAATGTTTGGCGGCTATATCGATGGGCGAATTCCCGGTAAACGGCAATTGACCGGTAATGACATGATAAAAGGTTGCGCCCAGGCTGTATAAATCGCTGCGATTATCGACCGGATCACCAATCAAAGTTTCAGGACAGATATAATAAGGTGTTCCCATGATGGTATCGTCATCCGTCCGGCTTTGACTCATGTCCGTGGTCAATTGCGCCAATCCCAGATCCGCGAGTTTCGCTATTCCATCCGGAGTGATCATGATATTATCCGGCTTGATGTCACGATGCACCATCTGTTGTTTCGTCCAGGCGAAATCGAGAGCTTCGGCAATCTGAATAATCACCTTAATGGCTCTATCTATGGCCATCCTTTTTTCGTTATCAATGATCGTTTGGACTGATGTGCCTTCAAGGTATTCCATGGCAAAATAATAATTCCCATCATCTTCCCCGACCGCATAAGCCTGGACAATATTCTGGTGATTCAGCTTGGCGGCGGCACGGGCTTCCCGGATGAAATTGGTGACATAATCACTGTTGCTGGAATACTTATCCATCAGGATTTTAATCGCGGATTTACGATCTAGGGTGATTTGATGCGCTAAATAAACGGTGCCCATTCCTCCTGATGCCAGCTTTTTCTCAATCACAAAATCACCGATTATCACTCTTTCACCAAAGATGGAATCCGGTGTCATGGTGGTTTTGCGGCAGTTCTCGCAGGTGATGGTGACGCCAAACTTGCCCGCGAGTTTATCGATGGTAATGATGTGTTTACAATTGGAACAATGAAATTTCATGGGGTCTATCTTGGTCGAAGTTTAAAAGTCTCACAAATGTACAACTCGATTTGAATCCGGCAATCCAAGATCGTGCAATTGATGTCGCGGGAAAGCCAACCACTAATTTAGCACCAACCCCGGTCAATATAATTAGTGGTAAAAAATAATTCTCCTTACTTGATATATCATCCGGAACTTGAATTTTAATCCCAAATACCAACCGGGAATGTTTTCTTCATGGATATACTCGCACTCATACAGGGCATGGGAACTTTGGCCTTTTTTTCATCACGCGCTTTTCTTCCCGCTTTTCTCACCGCCTGCCTGATCCGCTTCGGCAACCACCTGCCCTGGATCAGAAACACCGACTTTATCAAGGCAATGGCCACTGAACCCACATGGTTTACCAGCAATTGGTGCATCGTCATCCTGGGAATTCTGGCAATACTTGAAATCGCGGGCGACAAGGTGCCGGAAATCCGCCAAACCATGAATAAAACCATTGATTACATCAAGCCAGTTGCGGCGCTTTTAACATATCTTGGGGTGGTCTCTGGCGCCGATGCCAGATTACTGGAAACAATAATTCATGCCGGGTATCTGGATTATATACCCGCTGTGCTTGTCGCCTTCGGTGTCGCGTTATTGACAAGCTTTCGAAACACGCTGTTGAACCTGATCGTTGAGACCGATGAGGACGATGAACTGGGCTTGCGGACACTGCTCAGTTGGTTCGAGGATATTGGCATATCCGCTGGCATTTTGCTTCTGGTGTTCTATCCGCTAGTCATGCTGGTATTGTGCGGTCTGATCAGTGGACTGATCAGCGGCGCCGCGATGCTGATGAGGAGGCGGGAAGAAAAATCCAAGATCTCCTGTCAGAGTTGTCACGCCAGCTTTTCACCCGTCGCGCTCAAATGTCCAAAATGCCTAAACGCCAATGTATTGGTCCGGAAACTAGGTTTTTTCGCGCAGCCGCTGGATGTGCTTGTCGACAATCCACATGAACACGAATTGGATTTGGTGGAAAAAAAGCGCTGTCCCTGCTGCGCCACCCGCTTTACCCAGAAGCAAGTCAGGCAATCATGTCAGGAGTGCGGGTACGAATTGATGTCCGACCCCGAATTTGTCAGATCTTATGCTCGTCGTATTCGCAATCGGCTGCCATCGACCCTGCTGGTCACCTGGTTATTGAGCCTCATTCCGGCGGTGGGGTTGATTCCCGGGATTATGTATTATCGTTATCGTTTGGCCGGTCCCTTTCGCCGCTATATTCCCATGCATAAGAATTTATTCATTAACTTGGTGATTCAACTCATTTTTATCCTCTTGATCGTCCTCCAGCTGATTCCTCTGGTTGGCAGTATTTCAGTCCCGGTCATGGCTTTGATCACTTACCTTGTTTATCGCAATTCATATACCCGCGAAGCACTGAGCTGACGACCGGTCAGCCGGATCATTTTTTTAGCAACTCTCTGATCCCGTCAAGATTGCAATTTTATCTTCACGGTTCTGCCGATATCCGCGGGTGATTCAATGACGGTGATGCCTTGTTCCCGCATGAAATCCATTTTGGCTTGTGCCGATTCATCGGCGCCGCCAATGATCGCTCCGGCATGTCCCATCCGTCTTCCGGCCGGTGCGGTGCGTCCGGCGATAAAGCCAAAGACCGGTTTTTTAATCCGTGCTTTGACATGCTTCGCGGTTTCGATTTCCATTTGTCCGCCAATTTCACCGATCATCACCACCGCCTCGGTATCCGGGTCTTTTTCAAACAGATCAAGCAGTTCTATCATGCTGGTGCCGATGATCGGATCCCCGCCGATGCCAATACAAGTTGATTGTCCCAAACCTTCCTGGACCAATTGATGTACGGCTTCATACGTCAAGGTCCCGGATTTGGAAATCACTCCGATGGACCCCGGACGCGCGATATGACCTGGCATGATCCCCGCTTTGGCCTCTCCTGGAGTGAGAATCCCAGGACAATTGGGACCGATCAACCGGGTCTTGAATGATTTGATATATGCCACTGCTTCCAGCATGTCCTTGACGGGTATGCCTTCGGTTATACAAACAATCAACTCGATACCGGCATAAGCGGCTTCCTTGATCGCATCCGCGGCAAACGGTGCCGGCACAAAGATTAATGACACATTGGCGCCGGTCGCCTCGCGGGCTTCCCGGCATTGATTAAAGACCGGCACCGCGCCATCCAACGCTTTTTGACCGCCTTTCCCGGGCGTGACCCCGCCGACCACATTATTGCCATAATCCAAACACTGACGGGCGTGAAATGACCCTTCTGATCCAGTGATTCCCTGAACGATGATACGAGATTGTTTATTTAATAAAATTGACATGATGTGCCTCTTAAAACTATGATTTTCGTGACCTTCGCGGTTAATATGCTTCGGTTTATTTGCGCACCGCCGCGACCACCTTGGCGGCCGCGTCATCAAGCGAACTTGCCGGCAGGATGCTGACTTCGGAATTGCCCAGGATTTCCTTGGCTTCTTCGGCGTTGGTACCTTCCAGCCGCACCACTACCGGCACATTCAAATCCAGTTCCTTTACCGCGGCAACAATTCCGTTTGCGACCCGGTCACAGCGCACGATGCCGCCAAAGATATTGACCAGAATCGCCTTGACATTGGGATCTGAAAGGATGATGCGAAACCCGTTCTTGACGCGTTCAACATTGGCGCCGCCCCCGACATCAAGAAAATTTGCCGGTTCACCGCCCTTCAATTTAATGATGTCCATGGTTGCCATCGCCAGCCCGGCGCCATTGACCATGCATCCGACATTGCCGCTCAGCTTGATATAATTCAGACTGAACGAAGTCGCGTCCACCTCGGCGGGGTCTTCCTCATGGAGATCGCGCATCGCCAGAATATTTGGATGGCGATAGAGCGCGTTATCATCAAAATTGAATTTGGCATCCAATGCCATCAACGTGCCCTGGGTGGTCACCACCAGCGGATTGATTTCCGCCATGGACGCGTCGGTGTTCAGAAAGACAGCATAGAGGTTCTTCATCAGCTTCATGGCCTGTTTTATAATCTCGCCGGTGAATCCCAAACGAAGCGCCACCATGTAGGCTTGAAAGTTTTGCAGCCCGAATCGGGGATTTATCCCTTCCTTGATGATTTTCTCCGGCGCGGTTTTGGCGATTTCCTCGATCTCGACCCCGCCTTCGGCAGAAGCAATGAGAATGTGCTGTGCGGTGCCGCGATCCATGGTGATCGCCAGATAATATTCCCTGGCGATATCAGCGGCTTCAGTGACGAGCACCTTGCGCACCAATTGACCCGCCGCACCGGTTTGCGGCGTCACCAGTTTCATTCCCAGAATTTTATTGACATTCTCAAGTGCCGCTGCCGCGTTTGGCGAATACTTTACCCCGCCGCCTTTGCCCCGGCCGCCGGCATGAATCTGAGCCTTTACCATGACTGCCGTGGATTTGGTTTCCTCTTGCACCTTGGCAATTATTTCACGGGCGTTGCCGGCATCTTCGATCACCCTGCCCCGCTGGATCGCCACTCCCGCTGCCTGCAATAATTCTTTTGCCTGATATTCATGTATTTTCACTGTCTGCCTCCATGTCAATTGTCAGTTAATTACCCCATCACGATGCTGATATAGCCAATTTCATTTGGTAAATCTTAACACTAGTTGTCTTCGAAAAGAGTTCGGATAATATAATGAGCGAAAATGTTTTTCAATCCGGACTGGCATAAGAAATAGTCGCACCCAACGAATACGTAATAAACAACGTTAAAACATAATCCTTATAAATTTATGAGTACCAATATGAATGATGAAGATGCCAGAAGAATCACCAAAAAAGCATCCGACCATACCATCAAGAAATGGTTGAATCAGGATTTGGGCGACAATGCGACCACGATTCCCCATCAGGAAATGGAGATATCTTCCGATGTTGATCTCACCGTTGATGAAGCTCATCACCATCATAAATTCATGGAAGGCCGTCCCACCAAAATATCCGAGAAAAAACCCCGCGACCCCACCGCCCCCAAATCGATGAAAATCCCCGATATTCCCGCAAAGATCGGCTCCTATCCGGTTTATGATTTTTTGGGCAGGGGCGGCATGGGCAACGGGTTTACAAACGATTGACATCAACGGCGACAGTCAGGGTCGTATTGCCGCCACCGTAAATCACTCCTTTCAACGGGGTGACATCCGAAAAATCGCGGCCCCAGGCAAGGGTGATATGAGAATCAACCGGCAGAATATTATTGGTGGGATCGAAGTCAATCCAACCATAATCGGGGATGAATAACGACACCCAGGCATGGGATGCATCAGCGCCAATCAATTTGACTTTTCCCGGCGGCGGCAGGGTCTCGAGATAGCCACTGACATAACGAGCTGCCAACCCCATCGCGCGCAGGCAACCGATCGCCAGATGGGCAAAATCCTGACATACTCCACATCGTTCTTGCAATAATTCTGAGAGTGAAGTTGCGACATGTGTAACCCCGTTGACAAATTTAAAGTCATGGTAAATGCGATTCATAATATCTCTGGCTGCCGCCAAAATGGGACGGTTTTTAGAGAATGAAGGTCGGGCATAATCGATTAATTCATGGGTGATCGGGACATGGGGTGAATTGAGTGTGAATTGTCGCGCAAACAAATTCTCCTCCTGATGGTCAGCAATCATTTTCTGAGCCGTAATTTCCCAGCTTTCCGAGAGTGCAGGCTGGTTATCCAAAGTTTGCAAATGCAAATCTACTTCACTAATGGACTTTACCGATAACTCATTATGATAATGATGGACCGCAAAGTAATACACTGTGTTGCCATAGATATCTGTACGCTTCCGGGTTTCATCCGGATGAGGGTGTATATGCAGGTGAGATGATAAACAGGTTTGACCGAAAAAAGTGCGCGGAGTCAAGCGAGTTTCGTTATAACTCAATTGCACCGGTTTATTATAAGCATACTTGGTGAGATGGATGACCTTGAATTGCATCAGGAAAATTCCGCTCTTACCGGAACAAGTTGTTGGGGCAGCTTGATATGCGCAAAATATTGATTGGTTAATAAATCTACCGATTCGTCGAGTAATTTTGCCAGATGGGAAAGAGTGCGATATAATTCAGGGTGACAGCCCAATTCTCCATCGGCAACCGCCAATTGGGGTAGACTGATGATTCGTAAAAAGGTCGCTGCTTCAAGAATTTTCTGTTCGATTTGACTCAGACGAAAATGTTGTTTTTCCTTCGGTAAGATGGCGATATGTTCAGCTAAACGATTGAACTGGTAGACCAGGGAACGGGGATTGGTTTCATCTAAAAGGAGCAATTCAAGCACAGGCTGCAATTGCATTTGTGAGCGATACCGTCGACGATAGGTTATCTGACTTTCCATCGCTCTTAAGATGGCTTCCAAAATTTGATTCTCGATTATCGGTTGATGCTGGGGGACAATGGTTTTATTCAGAACCTCGATCAATAATGAAGCGCGCTCACGACGGCGGCCGATGTCGAGAAAAATCCACCCCAACTCCCTGGTCATGCTTTCCATATTCAATCCTGATAACGCGGTTAAATCATAGATCAGGCGATCAAGAATCCGTAATAAACTATTGGCATTCACTTTCTGAGTGGAGGAGATCCGATCCCAGCGATCATTAAATGAAGCGATGATGCGCCAGGTATCATGCGACCACCGCTCGCGAATGGTATAAGCGGTTTCGATCAACATTGAAATCATGGCACGTATGCTCCCGGGTTGTTCGCTATCAAAGATCATGGAGTGTAGTTGCGACTCCCAATCGTTGTTTGATGATTTTTTTTTCTTTTTGATGGCGCTAATATCGGGATGGATCACACCATTCAATGTAGCGATCAATATTCGCATTAATTCCTTATCCGTTTGCAAGCCGATAGAGCCGATTTCATGGTAGTACTTGAGCGTGCAACGGCATAACCGCGCCAAGCCCTCAATCCGTTCGGCAAGCCGACCAACCTGAAACAGGGCTTCAGCAACCCGGCTGGTTAAAATTACTGAGTATTCGGCTATAGCATTTAGGCGGCTGCTGGAATGCCACATGGTGATATGCTCCTCGGGATCTTTCCAAGGCACCCAACAATCCTTGGTGATACCTCCCTGTTTATAATCTGTAATGAGATGATCACGCAGCGATGCGCTCAGGGTTAATCCGCCGGGCATGACGGAAAAATCATTTTCATTTGCAGTGAGAAAGGTGCGCAGAATGGTATGGCGCGGATCCAATTTTCCTTCACGCAGCGAGGGCGAGGTCGAAAATCGGATTAACTCCTGGCCCACATACATGTAGGGTTGAGACTTGATTTTGTGCCGCAGCTCAGCGATATGTCTGGAGTCCAACTGGGCGCCGATTTGAGCCTTGGTATCCGCATGCCGATAAATCGGTTTGATGACTAGTCTTTCCAGATTATCCAAGACATACTGACATTCCTTTTCTTGTCCACACCACCAGGTTCGCGCTGATGGAAGAAGGAGATCCTGAGCCATTAACTTTTGGCAAATTCCCGGAAGAAATGCCATTAAACCGGGATTCTCCAGAACACTGCTGCCAAGCGGATTAACCACCATGACATTGCCGCGCCGAACTGCTTCCACCAAGCCAGTGACACCAATGGACGAATCCGGGAAAAGCTCCAAGGGGTCCGACATCCGATCCTCGATACGTCTCAAGATGACATCGACCTGTTTTAATTTATCAACGCATTTCATCATGACATGGCCGTCGCGAACCGTCAGGTCATCACCATATACCAATGGATAACCGAGATATGCGGCCAGATAAGAATTCTCAAAGTGACTTTGATCGTGAATGCCTCCGGACAATACCACGATGCGGGGATGGGTTACCTTGGCAATACGCACCGCTTCGAGAGTATTTCTCAAGGCATGAAAGAATTGGGACAAGCGCCGGACATGACATTCCTTGAACATATCAGGCAAAACGCGCGACATGATGATGCGATTTTCCAAGGCATAACCGACTCCAACAGGCGCCTGAGTCCAATCATTGATTACCCACCATTGTTGATCTTCACCCCGCGCGATATCCGCTGAATACAGGATAAAGGCATTTTGTTTATCCAACTGAATACCAAAACACGGACGAATCAGGCCGCCGATGGTATAAATCAATTCCGGTGGGATCAACCCTTCCTTGATAAGGATTTGCTTGCCATGAATATCTTCCAATAACAAACGCAATAAAAGCGCTCGTTGTTTTAGTCCCGATTCGATAAAATCCCATTCATCAGCCGCGATGATCAATGGAGCCAAATCAAGCTGCCAGGGTCGCACCTCGGCACGCATATCACCATGCACATTAAATGTCACCCCATTTTCGCGAAGCAACCGCTGTGCTTCTGAATCGCGACGCTGAAGCTCCAGGGGAGAAAACGAATTTAAACTATTCATTATGGGTTGCCAATGAGGACGTACTGCGATATTGGCATCCCACATTTCATCGTAGATATCTGAGTCTATTTGATATTGAAAATCCCGAAATTGTGTTTGTGATTCAGGCTTATCTGTCGTTATCATAAATCTCCTGATGAAATGGTGATAATCAGAGTTATGGTGAACTAGAAATGCGACGTAAATCCAATGTATAGGGAAATTCAGCTTCCAGCAATTCCGGAGTTACGAAGACGATGTCTCCACCACCATCTTTTTTCTGTACATAACCAAACGGCGGTGCTACCGGAGGAATATCTATCGTTCCAGCAGAATGTCCATGATCCCAGAACCGGGCAATGCGGCGGCCCTCAGCTTCATATGCGTTCACCGGGCGGGTCTCATAGTGGCGCCCACCGTGATGGGCCACATGATATACACAACCACCCAGGGACCGTCCGTTCCAAGTGTCGACGATATCAAAAACCAATGGAGAATGAATCCCGATGGTTGGATGCAGTGCATTAGGGGGATTCCAGGCACGGTACCGAACTCCGGTGACATACTCGCCATGCACACCGGTGGCATGCATTGGCAAACGACACCGATTGCAGGTAACCACATGGCGCTTGTCAGTTAAACCACAGACTTTTATCTGCAATCGTTCGATCGACGAATCGACAAACCGCGCCGTACCGGAACTGGTTACCTCCTCGCCGAGCACATGCCAGGGTTCAATGCCAGCCCGCAGATCAATGGTCATATCGCGAATATTAACAGCGCCATACGTGGGGAAACGAAATTCCAGAAAAACTTCAAACCAATCCAGCTTCACGGGATAGCCTGCTTGATTAAGAAATTCAACAATTTCGCGGATGTCATTCCAGACATAGTGGGGCAACATGAAGCGATCATGAAGTTCAGTCCCCCAGCGGATCAATTTTTTTCGATAGGGCTGGCGCCAGAAGTGCGCAATCAATGCACGTACCAACACTGCCTGTACCAGACTCATGCGGGGATGGGGTGTCATTTCGAAGGCGCGTAATTCCACCAGCCCCAGTCGACCGGATTCTGAATCAGGTGAATAGAGTTTGTCGATGCAGAATTCCGCCCGGTGGGTGTTGCCGGTACTGTCAACCAGAAGATTGCGCAGTAAACGATCCACCAGCCAGGGAGATACATTGGCATTGGCGGGCATTTGGCTAAAAGCAATTTCAAGTTCATATAAACTGTCATCACGCGCTTCATCAATACGTGGCGCCTGACTGGTTGGACCGATAAAAATGGATGAAAACAAATAGGATAAACTGGGATGATGCTGCCAAAAAGTAATTAAACTTCGCAATAAATCAGGACGACGAAGAAATGGGCTGTCAGCTGGAGTCGGACCGCCAACAATGATGTGATTGCCCCCCCCGGTTCCAGTATGCCTCCCGTCGACCATGAATTTTTCACAGCCCAGACGTGCCAATCGTGCCTGTTCGTATAAAGTCGTGGTGTTATGTACCAGCTCATCCCAACTAGTTGACGGATGAATATTGACTTCGATTACTCCGGGATCAGGGGTGACCTGCACCTTGTTCAAGCGATAATCCAGTGGCGGCGCGTAGCCTTCAATGACGATCGGCAAACCGGTTTTTATCGCGGTTCTTTCTATCACTGAGAGCAATTCCAGATAGTGTTCCAATCGTTCTACCGGTGGCAAAAACAGGTATATCCTGCCATCACGAGCTTGACAACTGATTGCGGTTCTAACAACATCGATACCTGGCGTGCTGATATCTGTAGAGTCATTGTTTACCACATTTGAAAGATCACTTTCATTCGGCCGCGATTCAACCACAGTAGAGTGGGTTGTGACTGCCATCATTGAAGCTGGAAATTCAGTGGCTAGCGCGGGCAGATCCTGCATCATGGATTGTTCGCAGAAAGGCTCCCGCTGTTCCGGTGGTATCCATTGGATCGAATCAAGTGGGAGCCTCAATCCGAGTGGTGAGCCCCCCGGGATGAGAAACAAATGATGTCGGCGAAAGCTCCATAGTGAACTGCGCCAACCGGTTCCGGGATGACAAGGTTTGAGTGGTAATACATAGCCAACTGGTTCATCCAACCCCTGTTCCAGCAGATGTCTTAGGTATTGGTGTTCCAAGGGTTCCTGGTCGCTTAACTTAAGAGGATCAATATTTACAGGGAGATTTCCTTCCATCCACAGATAATAAAAGGTATCCTCGTGGGCGGGAAGAATGTTGATAACAGGCAAAGACAATGCTTCACATAAAGTCGTTAAAAACAAGCGCGCCTCGGTATTGCCATATCCATAATCCTCATTAAAATCCGCCAGCAGATGATCCTGGGACCATAAGGGAATTCCGTCCTGGCGCCAATAGCAGGCCATCCGCCAGCGCGGCAGGGGTTCGCCGGGATACCATTTTCCGAGTCCATAGTACAATAAACTCCCGGGAGCAAAAGCGTTCCGCAACCGCCGAATCAAATCATTAGCCAATGCTTTTTTGCGCGGGCTGTCAGCGGTGAAATTCCATTCTGGACCATCCATATCGTCTAGCGAAATAAAGGTGGGCTCCCCTCCCATCGTCAGACGGACATCGAGACCTGTCAGGTCGTCATCGACCTGCCTGCCCAGTGCATCGATTTCCGCCCATTGAAAATCGGTGTATGGCCGGGTGACCCGCGGATTCTCACGCAACCGTTTTATGCTATTTGAAAAGCTGAATTCTGACTGGCATGGATCGGTTGCCCCGGTAACCGGTGCGGCTTGGGATGGATGAGGGGTACATGCCAGAGGGATATGGCCCTCACCGGCAAAGAGACCGGAAGTGGGATCGAGCCCGATCCAGCCCGCGCCGGGAATGTACACTTCCGCCCAGGCATGCAGATCGGTGAAATCATGATCTGTTCCCGATGGACCATCCAGAGCGGGTTGGTCAGCAACAAGTTGGATCAGATAACCAGATACGAATCGTGCCGCCAACCCCAGATGGCGCATGATTTGCACCAATAACCAGGCGCTGTCCCGACAGGAGCCTTGCGCCAGTTGCAGAGTCTCATGGCAAGCCTGAACTCCGGGTTCCATTCGGATGATATACTTGATGTCCCGACTCAATTTCTGATTCAATTCGACCAGAAAATCGATGGTTTGGCGCTTTTCTGTGGAAAGATTCCTCAACCAAGTTTTTAGCAGGTCATTATTTTCATCCAGTTCAAGATAGGATGTCAGCTCGCGGTCCAAGGAAGGCTCGTATACAAATGGAAATTCCCGGGCATAATCATCAACAAAAAAATCAAAAGGATTGATGATAACCATTCTGGCAATTACATCGACCGTGATTTCTAATTTCCAAGCCGGCTCGGGAAAGATTACACGGGCCTGATAATTGCCGAAGGGATCCTGCTGCCAGTTGATAAAGTGAGTTTTGGGTTCAATTTTCAGTGAGTATGCTTCAATGGGAGTACGGCAATGAACCGCAGGACGAAGTCGGAAGATATGGGGTGACAATGATACCGGCCGGTCGTAATGATACTGAGTCTTATGATTGATAGCTACGGAAATCGACATTGTTGGTAGAGTTCATCGCCGAGGTTGTAAAATGTAACCGGTTTGCCACAAGGACATACTCGCTCAATATCGTCATGCTTACCGGACCGAAAAAAAGGTCTCGTAAATTTCATTGCCAATTTTGATTAATGCAAGTTGGGTATCATCAATAAATTGATGCAGTCCGTTGTTAAGAATCGCATCGATATTTAATTGATCAAATTTCGCTCGCAGACGACAAATCTCGAGTTCATCGGCTTTCGAGCCATTCATCAAATCCACACCAGTAATTGCATGCAGAGACATTTCCGCGTTAAACAGGCAAAAGTAGATGGCACGAGGAAAATCATGATCAAAGATGAGAAAATTGGCGACTTGATAATGATCGATTCGATGCATCTTCTGCCGATACATATCCAGGGCACTGGCTGATTTTAGTAACGCCGCCCATTGGGAATTATCCAAAGGGGTGCCGATATCTTGAGCGGTTGGCAACAAGCGAAAGTATTTGATATCAATAATGCGCGTAGTTTGGTCAGCACGTTCCAGCAATTGACCCATGCGAGCGAAATGCCATTGTTCTCCACGTGACATGGTCGCATCCATCAATCCAGTAAAGAGATGACAGGACATGCGCAAACGGCGAAAAAAATCATATGCGGATTCAGGGATCGTATTGTGATCAACCATGTCCTTGATAAACAAATAGGTGCGATTGATCTGTTCCCACATATCCGAAGTGATGATTTCTCGGATTGACCGAGCGTTCTCACGCGCTTGGTACAGACAACTGATAATCGAATTATGGTAATTGGTATCGTAAGTCAGAAAACGGATGACATTCTCTTCATTTGCGATGCCATAATGCTCATTAAACCACTCATTATCCGCAGTTATCCATACCAGCGGATCCCATTGTTTGTCCATATCCGCAGTCATATCCAGATTCAAATAAAGGTTGACATCAATGATTCTGGCGATGTTCTCTGCACGCTCGATATACCGGCTCATCCAGTAGATTGCATTGGCGACACGACTTAGCATGGTATTAAATAAAGATATTGTTTTAAATTATACTCATCGTCTTCGAGTTTTCGAAAATTCAATATTGAACAGTAGTTGGTAGTAAGGCACGATCAGTGCCGTGAGCAACAATGCATGCACGCCTAAGAACGCCACTAATCGTGGCTTACTACGTACTTCTACTCCCAAAATTATGAGATGATCGTTTTTCGCAATCTCGATGATAAAAGGTA
>CAZTTH010000035.1:0-35627 GCA_964615975.1 uncultured Lentisphaerales bacterium | reverse complement strand
GGTCATCTTCTTTATGCCAATCCCGCGTGGCACAAAATTATGGGATACGATCAGGATGAGTTGAGTCGGTTGCTAATTAAAGACATCTTTACCCCGGAATCGTTAATAATCTGGACTAAATTATACCAACAACTGCTCTTCGGTCAGAACATTGAGAAAGTCGAACTGCTTCTGACCCCAAAATCCCAAAATCCGATCATTGTTGATGCGAGTTTGACTCTGCGGCAGGTTGATGATGATATCGTTGAAATTCAAGGGGTGTTTCGTGATCTTACTGAATCTAAACGATTGGAATATGAGCAGCAACTCATGAATACGCGCCTGCGCCAAACTCAAAAAATGGAAAGCCTGGGCCTGATGGCCGGGAGTATCGCGCACGATTTTAATAACTTATTGACCATCATTCTGGGGTATAACGATTTACTCAAACTGAAAAAAATCGGTGAAGAAGCGAAAGCTACCGCGATTCGGGAAATTGAAAATGCGGTTCATCGCGCCAATGAACTGACCAAAAACATGTTGCTTTATGCGGGTCAAAGTCGATCGGACTATGAATTGATTCAGCTAGACACATTAGTTCAAGACCATGTCAACCTGTTTGAATCAGTTGGCAATAAAATCACTCCCATATACTATGATTTGTCTCCGGTTGCCATTCGCGGCGATAAATCGCAAATCCGACAACTACTAATCAACCTTGTGACCAATGCCAGTGAAGCGGGTGAAGAGGTTGAAAACATCATTACTATCCGCACGAAAAACATGGTCATCAATGCCAATAATAATCCCGCATTGATCTGCGGTAAAACCCTCCCGGTTGGTAATTATGCTCTGCTTGAGGTCATTGATCAGGGGTGCGGGATTCAACCCGATACCATCAGCAAAATTTTCGATCCTTTTTACTCAACTAAATTTTTAGGTCGCGGATTGGGGCTGGCAGCTGTTTTTGGCATTGTACGCGGGCATGAAGGTGGTATTGAGGTGATCAGCGCCATTAACAGGGGCACCACCATACGAATATATTTCCCCAGCTCAAAACGGGAAACAACAGCAGTGTCACTTGATCGGGTACCGGATCATGGATCTGATAAATGGCATGGTTCCGGGCTGATATTGGTCGCAGATGATGAAGAAAATATTCTCACCATCGTCTCATATCTTCTCCGTCAGCATGGTTTTAAGGTATTAACTGCCCGCAATGGGCGTGATTTTATGGAAATATTCGCTAGGGAAAACACCACGATTCATGCCATAATTCTGGATTTATCGATGCCATTCAAAGATGGTAAAACCATTGCCCGGGAAATCCGCAAGCAAAATAACTCCGTGCCAATACTCTTGATGAGTGGTTATGCTGAAGAGGATGTCATGTTTGACTTTTCCGGGATCAGTCGAGTTGTGTTTATGCAAAAGCCCTTTACTCCCGATGTTTTGTTAACAAAACTCAGGGAACTAATTCCAAGCGAACCTGCCAATTAATTTCCCCGGCTGATTTTTACCAGACTGCGTTCACATCCCAAATTGTTCATCCCCATGGCTAACAGCCAGCGCCCGATTAAATCATCAGATAAAAATTCCATGTCTTCAATGGTGATGGCATGACGAGCGCACAATTCACGAAAATCCCTCACCGTTACCAAGTGGATATTCGGAGTGTTATACCATTCGAACGGCAGATCTCCTGAAACCGGTAATTGCCCCTTGAAGAAGAGCGATAATCGATAGGCGTAAAAAGCGAAATTGGTAAAGCCGATGACCCCACTCGAGGCGATGCGGACGATTTGCAGGATGGTTTGCAGGCTGCTGCGCAGTTGTTGAATGGTCTGATTCAACAGGATGCAGTCGAACGCGTTCGGCGCAATGATTTCCAAACCCGAATTGGCGTCCAGCTGGATTGCCGGCAGTCCCTTGGACATACACTCGACAATTTCGTTGAAATCCAGATCGAGACAAATTCCGGTAATTTTTTTCCGCTCAATCAGCGCGCAGAACAATTCCCCGCTGCCACTGCCCACATCCAGCACATGAGCCTGGGTGTCGATCATGCCGGCGATATGTTCCATGTCCTGATGATTTACTGAGGACGGCAGTAAAGGCGCCGGTTTATGGCTGTTGAGAAAGGCTGCCACCCCGCGTCCCAATACCTCGTATTCAAGCAAAAAGGCATCATGGCCATAATGGGAGTCAATCTGAAAGTAGCTGACTGGTTTGCGCTGGGCAATAAGCGCTGTAACGATTTGCAATTGCTGTTCGACGTTAAACAACCAATCTGAACTGATGGAAACGATCAGATAGCGGCAGGTAACGTTGGCAAAGACGGCTTCAATGCTGCCGTGTTCCTTGATCAAATCAAACATATCCATCATGTGACTGATATACAGATAGGAATTGGCATCGAAGCGTTTGATAAACTTGTTTCCCTGATAATTCAAATAGGATTCCACCTGAAAGTTGGTGGCAAATTTTCCCGGGCGAATGAATCCGGGTTTGGTTTGCAATTCACGCCCGAACTTGTTATCCATGGAAATGGATGAGAGATAGGTGATATGACCGATCTGACGCGCCCGCGACAAGCCGCGCTCAGGCTGGGCTTCTTTCCCATAATAATCGCCATTGTACCAATCTGGATCATCTTCGATTTCCTGTCGGCCAATGATATCAAACGCCACGGCTTGGGGAGTGAGATTAAGCGCGGACGCGATACAAATGCAGCGCTTGACATATTCTGGATAGGCGATACTCCATTCCAAAGCCTGCATGCCGCCCAGTGAGCCGCCGATAACGGCATGTAAACTGGGAATTTCCAATTGGTCCAGGAGCAATTTTTGCACCCGCACCACATCCTTGATCGAGACCAGGGGAAAATCAGCGCCATAGGGAGCGCCAGTTTCAGGATTAATCGAGCCAGGCCCGGTGGTGCCCTTGCAGCCGCCAAGAATATTGGAACAGACGACAAAATAGTTTCTGGTATCGATGCCTTTACCGGGGCCAATCAGGTTATCCCACCATCCTGGATCAGTGTCATCTTCGTGATGATACATGGCACAATGCGCGTCGCCAGTAAGAGCATGGCACACATAGATGCAATTGTGTTTATCCGGTGCAAGTTCGCCGTAAGTTTCATAGGCAATAACGATTTCCTTAAGGACATCGCCATTGACCAGTTTGAATCCTGTATCAGGTAAAGTCAGTTTTATCGATTGGGTTGCTACGATCGTTTTGTCCATAAGCTGATTTCTTTTGCTCCTCCTTCGTGATCGAGAACAGCGCAGTCATTAATGAGGGTTATACCAGACGATACGAGCGAATATACTTTGCGTAGTCACATTCTTCATATTTAAGCAATAATTAGAGTTAAAGCAGCGACGCCATGCAGGTGTTTAGCGTCGAGTTTGAAGCGGGTGGAGTTTGGAATACATCCTTTTATGGAGCTCCTTTCTCAGTATTTATTGCCATTCAGGCTAAAAGCCGGTATTCCAATCAACGGTAAACACATAAGATGCTGCCGTTAGATTACATATCCATCATATTGAGGCAATGGTATGGTTTTGGTCGGTTCACACAACATTCCAGCGCCGACGGTGGCATTGGTGGCTTCATCAATCAATATGAACGCGCCGGTTTCCCGCATCCGCTTGTATTCATCAAAAATCAATGGTGACTGGGTTTTGAATTTAATTTTGCCGATTTCATTCAAACGTAAACTGACAGCTTCCGTTTCTGCTTCCAAGGTATTGATATTGATGCGATGGAGCAGTTCACTGATGATCCCTTTTACTGTATTCGTTGTATGTTTGACCAGATATTTCCGGCCTGTCAACATGGGGTGTTCGCTCATCCAGCATATGGTGGCCTCAAACTCCTGTCCGAGATAGGGGATATTGTCAGGTTTTACGATCATATCGCCGCGGCTGATATCGATATTGTGTTCCAATAACAAACTTACTGACATGGGGGGATAGGCGGTTTTTAACTCCGCATCCAACAAGTGTATGGCTTTGATTCGCGAGCGTTTTCCAGAGGGCAGGACAATGACATCATCGCCGACATGGAAGACGCCGCCGGTGACGACTCCGGCATAAGCGCGGTAATCATGATGCTCGTCGGATCGCGGACGAATGACCCATTGCACCGGAAAGCGCGGATCGGTAAAATTGCGGTCATTGGCAATGTGAACCGTTTCAAGATAATTGAGCAATGGCGGACCCTGATACCAAGGCATGTTCGCTGAGAGACCAACCACATTATCACCGCGCAACGCGCTGATTGGTATGTAAGCGATATCCTTGATTTCCAACAGGGTGGAGAACTCTTCAAATTCAATGCGAATCCGTTCGAAAATTTCCCGGTCATATGCCACCAGATCCATCTTATTGATGCAGAGGATTAAATGGGAAATCCCCAACAGGGAGGCAATGAAACTATGACGCCGGGTCTGTTCCATGATGCCCTGCCGCGCGTCTACCAGGATCAGGGCCAGGTTGGCGGTCGAGGCGCCGGTGACCATGTTGCGGGTATATTGAATATGCCCGGGAGTGTCAGCAACAATGAACTTGCGGTTGGCGGTGCCGAAATACCGATAGGCGACATCGATGGTGATACCCTGTTCGCGTTCTGCCCGCAGGCCATCGGTCAGATTGGCCAGATTGATTTCTTCATCGCCCTTCATATGGCTGGATCGTTCCAGGGCTTCGAGCTGATCATCAAACAATGATTTGCTGTCATAGAGCAGACGGCCGATCAAGGTGCTTTTGCCGTCATCCACACTGCCGCAGGTGGTAAATCTCAATAATTCAACGTGAGACGAAGTCTCAGAGTTAGTGCTGTTCATGGTGGTTGTCATTAGAAATATCCTTCCTTTTTCCGATCTTCCATGGCAGTTTCCGAAAACCTGTCGTCGGCGCGTCCGCCACGTTCGGACACCCGGAAGGTCGCGATTTCAGCGATTATTTCACTGAGCGTCGACGCTGTTGATGGAATGGCGCCGGTGCAGACCATATCACCAACCGTGCGGAAACGGATGCGCATGGTTTTAAATTTTTCGCCATTGCGCAATGGCAGAAATGAACATTTGCTCAGCCACTGATTGTCCCGCCAGAACACTTCACGGTCATGACTGAAATAAATGGATGGAATCTCAAGTTCTTCTCGTTGGATGTATTGCCAGACATCCAATTCAGTCCAATTACTGATCGGGAACACGCGGATATTTTGTCCTTGATGGATACGTCCATTAAAAAGATTCCAGAGTTCTGGACGCTGTTTCTTGGGATCCCATTGGCCAAATTCATCGCGAAAGGAAAAAATCCGTTCCTTAGCGCGCGCTTTTTCTTCGTCGCGTCGTCCGCCGCCAAATGCCGCGTCAAATTTGAATTCATTAAGCGCTGCCAGCAGGGTGGGGCTTTGCAAGCGGTTGCGGCTGGCTTCGCCGGAGCTCTCGAAGGCGATTCCTTTGTCGATGGCATCTTGAACCGTGCGCACGATCAGTCGTTCACCCAATCGGCCAATCAGTTGGTCGCGAAAAGCGAGAACTTCCGGAAAGTTATGGCCGGTATCGATATGCATGACGGGAAAAGGAAATTTCGCCGGCCGGAATGCTTTTTCAGCAATTCGCAACATGCATAAGGAGTCTTTCCCGCCGGAAAACAATAACACCGGGCGTTGAAATTCAGCCGCGACTTCGCGCATGATATGAATTGATTCCGCTTCCAAAACATCTAAATGAGAGAGTGAGTAATTTTCCATAATTTTTTTCAGTTGATTATTATATGGGATCGTTGCTTTCTAACCCAGTAATATTGACTAATTGTTATGCGATTAAGAGTGTACTTTGAGGTGGTATGGCGGGGTGGTACATACAGGTGGATCTGCTGATTCCGTTTATGGATTCGATACCCGCTTGACTTTACCGTCGATGATATGAATCCCGCATTCCTTTTTGGATTCATTTTCCCACCACCAGCGGCCGGCCCTGATGGATTCCCCAGTGGCTATGGCACGGGTGCAACAGGCACACCCGATACTGGGATAACCCTGGTCATGCAGGCGGTTATAAGGAATCTGGTTTTCCTGAATATGTTTGCGGATAGTTTCATCGCTCCAATTCCACAACGGATTAATTTTTACCATTTGGTACGTATCATCCCATTCCACCGCTTCCACGCTGGATCGACTGTCAGCCTGGTCGCGCCGCAACCCGGTGATCCAGGCATCCAATCCGCTTAAGGCGCGACGCAGGGGATTAACCTTGCGGATGCCACAGCAGCGCTTGCGATTGGCCACCGAGTGATAGAAAAGATTTATCCCACTTTCCTGGACCATGTTCTCCACTTCCCGGGCATCGGGAAACATGATGGTGATTGTGGTGTGATAATGTTTCTCCATCGCTTCGATCAGATCATAACTTTCCTTGAATAAACGTCCGGTGTCGAGGGTGAATACAGTAATTTCCGGATGATGGCGGAGAATGATGTCAGTGATTATTTGATCTTCCATTCCCAACGAAGAAGCGAATTTGATTGCCTGGGGAAATTGCTTTGCCGCCCAAGCGATGATCTGCACCGCGGATTTATCCGCCAAATCAAGCTGCCATTGGGAAACCAGTAGTTTGTTATTATTCATTATAGTTTATTTTATATAAAAATTACGTTGGTATGTGTTTAGCGTAGAGTTTGAAGCTGGTGGAGTTTGGAGTTCACCCTTTTCGGATACTCCTCTCTCAGGCATTAATGCAATTCAGGCTAAAAGCCTGTACTCCAACCGATGCTAAACACATGCTTACGTTGCGTAATTTTTTACTGAAACAAGACCGTGCTGAGATAGCGTTCGCCCCCGCTGGGCAGGATGACAACAATGGTTTTGCCCTTATTTTCTGGTCGTTTTGCGACTTGCAGAGCGACCCAGGTGGCAGCGCCCGAACTCAGACCACAGAGAATCCCCTCTTTGCGTGCCAGCGCTTTGGCGGTTTCGACCGCATCACTGTCGGTAACCTTGATGGTTTCATCGAGAATACTGGTATTAAGAATCTTGGGAATAAAACCGGCGCCGATTCCCTGAATCAAATGTTTGCCGGGCGGATTTCCTGAGATGACCGCCGAGGCGGCCGGTTCTACCGCGATTACCTTCAGGCCGGGTTTCAATTCTTTTAATAAACCGCCCGCGCCGGTAACCGTGCCTCCGGTGCCAACTCCAGAGACGAAAATATCGACCGCTCCATCGGTATCATTCCAGATTTCCTCGCCCGTGGTACGACGATGGATATCAGGGTTTGCGGGATTTTCGAATTGCTGCGGAATGAATGAATTGGGATGGGCGGCGGCGAGCTCCGTTGCTTTTTCAATTGCGCCGCGCATGCCCTTGTCACCGGGAGTCAATACCAGTTCCGCGCCAAGATGTTGGAGTACTCTTCGGCGTTCCTGGGACATGGTTTCGGGCATGGTAATGATCAGGCGATAATTGCGGGCGGCGCAGACAAATGCCAAGCCAATACCGGTATTCCCGCTGGTCGGTTCGATGATGACAGTATCCTTCTTGATCTTGCCTATTCGTTCTGCTGTGTCGACCATGCTGACCGCGATTCGATCCTTGACACTGAAGGTGGGATTGTGAAATTCAAGCTTGGCGAGCACGGTGGCAACACAGTCCGCGGTAATCCTGTTGAGTTTTACCAGGGGGGTGTTGCCAATGGTTTTGGTCATGTCTTGATAGATTTTCATGAGGGCATTTCCTTCGTGTTAAGGAGATTTTAATTAAGGGTTAGATGATGTAGTCTGGAGTTGATTGCAAACGGCGATCAAGTATGGATGATAAGGTTATTTGACTTGTTGTTTGACGGATCAACCTGCTGAGATCACGCCAAATTCCATCCAAATCAAACGCGAAACAATGAGTACTTTTACGCGAATCTGCTGACAATATTTCCTGATCACCAGCCAAATTCAATTCGCCTTCAAAGAGTTCGATGATATCAAGAAGGGTAATCGAGTTGGGATTGACAGCCAGTTTGTAGCCGCCCTTGCGTCCGCGCACTGTCTGCACCAGTCCAGCGTTTTTCAATGTGATCATCAGTTGTTCCATATAGGGAGTATTGATATTCTGTTTTTCCGCGATGTCGCAGCCTTGCGCCAGATGTCCACACCGTGATTTCGCGGTGATGTGCAGGAGAATATGCAAGCCATGTTGAGTTTTCGTCGCCAGTTTCATTGTTAAAACACCTAAATGTTTATTAGGATATATGGCATTAATGGTCGTGGCAATCTGTAAAATTAAATTTTGGAATTGTCAGCTCTCGATTGTCAAGATTCATCAATTGACTGGAAGTGATCAATATTTGCAAGGTCTGGGTATCGTATCGACCAGGATAAGATCGATATCCATCATACTGGTGTTGGAATTCGATAACCGGGTAAAATTATCTTCCGGCGGATATAACACCTTAGCAACTGGTTTGATGAGATCTCGAAAGTGGTGCTAAGGTAAAGGACGAAAACTGAATTTAATCAAAGTGGTTATCAACAATGTTGAATCGTATTGGCAAAATAGTCTTGATCTTATCGTTGATCCTGTCTGTGATCCTGGCTGCTTATTATATCCATTTAGTGTATCGAAATTCATTGGCGGGGGAAATAAATGAGAGGAATCATGATAAATCGCCAACTCCTCCCTGGGATGATCAAGATAGTGCCCCCCCCGTTGATAATCAGGCATCATCCCCCACTCCAGCCCAGGCTGGTGATATCTGGCTGTTGCCGGGAATTGAAATGAAATTGGTGCGGATACCGGCTACGACAGTGGACGAATGGAAACGCTTAAGTGGCAGTAGAAACTATTTTCTCATGGGCAGTCCGGAAGCAAGTACCGCGGCAAAACAAAAGGCAGAAGCATGGCGAAACATCGATGAAGTCCAGCATCCAGTGATATTGACCCACGATTTCTGGCTGGGGCAATTTGAAGTGACGCAGGGGCAATACTCCTTGATCACCGGCGCCAATCCCGCGGGTTTCACTTCGGTGGGAAGCGATGCGCCGGTCGAAAATGTCACCTGGAGACAGGCGAATGATTATTGTAATAAACTTGAGGAATGGGCCATCAGCCTGGGGATTTTATCCATTGGTGATGAGGTACGTCTGCCGTCTGAAGCGGAGTGGGAGTATGCCTGTCGCGCGGGAACGACAACCGCGTTCCATTATGGTGATGAATTGGATGCAAGCAAGGCCAATTTCAATGGTAACTTTCCTTATGGCAATGAGATCAGGGGCGAATATCGTGAAGAAACCATGCCGGTTGGGAGTTTCGCTCCCAATGCCTGGGGATTATATGATATGCATGGCAACGTCTGGGAATGGTGCCGCGATTGGTATGGAGACTATCCGCTGGGAATGGTCACCGATCCTACCGGGCCGAATTCAGGATCAGGCCGAGTTGCGCGCGGCGGTTCATGGCTCTACAATGCCCGGCTTTGTCGTGCCGCCTTTCGCAATTACTTCTCCGCCGATTATGCCAGCAATGCCATCGGCTTCCGGGTGGTTGTAGTGTGTGGGATGTAGAAACATTGCTCCCCAGACGGCTGGATTAGAGGCTCATTTATTCACCAGTTTATACCCGGTCAACAGGCAGACATCTTTCTGCAGGCGGTCGACAGGAGTGAGTTTCATTAAAGCGGCATAGGTGTTGTCATCCTGCTCAACCGCAAAATCGGGAAGCAGTCCCTTGGTTTGCCAGGATTTTCCGAGGGGTGTGAACATCGCGCCGGAGATGAATTTGACCCGGTATAAATTTTCCAAGGTAAAAGTCTTGTCGAAAACCGCTTTGCCATAGGTGTGAGTGCCGACAACCACTGCCTTTTTGCTGTCCTGCAAAGCCGCGGTAATGATTTCGCATGAGGACGCGGTGTTCTTATTGACCAGAATGGCCGTCGTAAAGTTAAATGGTTCCTTGTTGCTCGAAACATAGTTTTGCGGGGTGTCGGAACGGGACAGGGTGCGCAGGAGAACTCCTTTTTCGGGCAGGAAGAGTTCGGCAATCTTAAGCGAATCAAGAAAAACTCCGCCGGTATTATTGCGTAAATCAATGATCAGTTTGGTAATCTTTTTATTCTGCAGTTCGGTTAATTCCTTTTTCAGATCGTCAGCCATGTTGGCGGTAATCTTCCGGAGTTCGACATAACCGACATCATTGGCAAAGACAGTCACGGTCATATTATTGGCCTTGAATTCTTCTCGTTTGATGGTGATTTCAAAGGATTTGATATCGCGGATAACGGTAAGGGTCACGGCGGAGCCTTCTTCACCTTGTAATAAATTATCGATATCCTGAACTGATTTATTGAGCAGGGCTTGACCATCAATCCTGAGAATGCGGTCGTAAGGCTGGAGAATCGACTCCGCGGGTGATCCAGGATATACTTCAGTGACCGTCAAACTGCCATCGGCGGGATTGTAGGAGCTTTTTACCCCGATCGACACTTTTATCCCTTTCAGTGAATCTTCTATTGCCTTATACTGTTCCGCGGTCCAGATCTGTGCTTGTTCCTTGAAGTCCGGCGGGGAAATATGGCGGAGCATGCCGTTGATGGCGGCCCAGTATAAATCCTTTTCCGTGATCAGGGTGGTGTAATAGTTGTCGAGGATCAATTGTTTTACCTCTTGAAAACATTTTTCATAATCGGGAAACTCATGATTGATGTTAATCTCGAACAGGGGTTTTTGTTTGGGCGGTTCCTCTGCCCATGAGGTGGCAACTAAAGATAATAATATGACCATTCGTAACCGCGATGTGAATTTGAACATTGGTGTGGCGCTCCTAAAATTTTATAAACCAGAATATCCGGTGATTAATTGCCTCATTATCCCGTGAACGACTGTATAGACCAGTCAGGAGATCAAAGCGTTGCGTCCCCAGGGGATTATTTCTGGCAAAATGAAAGAGGGGGAAAAATGATATCTTTTTTGCCGAATTATCGTGATCACGGTGATATTGATAGAGTCCCCAAAGCAGATCATGCCGGCGCTGATGACGATCGCGGTTGTAGGTGTATAACGTCCAGAATGGCGACCAATTACGATCGATTGGTTCCGCCCATCGCTGCGGCCAGAGGTCAAGCACCCGGAACAATCGTTTCTCGTTCATATGATCATGGTGATGAGAGTAGAGCGGCCACAGTCGCTGGTATTTTGTCTGGGTGATAGCTTCTGTTTTTTCTGTAAATGACCAGTAGAAGGGCAGCACAAACCGGCGATCAATGGTAAGCAACGCCCCCTTGTCAGTCTGATGATGATAGAGTGGCCAGAGGTAAAATTCATAGCGATTTTCACCCTGTGAATTCCTGCCCCAGAGCGGCCAGAGATACAACCGCTTCTGGTGTCCATCATGAGAACTGATTTTCTGAAAAAATGGCCAGGGTAAATGATAGCGGTCACTGCTCTCATTGTGAGTGATGCTGAAGAACGGCCAGAGGAAGGTATGGTGCTCAAGAAATTTCTCCGCTTCGGGATTTTCATAATTCAATCGGCCATAAACAGGGAAGAAGAAAAACCCGTTGCCGGACGCATTCTCCTTGAGGTTTTTTCCCCAATGAAAGAATGGCCACAGGACAAAATTGTTTTTCCATGAGTTCTCCTTGGTTGCCTGACCCCAGAGTGGAAATACCCGGAGTTTCAGTAGGCCGGGGCCTTCGATTTTGGCGAAGATTGGCCAGAGGATATGCGTGCTGTGAATTTCGTCCTTTTGCGCGGCAAGATACAAGGGAAACAACCAGAACTCGACTTCATCAACGCCGGCGATGTCCTGAATTTGTCCGCCCAGGGGAAAAATCGCGGTATATGACTCACCGGTTTCGGATTGACCATGAAAATAAATCGGGAGCAACCACCAGCGTTCAAGTGAATTGGGATTATCGATATCCCGATCCTGATGGATGGCGAGGGCAAGCCGTTGATTCAGATCTTTGTCGATCAGAGTTGAACTACCCAATGGCCAAAGCAGATGATGGCTTCGCAGCTTGAGCTTGGGATTATCCACCATTGACCAGAACGGCCGGATCGCCATGAATTCGGCATCGTTTTCGCGTTTTTCTCCCTGCAGTACCGGCCCCAAGCCGCGCCAGAGAATGCGATCTTCCGCATCTTGCCATTGCCAGATTGGGGCGAGATGAAGATCCGCAGCAGCACTGATCTGAACCATCCCAAAGAGCAACAGCATGATGTGGATGAAAGAATGTATGGAGAGTGTTATTGCCCACATTTCAATGGCCTCACTTTGGTAAAATTTTCTGCTTTCCAGATAGCGAAATAAAAAGCAATATGGTTAATGCTCAAACTGAATAGTTACAACTTTCTTCTCTTCACGATTTTCTGCAATCATGGTAAAACCGACTCTCTAATTGAATAAACGAGGAGACAACCGAACATTGATGTGATCATGGCAAACAACCCCGGGAACGCCGACACCCACATCGGCTGAATCACAAGCCCGCCATTTTAAGCGCGAATGAACACCAATTTACACAAATTATGGAGGTCTTGATTTCAGATGTGTGAAATCGATGCTATGATTCCAATTCTAGATTTTTTCATAAATATTAACATTCACCCTTTTGATTAGATTCCCTGTAAATGAATGACAATGACATCGCAATCATCGGTATGGCCTGCCGCTTTCCGGGCGCTGCCACAATTGATCAATTCTGGCAGAATCTGCTAGCCGGCACTGAATCGATAACCCAGTTTACCGATGACGAGTTGATTGCATCCGGTGTTCATCCTTCCTGGTTATCCGATCGGAATTATGTTCGAGTTGGCGGAGTACTGGATGATATTGATCGATTCGATGCAACACTTTTTGGCTACAGCCCGCGCGAAGCTATCAGTATGGATCCCCAGCAGAGACTGATGTTGGAAATCACCTGGGAATGTCTGGAACATGCCGGCTATCCACCTCTGGATTGTCGTGAAAAAATTGGGGTTTTTGCCGGTTCCCGATACAGCGAATACCTTCAAAATATTTTGGATCCTGTTGATATTAGCGGCTTAAATGAAAATTCCATTGTTAGCAATTGGTTGACTGCAATCAATAATGACAAGGACATTTTAGTCACCCGTCTGGCTCACGATTTGCATCTGCGCGGACCGGCCATTGCGGTGCAGACCGCCTGTTCGACATCATTGGTTGCTGTTCATCTCGCGTGTCAGAGTCTGCGTCATGATGAGTGTGAGATGGCCTTGGTTGGCGGGGTATGCATGCGCGCACCGCAAAAGGTCGGTTATCAATATAATGAGGGCATGATTTTTTCACCGGATGGCCATACTCGATCATTCGACGCCAATGCACAAGGCACGATTTTCAGCAGTGGCGCCGGCATGGTCTTGTTGAAACCGTTGGAAAGAGCATTGCGGGATGGCGATCATGTCGAGGCAGTAATCAAAGCTTCAGCAATTAATAATGACGGTGGAGCCGCCGGATTGGGAATTACTGCGCCAAGTGTTATCGGACAGACTGCGGTTGTATTGGAAGCCTTGCGAGAAGCTGATGTGGATATCGAGTCGATTACCTGTATCGAAGCCCATGGAACTGCCACGGCTATCGGCGATCCGGTTGAAGTACAAGCATTGACTCAGGCTTTCCGGGAATATACTCAAGCCAAAAAATTTTGTGCTCTGGGATCGGTAAAATCGAATATTGGCCATATGGTTCAGGCCTCAGGAATTGCTGGATTGATCAAAACCGTATTGATGCTCAAACATCGACAACTTGTTCCCAGTCTTAATTTTAACCAACCCAATCCCCGACTCGATCTCGACAATAGCCCGTTTTATATACCCGTCGTATCCTCTTCCTGGAATCCAGAGATATTGCCTCGTCGAGCCGGTATCAGCTCATTCGGAGTCGGTGGAACCAATGCTCATGTCATAATGGAGGAGGCGCCGGAGTGTACCAGCCCTGAAAAAATGCCGTTGGGGGCGTCGGCGTTCCCTGATTCTATGTCCACAACCGATCGTCCTTTGCATATTTTGAGCTTATCCGCCTTGTCGACCGTTGCCTTGGAAGAATTGATGCAACGATTTGGAGATTTTTTGAAAACTAACACGAATTGTGATATCGGCGATCTGTGCTACACGGCCAATACCGGACGTCGGTGTTTTCCCTATCGAATGACTTTTATTGCGTCAACCGGTGGTGAATTAATTGAGCAAATCAATTTTGGATATTCAGATTTACCTGGCGATCTTGGGGTCACACCTACTATTAGCAATGATGCAGATCCGATAATTACAAGTGATAGGTGTGACCCCACTGGACATAGCAGTAGTGACCCCGCATCTGGATTGGTATTTCTCTTTACCGGACAAGGGTCGCAATACGTCAATATGGGGCGGCAACTCTATGAAACCCAACCGACATATCGGCAGGTGTTTGACCAGTGCGATGCATTCGTAGGCAAGGCAATAAAACAGTCGCTAAAATCGGTGGTGTATCCAAGGGGTAATGAGGCAACTCCAATCGACGATCTGGAATATGCCCCGATCGCGATTTTTGCGATTGAATATGCCTTGGCTCAAATGTGGATGTCCTGGGGTATAAAACCAACAGTCGTACTCGGTCACAGCCTGGGAGAATACACTGCTGCCTGTATTGCCGGGATAATGACGCTTGAGGACACATTAACATTATTACTGGAACGCAGTCGCCTGATTTTGGACCGCGCTCATTCCGGCGGCATGCTCGCTGTTTTTGCGGAGCGAACTTATGTCGAGAATAAATTGAGCATGTTTTCCGATCAACTCACTCTGGCGGTGCATAACAGCCCAAGCAATATGGTGGTTGTCGGAGATTGTCAGTCGCTCGACCGCTTGCTCGTCATATTGGAAAAAGATGGCGTCAAGTCTCATCGATTAAAGGTCGCCCATGGATTTCATTCGTATTTGATGGACCCGGTGTTACCGGCATTTGCCGCTGGCGCGAAACAGCTTTCATATTCTCCTTCCGTCATCAAAATGTTTTCGACGGTAACCAATTCATGGATTGATGCGGAGCATCCGATTGACGCTGATTATTGGTGCCGTCAATTGCGCGAACCAGTTCTTTTTACCCAGGCAATGTCATCCATGTGGGAGGCAGGCTACAAAGTGTTTCTGGAAATCGGTCCCAATGCGGTTTTGACAACCCTGGGTCAAGAAATTGTACCAGATGATGCCGTCCATTGGTGTGCATCCTTGAAACGAAAGAACCCCAACGATTGGGAGATAATCCTCGAAAGCTTGAGCCGACTCTATCGATTGGGTATAAAAGTAGATTGGGTAGGATTCGACCGTGATTATCTTCGTCAGCGCATTGCCCTGCCGACCTATCCCTTCCAACGACAGCGATATTGGTTCGATAAAACTCCCCGATTGGAAGACGAGGTGCCTAACAATCAAGACCTAAATAATGATTTAAGAATGGGAAACGACAATCATCCATTGTTGGGCAGGCGGCTGTTATCACCACTGACAATAGTTCAATATCAATCGTGCATCGATTGCCAGAGAATCACCTGGCTAAAAGACCATGTTATTTTCGATCGGATCGTCTTTCCAGGCGCTGGTTATGTGGAGATGGCGATTGCCGCAGCCAGGGAGCAAAATGCCCGGAATCCATTCACCCTCAGAGACATGATTTTTCGCCAACCACTGTTCTTTTTAGAAGAGCAGTCGACAATCGTGCATACAGTACTAACACCTGCCGAAGGTGATGATCATAATACCGATGCAATAAGCATCTCGAGTTATCATACCAGCACAGAAAATGCGATGGAATGGATAAACCACTCTGAAGGCCGAGTAATTCATCACGAAAGAGCCGCTGAAATGAGTAAATTTTCCCTTGCTGATTTGCACCAGCGATGCCAAATCCCAGTTTCAATACCTGATTATTTTGACACCAATAGAAATAAAGGAATGGATTTTGGCACCTCATTTCAGGCCATTGAACATCTTTGGATGGGAGATAATGAAGCATTGGGATTAGTTAAGTTACCGACTCCTATCGCCAATTCAGCTGACAGCTATTTTATCCATCCTGTGCTCCTTGATGCCTGCCTGAAAGTCAGCTCAGTGATATTCAAAGATCTTTTACTTGATCAAGTTTATCTGCCGTTTTCGATGGAATCCCTGACCGGGCATCAACCATTGGGGGGGGAATTTTGGTGTCATGCCACCATGTCATCGACTCGCACCAATACCGATATGACACTGCATGTAGATATCAATATTCTGGATGCCACAGGGCAAGTTAAGCTCATCATCACCAATTTTTGCTATAAACGGGTCAATCCACAATCGTTTTCCATTACTGGGGTTAAAATGAATCATGACCACTGGTTGTATCAAGTTCAATGGATTAAACAGTCACAATCTATCTCTGCAACTTCAAGGTCATGGAAGTCCGATGACTGGTGGCTCCTGCTGGCTGTCGATGAGAAAAGCAAAGACCAGATTCATCAGTTTATGCGGAAGCATCAGCAAAATCTGATTGTCGTCAGGCCGCATACTGGTTCATTTAATAAAATCGATTCACAACAATATTTATTGAACCCACATGATGAAACCGGTTGGTCATTGCTGTTGGACGATTTTCAGGACCGGATGACTGGTTTTGCCGGTATCATTGATCTGTGGGCAATGACGTCCGGTGAAGGTTCAATAGTGGACACCCCGAAACTGACAGAAGAGCAAGAATATGGGTGCCTGGCCTTGTTATCCTTGCTTCAGGCTTTGCTGAAGTGTTCACTTCGGCGTGAATGGGAATGTTGGATCGTTACTGATGGATGTCAGCCGGTTGGCGATCCGCTGGTATTGGGTGATATTACCGCCGCGCCGCTATGGGGATTGGGGAATGTAATCCATCGTGAAATACCCGAAATCATATGCCGTATGATTGATCTTGATCCTACAATAACAGGCATTAAGGGAATTGAAGTTTTAAACTTGGAAATGGACCGAATCAGCGCGGAAAATCACATCGCGTATCGGGACAAAACTCGTTATGTTGCCCGTCTGACTCCCTATTCTACTCCTGCCCATCCATCTGAACGGATAAACCCTCTGGAGATTCCTGCGGATAACGTGTATCAGATTGATTTTACAGAGCGCGGATTGCTGGACAATCTCATTTGCAAACCGATGAGCCGAGAAGTACCCGGACCGGGTGAAGTCGAAATATCTGTATTCGCCAACGGAATAAATTTCCGTGACGTTTTTAATCTTCTGGGAAAATATCCCGGTGACCCGGGACCACTTGGATTCGAATGCAGCGGAATGATCTCAGGATTGGGTCCAGGTGTGAACTCATTTGCAATCGGTGATCGGGTGGTGGCGCGCGCCAAAGGTTGCTTTTGTTCACATCTGAAGGTTGCCAGCGCCAATGTCGCATTGATTCCTGACCGGTTGAGTTATGCGGAAGCAGCGGCACTTCCAGTGGTATTTCTTACTGCTTGGTATGGATTGGTTCATTTTGCCGGCATCAAGACTGGTGATCGGGTATTGATCCATGCCGCGGCCGGTGGTGTTGGATTGGCGGCCATCCAAATCGCGCACCATGCCGGCGCCGAGATTTATGCGACTGCGAGTCCAGCCAAATGGTGATATCTCCGAACTCTTGGGATAAAGCATCTGTTTAATTCTCGCACCCTTGATTTTGCAGCAGAAATCGAACGGCTGACTGAAGGGCGGGGAGTCGATATCATTCTGAATTCATTAGCCGGGGAATTTATCGATAAAAGTTTCTCAGTTCTGGCCAATAACGGTCGTTTTATCGAAATCGGTAAAGTCGGTATATGGTCGAAGGAAAAAGTGGCTGGTCTCAAGCCGGATGCGCAATACCATCATTTTGATTTGGGTGATGTAATTGCCGAAGATTCCAATCGTTATCAGGTTGCCTGGAAAGAAATGCTGACTGACTTTGAAAATGGGAAACTTCATCCCCCACCAATAAAAAAGTTTCCCCTATCCGGCATCGTCGATGCGTTTCGTTATCTGGCGCAAGCTCGGCATATCGGAAAAGTCGTAGTGATGCATGATTTACGCGATAAAATAGATGTCAAGGTAAATCAGCATAGTGGAATCGTTGCCGATGCATCTTACATGATCACCGGCGGGTTTGGCGGACTCGGACAATTAGCCGCACAGTGGTTGATCGAGCAGGGGGCCAGATCTTTAATCTTTGTAGGGCGCAGAGATGCACCGGATGCGGTACAGAAAACAATGAACCAATACGAAACTCAAGGGATTGTTTGTCATACCATTATTGTCAATATCAGTGATCCCACCGCAGTAACATCCATGTTTTCGGATATCGCTATCACATTACCACCTCTCAAGGGTATCATCCATGCGGCTGGAATGATTGATGATGGCGCAATCAATCAACTCAACCGACAACGATTTAAAAAGGTTATGGCTCCCAAGGTGCAGGGGGCTTGGAATTTGCATGAGGCCAGCAAGAGTTTAGATCTCGATTTTTTTGTCATGTATTCTTCCATAAGTTCATTGTTGGGTACACCTGGACAAGGGAATTATGCCGCAGCTAATATGTTTATGGATAGCTTGGCACATTATCGTCACGCCTTGGGATTGCCGGCCATCAGTATCAACTGGGGCGCCTGGGAACGAGTCGGCATGGCCGCCAAACTTTCTGATGCTGTCATGCGGCAGCGGGAATTACGTGGGGCTTTATCTATCGATCCTGAATCCGGAATGGAAATATTGGCGCGATTATTGACCTTGGACACACCGCAGATGGCAGTTTGTCATGTCCGCTGGCCTGATTATGTTAATAAATTGCCGGCGAAGAAGGACTTTCCCTTTTATGACATTATTCGCACGGGCAAGGAATCAAAACCCGCATCACTGAAAAGTGAAAAATCGCAACGGAAAACTACCGCGTCTGATTTGTTAAGCCAGTGTGCTGATGCTGCCATAGAAACCCATCCGGATATTGTGCAAAACTTTCTTAAGGATTGGGTTAAACGGCTTTTGGGAATTTCATCTGAACAATTACAGGATACCTCGATGTCCCTGATGACATTGGGGTTGGATTCATTAACCGCCATCGAGTTAAAAAACCGGTTGGACAAGGCATTGAAACGGTCGTTGCCACCTGCGATTATCTTTGAGCATAACAGTATCGAATCATTGACTGGTTATCTGCTTCCTATTATCGATGAACAATTAGCGCGCATAAAAATCAAAACGCTAACATCTGATACGACGAGGGTCTCGAATGTTGAATTTGAATCCATTTGTCTCTGAGAAAACGATCTCTTGGTTACCGCACTGTTTTCGATAGTGTAAAAACAAACCTAATCACAACAATTAACCGTGTTGGAAACGCACTGAATTATTAATTAACAAGTCGGGCACCCGGAAACAACAACCAGGGAATTGGAGAAATTTGCGGTGAAAATCATAGGAGTGGGACTGAATAAAACTGGTACTAAATCACTGAGTGACTGTTTCAGAATATGGGGATTGACACACAGAACCTGGGATATCCCCGCATTGAAATTATGGCATGACGGCCGGGTTGATGAGGTGCTGAAATTAATGGCAGACTACGAGAGTTTTGAAGACTGTCCGTGGTACCTCGTTTACCGGGAAGTCGATGAGGCCTTTAAGGATACCAAATTTATATTAACCAGACGACGCGATCCGGAAACATGGTATAAGAGTTATTGCCGCTGGGCTAGACGGATTGGGCCGAATTCTGAGTTTTTTCAACTCAGAGAATGGGTATATGGTCATGCCCAGCCGCAAGCACACAAGGCAGAATTCATTTCTGTTTACTTGCGTCACAATGATGCCGTTCGCAAATATTTCAAAAATCAGCCAGAAAAATTTCTGGAGGTTTGCTGGGAAGAGGGATCGGGTTGGAAGGAATTGTCGCAATTCCTCGGTTTCAGAATGCCGAATATGAAATTTCCTCATGCCAATAAAACGACTTATTATTGCATGCTAAAGCGTCTGATTCTCCAGAGAATCAGACGGCAATTCAAGCAGAGAAACTAAAATCCTTTACTGATCATAAGGTTCGTGGATTTTCATCCGAAAATAACTCCACCCCAAACACCCTCCACTCTCAACTCAACAGCATTGTGAGTATTACTTTTCCCCTCTTCACGACGGGGCCATATTGAATTCTATTGTAATTCACACTTATTATCAACATGTTTTATTTCAACCGATATTTTAGCAAATCCTCATGAGCCTTAACGCGTTATTGGAAGAACTGCACCATCTGCAAATACAAGTTCAGGTTGAAGATGGACAATTACGCATTACCGCGCCGCCCGGGGCCGTGAAGCCTGAATTGCTGAAACGCCTCAAGGAGTATAAACCTAAATTAATGGACATGTTACAGGCGCCAGTTGGCGAGCCGGTTGTCCAGGATCTACCGGCATTCATGATGGAGCCGCGGGACGCAAGAAACCGGTTATCCCCAGCCCAATTAAATTTATGGCGTCTGCAACGCTTGGATCCTGAAAACCCGGTGTATCATCTGCCATTCTGCTTTCGTTTTAGGAGAGATTTCGCTCTCCCTGCATTCTCAAATGCTCTGGATGATGTCATCCAACGACATGAAATTCTCCGCACCTGCTTTCCCATCCAAGATGGTGAACCAATTCAGCAGATCTTAGCTGATTACAAACTGCCGCTGATGATCACCGATATCCCTTGTGAATCAACCCCGAACAATCCTGAAGTTTTGCCTTCATGGGTAAATGACTTTATCCACAAACCTTTCAACTTGATGGAAACGCCGCCAATTCGGGTGGTAATTAATCGGGAGGGCAATGATGGATATTTGATTATCATGGTTATTCATCATCTGATTTTTGACGGAGCTTCATTCGCGGTTTTGCTGCGGGAACTCTCAACTTTCTACCAGTCCCGAATTGGAGTAAATTCACCCGTGGATTTGCCGCCATTCATCCAATATGCCGACTATGTCAAATGGGATGAAAAAGCGATGGCGTCAGGGGTGTGGAAAAGGCAACGCGAGTATTGGAAATCTCAGCTCAAGGATCTGCGCCCATTGTCACCATTGCCGGGAGAAAAAAAGGATGGCAACACCTTGAGTTATGGCGGGAGACGGATGGTGTTTGGACTCGACAAGGAGTTGATTGAGAAACTGAGGCTCTTGTCCAACGAGGAAGGAGTCTCTCTTTTTATTACCATGTTCACTGCCTGGGCGGTTTTATTGCGGATTGCATCGCGACAGGAGGATTTCACTTGTTGTATTCCGGTTCCCGGGCGGATGATCCCGGAAATAAAGGATGCAATCGGATTTTATAATAATCTGTTATGCGCCAGAATTCGGATCAAAGGCAACCCAAGCCTTAAGGCAGTGATGCAAGAGATTCGCGGAATCTGGCTTGAAGCCTTGGAGCATCAACATATTCCCATACAAACGATCATGGAGTTCCCCGAGTTAAAACGATACCCCTTTTCGCGAATTTTTTTTACCGTCGAATCAGCTGACTATGGCACACTGCCACTATTCCGGGATACACTCCGGCCTGAATTCATATTCAATGGTTATGCCAATTACCACGCGGGGTTGCGATTGCAGGATTTTTCTACTGAAATCAAAGGATATTTTGAATATCAGAATCATCATTTCGACGCCAGGGTGGTCGAGGGGATGATTGGTGATTACCTGGTGATTTTATCCGAAATGACCCTAACCCTTGAAACCTCGATTGAGGATTTGAATTCGCGATTAACTCTTCACCATGAAATGGTATCCATTTCTGCGTCATCCCTGAATGAGGCGACATATGACTCCCCGACATGTATCACGGCAGCAGCCGCCCAAGATATCATTGCCAGCGGCAACTCAACCGATGAAGCCCGCGACAGTATCGAAAATGAGCTGTTAAAGATTTTTTCGCAGATACTGGGAGTAAAGGAGATCAAGGTAAACTCCAATTTTTTCGCGATGGGTGGAAACTCATTGTTGACATTGGAACTGGTTAAACAGCTTAAGGAGCAATACCATTGGAGCATCTCCTTGTCAACCATCATCGAAGCCCCCACCGTCCAATCGCTGGCTGCCGTTTTGCGCGGCCAGAAAGACCTCCCGTCACAGTGGTCATCATTGGTTTCAATCCGTCCACAGGGCAATAAACCGCCGCTATTTTTTCTCCATATGATTGGCGGTGATCTCTATTATGGGCGCCGGATCGCGACCTATCTAACATCAGATCAACCGGTTTATGGGCTGCAACCTCCGGGATGCGAAGGTGAATTCCGCCCCTATCACCGGATCGAGGAGATGGCGACGCAATATATCGCTGCCATGAAGCTGGTCCAACCTTCGGGGCCTTATCTCTTGGCAGCCTGGTCATGGGGCGGTCACCTGGCATTGGAGATGGCATGTCAGCTTGAGAAGCAGGGGCAACCTCCAGCATTAACAGCCATAATCGATACCCCGCTGCACCAGCGCCCGATATACGAGTCCAGCGCTAATTTTCGCGAATTATTGCCTTATTTTATTGGAAACATTCCCAGTTGGTTTTTCGCTACTTGTTTGCCCAACCTGACTGCTTTGAATAAAGACGTCATCGGACGAAAACTACAACTATTGTGGAAGCGCGTACTCCATCTCTTCACATTCAAGTCTCAACGCGAGTTTGTCCCGCCAGTGGAAAATCTCTTTAATATCGCGAGATTCCCGAAAAACATGCATCAGGTCATGCGGATTCATTACCAGGCTGGCATCCATTATAAACCCAGGGAATATCACGGACGGATTACCTTATTTCGGGCATTGTCCCGTCCTTTATTACATTCTCTCGAGCCGGACCTGGGATGGGGAAAAATCGCGCGCGGCGGTGTTAAAGTCATTGCCACACCAGGCACACATCTAAGTATTACTCAGGAACCACAAGTAAAAATCCTGGCGGATAAACTGCAGGTGTGTCTGGATAAACTTGAGAAGATTCCAGGTCGATCAGCGCCCAATGATGTGGGAGCCCCAATCATCAGGAATGAACTCGAAGATTCTGATTTTAATTCCACCACCACAATTGAGCAGAAGCTGGGGGAAATATGGGCAAAGGTAATGCAGCGAAAACAGCCAGACATACATGATCATTTCTTCGCCTTGGGCGGGAACTCATTGATGGCATTGCGACTGGTCGAGCAAATCAACCGTCAATTCAGGCAAAATTTCACCTTGTCAACGATCCTTCAGGCACCGACGGTGAAAGAGTTGGCTGGGTTGCTTCGCCGTTTGGAGGGATTGCCACCGCCCTGGTCATCTCTGGTGGTGATTCAGCCCGGTAGATCACGTCCGCCCTTGTTTTGTATGCACGCGGTTGGCGGCAATGTGCTGGGATATCACCTTCTCGCACGACATATCGGCGAAAGTTATCCGGTGTATGGCTTGCAATCGGTGGGGCTGGATGGGGTGCGGTCACCATATTATTCTCTGGAAAAGATGGCTGCTCATTATGTCCGCGATATCCGTGAATTCTATCCCGAAGGTCCATATTTACTTGCCGGTCATTCATTTGGCGGGCTGGTGGCTTACGAAATCGCGCGCCAATTGCAGGAGCAAGGTTGTCGGGTGGCATTAACCGCGGTTTTTGATACCTGGATAAATTCACTGAATGGAATGCCTTTTCATCGCCAGGCATGGGAATGCATGAAAAGCGTTGGCAATCGCTTCGGATATCATTCCCAAGCGCTTGTGACGTTGCCATTTGCTGAAAAGATTGATTATTGCCGCCGCAAAGCGCGGACCATTAAACGGCGTCTCAACAATCGCCGCTGGCAATTGGAAGTACAGGAGATGTTGGAGGCGCCGGGAGAGGACTTGCCGCCGGCATACCGCAATGTCCGTGAAGCCAATTATATGGCGCGTAATCAGTACGACCCGCGGCCATATTCAGGCAGAGTCACATTGTTTCGAGTTCTGAATCAGGGCGCCGGTATTTTTGATCGCCGCTATTATGGCTGGGACAGGCTGGCCCAGGATGGGGTCGAGGTAATCGACGTGCCCGGCGATCATTTGAGTTTGCTGAGCGAACCGAATGTTAGCGTCCTGGCGGAGCATTTGCGAGAGTGCATCGATCAGGCGATATAGGTTGATCGATACCACCAATAAACCGGTTGATTTAATGAAAAATTGTTTACGTAAAATCATTCCGCCATCAATCACCCAGCAATCGGTCTGGCTGATGAGTCGACTCGCATCCAATAAATCGCTGTTCAATCTGTTGTGGCGGGTCACATTCCGCGGTCTGCTTGATCAGAAGAAACTATTCCACTCATTGCGAGTGATCATAGAGCGCCATGAGCCGCTCCGGGCCACCTTCAATGATGAGAGTGGCGATCTTGTTCAACAGATAGCAGCTGAATGTTCATTTATTGGTAACCTTGATGACAATGGCATCATCGGGAAGGAGGAGGAATATTCCTCCCTGGATGCATCAGTTCTGAAGTTTGGTTTTCTTCCATTCGATCTTGGCGCTGGCCCCTTGATTCGATGTCGTCTCTATCAATCAAGGGATGATGAATTCCAACTTCTGATCGCGTTCCATCATTTGGTGATGGATGGCGGATCATGGCCGATATTCATGGATGAATTGGTGGCTGCCTATGCGGATGTCCTTATCCCCCCTTTATCATTGAAGTATTCAGACTATATCCATCGACAACAACAACTGTTTTCTTCAGATGCCTGGAAAGTACACGAAAGGTATTGGCGCAACCATGTTACAGGTGAGCGAACCACATTGGAATTGCTCTATGATTTTCCGCCTCCGATTACCGCAGACAACAAGGGAGATATCCACCGTCTGGCATTAACCCCGGAATTGACCCGATCCTTGAAGCAGCTCGCTCATGTCCATGGCAGTACCTTGTTTCGCACGCTAATGGCCGCCTTCATCGTCATGTTATATCGACTTACTGGCAGGCGGGAAATCACCCTGGGAACTACACTCGTTGGACGTCATCAGCCTGAGTTGAAAAAGTTGATTGGATATTTTAATCATGTAGTTGCTCTTAAAGTGGCGGTCAGCGGGAACATTACCTTCTCCTGTCTTATCCGCCAGGTGCATCAGATTCTTGATGAGGCTTTGGCGCATGATGAGTACCCATTTGATCTGATCACGCGATCACTTGAAAATCGCGATGAAAGATCACCCGGGATGTTTACTGCCATCAATTTTACCAAATTACCATCCTGCCCCAGCTGTAATCTACCGGGGTTGGAGATCTCAGAAGAGCGGATATTTCTGCCGCTTTCACTTAATGAGTTCACTCTCTATACACAGGAAACTGATACAGGGCTGCAATTGATTGGCGAATTCGCAAGCGCTCTGTTCGCTCCTGAGACTATTGCTTCGCTGATGGAACGATTTGTCATGATGTTGCAGGAAGCGGTAAGCAATCCCCGGCTGACATTAAATGGTTATCTTTTATCTCGATTAAAACAGAGATCGATGCAGCCCCAATCCAGCGGGAAGCAAGTGACATCTGATTCCTTAGTTCCTTTTTCCCGGGATGCTGTTGAACAATCAATCCCCGCCCGCTTCGAACAACAAGTTAATCGTCATGGCCGGCGCATCGCGGTTGTAACAGCGGAGGGAGATTGGACTTATCGAAGATTGAATCAGGAAGCTGAAAAAATTGCCCGGGCAATCGTTAAAGAGCAAATCCATGATCCCGGAAATATCGTCCTGCTGATGAGTCATGATGCCTATATGATCGCGGCGATTATTGGAGTTCTCAAAGCAGGCAAGGCTTATGTGCCGCTGGTTGCTCAAACTCCACTGGCGCGCCTGATTCATATTCTTAACGAGACCGCGGCTTCGTTGATCATAACCAACCGCGTCAATGCGCAAATTGCCGCCACATTATCCTCTGGTTCTCTTCCCATTATAAATGTAGAAGACCTTGGCGATGCGGGCGCACATCATTTGAAAGGCGATGACATTTCCCCTGCTGCCGTCGCCTATATTCTTTATACCTCAGGCTCTACCGGATTACCCAAGGGGATAATTCAAAATCACCACCAGGTATTATTCCATATACGCAATTATACCAATCGGCTGTCAATCCATTCCGGTGATCGGTTAACGCTGATATCTTCCTATGCATTTGATGCCGCGGTCATGGATATCTTTGGCGCGTTATTAAATGGGGCAACGCTGTTTCTTATCGATATCCATCAGGATGGTTTGCCCTACCTGAATCAAACCATGAATGATGGTGGAATAACCATATATCATTCAACGCCAACGGTATTCCGGTTGTGGATCGACACACTCGGAGATAAAATGGAGTTGCCCCAATTAAGGCTGGTTGTATTAGGCGGAGAAGAGCTTTATGCCAGGGATGTGGAGCGCTTTTATCAACGGGTTTCCAGCGGATGTCATTTGATCAATGGTTTGGGACCCACGGAATCTACCCTGGCATTACAATATGAGTTGGGTTGCCATACCGCCCTGCCACGGAAAAAGGTGCCGGTTGGCTTTCCGGTGGATGACACCGAAATATTTTTGCTCAATGAGGCGGGTGAAACCAATGACTGGGTGGGCGAAATCGCCATTCGCAGTTCCGGTGTGGCAAACGGTTATTGGCATCAGCCCGAGTTGACAAACAAAGTCTTTATTCCCGATCCCGATGGCGGGACACGACGCATTTACCATACCGGTGATCTGGGGCGTCTGCTGCCCGATGGCGCGATTGAATATGTGGGACGCAAAGACTGGCAGGTGAAATTACATGGTTACCGCATTGAATTAAATGAAATCGAATCGGTAATCACGGATCATCCCACAGTCAGGCAGGCAGTCGTGGTTCTCCATGGGGAACAGGCTTCAGAACAGCGCCTGGTTGCGTATATTGTGCCATCCGGAAAAGCAGTAATGGATGGATTCCAATATCAGGACTTTCTTAAAGATAAACTCCCGGAATACATGCTGCCCTCTGAGTTCATTATGCTCTCAACCATGCCAATGACCTTTAATGGCAAGATCAATCGGCGGGCCTTACCCATGCCGGCTCCAGTGTCACCCGCAATTGAATCAACCGCCATGACCTCTGCGGATGATCTGGAAATGCGGTTGATCTCGATCTGGAGGCGAATTTTAAATAATGAGTCGTTTGGCATTGATGATGATTTTTTCACGTTGGGGGGAAATTCCCTGATGGCGATCCGAATGCTTGCGGCAATAGAAAAAGAATTCGATCGTCGACTGTCATTAACTCAGATACTGAAATTTTCCACGATTGCTCGGTTAGCCCAGCTTGTAAGTCAGAATAAAGGTAATGGGGAAAATTCTTCCCTGGTCTCTTTGCACCCCCATGGGCATAAAATTCCTTTATTTTTTCTCCATGTGATCAGTGGCAATATTCGCTATGGAGAAACGATCGCACGTTATCTCGCACCAGATCAGCCGGTTTATGGATTTATCCCGCCGATGGTGAATGGTGAATTCAAGGCTTATAAACGGATCGAGGAAATGGCTGCGGGATATATCCAGGAATTAGGTTCAATCCATCCTACTGGCCCCTTTGTTCTTGCATGTTGGTCCTGGGGCGTGCGCGTGACGTATGAAATGGCTCAGCAACTCCATCGACAAGGACTGCCGGTAGCGTTGGTAATAATCATTGATGCATTTTTTCATCACCGTCATTTATTAGCCTCCCCATCAAATACAGTTCATTTGATGCCATATTTTCTGAAAAATCTGGGGTTCTGGATTTTCAACACCCTGCAAAACCCCCCTCCTAATCTACTGGCAACTTTTAGCAGGTTGATCAGAAAAATTAATCGACGATTATTTCGGAAAATGCATCATACAAACATTCCATTTTTCCAGCCGGACGTCGAAGATCTTATGCAATACCATGAGCAACCGACTTATATTCGCCGAATGATAGATGACCACTGGCAGGCGGCATTGGCTTATGTCCCCCAAGCTTATCCCGCGAAAATAACCTTGTTCAAAGCCCGGGCCCGGCCGTTGTTTCATTCCCTGGAACCGGATTTGGGGTGGGGCAGGCTGGCGCAAGGCGGCGTCGAAGTCATTACCGTCCCAGGCAATCACCTTACTATCGTTCAGGAGCCTCGGGTAAAAATCCTGGCGGAAAAACTGCAGATGTGCCTGGATCGAATTGACGGCAATGGATAAGGCATTAACATTTTGATCGATACATCACCTAATAATAAATAAGGAGAGATTTACATGGGATTCATTTCGAAAGTTATTGGGATAGTGGCCATGTTTGCCGGCCTGGTATTGGGTATCGCGATATTATTTTCACTGCCGGTCTGGCTCTTGTGGAACTGGCTCATGCCAACCATATTCGGGGTCACCAAGATCAGCATATTTCAGGCGTTTGGTATCCTGTTGCTCAGCGGAATACTCTTTAGAAGCAATAGCGCGAAGCAAAGCTGAGACCTGCCGTCAGAAATGATTCGAGTGCCAGCAGTCGAATTTTGCGCGCTGCTGCTCCTCTCGTGCTGGCAATCGTGCCATCTTTTCTAAAACCTGATTGGGTTCAGTTTAACTATCGCCATCGACACCTTGGCACGAAGTAACTCATGTTAAATCGCTTATCATTCAATCTTCGTCGTGGATCCAGCTCAATTGATTATTTCCTTGTCTTGGTTCTCCTGCTCGGTGTCGGCATGCGATTGTATAAACTCACCTATCAAAGTTTCTGGTTTGATGAACTGGCGACCATGTATTTCAGCATGGAATCACATACATTCTCTGAATGGCTTGATATCGCCGCAATGGATCGCAATCCTCCGCTCTTTTATATGCTGGTGCATCTTTGGGGGCTGCCGTTTAATTATTCCGAACTTTCCGTGCGCCTGCTGCCCGCGATGATTGGCAGCGCGGGTTTGCTGGCCATCTATTTTTTAGGAAAACAAGTCAATGGACGTGATAGCGGTCTGATCGCCGTGATAATTACCGCTTCATCAGTTTTTAATTTGTCTTACTCGCAGGAAGTTCGCGCCTATATTCTGGTGTTTTTATTGACAACGTCAGCCCTTTGGTTTTTTTTCAGAGCTTATGAAAATCCCAGCGGGATTAATTGGGCCGGTTATGTGGTGTTTTCCGCGCTCAATATCTATGCTCATTATATCGCCATATTCTTTTCCCTGGGGATTTCCTGCGCCGCACCCTTGGTCGCTTTTGCTGATCATCGGCGTTGGCCCTTTATTAGGCGATTTATGGGGGCAACCCTGGGGATTCTGATATTAACCTCCCCATTGATCCATCCGCTGTTGATGGCGGCAGGGAAGAATTCCTTTTCTCCCACTATCGATAATCCGGAGGCCATACTTAGTTTTGTCATCTTTCGCAGTCTGGATTTAAGTTATTATAACACTGCATTGTTCTGTATTTTGCTTGGTTATTTGCTTGTTGGGATGTTCAATATCACCAAATTTTCATCGCTATCCCCAAGTGAATTACAGCGGTTATTACCTGCAATATCGTTGTTATTATTAACTTTCCTGATCAGTGTTTTTGTGATTTATCTGAAATCAATCTTTTCATCTCCCATGATCATGATACGCTATTTTATCTTTTGCCTGCCGCTGCTTGTTGTCATCATCAGTGTACTGCTGGCAACATTGAAACCGTTATCCTTGCGCTATATCCTGACTCTTCTAATCGTAGTCAGCTTTTTAAAAACCCTGTACCTCGATGAGAAATACTATTCAAATATCACCAAGGATCAGCATCGGGAGGCGATTGAATATATCATCGAGACATCAAGTAAACTCGGCAACTCAAACCACCAACGACCATTGGTTTTCTCCGAGATAGCGAAATTTCTCCAGTATTACGCCAAGGACAGGCTGCAATTATTGGATTATACCCATGGAATGTTGAATGAGATGGTTCCTGAATCCGCCCTGGATTCACTGGGCGTCTGGCAGATTCAATATGGTCATTGGAATAAATTAAATGATCAGCAATTTGAAAGACAATTGATTGATCGTGGCTTGGTTAATGTGACTAACCATAAATTTAAATCCCTGGTTGTGAAGTATTACTCGATGAAACCTATCCTTCAGCACTTACCCCCTTTTTAATTAAAGGAGATTTCATTATTCCATCCATCCCTGGGATTAATAAAACTAGTTTTATCGAGCTAAAACAGGTATTTATACCCATGATAAAATATTGGAATTGTAGATGCGGATTTAGAATTCAAAGTCTAAAGATTTAATCAAATCATGAAAAGCAGTCCAAATACCAGGTCGCACGCCCATTTCTATTATCATTATTCTATCCTTGCCCTCGTGATATTGATCGGCGCGGGATTGCGTTTGTACAAACTCACCTCCCAGAGTTTATGGTACGATGAATTGATGACCATGGCAATCAGCATGAAGTCTCACAGCTTCAATGAATGGCTGAATATTACTGCCAGTGATCGTAATCCCCCATTATTCTATTTTCTGGTGAATCATTGGGGAGCGCATTTCCATTATTCAGAATATTCTGTACGCCTGCTTGCGGCTCTTATTGGTATTGCGGGTCTGATCAGCATTTACTTCTTGGGTAAAATTTATTATGACCGGAATACCGGTTTGTATGCGGCGTTTATCACGACCTTTTCGACTTATCATCTCTATTATTCTCAGGAAGTACGCGCCTATATTCTCGTCTTCTTGTTATCGACAATATTCCTGATTTTTTTTCTCAAAGCCTACAGGGAGCCAACCTGGAAAAACCTGGCTGGGGTTACACTCTTTTCGAGCCTCAATATTTACACTCATTTTGTTGCCATTTTTTTTATGGCCGCAATCATCTGTACCGCCCCGATTGTAGCCTATGCTGATAACAAACGCGGGAAATTTATCAAAGGTTTCTCGCTGGCTACTCTGGGAGTGATTATCCTGACTCTTCCCTTGATTGGTCCCTTAAGGAGAGCAGCGGCAGAGAAGAGTTTCTCTCCCAACATCAAAGTTCCCGAAGAAATCCTGAGTTACGCAGTGGTACAATTATTGAACGACAAATTTTCTGTTGCTCTTTTCGGCTTATCACTGGTTTTTTTACTGGTACTTATGTTGAAATCATCCCACAACGCGCTCAAGCCAGCCACTGAATTTAAACACCTCTTACCACCAACAGCATTGATTTTATATGTCATACTGGTCGGATTATTGGGTATCTATCTTAAATCTCGATTATCATCTCCCATGATCTCACCGCGATATTTTGTCTTTTGTCTGCCGCTTATGATGATTTTCATGGGCATGATGTTAGCCATCCTGAAGCCGGTATGGATTCGCTATCTCATCTTGGTCATCATTGCCGTTGGATTTTTTCAAAAAATCATCAATGAAAAAAACTTCTATACCGAGATCCGAAAAGATCAACTTCGTGAAACCTCACGATACATTGTGGATTATTCATGGAAACTTAAAGAGAACGGTGTTGATTCTCAGGTCGTTTTCAGTGGAATCGCATCCCAGCTAAATTATTATGTAAAAAATCGCCTGCCATTATTGCATTATTCAAATAAAGCATTGGATGTGATTATAAAGAAAAATAAATCGAATCAGATTTTGGGTCTATGGCAGGTTCAATATGGATCATGGAATGAGCCGAGTGACAAATGGTTTGAAAAAGCGATGGTTTTTTATGGATTTCATCATACCACACGCAAGGATTTTAAGAATGTGGTGGTGAAATTCTATTCCAATAACCCCATACCGGTATCATTTGATTAATGCCGGTATGGGGTTATTAAGCAGCGAAATCGAAATTGCAACCAAATTCAATGGATTAAGAAATCAATTATCCCAAATCAAATGCGCGATTTATTCTCAATGATCGAAGCGGCGGCAAAACCGCGTCTGGATGCATATGCCCTTCATGCACCCGATAAACCCGGATTGACATATCGGCAATTACTCATTCGAATTGCCGAGGTCGGCAGTGAATTGCGGCAACGTGCCATTCAATCACCGGACATTGTCGCCGTGGTTTTGCCTCCAGGCGCTCTCCTGGCCTCTACGTGCATCGCGGTCGCTTGTCATGCGGTCGGCGCGCCGCTCAATCCCGCATATCGTGAATCCGAGTTTGAAACCTATCTTACTGATCTCAAGGCGAAAGCCATCGTTCTTCCCGCCGGCAAAGAATCACGGGCGAGAACGGCGGCTACCAGGCTGGGTATTGAAATCGTTGATATCGCGGAAGACATGGGGACCCTTGGGGTCACACCTGCTATTTGCAATTATGAAAAGATAATCGCAAATAGCAGGTGTGACCCCACACCCGATTCCTCGGTTGCGTTTATCCTGCATACTTCTGGAACTACTTCCCGCCCCAAGATGATCCCATTGACACATCGAAATCTCTGGACTTCTGCTCACAACTACCTCCAGGCTTTAGAATTAAATCCACTGGATCGATGTTTGAATCTCATGCCCTTGTTTCATATTCATGGTTTGATGGCGGGGGTGATTGCATCACTGGCTGCGGGCGCAAGTGTGATTTGTCCTGCCGGATTCGATCTTGAGCGATTTTTCGCCTGGCTTAAAGATTATCACCCAACCTGGTACACCGCTGTTCCCGCAATGCATCGAGTTATTCTGGATAAAGCCAGGGAACGATCTCATTCGGTTTTATCAACCAGGTTACGTTTTATCCGCTCATCATCGACGGCATTACCGGCAAACGTATTGCGGGGGTTGGAAGAAATCTTCGCAGCGCCGGTAATCGAATCTTACGCGATGACGGAGGCCGCATCTATGATAACCAGCAATCCTCTGCCGCCCGGCAGGCGCAAGGTTGGATCAGTGGGTATGTCCGCAGGACCTGAAATCGCCATTATGAATAACACTGGCCAATTGCTGTCTGCGGATGAGACTGGCGAAGTGATAATTAGAGGAGACAATGTCATGCCGGGTTATCTGACAAACCAGAATGGAAATCAGGACGCAAATCAGAATGCATACACAGCCTCCGGCTGGTTGCGCACCGGTGATCTGGGGTATCTCGATAACGATGGATTTTTATACCTCACGGGTCGTCTGAAAGAAATGATAAATCGCGGCGGCGAAAAAGTCCTGCCTTGGGAAGTGGATGAAGTGTATCAACGTCATCCGGCAGTCGCACAGGCAACATGTTTTGCCGTGCCTCACCCGTCTCTGGGAGAAGATGTCGCCCTGGCGGTGGTGGCTGAGGCGGAGATCCCAGGGCTGGAACGTGATCTCCGGGAATTCGGAATGAAAAATCTGGCCTTGTTCAAGGTTCCCAGCCAGATTGTTTTTGTCAATGCAATCCCTACTGGTCCGACCGGAAAAATCCTCCGCAATCAATTGTCAGATCAGCTTTTAGAAAATTTGCAACGGCACTATGTTCAACCTCGTGATCCCATCGAGGAAAGCCTGCAGGCGATCTGGAAAGAGGTATTAAAGTGCGAAAAAATTGGCGTCGATGATAATTTTTTCATGTTGGGCGGGGATTCATTGCTGGCAAACCAAATAATAGGCCGTATCCGGACGAGAATGGAGATAAAACTGACAATGAACGATCTGTTTTTAAATCCAACCATTCGCGATTTGGCGAACCTAACAAGAAAAAATTTGGGTATCGCGAACCAGAAATTAATTTCATGAAAAATTTATTCCATTTACTCATTCATCAAGCGCAGCTTAATCCCGCAGCTGCCGCAATTCTGGCGCCGGAAATGCCGCCATTGACTTATAGCGGATTGATCGGCCATATTGCCGCGATTGGCAGTGATTTGAGGCAGAGAGGGATTCAACGCTCGGATCGTGTCGCCATGGCCCTGCCTCCAGGCATCCAATTGGCCTCAACTTTAATTGCGGTCTCCTGTCATGCCGTCAGCGCGCCGCTGAATCCCAGTTACCGTGAGGCGGAATTTGAATTCTATCTTAAAGACCTCGGAGCGAAAGCGATTATACTTCCAGCCGGCAACGAATCACCCGCGAGGATTGTGGCTGCCAGACTTGGGATCGAGGTGATCGAGACCTTGCAGACCTTGGGGGTCACACCTGCTATGTGCGATTATAAAAAGATAATCGCACATAGCAGGTGTGACCCCGATCCCGCCGTTTCCGAGGATGTCGCTGATTCCATCGCCTTGATTCTACATACCTCAGGGACGACATCACGGCCGAAAATGGTGCCATTGACGCAGCGGAATCTCTGGGCTTCTGCTCACAATATCGCAAAAACATTAGCATTGACACCACGCGATCGCTGCCTGAATCCCATGCCGTTATTCCACATTCATGGTTTAATGGCAGGTTTAATTGCATCATTGACGGCAGGGGCGAGTGTGATATGTCCTCCGGGATTTGATGGCGGACGATTTTTTGCCTGGCTGCAAGAGTTTAATCCCACCTGGTATACTGCGGTGCCAACGATGCATCAGATGATTCTCGAAATAGCCCGGAAAAACCCTGAACTAACACGTGCCGCCGGGTTACGTTTTATCCGCTCGTCATCTGCCGCCTTACCAGCCGTCGTTTTGCAGGGGTTGGAAGAAGTTTTTGCAGCGCCGGTGATCGAATCCTATGGAATGACCGAAGCAACACACCAGATGTCCAGTAATCCATTGCCGCCCGGAATACGTAAGATCGGTTCGGTGGGAGTTGCGGCAGGACCGGAAATCGCGATCGTGGATGAACTGGGCACATTACTCAAATCCGGCGAGAAAGGCGAAGTTGTTATCCGTGGTGAGAATGTGATGACAGGTTATCGCTCAAATCCGGAAGCTAATCAGTCAGCTTTTGTAGGAGGCTGGTTCCGGACTGGAGATCAAGGATATCTTGATAGTGATGGGTATTTATACCTGACTGGCCGATTAAAGGAGATGATCAATCGAGGTGGCGAAAAGATCTCACCGCGGGAAGTTGACGAAGTGTATCTGCAACATCCCGCAATCGATCAGGCAGTCTGTTTTGCCGTGCCGCATCCGACATTGGGTGAAGACGTGGTCCTGGCGGTGGTGGCCAATCGGGAAACAAAGGATTTGGAACGTGAATTGAAGGAGTTTGGGTTGCGGCATCTGGCTTTATTCAAGGTTCCCAGCCAGTTTATTTTTCTCCCTGAAATCCCCAAAGGAGCAACCGGGAAAATACAACGCATTGGGATGGCGGATAAATTGGCACAATATTTACATGGAGTATATGCTCCGCCCGAGACTCCCATGGAGGAGGAGTTGGTGGCGATCTGGAAGGAGGTACTGCACCGTGATCGGATTGGGGTGGATGACAATTTTTTTATGCTGGGCGGGGATTCTTTGCAGGCGACCCGGGTCGTGTCCCGCATCCGGGCAAAGATACCGGTAGAGTTGACAGTGCAGGATATTTTTCTTGATCCCACGATTCGTACTCTGGCGCTGGCGATCACTGCCCGACAACTAACCGACCTTGATGATGATACCCTGGAGAAATTAATGGCTGATGTAGAAGGTTTGGGGGTAATGTTTTAAAAAAAAGATAAAAATTTCTCCATGAAATCCACATTCATAACAGATATCAAACATCGTCTGGCACAGTTATCACCGGAACAACGGACAAAACTGGAGGGGAAACTCCACCAGCTCGAGTACCCGGGGTCTTTACATACA
>CAZTTH010000034.1:30440-40876 GCA_964615975.1 uncultured Lentisphaerales bacterium | reverse complement strand
CATGAGACCTGCGCTTATGGTTTCGTCTTGAGATGGGCCTGACGATAACCGCCAATTACCAAAGCGAATCCCAGGGCACAAAAATAGAAACCGAAATGATCATGATTGAGCGGTAGAACTGCTTCCAGAATGAGATCGAGAATCACGGCAAAATGAAAACAGCAGTCGAGGCGATTGACAAAATACAAGCGGCGGTTGTAGACCATCAGCATCCCGGTCAAGATCCAGGAAATGACGATGCCGCTGATCATGATCGCTTTGCGATCCAGATGCATCCAAAGATGAAAGGTCAACACATAAACAACCAGTAATATCAGGCTGAATGACCACTTTTTCATAACGATCGATCACTTGTTTATTATTGATTTTATGGAAAACGATGGGATGTGATTTCTGGTTTGAAATGAAGGTTAAGGTAATGACATTTTTATTCTGTTCAAGCGGGGAGTCGCGGGATCAAAGCCGGATCAGGGATTTAGCCAAGATGCAATCACTCATAATTGCTGTCCCGAAGGGAAATATATTCGTGCCCGAAACCCATAAAAAAAATTATTAAACGGTTCGCAATTCCGAACACTTTCGTTGATAGTAATGCGCGTACCATGAAGATGGCGCAATAAAATTCATTGTAATAGAGGGTAATATAATTAAAATTTAATACATTAATAAAACTTCTTTTCCGCCACTCGCCAGAGCATGGAAAATCTCCTGAACCCAAGCCAGGCAACGCATTAATATGTATCTGTTTAGCATCGTTTAGAGTTCAGAAATCTATTGCTTATGTCAATGCGTCGAGATTCAGAGCAGTCCGAATGTAAAACGCCAAAATCTCTTGAGCTCGAATCAGGCACTAAACGAGTCCCTTGTTATCACTTCAATCATTCATCCCGATTTGATTGGCACTCACATGAGAGTTTTTGAACCAACATGAAAAAGCATGCATTAACGAAGTCGTCTGGGCGGGATCTGACTTACCGGATTGGATCAGGGTTTGTCGGATTAAGCATATTATTACTTCTGATCGGGGCATTTATCATCGGCAAGGTCGAGAAAGCATCCCAAATGAATATGGCCTCATTCCTGCAGTTTTCCCTGGAAACCAATGTCGCGATCCTGCGATTGTGGCGCCAGGAAAAAATTAATCAGGCCGAAATCATAGTGAACGGTCCGGTGATCCAGCCCTCCCTGTTGGCGCTCTTGAAAAAAACCCGGGAATTAAATGCCCGCGAGGCGGGATTAATGCGTCTCCCGGAATTAATCGCGCTGCGGGAGATTCTGGCGGAACCACTGTTCAAATGCGGGTTTATGGGGTTTGTGTTATTTGATGAGAGCGGCTGGCAGGTGGGCGCGTCGTCGGATGAGGATTTGGGGACCAATAAACTTGCGCGGCGATCCGATTTCTTTCACGATTCCCGGCAGGGGAAAAAAGTGTTGTCATTGCCCTTTTACGAAAATGTCACCGAGCTTGACGAAAATGGCATATCCCGATCCCCGCGCCCGACGATGTTTTTATCATTGCCCATCAAGGATGATGACGGCCGAATTGTTGGCGTCATCGCCTTTCGCATGGATCCCGTCGCTGACTTCAGCCAGATTTTCCAAATCAACCGATCGGGGGAGACTGGAGAAATATACGCGTTTTCCCAGGCAGGAACCATGCTATCCGAAAGCCGGTTTGGCGACCATTTAAGGCAAATCGGCCTGCTCAACACCCATCGAGAAAGTCAATCGATATTGACGGTTCAAATCCGTAACCCAGGTGGCAACATGGTCGAAGGATTTCGTCCTTCTCAAGGGCCTTCTGCATGGCCGCTGACGGCAATGGCGGCACAGGCAGTCAAAGGCGAAAGCGGAGTAAACACCGATGGCTATAATGACTATCGGGGGGTTCCCGTGGTGGGGGCCTGGACCTGGCTGCCTGATTTCAAGTTTGGCGTCACCAGCGAAATCGATGTCACGGAAGCATACAAACCGGTGATCATGCTTAAATTTTGGTTTTGGATATTATTTATTTTAACATTAAGTATTTTTCTTATCCTGGTTTGGTTATTTTTTAAAAAAAGAACCGCCGATGAATTGGTCCGATCAACCGAGACGCGTTACAAAAGCATTGTTGATAGCGCTCATGATGCCATCATTACCATTGATGAATGTTGCCGGATCAAATCCTACAATCCTGCCGCTCAACGCATGTTTGGTTATGCCTGGGAGAACGTCAGGGAAAAAAATATCAGTCTGCTATTAGCCCCATCGGGGAGCGGGTCACTGGAACCGCCATTGAACTCCGTCGCCCCATGGGTGCAGCAGGCCGGCGCCGAAGGCAAGGGACGTCGCCATGATGGCACGACATTTCCCTTGGATATTGCCATCGGTGAAATGGAAGTTGACGCCCGGCCGATGGTTACCTGTATTCTCCGGGATGTCAGTGAGCGCCATCAGGCCGAGCAATCTCTCCGCGATCGGGAAGTGCGTTTGAGCGCCATTCTCAATAATATCCTTGATGGCATCATCACCATTGATGATCATGGAATTATCGAGGGTATTAATCCAGCCGCCCAGCGTATTTTTGGTTACACTGATGTTGAAGTGATCGGCTCCAAAATCAATCTGTTAATGCCCAACCCCTATCGCGATGAACATGACGGTTATATGAAAAATTATCGTGAAACCCGAAAAGCCAAAATAATCGGCATTGGCCGTGAGGTTGAAGGACTGCGCCGGGACGGCTCGATTTTTCCCATGGAACTCGCGGTTGCCGAGATGGAAGTAGGCGGGAAAAGAATGTTTACCGGCGCCATTCGCGACATCACCGAGCGCAAACAGATTGAAAAGGTAAAACAGGAGTTTGTCTCAACGGTGAGTCATGAGCTGCGGACTCCCCTGACATCCATCAAAGGCTCCCTGGGATTGATCAAATCCGGTGTCCTGAATGAATCACCGGACAAACTTTCATCAATGCTGGACATCGCCTATAACAATTGCGAAAGGCTGGTACGCCTCATCAATGATATCCTTGATATCGATAAAATCGCATCTGGAAAAATGCGCTTCCAAATGACCCCGTTGGATCTTGGCCAGATATTGGATCAGGCATACGAGGCGAATAAAGGATATGGGGAACCGCGCGGGGTGACATTTTTACTTCATTCAACCCTGAAGACGGCAATGGTAAAAGGTGATCCTGACCGCCTCATGCAGGTGCTGGCCAACTTATTATCCAATGCGGTCAAGTTTTCACCTGACGGCGGGAAGGTTGAACTGAGTTTGTCAGCACATGACAGTGGTTTCCGAGTCGCGGTCCGCGATCATGGTCCCGGCATTTCGGAAGCGTTTCGCGACCGGATATTTGACAAGTTTGCCCAGGCTGATTCTTCGGATGCCCGCCGCAAAGGCGGCACGGGTCTGGGGTTGAATATCTCCAAAATAATCATCGAACACCATGGCGGCACGATCGGTTTCACGACGGAAGTCGGCAAAGGCGCCACTTTTTATTTTGATCTGCCGCGTCATCGGAATTCTGAACTCGATACCGCCGCTGTGACGACGGACAGGTTAAGCAACGGTCGGGTTTTGATTTGTGAAGACGACGCCGATATCGCAAAACTGTTGGAGATGATCCTGGAACAGGATGGGTTCACGGCAGACAAGGCCACCAACGCGAATGCAGCGTTGTCCCTCCTCAAACAACACGCCTATGACGCGATGACTCTCGACCTGGCATTGCCTGATAAAGATGGAATTACCCTGATTCGAGAATTGCGCCTGCGGCCAGAAACCATGAATCTGCCGATCATTGTGATCTCGGCTACCGCCCAAAAGAACGCCATTGAATTCGCTGGTGAACTGAGTGGTGTGGTTGACTGGCATCAAAAACCAATCGATCACGATCAACTGTCCGCATCATTGCGTTATGCCATGTCGTTAACCAGCGGTAACACGGCAAAAATTCTTCATGTTGAAGACGATCCAGATATATTAAAAATCATCGCCGATCTGGTCGGCGATCAGGCGCAGATCACACCAGCCATGAACCTGGCAGCGGGATGCGCGCTGCTCCAACAATCTGTTTTTGACCTGGTCATACTGGACTTGATTCTTCCCGATGGCAGGGGTGAGGAGCTGTTGTCATCAATGCGGAGCGGTATCAATAACGCGACACCGGTCATCCTCTTCTCCGCGGTGGCGGAAGGGTCTGAGAAGATTGGGAAAAACAATCTCGTGACATTGGTTAAATCCAAAGCCACCAATGCGGATCTGACCATGATGATCCATGCTGCGATTGCCAAGAAAAAAGCCCGAAAAATATCCCCGGCTGATACCCCCCATGCCTGCAGGAGGAATACCTGAATGGCGTCCCTTCATCGTATTCTGCATGTCGATGATGAGCCGGACATTCAGGCGGTTGCCGTTGCCACTCTGGAGATGCTGGGCGGTTTTACCGTCTGTGCCTGTGCTTCTGGGAGCGCGGCCGTGGCGGCAGCGGCGGAGTTTGCTCCTGATTTGATACTTCTGGATGTCATGATGCCGGGACTGGATGGCCCCTTGACCTTGCGGGAATTACGCAAGTTCCCGGCGCTGGCATCCGTGCCGGTGATTTTCATGACCGCCAAGGTACAACCTCATGAACTCGATCACTATCTCAATCTGGGGGCGGCGGGGATTATTGCCAAGCCCTTTGATCCCATGACATTGTGTGATCAGGTGCGTGATCTTTGGACTGCGGTTATGATTAAAGATGGCGATCAGGCGGCAGCGCCAGAAGGATGATATCAAGGACTAGTGAGGGATGATTTTCGTAATTAAACACCCAATACAGAGCTTCATTATATGAGTGAACAAAAGATTAATTTTCTCGATAAATTACTCGCGATCAAACGCGAATTCATCACCCATCTCAAGCAACATCAAAGAGAGATCGAATCCGAGTTTGAAGAGATCGAATTAAGCACCTCCGCCAGCGCTAAAAAGCAGGGTGTGGTACGGCTCCGAGATCATGCGCATAAATTAGCCGGCACGGCCGGCACCCATGGCTACACGCAATTATCGGAAGCGGCAAAAGCAGTCGAGCTTATCGGTGATGAACTGATCCTCACGGACCGTGAGCTGACCCGCGCCGACCGCGATGTCATACGCAGGTTATTGCACACCATCAGGGCGCTCAAAGAGAATGCGAATGACCTGACCCTGAAAAAGCTGAGAGATCGGATCAGACATCCTGATGACCCGTCGGTAAAACTAAAACTCCTTCTGGTAGAAGATGATGAAGATTTCGCCCGGGATTTAATTGAAAAACTCAAGCCGTTTAACTATGATGTCATCGCCATCACTTGCCTGGACCGGTTGGACGAGACCCTGGCGGTTCATGATTTTTCCTTGATTCTCATGGATGTGATCATAAACCATGACGAAATGGCGGGAGTAAAACAGGTCAAACATTGGCGTGAGATTGGCCGCATCAATTGTCCAGTGATCTTTATTTCGGTAAAAAATGATATCCTCTCGCGCCTGGGCGCGTTTCGTGCCGGGTGCGATGGCTATTTTGTCAAACCTTTTGATGTCCATGACCTGGTAGACCAGATCGATCGATTGCTCAACCGCAAGGGCAGAAATCATTATCGTGTTTTAATCATTGATGATGACCCGATGGTCGCTGAGTATAATGCCGCCTTGTTTAATTCGCTGGAGATGAATTCCCATGTTGAAATCGATCCCCTGCGCGTCATGAGACCGCTGAAAGAATTCCAGCCTGATGTCATCCTTATGGACGTTGAAATGCCGGGCTGCAATGGATTTGAACTGGCCGGGGTAATCCGGCATTTTCCTGAATACCTTGAAATCCCCATCATTTTTTTGACCATCAAGGGGGGGACGAGCCGCCGCATCCTGAGCATAGAGTCAGGCGGGGATGAATTTCTCGAAAAAACCGTTGATACCGATACCCTAGTGTCGATGGTGTGGTCACGGGCCAAGCGTTACCGGGAACTGAAATGGTTGATCCACCGCTTGAAACATAACGAGGAGCGTTTTCAACAAAGCTTGAACTTTGCCAATGTCGGCGTCTGGGATTTGACGATCGCAACCGGCCAATTATTATGGACTGAACGGATCGCCCCCATGTTTGGTTATCCCATCGGGGAGTTGGACACCACCTACCAGAATTTCCTTACCGCGGTGCATCCCGCTGATCGTGCTGCATTCGCGGAGGCCGTGTCAGCCTGCATCACGAAAGGAGATGAATTCAATATTGAACACCGCGTGGTCTGGCCGGATGGCACGATCAAATGGTTGTTCCAACGTGGCGATGTGCTTCGCGATCAGGCTGGAGTCGCCCAGCACATGCTTGCCGTGGTTCAGGATATTAGCTTGCATAAGGAGCTGGAAGAGCAACTCCATGAATTGAATGAAACCCTTGAGAAAAAGGTCATTGAGCGTACCGCCGCGGTCATTGAGCGGGAAGAGCGTTTACGCGCTTTCATTGACAATGTTCCTGGCGCGGTCTATGTGTGTGAACTCACTACTCCGTGGCGGGTCAGTTTTATAAGTCAGGCGGTCAACGAAATCACCGGCTGGTCGGCGGATGACTTTCTCAGTGGCCGCATGGATTGGGGAAACATCGTTTTACCTGCTGATCTGCCACTGGTCGAAGAAAAAGTGCATCAGGGGATTACCAAACGGCAACCATATAAAATCGAATATCGCATCACTCACCAAAACGGCGGGATTCACTGGGTCTATGAAGTTGGCCGCCCGGTCTATTCCGTCGACGGCACCCCCATTCGTCTGGAGGGAAATATTTTCGATATCACCGAACGCACCCAGGGGGAATACGAACGTCGCCGCTTGATCGCCATCCTCGAATCAACGCCCGACTATGTCGGCACCGCTGACACTGACCGGCGGCTGTTATACTTGAATCAAGCCGCGCGCAAAATGATCGGCATCAGCAGGGATGAATCAATTGCCAACCTCCAGATTGCCGACATGCACCCCCACTGGGCGTATGAGATCATTCAAAATGAACTGATTCCCACCATCATGGAGAAAGGCGTGTGGTCAGGGGAGACGGCGATTCTCAGCCGCACCGGCCAAGAAATTCCGGTTCTACAGGTTGCTTTGGCACATAAATCTCCGGAGGGGGAAGTGGAATATTTTTCAACCATTGCCCGGGACATCACCGAGCGCAAGAATGCCGAACGTCTCGCCAACCGGGCACAGCGCCTCGAAGCCATCGGCACCCTGGCCAGCGGTATCGCCCACGACCTCAATAACGTGCTGGCGCCGATCATGATGGGGATTCAAATTCTGAATTTAAGACATCCCGATGAAGCTGAAATTCTTGAAACTTTCGAGAGCAGCGCGAGGCGTGCGTCCGAAATGGTGCGCCAGTTATTGTCCTTCGCCAAAGGAGCGGAAGGTAAACGGATTGCCTTACAGCCAACCCAACTGATGGGGGAAATGGAGAAAATCATTGCCAGCACCTTCCCCAAGGACATTGAGTTGCGGATCAACCTGGCATCCAAACTGCCCGTGGTAATGGGGGACTCCACGCAGTTGCATCAGGTGCTGCTCAATCTCTGTGTCAACGCCCGCGACGCCATGCCTCAAGGCGGCATCCTGACGCTGAGCGCAGAGGTGGTGACAGTAGACGAGGTCTTCATCAGCAGCGCACCGGCATCACCGGAAGCCCGGCCCGGCAGCTATGTGGTATTGCGGGTGACTGATACCGGCATGGGCATCACTCCGGAGATCCTCGACAAGGTCTTTGATCCATTTTTTACCACCAAGGAACCGGATAAAGGCACGGGAATGGGTTTGTCCACCGTGTTGGGCATTGTGAAAGGACATGGCGGTTTCATCCGGGTATCATCCCAGGTCAAACGCGGCACGACCATTTCAGTTTTTCTCCCCACTCAGCAGCAACAAAAAACCGACTTAAAAATTACCCGTGTAGAGGCGGAGTTCCATGGCAATGGTGAGTTGATTCTTTTTGTCGATGACGAAGCTCCCGTGCGTGCCATCGCCAACAAGGTATTGTGCGAACTGAATTTCACGCCGTTGACCGCCATCGACGGCGCCGACGGGCTCATTCAGGCAGCCCAGCACCATACCGACCTGAGTGCCATCATTACCGATTTCCACATGCCCCAGATGGATGGCCTGGTTTTTGTCCACGCGTTACGTCGGTTGTTGCCCGATATCCCGGTAATCATCGCCAGTGGTCGGCTGGATGACAATATCGAAACGAAATTTAAATCCCTGGGAGTCCATTTGCGCCTGGATAAACCCTTTACCCAGCAGGAGTTGGCCGCAGTGTTGCGTGCCGCCCTGAGTCCTTCGCAGGAGAGGAAACCATGAAAACAGAGTGCACTGGCCGTCCATCGGCAGGAGCAAGAAAAACCAGTTGAATGTTAGGGAGGCAAATATGCCGGAAAAGGAACAACCTAAAGATGAGACCTTCACCCCCCTGTATAAACGGGTCGAGGACGCGCTGCTGCAATGCAAGCAGCAACCCGAGACTTTCTCAACTCAGGAGCTGCAAAATCTGATTCGTGAATTACAACTCCATGAAAACGATATGGAGACCCAGAATCAAGAGTTGCGGAGTCTATTTGCCGCCTTGACCGATGTTGTTTTGGTATTGGATGATGAAGGCCGTTATCTCAAACTCGCCCCTACCGATCCGATGAACTTGTATCGCCCCTCCGGGGAAATACTGGGGAAAAAGATTCATGAGGTGCTGCCGCAAGAAGCTGCCGATAACATACTTTTGCAAATCAGGAAAACCCTGCAAGGAGGCCGGGCGACTCATTTGGAATACCAGTTGACAATCGGGTCGAGAGAAGTCTGGTTTGATGCCAAAGTTTCACCGTTAACCGCGACAACTGTTTATTGGGTCGCACGCGATATTACTGAACTCAAGCAGATTGAAAAGTCCTTGCGAGAAAGTGAGGAGCGGTTTCGCGCGATCTTCGAGCAGGCAGCGGTCGGTGTGGCTCAGATCGATACCGTTACCGGTCGATTCATCAGGGTCAATCAACGTGATTGTGAGATTGCGGGATTGACCAGGGAGCAGATGCTGGCGACAACTTATATGGCGATCACCCACCCAGATGATTTACAGGCCGACCTGGATAAAATGGAAGAGTTGAAGCAGGGACTGATGCGCAATTTCTCGCTGGAAAAACGGTTATTACGCCCAGACGGTTCGATTGTGTGGGTGAACCTGACCGTTTCACCGATGTGGGCATTGGGGGAATCCTGCAATTACCATATTGCGATTATCGAAGATATCTCCGAACGTAAAAATGCGGAATTAATCGCCAACCGAGCGCAGCGCCTCGAAGCCATCGGCACCCTGGCCGGTGGAATTGCCCATGACCTGAATAACGCCCTGGCGCCGATAATGATGGGGTTAAAATTGGTGAAGATAAAATATCCCGATAAGTCCGTCATTCTCGAAACCATGGAAAGCAGCGCCAAACGCGCGGCTGATATGGTGCGCCAGTTATTGTCTTTTGCCAAGGGAGCCGAGGGCAAACATACCGCCATACAATTGATCTATTTGATCAGGGAAATGGAGAAAATCATCACCAGCACCTTTCCAAAAAATATCAAGCTGCGAATCATTCAAGCCCAGAAGTTGCCGGTGATAAGCGGCGATACGACACAACTGCATCAGGTACTGCTTAATCTCTGTGTCAATGCCCGCGATGCCATGCCGGAGGGCGGCACACTGACAGTGGCAACAGAACTCGTGGACGTCGACGCGGTATTTATCAGCAGTGCGGCGATTCCCGGAGCCAAGCCGGGGCGATTTGTTGCCTTAAAAGTTACCGACACCGGCATGGGGATTGCCCCGGAAATACTTGCGAAGATATTCGACCCGTTTTTTACCACCAAAGCGGCTGATAAAGGCACCGGCATGGGCTTGTCCACCGTCTTGGGGATTGTCAAGGGACATGACGGTTTCATTCAGGTATCATCACAATTGGGTCAGGGCACAACCTTCGCGATCTATCTTCCCGCTCAACAGCAACTTAAAACCGACCTGTTAACTACCAATCTTCCGGCCGAATTTCATGGCAATGGCGAGCTGATTCTGTTTGTCGATGATGAGCTTTCCTTGCGCACCATGGCAAACACGGTATTGAGCGACTTGAACTTCACCCCATTAACTGCCGTCGACGGCGCCGACGGGCTGATCCAGGCGGCGCAAAACCATCTGGATTTACGGGCGGTGATTACCGATTTGCATATGCCGCAGGTTGACGGTTTAGCTTTCGCGCGCGCCTTACGTCGGTTGTTACCCAATATTCCCGTGATTGTCGCGAGCGGGCGGTTGGAAGATGCCCAGGAGGCGGAATTCAAAGAACTGGGAGTTCATCTGCGATTGGATAAACCGTTTACCCAGTTTCAGTTGGCCGAAGCCTTGCGGG